>NZ_JACFRA010000001.1:339442-659575 GCF_016101165.1 Bifidobacterium sp. W8114 | reverse complement strand
CCCGACCTATTAACAACCACCCAACACGCTTACAGCCACAAGGCCAAACCCCCAACATAAACAACGCGTTTAGTTCCTATAGCCCGGTTTCTTTAATATTGCATGATCCATCAAGCAATGCCCCCCCCCCCCTGTATCAAATGCTCCTGGTTGTGGCAAATACGAGTAGTGGTAAATACGAGTATTGGGATGCCCAATCGATTAAATCGTGTTTAACTCTCCCGACTCGAGGCCTGGTGCTGCCGGTCTGTTTCGAATATTCCCATCCCTTGTGCGAGGTGGGATGATTACGCGGTTTTTCGTTCTGTGCCAGGAGGCACCTTCTGAGATTGCAGGAGGCGACAGACGGGTGCCTTGTCGAAGACACAAGGTTGTACTATTCAAATGGCCTATAGTTATAGGGTCGGCGAGAACCATAGACAACAGAGTCAGAACGAAGGAGTTAGACAGTGACGCGAAGGCAGCTAAATCACAGCGGCAGGGCAGAGTTCAGGGTGGATGAGGAGCAGGAGTCCACGCCCATTGACGATCGCCTCTTCGGATCCTTCGTGGAGCACCTGGGCAGGGGCATCTACTCTGGCATCTATGAGCCGGGGCATCCTACAGCAGACGAGCAGGGTTTCCGCCGGGACGTCATGGATCTGGTCAAGGAATTGGGCGTGACCACCATCCGATACCCGGGTGGCAACTTCGTCTCGGGCTACCGCTGGGAGGATGGCGTGGGACCGCGCGAAAGCCGTCCTCGTCGTCTCGACCTGGCCTGGCATTCCGGCGAAAGCAACGAGTTCGGCTTGCACGAGATGAGCGAATGGCTGGACAAGCTGGGCGGCAACGAGCTCATGGAGGCCGTCAACCTGGGCACCAGGGGCTTGCAGGAGGCCCTGGATCTGCTCGAATACTGCAATGTGCCATCGGGTACCGAGCTGTCTGAACGGCGGCGTGCCAACGGCCATGATCGCCCCTTCAACATCAGGATGTGGTGTCTGGGCAACGAGATGGACGGCGACTGGCAAATCGGCCACAAGAGTGCACAGGAATATGCGGATCTGGCCAACCGGACGGCTGTGGCCATGCGGATGATCGATCCGGACTTGGATCTGGTTGTATGCGGATCCTCTTCGCATACCATGCCCACTTTCGGTCTCTGGGAGCGTACCGTCCTGGAGCGTTGCTTCGAAAATGTGAACTTTCTCTCATGCCATGCCTATTACGCGCCCCGGGATGGAGATATGGCCAGCTTTCTGGCTTCTGGCGTGGACATGGACAGTTTCATCACCGATGTGGCGGCCATCATCGCCGCCTCGCGTGCCCGGCTGGGCAGTGACCATCAGGTTTACATCTCCTTCGACGAGTGGAATGTCTGGTACCAGGCTGCAGAGGCCAGCAGATCGCCCGAAGGCATCGACAATTGGCCTATAGGCGCGCCGCTCTTGGAGGATGTCTATTCGGTGGCAGATGCCGTGGTGGTGGGCGACCTGCTGATCACCCTGCTCCGGCATGCCGACGTCGTTCATGCGGCCAGCCTGGCCCAGCTGGTCAACGTCATTGCCCCCATCATGACTGAACCCGGCGGCCCGGCCTGGAGGCAGACCATTTTCTATCCCTTCGCCCTGACCGCCCGTTATGCACGAGGCGCCAGTGTACTCAAGAGCCTGCAAAGCGGAGATACCTATGAGACCTCGCGCTATGGCCAGGTGCCCATGACGGATTCAGTGGCCGTCAGAGGTGCCGACGGCTCCCTCAGTGTTTTCGCGGTCAACCGCAGCCTCGACAGTTCTGTTGATTTCAAAATCGCCCTGCCTGAACAGGATCGACATCGACAGGCCACGGTCAGCACCCTGCATGAGGACGACCCCTCGGCACGCAACACTCTTGAAGACCAGGAGCGGGTCGTCATGCATGCCCGGACAGATTTCAAGATGGATGAGGATGCCTTGAGCCTTCAGCTGCCTCCCGTCTCCTGGACGGTCATTCATCTGGCTTAAAAGGCCGCCAAAGGCATCTTGGCTCGGAACCCTATCCGCGGATTCTCAGGTAGGGTGCCTTTACGGTCTATCTGGATGTGGACGATTGCGTATTCGACCACATGCCTCCTTCCGTCTCGCGTGACTTTAGCCCCCGATCCATCATGATGATGGACGCTCAATCGGGCATCCACGATGACGGAATGAAGGTGCGACCATGGCCTCTGCGCGTGACCATAAGAACAAGGGCATCAGGCGGGTTACCGGCCGGATGCCCAACATGCCTTCCGGCTGCCGCCCCCCTTGGTTTCCCGGGACGCTGCTGGTGCTGATGCTGGCCCTGGGCCTGTCGGCTGCAGGGCCCACAGTGACCGTCACGGCTCAGCCTGCGCCGACCCTGCCTTCGGCTGCAGCTCCGGCGCAGAACGGTCGACTTACCTCATCGACCACAGCCTGCCGCCGGGGCTGGCTGTGGCCCCTTGAACCAAAGCCTGGAGGTAAGGCTGTCCCTCAGGCCATGCGTCTATTTGATCCTCCTGATCGTCCATGGCTGAGCGGGCATCGCGGGATAGATTTGGCGGCGGGGCAAGGCAGTGATATCCGTGCTCCGGCAGATGGCGTCATCGTCTTTGCAGGTTCCGTGGGAGGCAAGGATGTGGTCTCCATTCGTCACGGAAACCTGGTCTCCACTTACGAGCCTGCGCAGAGCTCTTTGCCGGTGGGAACCCGACTTCAGGCCGGCACAGTCTGGGGAAAGGTAGAGGGAGTCTCTGACCACTGTGCCCAGGAGTGTCTGCACTGGGGACTGAAAGACGATCAAGGCCTGTACCTGGATCCAGGCGCTAAAGTCGGAAATCATCGGATTCGTCTCAAACCTTTATAGAAGTGCCAGGGTCGTTCAGATGACGCGCGCGTCTGCAGATCGGGTATATCGCCAGCCCGGGGGAGCGGTTAGAATCGTTAAACATAACGCCGTTTCAGCAGGGAGTGGTCATGCAGAACATGCAGCAAGAATTCACGCGTCCGCTTGAGGAGCCAATAGATGCTGATGCAAGCGTCTTCTCACTGCTTGAGGACAGGGTGGAGCGCCTGGGCGACGATCCCTTGCTCGAGTACCGTAGCGGACGTGAGTGGAGCACCATCACGGCCCGTGAGTTCCGCGACCGTGTCGTCGCATTGGCCAAGGGGCTTATGGCCCGGGGGATAGGTCGGGGGGACTCGGTGGCCATCGTCTCGCACACCCGCTGGGAGTGGACTGCCTTGGACATGGCCATCCTGGCCATCGGAGCGGTGACGGTGCCGGTCTACGAGACGGACTCTCCCGACCAGATCCGGCGTATCTTCAACGACTCCCATGTGGGCTTGGCCTTTCTGGAGGATGACGACATGAGGGCCCGGGTGGACGCGGTTCGTTCCCAGTGCGCCTATCTGAACGACCTGTATGTGATCACCAGGGGAGCGCTGACCACCATGACCGCCTATGGACGGACGGTGGACCAGGCGGACTTCCAGGCCCGGGCCGACTCGGTGCAAGGTTCCGACCTGGCCACCATCGTCTACACTTCAGGCTCTACGGGCAAGCCCAAGGGCATAGAGCTCAGCCACAGCAACATCATCTTCACTGTGCGTTCAGGTGCCCAGGCGGTTCCTGACATCTGCCTGGGCGAGGGCAGGCGGCTTCTGCTCTGTCTGCCTCTGGCCCACGCCTTTGCCCGCTGTCTGCAGTTCTTCGCCATCGCCACGGATCTCACCCTGGGGCTTACCGGGTCCATCCGCAATCTGCTGCAGGACATGCAGACCTTCAAGCCCACCTTCATCCTGGCTGTGCCGCGAATCTTCGAGAAAATCTACAACGCCGCCTCCCAGCGGGCCGGAACAGGTGCCAGGGGCAGGATTTTCCTGGATGCTGCAGGAGTGGCCAGGCAGTGGTCCCGTCACCAGCAGACCGGAAGCCGGGTTCCCATGTCGCTGAGGACCAAGCACCTCATGTACACAGGTACCGTCTACGACCCCATCCTGGAGGCCTTGGGCGGCCGGGTCAAGTATGCCATTTCGGGCGGAGCTCCGCTTGACAGGGACATTGCGGACTTCTTCAATGGCATCGGCCTGCCTCTTCTGGAGGGCTATGGCATGACCGAGACCATGGGCCCGGTGACGGTCAACCCCACCAAGGGCTATCGGCTGGGCACCATCGGCCTGCCCATGCCCGGCATCACCGTGGGCATCGACCAGGAGGGCCAGCTGTGCGTCAAAGGCCCCGATGTCTGCATGGGGTATCACAACCATCCGGAAATCACCACGAGGCAGATTCGCGACGGCTGGCTGCTGACCGGCGATCTGGGCAGTCTGGACGAGGACGGGTTCGTTCGGTTGACCGGTCGACGCAAGGAGATCATCATCACTGCAGGAGGTAAGAACATCTCGCCCTCGCTGCTGGAAACAGCCGTTGAACGTTCGCCCATCATCAGCCACTGCATGGTCATCGGGGACCGCAGACCATTCATCTCGGCCCTGATTACCCTCAATCCCGAGGAAGTCGACCGCTGGCTGAGCGATCAGGGTGCTGAACCCCTGGAAGATATTGCTTCGGCCGGGGAGAACCCCATCATCCGCACTGAGGTCGACCATGCAGTGGACGCGGCCAACAGCCAGGTATCCCGGGCTGAAGGCATCCGCCGCTATCTGATTCTGGACCAGGACTTCACTCGTGAAAACGGTCTGCTCACCGCCTCATACAAGCCCCGCCGTCAGGAGGTTCTCAAGCGGTATGAGGACCGAATCGAGCAGGAGATCTATGCTCAAAGGCCCGCGTCGGCCGGCTTGATGTAGTCTGTATCAATCAGCGCCGCCTTGAGGTTGGAGGCCGAAACCGCAACCAAGGGTCTTGACAGGCGGCGCAGTTGCTTCCCGTCCTGGTTGACGGTCTGGATCGTATCCATGGCCGGCACCTTGCCCTGGCTGTTGAGGCCGACGCAGGCCTTGGCAATATCAGCCGCAAGCCCCAGCCTGTCCTCCAGCCCAGTCATCCACTGTCGTCCGTCAACGATTTGTGGGATGTTATCCACGTAGGCACCATATCCGCTGATGATTGGCCAGGCGGCGCGGTCGTCCGGGTGCGTGGATCCCTGGGTCTTGCCCGGGACCTGCTGTGAAGGGTTCGCCTCCGACCCTGTTTGATTTTGGGTTGTAGGGCTCTGGGCGGGTTTAGGCACGCGCTGCCGATGCAGATCCTTGCGGCCGGCCATTGATCCCACGATGCCGGATATGGAGATCTCCGGGTTGACATCCGCTGATGAACCCCTATATCCAAGATCACCAAGCTCTGAGACCACCCCGGAAACGATGAAATCGTTCATAGCCAAAATGCCGTCCACCTCGGTATGGGTCTTTGAGCCATCGTTCATGGCCAGGCGGGTCGCCAGCTCTTTGCCGGTAGCCGAAGCATCCTTGCCTGGGTCGAAGGCGACCGCCTGCCAGTCCTGCTCGGTGCTGTCTGCCTTCAGGAGTCCCGAGGGGCTGATAGCCCTCCCATCCTTGAAGTATGGCCCCAGCACCTGCCAGATTCCGGCAAAGGCCTGGGCAGGAAAGGAATTCTGCTCCTCTTGCTTGTCCCGTTCAGCCTGGCCGGCTTCAGTGTCCGTGTCATCAGAGGACTCATCAGAGGATGCATCGGCCGGGCGGTTCGGCAGCAGAATCTCGATGCGGCAGGGGTTGTCCTTGCTGGCCTTGTTCAGCTCCAGCTTGCTGGCCAGCTTGTCCGCCTGCATTTGACCAATGGCCCGTGCATCAGACAACTGTACGAACAGATCCGGCTGAATGCCCGGTACCTGGTTGGCCAGGAGCACCACATGCATGCCTGCTCCGGTGGCCAGACGCAGAGACGAAACCAGACGTGTGCGCGCCTTGTCTTTGGCATCGGCATCCAGTGATTTGCTGATATAGTCGCCATACTGGCGGGTAATGGAGTCCGGCGAGGTCATGGGCGCTACCACCAGCGTGGTCGGCGCTGAGGTCTTCCCGGCCTTGCGCTCCGAGAGGCGGTTGACCACGTAATCCTGCAGTTCCTTGCTTTGATCCTCCAGATTCCCGCTGGTATAGGTATCGATGCGCTTTCCGGAAAGATGCTCCTTGGTCAGTGCCGCCTTGATCTCAGGAACCAGGGCGGCCCACTTGTTGATGGGTGTGTGCTGGGAGAGGGTGATGCCGTCAGAAGGTGTGAAAATGGCTACCTGACCAGGTACCTCTGCAGCTGCCGTGGAGGTCGCCTGACTCTGCGGGGCGCTCGGGGACGGTTCCCCCTTGCCCAGTGCCGGACCGCAGGCACCAGTCGATGCCACCATGACCAGGCACGCCAGTAAAGCCAGCAAGCCGGACAAATGCCGTGCAAAGCCGGTCTTCTTCACATTCGCTCCTTCGTTCCGACAGAGCCCGACTCCGGTCGGGTCCCGACCAACCATTGTATTGGCTCTCGGTCAGGAGCGTACAGAACTTCCTTGCTTTTGCGCACAAGGTTCTCGCCAAGGGGCAGACGGTCAAGGCTGATCTGAGCAGAATGACCGCCTGTAATGGAAGGCGATGATGTCTTGTCTTGTTCTGCTAGTCTGCCTTGGCAGCAGCTGAAGCCATACGCTCGGCAAGGGCTTGGTCCAGGGCATCCATGAACCCTTCGGTGTCCAGCCAGGGCTGATCGGGACCAACCAGGCTGGCCAGGTCCTTGGTCATACGGCCGGAGCGCACGGTCTCGATGACCACAGACTCCAAAGTTTGTGCGAACCGGGCTACCTTGGGCGTGCCATCCAGCCGTGCCCGCTGCTTGAGTCCGCCGGTCCAGGCGAAAATAGATGCGACCGGGTTGGTGGAGGTGGTCTCGCCCTTGAGCCAGCGCCGGTAATGCCTGGTCACGGTCCCATGGGCGGCCTCGGCCTCTACCGTCTGCCCGTCTGCCGTCATCAGCATGGAGGTCATGAGGCCAAGGGAACCGAACCCTTGAGCTATTGCATCGGACTGGACATCGCCATCGTAGTTCTTGCAGGCCCAGACATAGCCGCCCTGCCACTTGAGCGAGGAGGCCACCATATCGTCAATCAGACGATGCTGGTAGGTCAGCCCCTCTTCCTCGAACCGACCCTGGTACTCCTGCTCGTAGACCTGGGCGAAAATATCCTTGAACCGTCCGTCGTAGGCCTTGAGGATGGTGTTCTTGGTGCTTAGGTAGACCGGATAGTGCCTCTGCAGGGCATAGTTGAAGCATGATCGGGCGAAGTCGCGGATGGAGTCGTCGAGGTTGAACTGAACCTGGGCCACGCCTGGTCCTGGGTAGGTGGTCACCTCTCGGGTCACCGGGTCGCTCCCGTCCTCAGGAGTAAAGACGACACTCAGCTTTCCAGGCTTGGGAACGGTGAAATCAGTGGCCTGGTATTGGTCACCGAAGGCGTGGCGGGCCACCACAATGGGCTTGGACCATCCTGGAACCAGTCGGGGGATGTTATCGATGACGATGGGCTCGCGGAAGATGGTTCCTCCAAGAATGTTGCGGATGGTGCCGTTGGGCGACTTCCACATGCGCTTAAGACCGAATTCCTTCACCCGGGCCTCGTCAGGGGTAATAGTGGCGCACTTGACACCCACATGCTCGCGCTGTATGGCTTGGGCCGCCTGTACGGTGACCTTGTCGTCGGTGGCGTCCCTGTTGCGGATGCCCAGGTCGTAATAGTCCAGGTCCACGTCCAGATAGGGCAGAATCAGCCGTTCCTTGATCATTTTCCAGATGACCCGGGTCATCTCGTCACCGTCGAGCTCGACGATGCGTCCCTTCACGGTGACTTTCTCCATGGCGGCCTCCTATCGGTCGGCGGGTCGGGGCCCGATCCTGCCCCGGTGCCGCAGTTGCGCTCGCGAACAGTTCTATCCCAAGTTTGTTACCCTCTGTTCCTATGCTCGTAACCCGCTCGTAGCACGCCAGAGCGTCATCATGAGGCGCTAGGCTGGCAGACATGACACAGGAAATCGAAATCGGCCTCGGCAAAAAGGCCACGGTGGCCTACACGCTCGATGATGTCTCCATACTCCCATCAAGAAGGACCAGGGATCCCCAGGATGTCTCCACGGCCTGGCAGGTGGATGCCTACGAGTTCGACCTGCCCCTACTGGCAGCGCCCATGGACTCGGTGACCAGCCCCGAGACGGCCATCGCCCTAGGACGGTTAGGCGGTTTGGGTGTGCTGGATTTGGAGGGACTGTGGACCCGATACGAGGATCCGCGTCCGCAGCTGGATCGGATAGCCAATGCCTCGCCGGAGCAGGCCACTGCGGTCATTCAGGAGGCCTACCGGGAGCCGGTCAAGGCGGAGTTGATCACCCGCCGTCTGCAGGAGATTCGCAAGGCCGGTGTCACGGTGGCTGGAGCCCTTTCCCCTCAGCGTACGCAGGAGTTCTACACCACGGTGGTCGATGCAGGTGTGGATCTCTTTGTGATCCGCGGCACGGCGGTGTCGGCTGAGCATGTCTCCACCAGACATGAGCCCCTGGATTTGAAGAAGTTCATCTACGACTTGGACGTTCCGGTCATCGTTGGCGGGGCCGCCACCTACCAGGCCGCCCTGCATCTGATGCGCACGGGGGCCGCCGGGGTGCTGGTCGGGTTCGGCGGGGGAGCATCCTCTACCGACTCCGCCACCATCGGAATTCAGGCCCCCATGGCCACGGCCATCTCGGATGTGGCCGAGGCGCGTCGTGACTACCTGGACGAGTCCGGTGGACGCTACGTTCAGGTCATCGCCGACGGTGAGACCGGCACCTCGGGTTCCTTTGTCAAGGCCTTGGCCATGGGGGCCGACGCTGTCATGCTGGGTACGCCACTGGCAAAGGCCACAGAGGCTCCCGGCCAGGGCATGCACTGGGGGGCCGAGGCCCATCATCCTGATCTGCCCAGGGGTCGCAGGGTCCAGGTCGGCCAGGTTGGAAGCCTTGAGCGCATACTCTTCGGCCCCAGCGATCGCACCGATGGCAGTCTGAATCTGATTGGGGCCCTGCGCCGGGCCATGGCTTCCACCGGCTACGTGGATGTCAAGAACTTCCAGAAGTGCCGTGTGGCAGTGACTCCTGCTCCTCGCTGCTAAACAAGACAGGGCATTCACAGTCCATTTATCCACAATCCGCATCAAGGCCGGTTCAGGTTGACCACATTCCCGAACCGGCCTTTACAATGCCTCAGCGCATTCATACTCTGGACGTAATCGTTGTCGTTGCGTCGTTTGCCCAGTGCACCTCGCCGGCATGGGAGGGGGAACAAGCACATAGAAGTGCGAGGTGAGAAGTATGACGGAGTATATGGATCTGACGCCGACTTGGGATCGGGATCGGACAATCGAGGATTCGACAGGGCAGGGGTTTGGCGGCTGGTGGCCGTCTACCTGTATGCAGGTGCCGCTGGGTCTTGGAAACATCAATTTGACAGTGCGAACCGTCAACTTCGTTCGGCCGGCGGATGCTGCTGGTCATAAGGGTCTGTCGGGGGATTTGAAGCGAATTCTTGTCAATCTGTGTGCGCTGGCATCCAGGGTCTTCGATGTGTTGCGGGGCCGCCTGCCGATGAAGAGCCTGGACCGTGTGCTCAACCGCGTTTGCATGGAACGGCTGGCTGTACTGGCCAGACTGATGCGTGATCAACATCTGGGTATGGTCCGCACGGCGGATCATGTCGGTATGGCCTACCTGCCGCTGATTCCTAAACTGGTCGAGCTCTACTGTGTGGACCGTGACCGGTACGAAACCACCATCGGATTCCTGGTCGGCGAGCGTACTGTGCTGACCAACCTGATCGTTGCAAGAAGCGGTTCGCGCTGGGTCTGTGTGCGCTTCGACATGGGCTAGGCGGCGGCTTTGGCGGGGTCGCCCATATGATGGTGGGTATGTTGCGTGAATATACGGTCGAGCTTCAACACCCGACGACGGACAAGGACACCATCTATTCGCTCCTGGCAAAACGCACCGCCCGCGATCCTGAGGAGCTGGTTGCCCAGTGGCAGGATCCCATGACCAGAAACTGGCACGATGTCAAGGCCGGGCAGATGTCCGCACGGGTTCGGGCTGTGGCCAAGGGCATGATGGCCCTGGGTGTGGAAAAAGGCAGCACCGTAGTCATCTACGCCTCCACCAGCTATGACTGGGGGGTCACGGACTTCGCCTGTGCCGCCATCGGAGCGGTTTCGGTGCCCATCTATGAGACCGACTCGCCCAGCCAGGCACAGAAGATCGTCCAGGACGTGGACTGTGTCCTGGCTTTCGCCGGAGATTCGGAGCATGCGCAGATTCTGGAGCAGGTCCGGGGGTCATCGCCAAAGCTCAAGTATGTCTTCAACTTCGAAGCAGGGGGCCTGAACGCAGTCAGCGAATTCGGCCAGGGGATCGACGACGAGCGCCTGGATGGGGCCATCGCCCAGGTCAAGGCTGACGACCTGGCCACCATCGTCTACACTTCGGGCTCCACCGGGGAGCCCAAGGGCGCCATGCTCTCCAACCGGAACTTCGTCCATATCGTCTTCGTGGGCTGGGACGTGCTCTACCACATGCTGGCAGCGCCCTCCCGCCTGATGCTCTTCCTGCCCCTGGCCCACTGCTTTGCCCGCTACATCCAGTACGTGGCCATCGGCGCCCAGGGCGTGGTCGGGTATGTTTCCAATGCCAAGCACCTGCTGACCGATCTGCGCACCTTCCGTCCCACCTATCTGTTGGGCGTGCCCCGTGTATTCGAGAAGGTCTATAACGCCGCCTCGCAGAAGGCCGGTACCGGCATGGCCGGCAAGGTCTTCGCCAAGGCCACCAGGCATTTCGTCAAGTGGTCCAAGGACGAGCAGGAAGGGCGTGGCCATTCGCCTCTGACCCGCCTGGCCCACGCCTTCTATACCAAGACCGTCGGCAACACGATCGAGTCCGCCCTGGGCTCCAACCTGAGCTACCTGGCCTGCGGCGGCGCGCCCATGAATGCCGACCTGGCCCACTTCTTCAACGGAATCGACGGGATCACCTTCATCCAGGGCTATGGGATGACCGAGACGGCGGCCCCATGCATCGTCAACTTCGAGGATGCCAACGAGGTGGGGTCGGTCGGCCGCCCAGGCTCGGGCATCACGGTCAGGTTGAGCGACGATGACGAGCTTCTGGTCAAGGGCCCCAGCGTTTTTATGGGCTATTACCATCAACCTGAGCTGGATGCCACCGTTCTCGATAAAGACGGCTGGCTGCACACCGGAGATCTGGCCCAGATCGACGACCAGGGCTTCGTCTTCATCACCGGCCGCAAGAAGGACGTCATCATCACCGCCGGCGGCAAGAACGTCAGCCCGGCGCCTTTGGAGGATGTCATCAGCACCTGCCCGATAGTCTCCCAGGCCGTTGTCGTGGGCGACGGCAGGCCGTTCGTGGGCGCCCTGGTCACCCTGGATGCCGGCATGTTGAAGTCCTGGCTGACCTCCCAGGGTCTGGACGCTGACATGAGCATGGAGCAGGCCAGTCATAACGAGGCCATCCATGCCTTCATCCAGCAGTATGTGGACAAGGCCAACTGCAATGTCTCGCGGGCCGAGTCAGTGCGCAAGTTCCTGGTGCTGGACAAGGACTTCAGCCAGGAGGACGGTACCCTGACCCCCAGCCTGAAGGTGGTGCGCCCCGAGGTGCTCCGCCAGTATGCCGAACTTGTGGACAAGGTCCTCTATGCGCCCAGGACGCCAGCCAAGCCGGCCGCCAAGGAGAACGACATCGTCAGCAGGGCACGGACCACCATGAGCGATTCCCTGGCCAGCATGACCGGACGCAAGCGGGATGGCCGCCAAGAGGAGGAAGCAGCCCCGGAGGACGAGAAGGACGGCCGCGACGGCCGGGATAACGAGGAGTAAGCAGTGGCGATTCGTACAATCAGAGTGGTTCCCGATCCGGTTTTGCGCACCCCCTGCGATCCTGTGACCAGCATCACCCCGGCTGTGCGCAGTCTGGTCCGTGACCTGGTCGACACCGTCGACGACCCTGGCAGGGCCGGCCTGTCGGCCAATCAAATAGGCGTGGGCCTGCGTGTTTTCTCGTACAACATCGGCGGCAAGGTGGGCTACATCATCAATCCGGTCATCGACAAGACCTCCGGCGAACAGTATGGCGAGGAGGGGTGCCTTTCCCTGCCCAACCTTTGGTATCCGACAAGGCGGGCCGACTACGCCCGAGCCCACGGGATCGACCTGGACGGCAAGACGGTGACTCTGGAAGGCCATGGCATCATGGGTCGGATGATTCAGCACGAGTGCGATCACCTGGACGGCCATGTCTATGTGGATCGGCTGGAGAGCGATGTCCGCCGCAAGGCCATGCAGCAGCTGAGATCAGCCAGGTAGGCAGAGGGCGAACACGGTACCCGAGGTCATTGGCCTCGGGTATCATAATAATCCGGCGTGTCAATGCGCAGGTCCGCTGTCACGGGTGGGCAGGCGCGCCAAGAGTATTCCCGAACACACGCCGCAAATTCGCGCCATGTCCGCGACGTCCTGTGTCGGTCGGCTCCCCGGAGTTGCACGCAGGTGCACATGGCCAGGCAATAACCGACAATGAAAGGTACGGACATGGCACAGATCACCATGAGCGAAATGCTGAAGGCCGGCGTCCACTTCGGACACCAGACCCGTCGTTGGAACCCCAAGATGAAGCAGTACATCCTGATGGAGCGCAACGGCATCCACATCATCAACCTCTTCAAGTCGCTCGGTCTGATCGACCAGGCCTATGACTTCATCAAGCAGACCGTGGCCCACAACGGCACCGTGCTCTTCGTGGGGACCAAAAAGCAGGCCCAGGAGGCCATCAAGGCACAGGCCACCCGGGTGAACATGCCCTACGTCTCCGAGCGCTGGCTGGGCGGCATGCTGACCAACTTCCAGACCGTGACCAAGCGGGTCGGCCGCTTGAAGGAGCTGGAGGAGATGGACTTCGACGACGTGCACGGCTCGGGGCTGACCAAGAAGGAGCTCCTGCTCCTGCGTCGCGAGAAGGACAAGCTGGAGCGTCAGCTGGGCGGCATCCGCAACATGAGCCGTACCCCTTCGGCCCTGTTCGTGGTCGACATCAACAAGGAGGCCCTGGCCGTCTCCGAGGCCAACAAGCTGGGTATCCCGGTCGTTGCCCTGGTGGACACCAACACGGATCCCGAGCTCGTCACCTACCCTATTCCCGCCAACGACGATGCCATTCGCGGCGTCGAGCTGCTGACCAGGCTGATGGCCGATGCCGTGGCCGACGGTCTGCTGGAGCGCTCCGGCAAGGCCGCCAAGACCGAGGAGGCCTCCGACCAGCCCATGGCCGAGTGGGAGAAGAACCTGCTGGAGAACAAGGATGGACAGCCGCAGGAGCAGGCCCAGGAGACCGCCCAGGCTCCCCAGGCCGAGCAGCCTGCGCAAGAGCAGCAGGAGACCCCCGCTGCCAATCAGGCCGCCTGAAATCTGGCGTCTAGATAGGAGAGTTTCATGGCAAAAATCACCGCTGCACTGATCAAGGAGCTACGTGATCAGACCGGCGCCGGCATGATGGACGTCAAGAAGGCCCTGACCGAGGCCGAGGGCGACATGGCCCGCGCCAAGGAGATCATCCGCGCCACCGGCATCCAGGCCGCAGGCGCCCGTGAGGGCCGCAAGGCTCAGGAGGGCCTGATCGCCTCCACCGTCGTCGAGGGTGGACAGGGCCAGATCGGCTATGCCGTCGAGCTCAACTCCGAGACCGACTTCGTGGCCAAGACCCCTCAGTTCGTCGAGTTCGGCCAGGAGGTCATCGACGACGTGGCCAAGGCTGATGCCTCCAACGCCGAGCAGGTCGATGCCGCCCCATCCAAGTCCGGCACCGTCAAGGAGACCGTTGAGGAGGCCGGCGCGCTCTTCCATGAGCACGTCAAGGTCGGCCAGGTGGCCCGGGTCGAAGGTCCCCGTGTGGAGATCTACGCACACCGCAAGTCCGTGGAGATGCCCCCATCCATCGTGGCCATGATCGCCACTGATGAGGCCGGCGCCCAGGTCGCTCATGAGGTGGCCCTCCAGATCTCCGCCATGAGCCCCAAGTGGCTCAGCCGCGAGGATGTGCCGGCCGACGTGGTGGAGTCCGAGCGTCGCGTGGCCACCGAGAAGTCCCAGGCTGAAGGCAAGCCCGAGAAGATCATTCCCAAGATCGTCGAGGGGCGTCTGAACGCCTTCTTCAAGGAGACCGTCCTGCTGGAGCAGCAGTACGTCAAGGACACATCCAAGACCATCGGTGACCTCTTCAAGCAGGCTGGCGGCAAGGCTCTGGCCTTCGCCCGTCTTGAGGTCGGCAAGGGCGACGAGGAGTAGTTGGCAGCCCAGAAATGCCCGTTGTCGTCACGCCTGATCCCACCTGAGGAATAGGCAGACGATTGGCATTGATGGTAGGGGAGCGGCTTTCGTGGCCGCTCCCCTTCTTTCCTCCCAGGCCGATCGCCTGAGTCTCTTTCCTTCGCCTATTCGGGAAGGGGTTGTCGCCCAGCCCGGATACCCTGTTAGCGGCGTATTCCGCCCCGTCATCATGTCTGGAGAAAGGGCTTTTATGACCGGATCCGATTCAGCGCAAAACCCAGCATCGCCTCGTCGTGTGCTGCTCAAGCTCTCCGGAGAGGCCTTCGGGGGAGGCGAGGTCGGCATCGACGTGCAGGTGGTCAAGCGTGTGGCCAAGGAGATCGTCCAGGCGGTACAGAGCGGCGTTCAGGTGGCCATCGTGGTGGGCGGCGGCAACTTCTTCCGTGGAGCAGAGCTCAGCCAGGCCGGCATTGAACGCTCGCGCGGCGACTACATGGGCATGCTGGGCACAGTCATGAACTGCCTGGCCTTGCAGGACTTCCTGGAGCAGGACGGTCAGGCCACCAGGGTGCAGACAGCCATCACCATGGGCCAGGTGGCCGAACCTTATATTCCTCTCAAGGCCATCCGTCACCTGGAGAAGGGGCGCGTGGTCATCTTCGGCGCCGGATCAGGCATGCCCTACTTTTCCACCGACACCGTCTCAATTCAGCGGGCCCTGGAGATCCACTGCGTCGAGGTTCTCATGGGCAAGAACGGGGTGGACGGTGTATACACGGCCGATCCGCACAAGCAGGCTTCTGCGCGCATGTTCACCAATCTGAGTTACCAGCGGGCCCTGGTGGACAACCTGGCCGTCATGGATGCAGCGGCGCTGTCCATGGCCCGGGACAATGACATGCCCATCCGTGTCTTCGGGCTTGAAGGCGAAGGCAACGTGACCGGAGCACTCAAAGGCCAGCGTCTGGGCACCCTGGTCCACGGTGGTCCTGATCGTACCCTGTAGCCGGATGCTGGCACACCCCGTGCCGCTTGGCCCCGTGGCCCCCTGGCCGTAGAGTATAAGAATGACGGACCTCGCGCGCACAGGCGGATGGTCCATACAGCAAGGAGCAGATCATGACCACAGTGGTGGACCAGGCCGGAAGGCAGATGGACAAGAGCATCGAGGCGACCAAGGAGAACTTCTCGGGAATCAGGACCGGGCGTGCCAATCCCTCCTTCCTCAACGACATCATGGTGGAGTACTACGGCACTCCCACGCCCATCAAGTCGTTGGCATCCATTGGCGTGCCGGAGCCCCGCACCCTGGCAGTCACCCCCTTCGACCCCTCCCAGGCGGGAGCGGTCGAGAAGGCCATCCGCGACTCCGACCTGGGCGTCAACCCCAGCCGTGACGGCAACGTCATCAGGGTCACCATGCCCGAACTGACCGAGGAGCGCCGTCGGGACTACGTCAAGCTGGCCAAGAACAAGGCCGAGGAGGGCAAGGTGGCCGTCCGCAACATCCGACGCAAGGTCAAGGAGGACCTGGAGGCCAAGGTCAAGGATGGCGACCTGGGCGAGGATGAAGGCAACCGGCTGCAGAAGGAGCTGGAGACCGTCACCAAGCAGAAGAACGATATGATCGACCAGCTCCTGGATGCCAAGGAGAAGGAGATCCTCGAGGTCTGATCCGCTTGGGGAGGGTCCACACTTCATGAGTACCAAGGAAAGCTCCGCCGAGAAGGCCGGTCAGGATGCCGTCGCAACTCTGAACAGGCGAACCGGGCGCAACATGCCACAGGCGGTGGCTACCGGCGCGCTTCTGGTGGTCATCATCCTGGCCTGCATCCTGGTGCGCATCGACGCATTCATCTACCTGATCGTGATTTTCATGACCCTGGGGCTCTGGGAGCTCAGGGTGGACTTTGCCACGGCTGGGCTGCATATACCGGTTGTCGAGCTCTGGATCTGCTCGGCGGCCACCATGCTGGCCTCCTTCTACGCGCCGGACCATGTTGCGGTCATGACTGCAGGTGTTCTGGTCACTGCCTTGGTCGGAGCCCTTTCTGCCACCCGCAATCATCGCCTGGGTGGCCGTCTGCTCAAGGCGGTAAACGCCAAGCTGTCGGGCAAGGATGCGCAGACCATGGCCGACGCCTCCTACGGCACCGCAGATGGGGAGGTTCGGTCAAGCAGCCTGGCCAATGTGGGTGTCACCCTCCTGACTGTTGTCTACATCACCCTCCTGGCCTGTCTGATAACCCTGCCCACCACTTTCGGCGGGCACCCTGCCGCACATGCCTTCATGGTGATTTTCCTGCCCGCCTTGAGCGACATCGGTGGACTACTCTTCGGCTCGCTCTTTGGCAGGCACAAGATCGCGCCCCGCATCTCGCCCGGCAAGTCGCTGGAAGGACTGGCAGGCTCCATGCTCTGCTGCCTGGTTGGCGCTTTGGTCATCTTCGCGGCCACCTATCCCATGGCGGATTGGGGACGGATCTGGTGGATCGCCCTGCTCATGGGCATCATGGTCGGAGCCACAGGCACCCTGGGCGACCTGAGTGCATCCTTGATCAAACGCGACCTGGGGATCAAGGACATGGGCCACCTGCTCAAGGGCCATGGCGGGGTGCTGGACAGGGTTGATTCCATCCTCATGTCCGCACCATTCATCACACTGGTCCTTTTGGTCACTGGCCTGTGACCGGAATTGATGGCCCAATGCCCAGAGGGGCTGTCGGTTGGCTGATACAGGATGAGGTAGAGGTATGACAGATGTCGATATGACCGGTGCCGAGCCTGAAACAGGCATCACCCCAGGAGGCAAGGATGGGGCCTTCAGGGACGTTCTGGCTGCCGACCATGCCCGGCGAGGCAAGCCGCCGCGCCACTTTACGGACATGGACCAGCAGGAGCGGCAGGAGGTCTGCGCCCAACTGGGCCTGCCGAAATTCCGTGTCTCGCAGCTGGCCAACCATTACTTCAACCATCTGTCCACCAACCCGGACGATTTCACGGACTTCCCCGCGGCCAACCGCCAGGAGGCCGCACACCGTTTCTTCCCTGAACTGATAACCCCGGTCACCGTTCAGAAGGCGGATCAGGGGACCACCATCAAGACCCTCTGGGAGCTCTTCGACGGGTCCAGGATCGAGTCCGTGCTCATGCGCTATCCCTCCAGGGCCACCCTCTGTATCTCCAGCCAGGTCGGCTGCGGTATGGGTTGCCCCTTCTGCGCCACAGGTCAGCTCGGATTGACCCGGAACATGTCGACCGGAGAGATTCTGGAACAGGTCAGGACCGCCTCCCAGATGATGAGGTCCGGACAGGTGGCGGGCGGCCCGGGTCGTCTGAGCAACATCGTCTTCATGGGGATGGGCGAGCCCATGGGCAACTACCGGGCCGTGCTTTCCGCAGTCAGGCAGATCAGCGCCCTGCCACCCAAGGGATTCGGCATCTCGGCCAGGAATATCACTGTGTCCACGGTCGGCGTGGTCCCCGGCATCCGCAAGCTGACCAAGGAGGGAATCCCGGTCCGTCTGGCCGTCTCCCTCCATGCCCCTAGCGACAAGTTGCGCGACGAGCTTGTGCCCATGAACAGGCGCTTCAACACCACCCAGGTTCTGGATGCAGCCCATGACTACTACCTGGCCAGCGGCAGACGGGTCAGCATCGAGTACGCCCTGATGCGTGGCATCAACGACCAGGCTGAGCATGCCCGCCTTCTGGCCAAGCGCCTCAACCACTACGGGGACGACTGGGCGCATGTCAACCCCATACCTCTGAATCCGATTGAAGGGTCTCGTTGGACGGCCTCCAAGCCTGAGGATGAGCAGCGGTTCCTGGACATTCTTCACAAGGCCGGCATCACTGCGACCATGAGGGACACCCGCGGATCGGACATCGACGGCGCCTGTGGTCAGCTGGCTGCCAAGGCCGTCAAGCTTCAGGCCTGATTCGGCCTTTTGCAGTGTGGCCATGCCATAGTGTGGACATACGGTAGTCTTCCGACACTGCAGGGGCTAGTGTCGTGACTCAAACAATTCGGTTCAGGCAGGAAGGCAGGTCGCATGACGGTAGCGGTTCGTGTCATTCCCTGCCTTGATGTCGACCAGGGTCGTGTGGTCAAAGGCGTCCACTTCAAGAATCTGCGAGATGCGGGTGACCCGGTCGAACTGGCTTCCGCCTACTACCAACAGGGAGCCGATGAACTGACCTTTTTGGATGTGACTGCTTCTGGCAGCGGGCGAGCCACCATGGTGGACCTGGTCAAAAGCACCGCCGACCAGATTTTCATCCCGCTGACCGTCGGCGGAGGCGTGCGCACCCCGCAGGATGTCGACACTCTTCTGCGGTCCGGGGCTGACAAAGTCGGCATCAACACAGCAGCCATTGCCAACCCGCAGGTCATCGGCGACATCGCCCACCGCTTCGGTCGCCAGGTTCTGGTGCTCTCGGTCGATGCCCGCCGATCCGATGCACAGGGCATTACCTCGGGATATGAGGTGACCACCATGGGCGGACACCAGTCCACCGGCATCGATGCCATCGACTGGGTCAAGCAGGCCCAGGAACTCGGAGCCGGTGAGATCCTCCTCAACTCCATGGATGCGGACGGGACCCGTCAGGGATTCGATCTGGAGATGATCGCCGACGTGCGCAAGGCGGTATCCCTTCCGCTCATCGCCAGCGGCGGGGCAGGCAAGGCCGCCGATTTTCCTCCCGCTGTCAAGGCCGGGGCCGATGCGGTCCTGGCGGCTTCCGTCTTCCATTTTGGACAGGTGTCCATCAAGGACGTCAAGCAGGCGCTCCATGCGGCCGGGTATCCGGTTCGATGGCAGGCCTGAACCAATCCCGCAGAGAATTTCGGCACCATGCGCTGCATGGCATTTGCAGGTCCTATTGGCAGCAATCGGGAAACCATACCCAATACCATAAAAAGCGACCGACAAGGATATGTCGGACAAACCGGCTGAATCAATCAGCTGAATCATCAAGGAGAACGAGGATCAATGTCACAGTCTTCGAAGGACCAGGAAGCACGTTTGGACCCGAGCATAGCGGCCAGGCTCAAGAAGGACGCCAAGGGACTTGTGGCCGCAGTGGTACAGCAGTATGACAGCCGCCAGGTTCTTATGGTCGGTTACATGGACGAGGAAGCCCTTAGACGGACCCTGACAACAGGAAGAGTCACATTCTGGTCCCGCTCCAGGCAGGAATACTGGCGCAAGGGGGACACCTCCGGGCATGTCCAATACGTCAAGGCAGTCAGCATCGACTGTGACGGGGACGCGCTGCTTATCGAAGTGGACCAGGTGGGGGCCGCCTGCCATACCGGGACCAGGTCGTGTTTCGAAGCCGGCGGACCGCTTCCGGCGGTACAGGGTAATCGCACTCAGGCGGAAATGCAGAGCCAGGAAGGGCCATCCAGTGCAGAAAGACGCTAAGGTTGTGGCAGGGAATACACAGGAAACTGGAGGGAAGGGCTCTATGACCGTCTTGGATGAACTGGTGGCCGGCGCCGTGGAAGATGCTAGGGGCCGGGTACAGAAGATTCCCTTGGAAAGCCTCAAGCAACAGGTCAGGAGCATGAAGCGCACACCCCTGGATGCCGCCCGACTGCTCAGAGAGAGCGTCGGCATTCCGATCATCGCAGAGATCAAGCGCGCCTCGCCCTCCAAGGGGTATCTTGCCGACATCAAAAATCCCGCCGCTCTGGCCCGGCAGTATGCCAACGGGGGCGCCTCGGCCATATCCGTCCTGACCGAGGGCAGGCGCTTCCTGGGGTCCTTGGAGGATCTGCGGCAGGTCAGGCAGGCCGTGGGCATTCCCGTGCTTAACAAGAATTTCATCGTCTCCGACTACCAGGTCTGGGAGTCCAGGGCCAATGGCGCCGATATGATCCTGCTGATTGTCGCGGCCTTGGATGATACCCGCCTCAAGCACCTGCTAGCCCTGGCCGGGAGCCTGGGCATGACCGCCCTGGTCGAGACTCATGATCGTCAGGAGATCGAGCGGGCCATAGCGGCCGGTGCCAGGGTAATCGGCATTAACGCCCGGAACCTGAAGGACCTGAGCGTTGACGTTGACCAGTATGCCCGGCTGGCTTCCAACCTGCCCAAGGACGTGGTCAAGGTGGCCGAGTCCGGAGTGTTCGGGACGGTCGAGCTGGAGCAGTACGCCCGGGCAGGGGCCGATGCGGTCCTGATAGGGGAGGGTCTGGTCACCTCCCAGGACCAGGAGGGTACGGTCCGCTTGCTGGTCCAGGCCGGTCACCGCTTCAAGGCCGCCGAGGCCAGGCCCCTCTCGACACATGACGGTCCCTATTTCGGACCCTATGGCGGACGTTTCGTCCCCGAGGCCCTGGTGGGCGCCCTTGACGAGCTGGAGCGTGTCTACAAGGAGGCCAAGGCTGATCCGGCCTTCAGCGAGGAGCTGAACAGACTCAACCGGGTCTATGTGGGGCGTCCTTCGGCCCTGACCCCGGCTCCTCGCTTCGCCAAGCTGATCAGCGATCGGGTCGGCGGCCAGGTCAGGGTCTTCCTGAAGAGGGAGGACCTTAACCACACGGGCGCCCATAAAATCAACAATGCCCTGGGCCAAGGGCTCCTGGTCAAGCGCATGGGCAAGAGCCGTGTCATAGCGGAGACCGGCGCCGGGCAGCACGGCGTGGCAACCGCTACGGTCTGTGCCCTCCTGGGCTTCAAGTGCCGGATCTACATGGGGCAGATCGACGCGCGCAGGCAGGCCCTGAACGTGGCCAGGATGCGAATGTTGGGAGCTGAAGTCGTCGAGGTGACCACCGGGACCAGGATCCTCAAGGATGCCATCAACGAGGCCCTGCGCGACTGGGTGACCAACGTGGAGTCCACCCACTACCTGCTGGGTACGGTGGCCGGCCCCCACCCCTTCCCGACCATCGTCAGGGACTTTCAGAAGATCATCGGCGAAGAGGCCTCCGCTCAACTGTCTGCATATGGCATCGACCATCCTGACGGGGTTGTCGCCTGCGTCGGTGGAGGCTCCAACGCCATAGGCATCATGAACACCTTCCTGGACGATCCCCGGGTCTCCCTTTACGCTTACGAGGCCGGCGGGAACGGGCCCGAGTCGGGCGAGCACGCCATTCGCCTGTCGCCGGGTACAGGCCAGGTCGGCGTCTTCCAGGGAACCAAGTCCTATCTGTTGGAGGACGACCAGGGCCAGACCATGGACACCTACTCCATCTCCGCTGGCCTGGACTACGCCTCCGTGGGACCTGAACACGCCTGGCTGCACGACATGGGCCGGGTCAAGTACGACTATGCGACCGACAAGGAGGCCATGCAGGCTTTCAGCGACCTCTGCCGGACCGAGGGCATCATCCCTGCCCTGGAGTCCTCGCACGCCTTGGCCGGAGCCAGCAAGGCGGCCGCCGACCTTTTGCGCAAGGGAATCAGGAATCCTGTCATTCTGATCAACATCTCGGGCAGGGGCGACAAGGATGTGGCCACGGCGGGCAGACGGTTCGGTTACCTGTCCGAGCAGGAGGCCAGCGCTCTGGAAGCCCAGGCCGGGCACGGAAAGAGCGGTCAAACAGAAGAGGAGGCCCGCTGATGGTCAACCAGCAATGGCAATGGCAGAAAGCCCCCGCCCAGCCCGTCCAGCCCAAGGGGTTCAGCTCTGCGGCCAGCCCGGTGGCATCCACGCTGCAGGCCCTCCGCCAGCAAGGCAGACCCGCTTTCATCGGCTACTTCCCCTATGGATTCCCCGACGTGCCCACATCCCTGGAGGCCATGCGGGTCATGGTGAAAAACGGGGTCGACATCGTCGAGATCGGACTGCCCTACAGCGACCCGGTCATGGATGGCCCGGTCATCCAGGCGGCCAGCAAGTGCGCCATCGACAATGGTGTCAAGGTCGAAGGCGTCTTCGATGCGGTCCGACAGGTCCAGGCGGACGGTGCAAGGGCTCTGGTCATGAGCTACTGGAATCTGATTCTGCACCATGGGGTAGCGGACTTTGCTCAACGCATGGCCGAAGCCGGAGGATCCGGGCTGGTCACCCCGGATCTGATCGTCGACGAATCCGGGGAATGGATAGAGCAGTCGGACCGCTATGGCCTCGACCGGGTCTATCTGGTCTCGCCCGACTCCACCGATGCACGTCTGCAGCTCACCTCCCGAGCTGCCAGAGGCTTCGTCTACGCGACATCCCGGATGGGTGTGACCGGAGAGCGAACCAGCATGTCCAACTCGGCCCAGAACCTGGTGGCGAGAGTCAGGCATGCGGGCGCTCCTTATGTGTGCGTGGGCATCGGGGTTTCGACCGCCCAGCAGGCCTCCCAGGTCGGCGCATACGCGGACGGGGTCATCGTCGGATCGGCCCTGGTTCACTGTCTTCTGGATGACGAGGGCAGGCCGCGGAAGGACCGCAGAAAGGCACTGGAGGCCTTGGCTGAGGTTTGCTCTGATCTGCGTTGGGGCATCTCCCAGGCCAGGAAGTGAGTAGGGCTGTAAGGCCCAGAGGCTAGATTGGGGCTTTATGACGCTTGCCTACATTCCATCGCCGGGAATATCCAGCTTCCAACTGGGGCCGGTCACCATCAGGTTCTATGCCCTGACCATGCTTCTGGCCATCATCGTGGCTGCCTGGATTACGGCCAGACGCTGGAAGAAGGAAGGTGGCCGGACCGATCAGATTCTGGACATCGCCATCTGCGCGGTACCGGCCGGCATCGTCGGCGCAAGGCTCTATCACGTCATCACCACACCCGAGCGGTATTTCGGGGCTGATGGCAACCCAGCGGACATTCTGCGCATCTGGCGTGGAGGCCTGGGCATCTGGGGTGCGGTCCTCCTGGGAGCCCTGGCGGCCTGGGCCTGGTGCCGCCACAAGAATTACCCGACCGCCCTGCTGGCAGACAGCGTGGCTCCTGCCCTCCTGGTGGCACAGGCCATCGGGCGGCTGGGCAACTGGTTCAATCAGGAGCTCTACGGAGCTCCCACCACACTGCCTTGGGGACTGAAGATCGATGCCGCAGGTTCCGCCATCGGCAGCAGCGAACAGTGCTATGACGGGGCCACCTGCCCGACCGGCACCCTCTTCCAACCCACATTCCTGTATGAGATGATCTGGAACCTGATTGGCGCGGCCCTTCTGGTCTGGATCGGCCACAAGGCGGTGAACATCCTCAAGGCCGGGTCCCTCTTCGCCCTCTATGTCATGTGGTACACCTTGGGGCGCACCTGGATCGAGGCCCTTCGTATCGACTTCGCCCACGAATTCCTGGGTGTCAGGATCAATGTCTGGGTGTCCATGACTGTCTTCTTCCTGGCGGCCGCGGCCTTCGTACTCATAGCGCGCAAGGGCAAGCCGACCTCCCTGCTGTCCGAAAAGCTGAGGACCATCACCGAGCTCGAGGTACGTCAGGAATCCGAGGCCCGGAGCAAGTAGGACAGGGGTCGGTTGCCCGAGGGTCGGGACCTGTGCAATTGAGCCACAAACCGGTGCCGCCCGTCTTCCGTTCAACATAGAATAATCTCCATGAGCATTCAGATAGCACCCAGCATTCTTTCCGCCGATTTCGCCAACTTGGAGCGGGATCTCAAGGCTATTGCCAATGCCGATATGGTCCACGTGGATGTGATGGATCATCATTTTGTTCCCAACCTGACGCTTGGCGAGCCCGTGGTGGAGCGCATCTGCCAGGTGACCGATCTGCCGGTGGACGTGCATCTGATGATTGAGGACCCCGACCGCTGGGCCCCCGAATTCGCCAAGCTGGGTGTCGCCTCAGTCACCTTCCACACCGGAGCCGTCCATGCCCCGGTCCGTCTGGCCCGCCAGCTGCACGACATGGGGGTCAAGGCCTGCCTGGCTGTGCGCCCTGCCGAACCAGTGGAGCCCATCTTCGATATTCTCGATGAGTTTGACATGATTCTGGTCATGACCGTGGAGCCAGGCTTCGGCGGCCAGAAGTTCCTGGACAATCAGATGCCCAAGACCCGCCACCTGCGTGATCAGATCACCGCCCGTGGTCTTAAGACCCACATCCAGGTGGATGGCGGGGTAAGCCCCACTACGGCTCCCATCGTGGCAGAGGCTGGAGCCGATGTTCTGGTTGCGGGCTCCGCCGTCTATGGCGCTGATGACCCGGCCAAGGCCATTGACCGGATCAGACAGGCCGCGCAGGTAAGCTACAAGGACTGACAGGTTTTGCAGGAAGAATGGAGATAGCCAGATGAAGACCTTCGATGGGTTGTTTGAGGAGCTCACGGCCAAGGCCAAGGAGCGCCCAGAAGGGTCCTTGACAGTGGACGAACTGGACAAGGGCACGCATTTCATCGGCAAGAAAATAAATGAAGAGGCCGGGGAAACCTGGATTGCCGCCGAGTATGAGGGCAAGGAGCGGACGGCTGAGGAGATGAGCCAGCTCCTGTATCACATCCAGGTCATGATGATCGATCGGGGCATCACCCTGGAGGATGTCTACAGGTACCTGTGACCCCCAATCCCATTCCGCTGTAGATTCGCTTCCGCAATTAGGAGGTTGCCGTGTTGAAGGTCGCGGTGCCCAATAAAGGCATGTTGTCCCAGCCCGCATGGAGGCTGCTGTCAGAGTCTGGCTATCGTCTGCGTTCCAACGATCGGCAGCTGGTGGTCGATGACCTTGACAACGGCATCCAGCTCTTTTACTTAAGACCCAACGACATAGCGGTTTATGTCGGTCTGGGAACCATCGATCTGGGCATCACCGGGCGCGATCTTCTGCTGAACTCGGGCACCGGGGCTGTCGAGGTCACCCAGCTGGGATTCGGCGCATCCACCTTCAGGTTCGCCGCTCCCGAATCCAGCAGTATCAGGAATCTACAGGATGTGGACGGCAAGCGGATCGCCACCACCTTCGACCGGCTTCTTGGTGATTACCTGGCCGGCAAGGGACTCAAGGCCGAATTGATCCACCTGGATGGGGCAGTGGAGTCCTCAGTCCAGCTCGGTGTGGCAGACCTGATCGCTGATGTGGTCTCCACCGGCACCACCTTGCGCAATGCCGGGCTCCGCGTCTTCGGCGATCCCATCCTGGAATCCGAGGGGATTCTCATCAGATCGCCACACCTGGATCCGAATGATGAGCGTCTGGCAGTCATGTCCCGCAGGCTGGAGGGTGTGCTGACAGCCCGCCGTTATGTGTTGATGGATTACGACATCCCGGTCGAGCGCGTTGCCATGGCTGTAGGCATCACGCCCGGTTATGAGTCGCCGACGGTCTCCTCCCTGCACGACAAGCAGTGGGCGGCCGTCAGGGCCATGGTGCCCAGGGACCAGGTGAACAACCTGATGGACAGACTCTATGAGATTGGTGCGCGCGCCATCCTTGTAACAGCCCTCCAAGCTTCTAGAATGTAGTCGGATGGCACTGATCGATCGAATTTCACGCAGCAGGTACAGCCCTGAGCCGAGGTCGGTGATTCTCACCGTACCGAATATCATCAGCCTGCTTCGTATCCTGTCCATACCCCTTATTGCCTACCTGGTGGCCAACCGACATCTGATCATTTCCCTGGTGGTCATGCTGATTTCGGCCTTGTCAGACGGTGTGGATGGGATTATTGCCCGCAGATTCAACCAGGTCAGCAAGCTGGGCCAGATTCTGGACCCGGTGGCCGATCGCCTGCTTATTCTCTGCTCCGTCCTGGCTCTGAGCATCGCCTCCATTCTGCCCTGGTGGCTTCTGGCCCTGGTCGGGGCCCGGGATGTGCTCATGGGCCTGCTGGTTCTGGCATTGGCCCAGCACGACTATGGTCCTCTGCCGGTCCACTTCGCGGGCAAGACCGGGACGGCTGTGCTCATGCTGGCCATACCTGCACTGATTTTTGCAGACGTGGGTACCTCGACCTTCTTCCGCTTCTTCCATCTGGTGGCTCTTGCGGCTGTCATCTGGGGTGTGGCGCTCTACTGGCTGGCAGGGCTGATTTACGCACGTCAAGGCATCGGGTTGCTTCGTCAGGACCGTCAGGACCGCCACCATGACTGAACCGCAGATGACGCCTGAATCCTTCCCCGTGCCGCCCGACCGTGCCCTTATTCACCGGCGGGCGGCTTTTTCGCATTCCAGTGCTGGCCTTGAACGCCACTATGTGGATGAGGAGAGCTCTGAGCCCTCCCAGGAGTCCATCCGGCGGCGCATGGCCGATGAGTCCCTGAGGCTGATTGATGATCTGACCAACCGTCCCATGGATCCCATGTTCGAGGATGCCCGCCTGTTGCCTGCCGAACGCAGATCACCGCTGAGCATCTGGGTGAACAGGATCCTGGTCTTCGTCATCTGCGTGCTGGTCGGCTTGGCTGGCACGGGAATAGTGCAGGTACTGCACAGGGACCCGCGTCAGAAGGTGCGTGAAAAGCTGATATCCCAGGTGGAGGCGGTCAGTAAGCGTGCCAACGACCTTAACGGGCAGATCTCGGACCTCAACGGCAATATCGACACGCTTTCGGGTCAAGTGGGTGGCCAAGGCCAGAACAGCACGCAAATCGCAGACGATTTGACCAACGGCACCAGCAAGGTGCAGGGCCAGGGTATCGTCATCACCCTGGCCAACCCTATTGCGTCCAAGGATGTCCGGGACAATGCTGATAAGATTAAACTGGTCACCGACCAGGACCTGCAGTGGTTTCTGACCAAGCTTTGGTCTGCGGGAGCCGAGGCTATTGCCATCAACGGCAATAGAATAGGGACACAGACTTCAGTGCGCACAGCCGGTCAGACCATCCTGGTGGGGACCGCCTCCATCGAGGCACCCTACAAGATTGAGGCCATAGGCGACCAGAGTGCTCTCTCTGATCTGATGTCTCGCAGCGATCTGCAGAATCGTCTGCACGATCTGAAGAATGCGAACATCACCGTCAATGTGAGCAAGCAACGGCGTCTGAATCTGAATGCCGTCGGTCTGCCCAATCTGTCATATGCCGGAAGGAGTCATTGACATGTCGGCAATTCTCGGCCTGATCCTGGGCGTGGTTGCGGGTATCTTCCTCAAGCCCGACATTCCCATCGTGCTGCAGCCCTACCTGCCCATCATGGTGGTGGCCGCCCTTGATGCATTGATGGGCGCGGTCCGTTCATACTTCGAGCGCAGCTTCTCGGACCGGGTCTTCGTGGTCTCCTTCATCTCCAATGTAATCACGGCCACCCTTCTGGTCTTCCTGGGCAACCAGCTGGGTGTGGGCTCGCAGCTGTCCACAGCCGTCATCGTGGTTCTGGGCATCCGCATCTTCTCCAACGTCTCCGCTATTCGGCGCTTCATTTTCAAGGGGTGAGCATATGAGACACACCTTCAGGAAGAAGCGCGATGAACAGATGCCCAAGAGCATTCCGCCAAGACGGCCTGGACGGGTCAGAGCTCCATCCGACGATACGCAGACCGGAGCTTTCCCGGTGGTTCGCCGGCGGCCTCTACGCACGCTCAACTCGAACGCCACCAGGGTCAGGCTGGTCACCAGCGTCCTGGTGGCCCTTATGTGCGCCCTGCTGGGCTTCGGGTACGCCGTCCAGGTGCGCAATAATCAGTCCTCCTACCAGAGCCTATCCGAGGAAGAACTGGTGCGGGTGCTGGACGAGACCAGCAACCAGGTCGACAAGCTGGAGGAGCGCAAGAGCCAGCTCAACCAGCAGCTGACCTCCATCAAGTCCGCTGCCGACAAGCAAAAGGAAGCCGCCCGCATCGCCCAGCAGAACGAGCAGAGCAGCGGCATCCTGTCCGGACGGCTGCCGGCCCAGGGCAGGGGAGTGGTGGTGACGGTCACCGAGGACAGCGACCGTGTGGATGCCTCCACCATGTTCAACCTGATCGAGGAGCTACGCAATGCAGGGGCCGAGGTCATATCCTTCAACGATGTCCGGGTGGTCACCAATACCTATCTGTTGGATACCCGAACCGGCCTGCAGTGCGACCACACCAAGTTGCAGAGTCCCTACGTCGTGAAGGCCATCGGGGATCCGGACAGCCTGCAGAACGCCATACAGATCGCTGGGGGAGTGGGCTCGCGGATCAAGGTGCAATTCCATGCATCCGTTTCCGTGGAGCAGTCCGATAGTGTCAAAATCGACCAGGTTCGACGCATGCAGGACTACCAGTATGCAAAGCCTGTAGAATAGGCAATTATGACAGAACCTATTCCCACTGCGGGCGAGACGACCATCATCGGCATGCCGGCCCTGAACATTCCAGTCACCTCCAACGGTGACCGTCCACTGACCAAGGACGACCTGGAGACCATGGCCCGATTGCCTGAGGGTACAGCCCTGCTGATCTCCACCAGGGGAGCGGTGTCGGGATCCCGCTATCTGCTGGACGAGGACCAGGTCAGCGTGGGCCGCGATCCGAAGGCGGATATTCTGTTGGACGACTCAACGGTCTCCCGAGCGCACGCCATATTCGTACGGACTGATCATGGCTTCCGTGTCGAGGACACGGGCAGCCTCAACGGCACCTACGTCAACCGTGAACGTGTGGATCAGGCCGATCTGCACAACGGTGACGAGATCATGATCGGCAAATTCCGGTTGGTCTACTTCGATAATCGGGCAGTCATCGCCAAAAACTGACAGGGGGCTTGACATGGCCGAAGAGGTGCCGACGCTGGTGCAAGGGGAACTCTTTTCACCTGAGCAGGCCGAAGGCACGACCCGTGGCTACAGGGGATCGGTCGCGGCCAAGGTGGCGGGCATCACCTATCGGCAGCTGGATTATTGGGCCCGCAAGCGGATTGTGGAACCGTCAATCAAGGCCTCGCATGGCTCGGGCTCTCGCAGGCTCTATTCCTTCAAGGATGTGGTCATCCTGGCTGTCCTCAAGCGCCTCCTGGATGCCGGCGTCAACCTGGTCAACGCAACGAGCACCGTGGCTTATCTTGAGCGTCGGACTGTCGGTCAGCTTGAGCATGTGACCGTGGTTTGCGACGGTGATCAGGTCACCGAATGCTCAGGCCCGGATCAGGTATTCGCACTGATGCAGTCCGGGCGTGCCGTTTTTGCTATCTCTGTGGGCGCAATCTGGCATCGCATGGATCTGGAATTGCAGACCTGCGATCATGTGGATTTGACTACTGGACAGCTGACACCAGGTCTGCCTGAGCGGCCCATCGATGAGCTGACTGCCATGCGTCTGCGCCAGCGTCTGGAGCACCAGCACGAGCAGCGTCAGCGGGCCGCATGATCGATGAGTACAACATTGTACGGAAGCCATGTGCGGCTCAAATAGGGGAGAAAAACAATAAGTAATTTGACATAACGTACATTATCGGCTTACTAGGTCATGATTACGATTTGCCATTTTCCAGCGATTCATGGTCAATCTATTGTGGTCAAATTTGGTGAAGTTTCACTAGCATCACTCACAGATGGCAAAGGGCCACCCTGGTAATCTCGGGTGGCCCTAGGCGGTCCCTAAAAGGCAGGATACAGTTCTGGTCGACTCAGTGCTGAGTCTGGTCTTTGTCGAAGTAATCCTCGGCGGCCTGGAACAACTGGTCGACTTGGTCGATGACACGGTAGCAGCCGTGGGACTCAAGTTCTCCGGGCTCGGCATAGCCCCAGCCGCATCCCAGACAGTCCAGACCGGTTTCCTGCGCACCATCGGCATCAGTCCAGCGATCGCCGACCATAAGGGCCCGATCGCCGTGTTCGGCATCGAAACCAAGCTGCTCCAGCGCATAGGTGATGACCTGATCCTTGGTGACCCTTGTGGAGTCCTTACTGGCGCCATAGACTCCATCTACCAGTGGCCTCAATCCGAAGTGATCACAGACGGGCAGGGCCTGATACTCAGGCTTGCAGGTGGCCACGGCCAACGTCAGACCACGCTCGTGCATACGATTCAGCTGCTCTGGGATGCCGTCGAAAACGGTGGCGAGCAGGCGTCCAGGGATGTGTTGCCCAGGATGCTCCGGATCCTCGAATGATGCCATCTCGCTGTAATAGCGTCGGTATATCTGTACGCCCCTGTCGAGGTCTTCCTCCCTGACGCCGTTGCGGCGCAACGATACTTTCACGGCCGGTCCGATGAATCTGCGAAGCTCGCTATCATTGGGCACGGGATAACCAAGATCCTTAAAAGTTTGCACTACGGAAGCGATAATGCCTGGATGTGAGGCGGTCAGGGTGCCGTCGAGGTCCAGAAGAACCAGACGGCGCGGTGATTTACTCATAGTCAGGGAACCATCCTTCGCGATGCATTTTCAGGCGCTTGTCCAAAACGGCCTTGAGCTCGTCCTCGGATCGACGCTCCAGCAGCATGTCCCAGTGGGTCCTGGTCGGTTTGCCGGTCTTGCCGGACTCCTCCTCGTCATGCCCCTCAAGATGAGCGATCTGCCCACAGCGACACTCCCACTCCTGTGGCACCTCAGCGCCCTCGGCCAGGGGCAGGATGGTCCGATGGCCCTTTGGGCAGATGTAGGCGACCTCGCTGCGTGCCGCAAAGTCCACATTCTGATCGGATTCCAGGGACTTCGCCCCAATACTCATGCCGCGAAGACTGCGCTCTGCCATGATTCCTCCATACTCGTGTCCGTCACTGCTTCCAAGCTACAGAACAGTGTTGACCTGAAACTTATTCCCTATATACGGCCGTGTTCACTCCACGCCCGTATAAGCCACAATGCCTCGGTTGACCTGGTCGGCGGCGATGCTGGCAGTCCTGGCCAGGTGATGCCCTCCCCTTCCCAGGTAGGGTTCCACCTGAACGATCTGGGTGAGCACATCGGACAGGCGCTTGGCGTTGCGCACGAAGTCCCCCGCCGTCAGATCGCTGTCACGCAGAATCGCGGTCAGCGAGTCGCCGCAGGCCCAGTCATAGATGGTTGGCCCCAAGCCAAAGTCGAGTTCCGGGGGCAGCTCCAATCCGGCCTGATCACAGCGTTCCTGCACCTGGGACCACTGACGCTTCATATCCTCCATGGCCTCGACCAGCCTGTGAGCTCTGTATCCGGCCCTCTCCCCCGGCTGCTCCCCTACCCCACGTCGGGATTCGTAGACCAGTCCGGAAACGGCGGCCGCCAGTTCTGCGGGCTCCAGATCGTTGAGGATGCCCCGGTCCAGGATCTCGGCGAGGCTCAGATCCTGCTCGCTGTAAATGCGCCGGAGCAGCTGGCCCTTCCTGGTCAGTCGGCAGTCGTCAGGATCCACGGGACGGGTGTAGTGCAGGTCTGCCAGAATCTGGCAGATCCTGTCGAACTGGCGCGAGACTGACCCGGTTTTGGACTCGTACTGTTCACGGGTGCGTTGCAGCTCCTTGTCCATGCGGATCCACCGGTTCCCCCAGCGCAGGTGCTTGGGCAGGTCCGGGCACTGGCGGCAGGGATGGTTGCGCTCCTGCTCGCGCAGCTGGTCGATGTGCCGATCAAGGTCGCGGAAGGCCCGGTCGCGGGCTTTTTCACTGGTGAACCTTTGACGCTTCAAGCGGCGGCGATCATTCTTCTGGGCCGAAGAGAGAGCCGCACGGATGCGCATGAACTCAATCAGATCGCCACGGCTGCACCGGGCTGCCTTTCGGTAGTCCTCCAGGCCGCTGGTCAGGGTTTCGATGCGTTCCTCCAGCTCCGAGGCTGATCGGTTGGCCTCCCACTGTGCAAAGGAGTGATCCAGGGTATCCCGGGCACGCCCGTAGCTGGATGAGTTGAGCAGGTTGACGGCCATGTTGAAGGTGGGCCGGAAGCTGGAGTGCAGCGGGTAGACCCTCCTGCTGGACAAGGCGGCCATGGTCTTGGGGCTGAAGTCCCGATGGTCGACCACCACCACATGGCCGATGTCGTCGATTCCGCGCCGGCCGGCCCGACCGGTCAACTGGGTGAACTCACCGGGTGTCAGGGCTACATGGCCGGTGCCGTCGAACTTCTCCAGCTTCTCGACTACCACGCAGCGGGCAGGCATGTTGATGCCCAGGGCCAGGGTTTCGGTGGCAAAGACCACCTTGAGTAGTCCCAGTTCGAACAGATGTTCGACTATTTGCCGGAAGAGGGTGACCACGCCGGCGTGGTGGGCGGCGAAGCCCTGCTCCAAAGCGAAGCGGAACTGGGAGAATCCCAGGGCCTTGAGATCCTCCTTGCTGAGCTGGCCGGCTGCCATGGAGTCCACTATGTGCCGTATGCGGCGGGCCTCCTCATCAGTGGTCAGCTGCAGCCCCGCCCGGATGCATTGCTGGACGGCCTGGTCGCAGCCGGTTCGGGAGAAGATGAAGTAGATACCGGGCAGCATATCCATGAAGTCAAGCTCATCGACCACATCGGCCCGGCTTGGACGGTACCGCTCCCCCATTCGTCGCTCCGGCCTGCCGCCGCGGCCATGACGGTGGTGGTGCCCCTGGTCGCGGGCCTGGGCACGTTCCTGTCCGGTCTTGTCCAGCTGAGCCAGCCGGGAGACCAGACGCGGGTTGATCTTTGGGGTCTGTCGTCCTGAGCCGTCGTGCCGATATAGGTCCAGGATTTCGGGCTCGGTATGCCTGTCGGCCTGGACCAGGACATGCTGTTCCAGCGGCACGGGCCTGCGCTCGGAGACCACCAGATGTGTGCGCCCACGCACCGAAGAGATCCAGTCGGAGAATTCCTCCACGTTGGACACGGTTGCCGACAGCCCCACAATTCGGATGGAAGCCGGAAGATGGATGATGACCTCCTCCCAGACTGGCCCCCGGAAGCGGTCGGCCAGATAGTGGACCTCATCCAGAATTACGTACTTCAGGGCCGTCAGGGTGGAGGACTGCTCGTAGAGCATGTTGCGCAGGACCTCGGTGGTCATGACCACGATGTCCGCCTCGGAGTTGATGGAGGTGTCGCCGGTCAGCAGCCCCACCCGGTCCTCGCCATAGCGGTCGACCAGGTCATGGTATTTCTGATTGCTCAGGGCCTTGATGGGGGTGGTGTAGAAGGTCTTGACGTTCTGCTCCTGGGCCAAAAATACGGCGAAGTCCGCCACAATGGTCTTGCCGGCGCCGGTCGGAGCGGCCACCAGGACGTTGTCGCCATCCTCAAGGGCGGTGATGGCCTCCAACTGGAAGTCGTCCAGAGGGAAGGGCAACTTGGACTGAAAACGTGCGGGCGCTCCGGTCATGCGTTTGCGATTGCGACTGAAACGGGCGTAGCGTTCCGCCGGCCCCGGTTCGGATGCTGATGAATCCTGTCCGTGGTGACGATGACCTGACATGTTCCTCCAAGAACTACCTATTGAACTGCTTCCACCGCCGCCAGATACGGCTGTGGTTCCTTCTGCGCTGCTCCTTGCGTTGCAGGACCAGGGCATGGGCCTGACTGTATCGCTCGGTTGACTGTGACAGGGGCAGGGCGAAGGCCGGACCTTTTGTCCTATCCGTTGCCTGGGACTGCCCTGCTGCCGGGGGTTGTGGCATGTGGCGGTTCAGATCATCCGAGACCCGCCTGATTGAGCGGCCGGCTGCCATGGCGTGGCGGATGGCATAGACGGCTCCGCCAATCAGCATGGCCAGCATGAAGATTACCAGAAGAATCCAGATCCATCCAGGCATGGCACTCCTCTCCGACCGGGACTAGTGCCGGTCCTGCTCCTTGTCGTGAGCGTCGCTGATGGTGATCTCGCGCTGGGCACGGGCCAGGATCATGGTGCGCAGGGTCTTGGGCGCCACTGCGGTGATGTGCTTGGCGTGGGCGATGCAGAAAGCTACGAACCAGGAGTCCGAGGAGACGGTCAGGTGGATCTTCTGCCCGGGTCCGCAAGGCTCCACCGAGGCGCCCGGCAGGGACTTGATGTAGGGCAGGTCCGGCCGGTCGGTGATGAAGACCGCAGCCGTGCCGTTGTCGAAGGACCACTTGCGCAGTTCGCTGACCGGTACATCCGGGAACTCCACCTTGTGGTTGGGCTTGACGATGGTCGCATGCTCGATTCTGGCGATTCGCAGAACCTGCCACTGTCGGTTGCGTCCGGTGCCCTGCTTGAGGTGGCGGCTGGAGTCCGAGGGGGCGTCCGCAGCCTCAGTGCCCTCTGCGGCATCACCGATGTCGGTCCAGGCGGCGACATAGTAGACACCCTCATCCACGAAGATCTTGGCTGGGGCCACAACCTTGCGGCGGGTCCGACCGGCGGCGTCCGTGTACTCCATGTCCAACAGGGACTCGGTCTTGATGGCCCGGCGTACCACCGAGAAACTCTTGGGTTCGGTCTCGTACCCGGTCAGGGAGAGCCAGGGTGTCTCACCCGGCCCAACATGCGTGCGCAGGCGCTGGTAGAGGGACTCGGCCTGGCTGCGGGACTCTTCGGGCAGCAGGGGTGAATGGGCCAGGTAGTTGAGCGAGGCGGTCAGCATGCTCAGGTACTGGGGCGAGATGCCGGCCAGTCGCTCCAGCCCCAGCGAGTTGGTGGCCGAGACGATGCCGCTGTCGTCCAACAGGGACCAGTCGATGTCGAAGAACTGGCTGCCGGCCATCTCCCCGTCGTCCGAGACCGTCGTCAGGGTGTTGATGTCCTTGTGGATGGTATTGACGTACTTGCGAAGCTCTTCCTTGCTGTTGGGGTGGCCGATGAAGCGATCGGCCAGCTCAGCCAGGGAGAACTCCTCGCCCAGGTGTGCGGACAGGAAAAGCATAAGCCGCAGGCGGCGGTCCACCTCGGATCCGGTCTGGAAGGAGGATGCACTGGCTCGGCGGGCGTGCCGAAGGTCCGTGTCGTCGTCGCTTAGGTCAGTGGCGAAATGCTCGACGCTGGTCCGGGCAATCTCCGGGGAGATGACCGTTGCTGCGCCGGGGCTCTGCGATTCGTCGGCCAGCTTGAAACGGGCGGCTGCATCCAGGCGCCGCCGGAATGCGTCTGCCGCCTCCTGAGGACTGACGATGGAGGCATCGGGGTGCTCCAGGACGAACATGGCCAGATCGTCCGAGTCGGCATAGGCCACGTTCAGGTTCTCCCCGTCCACGTCCACGGTGGCGGCGAAGCGGCGGGAATCGATGACCTTGACCAGATCGTCGGGAATGCGCTGGGTGCCCAGTCCCGGGGCTATGGAGTCCAGGCCCAGACCGGGGATGGGCACCTGCGGCACTCTGGGTGTGGTGCGCGAAACCGGTCGGGTCGGCTCCTCGCTGGCCTCCTGGGACATGGCTATGGATCGCGCAAGGTAGTTGGCTGCGGCCAGCACCGGCATGTCCTCCTGGTTGAAGTGCATGCGGATGCGGGGCTCGTCCCCCAGCTGTAGACGGTAGGAGGCGAAATCCTGCCCCTCGGACTTGGAGGAATACTCGGGCTGACGGGATTCGATGGCTATGCCCATGGCCGCCAGCTTGGCGCGGTCACGCTGGAACTGTTTGGCGAAGGCGGCCTTGGCGGCCTGGTCAGCCAGTTCGCCGTAGGAATCGGCATAGGCCTTGACCCGTTGCGCTATTTGCCGTGATGTAAGCCATTGCGGGAAAGCGGACGATAAGACGGCCAGGACATCAAGTTCGTGCTTGCCCCATTTATCCGAGAAACGCCGTCTTCCGTTCGTGCCTTCTGCCATCAGTCCTCGCGTATCGTTAAAATTTTGTATATCAGTGCGCCTAACGCACGCTTATCTATCATAGATTGATTTTCAGGACCGTGGGAGTCAAACACCCAAATACGGTACCTTTTCTTGACAGGCTGAACCCTGTTGCGCCTGGCTCTAGACCCACTCGTCCGGTTCGATCCCCTGGGGTCCCACATACTGACCGTTGGGCACGTATGAGGAGCGTCCCTGGTCGCTCAGGTGGGCGTCTGCATACAGGGTCACATCCCTGCCGAAGGTCCAGTCCCCCTCGATGGTGACCGAGTTGGCAGCCGCCAGGCTGGGAACCCCGTAGGGGAAGCGTTCGTCGAAGTCGGCGATGTACTTGTAGTAGCGCTCATCCAGCTGCACGTTGGGGAAATCGTAGTTGCCATCCTCCATCTCGTAGGAGTCGGTCAGATGGAAGCGGTCGGAGCGCATGATGAACAGGTCGTCGGTGGTCTTGACGGGCAGGAAGCGCATACGGTCCACCTGGACGCAGATGGCCCCGTCGAAGAGCGAAGCGGCTGAGCCCATGGCTGTCTCCAGTTGCACTACGGGAGGAGTGGAAGGATCGGTGGGATCGACGGTCTTCCGGTTCTCGATGATGGGAAGGGGCAGCACGCCGTCATATTGGGCCAGCTTGTCGCGCAGGGCATCGACCCTGACCCAGATGCTGTTGGTGTTGAAGTAGGGATGCTTGCGTATGGACATGGCCGAGCTGCGGTCATGCGGGTCCACTTGCGACATCTCCCGTAGGATGAGGCGTCCGCTAGCCTTGTCGATGACGATGTGGCCGCCCTTGCGGTCAGCCTCGGTCCGCTTGGCCACCTCGATCATGAAGGGCGCTCCGGACTGTGCGAAATAGCCGGCCAAGGTCCTTGAAGGCCTGGCGCCAAGGTTGTCGGAGTTGGAGATGAACAGGTAGTCGATTCCCTGTTTCTTGAGCGTGTCCAGCAGACCGGTCTCCCAGATGGTCGAGAAGATGTCGCCGTGGCCGGGAGGGCACCATTCCAGGTCGGGATTGGTCGGGAAATCGACAGGACGGCCGGTGTCGGCATCGATCTTGGGTTCGATGTGCTGAATGATCTCCATGGGCACGTCGTTCTGGACGAAGCGGCGGTCTTGCTTGACCACACGCATGGTGTCGCGCGAGGTGCGGAAGGAATTCATGAAGATCAGCGGCAGGGGTACTCCCAGACGCTTGCGTGCAGTCAGCACCTGGCCCATGATGATGTCCAGGAAGCGCATCCGACGGGCCTTGTGTCGGCGGATGGGCAGCAGGGACTTGGCCTTCTCCAAACCCATGGAGGTGCCCAGCCCTCCGTTGAGTTTGATGAAGGCGGTGCGGGAGAATGCGTCCAGTGCCATGTCCATGTCCATGGCGTCGTGGATGTCCTTGGTGCGGGGCACGTCCTTGAGCGGGGTGACGTCCTTCTCGCGCACGCAGGCCTTGGCATCTCCCCGTTCCCAGGTTTCGTAGAGGTGCTTGAACTGGTTGATGGAGACTTCGCTCATGCCCTTGTTTCGCATCTTCGCGGCCGAAAGGTCGAAAACGTCTGTGCTCATGGAACCCCTTCCGGGCTGGGACGACTTGCGGCCGACGCGGGTTGCGCCGACCGTCCAGAATCATGATAGCAAGTTGAGTATGGGACTTGGCCTGCCTGGTCTAGTCTGCAAGGACTCGCCGGACCGTTGTCGGCCCCGCTACGCTGTGCTATTATCTCTACTCGGTGCTGATGCACCGTCGGGCCGTAGCGCAGTTTGGTAGCGCACTTGACTGGGGGTCAAGGGGTCGCGGGTTCAAATCCCGCCGGCCCGACACAGGTATATATATACGAGTTGCCAAGGTTCTCGGAATTCGTTGTCCTATTTATTCTGCTACAGGGACATATGGGATAAATGACATTTCAGATTACTCGCCTCTCCGATGGTGCAAATTATGTGTTTAATGACTGGCATGCGCCTCGCTTTTTTACCACAGGTACGTACTCAACCAGAGTAGAGCAATGTACGCAATGCAAGTAAGCTACCATGATTTTTTTTTTGAATGCGTTAGGCTTAGTCAAGGTATCAACTCGGCAACCTTAACTCAAGTGTATTAGCAGACAGGGAGACTCTCATACAAGCTCTTCGCGTGCTGAAAACGGCGATTGAGCAAATCAAAAACGCGGAAAGCACATAAACCATTCTGCTTCTCCAGATATAGAGCCTTTGACAAAACACCTCTCAACTCACAATTATGAGGATCTTTCTGCTATCCCAGCAGGTCAGGAGCGCTTGCTCTCGAACATTCCGGCTTTTAATCCTGCCGCGGACAAGGTCGATGGGGGGCAAAGCCTACAATCATTTCCACATCAGGGAGAGCTTGTATATCAGCTTGGTTATTACTGTCTAATTTGGAAATGTTGTGATCTTGGTAGTGCGTGGCTGCAATGTATGAAGCACCCTTATTTAAATAACTGATAGCTACTATTGCTATCGCAATAGCCAGGAGTCACCAAACTCATTCCCTCCTCCCCCTCCCCCCTCCACAAATAGGGTTAGCGGTCACATTGTTCAATCTGTCAGGTTATTTATGCTTCATTTACATCTGAACATCTATTGAATATGTTCAGCTCCTCCCATTATCGAAAGAATCATAATATAATACAAGAAAGTATGAAGCTACAAAAATATGCGAAACCAAGGGATGTTATGGAAACGAGTAACAAGAATAAGATTCTCAGTGATTTAATAACTCAAAATGCACAGTTATCTGACAATGTTCTAGATATCACTAGAGGTATCCTTGATTGTGGAAAAGTGGTACCCGACGAAGCCAGTCGTGATAACCCGTTTCTGTATGGTTTCATACGTTTGAATGGACCCAAAAGAGAAGCTTTCTCTTTATTGCTGAAAAACTTAGAGTCCTCAAAACAATCGATTAATAGTTTATCTGAGGGATTTAAGAATGATGAATATAACCAACCATATATTCAACATAGCATAGGCAGAATACAAAGTCTTAACAAATTGCTTGAACAGTTTCAGGAACGAGCTGAAAAATATACTAAGGCTGATGAAGAGCAAGAAGCCGAATCAGCTTTTATGGAAACAACTGATTGTTTGAATCAAAACTTAAATCCCAATCTTGATGATCTCTTTGAGCATTTCAAGTATGGTAATAAAAACTATATTATTTTTGGGAAAAACGGATCTGGTAAGACTTCACTTCTGCGAAAGATTACGACCGACATCATAACAGAGAATATCGTTATTATCCCAGCAAATAGGATAGTGAATGTAGATAACAACAGATTTATTCAATTTGATTTACAATCCAATTTAAATGATAAACTAGCAGATTCCAATTCGATGCGTTACTTGGTTGATGCATTAGACTCTGAGCAGCTTAAAGACTATCGACAACAAAAAAGCTTCCAGGACAGCATATATCTTCAATTTACGAGGATATTTAGCGCATTAGGTCTTGAGCGTGATGTGTCTATAAAAGATAAAGTAATAAAACTGAACTTGCCCGGAAAGACAGGTGATAAAGATAAATATCCGTTATCTCAAGCCAGTGACGGAGAACGAACAGTAGTTTATATGATTTTAGCAGTTCTTTTGGCACCCCCAAACGCGTTTATATTCATTGACGAGCCTGAGAACCATCTCAATGGATCTTTGATGCGCAAGCTGTTTGACGCTCTTGAATGTGCGAGAAAAGATGCTCGTTTTGTATATTTAACGCATAAAACGGATTTTATCGAATCACGTACCAATTACCAACTTATTTATTTGCAGAAAACTGATGAACCAGATAATTGGGAATATAAGGATATATCGAACTATGCTGACATCAGCCTTAGTGTAATTCTAGATATTGAGGGTTCACTAGATAATATTATTTTCTGTGAAGGTACTCTATCATCTATAGATGGCAATATATTGACTGCATTATATCCAAACTATACAGTAAGGCCATCAGGTTCGTGCGTCGAGGTTAGAAAAAATACAGAAGCTATTAATTCACAATCCTCACTCTTTCGCCGGCGCGCTATTGGAGTCGTAGATGGTGATTTTCAGATAGATGAAGAAATAAGAAGCCTAAAAGAGAAGAAAGTTATGACTCTCGCTTATAACGAGTGGGAATCTTTGCTGCTTGATAAAGACCTTCTCACTTTTATCTGTGAACAAATTCTCTCAGTTAAAATTTCTCAAGTAGAAGATGAATTAATTAATAGCATTGAAGCTAAAAAAACTGATATCCTAAATGATTATTTAACTAAACGCTATTCAGCTATTATCAGCAAAAGTAAAATAAGTGTAAAAAGCTTCAAAGAACTGGAAAATAGAGTTGATGAACTTAATAAAGAAAATAAAGATAGCTTACTTGAAATGTATAATCAATTCGCAAATCGGTTAAACCATCTAATTCGAAAAAGGGATTATTCGGAGCTTATCAAAACAATTCCAGGGAAAATGTTGTTGGATGTTGCAGCTAGAGCCGCTGGTCTTAGAAATGGTCAGATCTATGTAAGTAGCGTATTGCATCAAATAAATACAAATATTAAGTTCAGGGACAAAATAAAGGAAAAAATAGGATTGGATGTTTTCTATAATGAATGTTTTTGCACTAGTACAAAGAAGTAGGGGATCCATACTTATATGCAGAATATAGTAAATACCCGCAATAGATGATACATAACGATGATGCTACGTTAGGATATCATATAACTTGAATTTTCAGCAATTCAAGCTTTAAAATATTTTGGATAGTTACAATGCAATAATGATTCTATAAATCTATATGCTCAGCATGTAGTTCTGGGTGTCAGGATGGTTGTAAAATTCACAGAATTTATTTCTGAGGAGTAATGAGAATGAAACATTTTCTTTGCGGTTTTCACACAAACAGAATCAAGAGATCGCTACTTTTGCGTCGATAAAGGTAAAAAGAGGGCAAACAAAAGAAGGAAAGTAGGTTCGGTTATGACATTATCATTGCGTCTGGTAGGGTCTTAGGCTTCTATTTTAAGACTGTGAGTGTGTATATATATTTAATATTCGAATTTTAGAAGGTTCAGAGCTAATAACTGTCGGATTGAAACCACCCGGCAGTTTTGTATTTAGGCGGTTCAAACCTGTATCCGAACTGTCTGTAATATTGCAACCTGAATTATGTTGTTCAATCGAGTTTCGGGACTGGATTAGTTGCAAGGCCGGAATATGTCCTCGATGGTTGAATCGAATACTTCGGCCAGACGGAATGCTAGTGGAAGTGAAGGATCGAAATGGCCTTTTTCGATCGAAATTATCGTTTGTCGACTCACTCCCAGCTTTTTTGATAGCTGCTCCTGAGACCAGCCGCGCTCCTTTCGCATTTTTGCCAGGCGGTTATTCATGATGGGCGAACCTCACAAATGCATACGACAGGCAAGGATCAAGAGCATCGCTATCAGAACGCACACCAGCATGAGGGCCCATTGATCGGCTCCCATCAAACTGGTCAGCAGGCAACCGACCGACACCAAACCGATGAAAATACGGTATGAAAGTTGCTCGGCCCTTCCGTACCAGTGGCTCTCTATGTTCTCTTCTGCATGCGAATTAGCGCCAGGCAGGGTATTGGGATCCACCAAAATGACCCATCAAAGACTCACGGATACGGGAGAAAATACTATAGTCGCTATTAGAGCCTTGATAAGCCACGGGATGGTCTGTGGCATGAAGCCAGCCAGAATGACTCCCATAGTGATGCTGCTTACCAGGCCTGGAATCAAGGCGGCTGCGAGCGCTGGCATCGAATGGGAACCGAAACGAACAGTGCCAAACGATCTGGGTTGCACATCGACAGTTGATTCATTGCTCTTCTTGTCCTTCATGGCTTCTCCTTTGCAGAACTCAATTAAGGATCTGACGCCTGAATGAGGACCAGGACAATGTAAAGCAAACTTTACGTCAAGTGAATTTTACATCCTTTATCTTTATGTTGTTTACCTAACGTCTATTACCGCGACATTGGAAGTGGGGCTTGAGGTTATTTTCGGTCTTACGGCCGCTATGAAACCAGGCTTTTGAGAGAAAGCCATTCACGGATATCGGCAAAAGATCTTTCTATCAACTTGTTGCGCAGAAAGCTTGACTGTAATTATTAGACCGAGTATTGCCAAATTCGCAGTTTTGTCATGGTAATAACGCAGGTGTTTATTGTATGACAGCATGTTCATCGTGTTGTTCGGGATGCTTCTGTTGTATGTATAATTCGCCTTGTATATTTTCTCTGAACTTGAGTGCCCATTGAGGACATTTGTCGTCTTTTGTATCAGCAGAGGAAGCCTGATTGCGTTTGAACCCAGTTGCCATTGAGGCACACTTGGGACAATCGACAACCCATATCGCTGTTTGCGGTTTCTGCAGGACTTGATCTAGGCGTACTAAACAGACAAATCCAAGAATGCTCAACTATGGGATGCGTTGCTCATATGAGCATTGCTTCATTATTCTTTATGCTATAGATGTAGGTTAATTGTGCATGACCATGGCCGCTGCCCAAATGCAATTCAGCGATTATTCTTAGTTCAATCCCTGCAACAAACTAAGCAAAACTATGCTGATCGGTATCAACAAACGATATTGATTGCTGCCATTTGGTACAGCTATTTCAGCAAACATTGAGAAATCCTCATGATTTTTTTTTTAAGCAGTCCAATCAGTTTATAAAGACAAGTTCGAGGAATACCCCAAGAAGTCGCTGTTTACTATGAGTCGTGAACACAGCGAACATTCTCGAAAGAAACACCAGCGAGCAGCACTATGTGTCTGACAGGCGCCCTTCTGGCAACAGGCAAATCCCAATGGGTGAGGTTGATTCGCCTATCTTTTACGGCAGTCCAGAACCGGTCGACGCCGATATTATCATTCCCATATACAACGAGGAGGTTCAGCTGGCTGACTCCGTATCCACTTTATGCAGCTTTCTGGATCGTCACTCCAGAGATCTGACACCCTTCAGCTGGAATATCGTGATTGCGGACAACGCCAGCACTGATGCCAGTTGGCAGATAGCCATGTCCTTGTGTGACTGGTGTCCCAATCAGGTACGCGCCTTGCACCTCGCGAGAAAAGGTCGCGGGTACGCCCTGAAACAGGCCTGGCTCAGCTCCAGGGCGGCAGTCGTCGCATATATGGATGTGGATCTATCCACCGACAGCGGTCTCCTTTCATGATGCCCAGTGCGGTTTCAAGGCCATTACTGCCCAGGCTGCGCATGCCCTGCTGCCTCAGGTGAAAGATGACGAGTGGTTCTTCGATAACGAGCTGCTTGTGCGCGCCCTGCAGGCCGGAATGACCATGCTGGAGCTTCCTGTCCGCTGGGTGGAGGATGCCGGATCGACGGTCGACATTCCCGACACGGTGAAGAAGGATCTGGAAGGCATGCACCGGGTCAGGGAGGGTATGGAGGCCCGAACGGTCGAGGAGCTCCGTATTGACCTGGACTCCCCTGCCGTCTGGGATCAGATCCGCCAGTATGAGCTGCGCGGATCCCTCTTGCCTGCCAAAGAGGAGGGTTCGCATTCACGTATGCAGAATCCAGGCAAAGAAACTGCCGCTTGTTGAGCGGCTGACAGCAAACGAAATCTCGTACAGAAAGAGCAAACTTCACTTATCATGAACGCTTCTTTGGCTTCTCACAGCAGCTATGGCTTCTCCCAGCATTCGCGGACTTTCAATCCGCCACGATCAACAAGCGCAGATGCAGTCGCTGATGAGCACTCTTCCCGCGCGTATATTCTGCCCCGACGGACTCGTAAAGACTGGGTGACACTGGGTGTCATGCTGCTTGCAGCCTGAGCAATATTCTTCATCAACCTCACGGCCTCCGGGTACGCCAACGAGTTTTATTCAGCTGCGGCCCAGGCAGGCTCGGTCAGCTGGAGAGCCTCTCTCTGGGGGTCCCTGGACTCAGGGAACGCCATCACCGTGGACAAGCCGCCGGCAGCTCTCTGGCTGATGGCGCTTTCCGTGCGCATCTTTGGCCTGAATTCCTTTGCCATCCTCGTGCCGGAAGCGCTGATGGGGGTGGCGACCACCTATCTGCTCTATGCCACCGTGCGTCGATACTGGGGCAACTGGGCGGGCATCGTCACCGGTTTCATCTTCATGCTCACTCCGGTAGCCGCGCTCATGTTCCGCTTCAACAACCCCGATGCCTTGCTGGTGTTATTATTGATGACCGGTGCCACTCATGCACTCCTCAGATCCCTGGAGTATGCCAACCATCCTTCTGGCAATCGAAAGCGCACCTGGTGGATGGTCCTGGCCGGTGCTCTGGTCGGATTCGGCTTTCTTACCAAGCAACTGCAGGTGCTGCTCGTACTGCCTGGTTTTGCCCTGGCTTTTCTTCTGGCCTCGCCGACAGGCATGGTTCGTCGCATCCTGGATTCACTGGCTGCCATTGCTTCCATGATCGTCGCCGCCGGCTGGTGGGTTCTGCTGACGGTCGTCGTGCCTGCCGGCGACAGACCCTATATAGGCGGTTCCCAGCGCAATTCCTTCCTTGAGCTCACTTTTGGCTACAACGGTTTCGGACGCTTGACCGGCAGCGAAGAAGGATCGGTCATACCCGGCCACGGCCATAAAGGTGGCGGCATGCCGGCTGGTGGCGGTCGCGGTGGTGGCATGTGGGGCCAGACTGGCCTCAATCGGCTGTTCAGCGGCGAGTTCGGTACGCAGATTTCCTGGCTGGCTCCCTTGGCTTTCGCAGGCATTGTCATCAGCTTGCTGGTTATCGGCAGAGCTGTCCGTACTGACGTGTGCAGGGCCAGCGTCATTGCTTTCGGAGGTTGGTTGATTGTCACCTGGCTTGTTTTCAGCTTTATGGCTGGCATTTTCCACCAGCATTACACCGTAGCTCTGGCCCCTGCCCTGGCTGCGATGGTGGCAATGGGCGCATTCATTCTGTGGATCGCCCGGGACAAGCTCTGGGCCAGGATCGTCACGCCGATTCTTATCGTTTTCACGGCCTTCTGGGATTTCAGCCTGGCTGGTCGCTCCCAGTGGCTTCCCTGGCTCAAGTGGGCCATTCTCATAATCGGTCTCATGGGCGCCCTCGGTTTTGCCCTGGCTGGACTCTTGCGAATACGACGACTCGCTCTTGTAGCCCTCATTGTCTCAGTCATAGGGCTTATGGCTGGCCCTGCTTCATGGGCGCTGCACACCGTATCCCAAGGACACATGGGATCGATCGTTTTAGCCGGACCCAGCCTTAGCTCAGGGAGGATGGGCGGTGGCCCCGGTGGCATGCCAGGTGGTGCTCCCAGTGGCGGTCAGCCCGGTAATGGTCAGCCTGGCGGTGGCCAGGCAGGCGGCATGGCACCTGGCAATATGCAAAAGCAAGGCATACCTGGTGGTGGCGGCGGTCCCATGGGCCAGGATTCCTCGGGGTCACAAGAGGAATCCAGCACTTCGGGTGCGCCCTCTATGCCATCACAGCGCAGAGGCAAATCTGGATTCCATGGTGGACCAGAAGGAGGAAGGGTGAAAGGAGGAGGTCTGCTTGGTGGAGGCCGGTCCAGTTCCAAGATCGTCGCCAAGCTGGAAAACTCATCCGATTCCTATCGCTGGGCTGCTGCCACCACGGGATCCCAGCAGGCGGCGGGCTATCAGCTGGCTTCTCAAAAGCCGGTCATGGCCATTGGCGGGTTCAATGGTTCCGACCCCTACCCCAGCTTGGAACAGTTCAAGCAGTACGTGAAGGATAAGCAGATTCATTACTACATAGCTGGTGAGATGTGTGGCCATCAGATGGGCGGTCATCAGATGGGAGGTTCCGATACGGCCACACAAATCTCGCAGTGGGTGGCCAAGCACTATACCGCAACCACGGTTGACGGCGTCACTGTGTATGATCTGAGCCAGCAGCAGGCCAGTTGAGCGCAAAGAGGGCCGAACTATCCAAAAGCTACTCCCTCCGTTTGCGGTTACAGGATAAAGACGAGACGAGCTACTGACTTCTAATCTGTCGGTTGCGAGTAGTTTCCTCGTTTGCGCGTTGAAAAAGTGCAAAGCAGTTAAGAGCTAAGCAGTGAGTGGATTGGAACTATCCCAGCCCGCTCATTTCTTATTGATCAATACAGGATGGTATTTGTGTCCGATTAGAGCAAGACTAGTTATTGCAGACCAAGGCACTTCAGGTCAAACTCAATAGCGTTATTGATTTTATTACGCTGGTCTGCGTTGCATTGGTTTGCATTGCACGGTGGTAGATAATCCATACAAATGGAACCATTCTCAAACAATCATCGGCTAATAAGATTCTGACTACATCTGCCATATGAATAGGAGGACAAATACTTACAAACAGCCGATTACGGCATTGCGATACCGATTAGTTGGCCTGGCTTCATAGCTGTAAAGTTTATAGTTATACAAACAGACAATGGGGTGCCGATCAGGGAGTGAAATGTCCGAAAAACCGGGCGGGACAAAGCCCAAAAGCAATTGGAGGCGGGTCCTTCTTGCCCTGGCAATAGTACTTGTTCTTGTCATGGTTATCATTCTGCCGGGGGCTTCCATTTTGGTCTATGAGGACACCTTCGGAAAACGGTATAACACTCCCGGATGGATGCCTTATGCGCTCGCAGACTTCCCCCGCTTGCGCATGAAGCGGTGCGTCTTCCGGTCCAAGGACAATAAGAAACTGGCGGGATATGAGTATTCAAGAGAGAATCCGAACCAGCCTGGGGACAAGGCTGAGGGTCTGGTGGTCATTGCTCATGGTTTCGGCGGCGGCGGACAGAATACCTACATGGATGTTGCCAACTACTTCACCGCCCAGGGCTTCCTGGTCTTCGCCTATGATGCCACCGGCAACGATGAAAGCGCCGGCAAGTCCGTCAGGGGGCTTCCTCAAGGAGTCGAGGATCTAGACCAAGCCCTTCGTTTCGTGGAGGGTGAGCAATCATATAAGGGCCTCCCTCTTTTCCTGTTCGGACAGAGCTGGGGAGGTTATGCGGTCGGCGCTGTTCTCAACCTTCACCCAGAGGTCAAGGCTGCAGTCATGGTTTCTGGATTCAATCGTTCGATCGATATGATGCGTCAGCCCGGCAGAAAAATCGCTGGCCCTGCCGTCTCGCTTATCCTGCCCTGCCTGGGCTTGTATGAGCATATAAAGTTCGGGAAGTTTGCGGGCTATACCGCCTTGGATGGCTTGAAGAAATCCAAGGCGGGAATTTTCATCACTCAGAGCCGGGACGATCAGGTGGTACCGGTCAGATATAGTTATGACCTCTTCCGTGAGGAATTTCAGTCCAACCCACGATTCCGGTTCCGTGAATACCAGGATCGCGGGCACGCCTATGTCTACTATTCCCAGGACTCGGTGCGATACCGAAAGCAATTCGACCAGGAATACAAGGAACACATGAGACAACTGGGTCAAAAGCCTTCTAACGAAAGCTATAACGCATATTCGGCCAAGCATTTCGACAAGTCGAAGGGCTTCGAGCTGGATGTGCCGTTGATGAACCAAATGGCGGACTTCTATCGCCAATATAAGAGTTAAAGAGTTAAGACGTAGAAATTCCAGTCAGAGGCGGTTCTTTTCCATCCACGGATGAGCGAGACCGCATTCAGTGCTACTTAGTGGTTTGCCATGTTGGCCTGATACCAGAGAACGGCAATGTTGATCCGGTCCCTGACCTTGATCTTTGCCAGTATGCGGCTGACTGTCTTTTTGACCGAGTCGGGCTGCAGCTGGAGGCGCTCGGCAATCTCCGCATTCGTAAGGCCTTGGCTGACCAGCGAAGCGACCTCAAGCTCGCGTTTGCCCAGCTGGGCGAATTTTTCGCGAGCCTTAGACTCATCACTGGCTCTTGTCTTTGGGACTCCTCTCCTGATCACTTCGGCCGTGATGCGCGGCGTAAGAATGGCATCGCCTGCATGCACCGCATGGATGGCTCTATTCAGATCGGCTGTCTTGACATCCTTGAGCAAGAAGCCGGAGGCGCCTGCCCCTAAGGCTGTGAAGGCATAGTCGTCCTCGTCGTAGGTGGTCAGAATGAGAATGCTTATTTCAGGATGGAGCTTTTTGATACGGCTGGTGGCATCCAGCCCGTCCATGACCGGCATTCGCACATCCATCAGAATCACATCAGGCAGGGGTTGCTGATTTTCGGTGGCTGTGGCCAGTTTTTCCAAAGCTTCTTGGCCGTTGGCCGCCTGTGCTACGACATGCAAGGTTGGATCCTTGGCGACCATGAGTGCCAGTCCCATGCGGGTCGGGCGCTGGTCGTCGACGATCATGACACGGATCATGCACTTTCCTCCTTACCCGTGTTGTCAGCTGCCGTAGCAGCTAGCGAGGGTATACGAGCCTGCAAGATCCAACCGTCAGGACCAGGACCAGAATGGAAGCTGCCCCCATGAGCTTGCACTTCAACCTTTAACCTGGCAAGGCCTGTACCGTTGCTACCGTTGTTGTCAGTATCGTTGTTCAAAAGTTGGCCATCATCACGAACGGTAATGTTTGTGCCCCCCTGGCTGTCGTGATCCCAGGAAACCACAATACGATCGACTCCTTGTCCGTGGCGGAGAGCGTTGGTGATCGCCTCCCTGGTCACAGTGAAAGCAAGATTGGCCTGCCTGGGATCTTGTGGTCGACGGCCTGTCTCTGTCAGGGCAGTGCTGATGCCGGCATGACGGACGTGGTCGAGGATAGGTTTGATGTCATTCCAGCCATGCTCCTCCCCTATGGACTGCGCTGGGTCGTTTTCAGGTCCTGCCTTTGATTGCAGGGTTTTTACAGCTGTTCTGGTATCGTCCAATCCCTGTCGTGCCAGGTCGTTGATCATCGAGATGGCCTCATCAATTTCCGGCTTACCGCTGGCATGATCCATCCCCTCGGATAGGGCGATGATGGCGGTCAAGTCGTGACCCAGGCTGTCGTGCAAATCGGCGGCGACCTTGGACTGATACATGGCTTGGTCCCGCTCGCGGGCCAGGGTCTGGGCATGCGAGCGCTCCTCCTTCAGCGCCTGCTCCGACATGCGTGACTGCCTCGCTGAGCGTGAGAAAAAGGCGGCTGTCAGACACAGGGCGAATGCCAGACCAGTCGGATATAGAAGGTCAGTGAAGTGGACATCATGATGCCAGTTGGTAGAGAGTGCAATGCTGAGCAGACCCAGAATGGTGGAACTACACAGTCCAGCTGCCAATGATGCCATGCTTTTGGCTTCTACAGCGCAGGCGTAGAGGTTGACGAGCCAGGGAATGATCAGGTAGGTGCATCCCGAGCCATAGATTGCGGCAGTCAGGGCAAGCAAGCCACTGAAAACCAGTAGGGTCGCCATAGGATATAGGCGGCGCAGGCATAGGGTGACAAGTGCGACAAAAATAATGACCACGAACAGGGGCAAGCCCCAGCTGTCAGACTTCAAAATCTGGTAAAGGGTTCGATTGGCACTGCCCGGGGCGAGAATCAGCCTGGTCAGCATCATCGTCTCGTAGATGGCGCAGAGAAAGACTGCCACGAAGGCCGTGTATGGCCGGTTCCATAACTGAATCCAACCTTGAGTCTTCTTGTCTGCCCTCATCGACGAGCCTCTTCCTGGTAACTGCTGGTAGTCCATTATGCTGTCAGACACTGAAATATGCGACCTTACGAGTGCTGCATCCTCTCTTCATTGACTCTGCATCAAAATTAGACTGCTCTGCGGGCCTCGTGCCGGAATATAAGGAGGCTGATCAGCACCCAGAGGATTGCCGTCATGCACGAGGCCGCCATGGAGGCCGTAGACGCGATATTGCCCATGTCACGGGCTGCGGATGCAGTGGTGATCAGGGCCAGCGGATAAGGCAGTGCCAAAGCCGGTGCGGCAACCGACAGAGCACAGCCTGCAAGGGTGAGCAGAAACATGATGCTCATGGTTGAGGCAAAGGATTCGGCTCTGGCAGCTATAGCCTGGGTCAGAGTCATAATGGTCCACACTGCCAACGTCATCGGTACGCCACGCATAAGATAGGGACCGAGTTCCGCAGGGTCGAAGCCTCCTACCAGAACGCCCACGAGTATGAATTCGGATTCGAAGATGGCGACGGTAAGGAGGGATGCCAGCAGTCCGTGCAGCATTTTCCCGACTATGGCGGTCCCGACCATGCCGGAGGCGTTAAGGCGCTGCCAGTTGCGTCCCTTGTGCTCGTTGGCTTCAACCTGGGCTGCAAAGGCTGCGACCAGGACTGGTATGAAGACCATGCTTGGCAGAAGGATCGCCTGCCCCCAGACCGCAGCCCAGGTCACTCCTTGAGCCTGGAAGTCCGGTCTGTAGCTCTGGTACTGGTCCCAACCGTTGAATATTCCTATGGCGTCGAAGAGCACTGTGGCCAGCCAGTACCAAGTATTGCCGGCCTTGCGGATCTCCCATCTGAAGGCGGCAGTGATCGATGGCCTAGGGCGATTCATCGGGCTAATGGTTATGGTGTTTGTCGAGTACTGTCTGTTCATCGGTCTGACTCCTTGACCTTGATGACGAATGCTGATATTCCCGACCAGATAATGCAGACCAGAAGGCTGGTCAGGACCTTCATCCAGGGGTTGGTGACCAAGGTCATTCTGGCAAAACCATCAGAGCTGGCTGAAAACAGGAACGGGCTGGCCGCGGAACTGATGCCGGCCGGGAAGAACCAGCCCAGAGCCGGCATATTCATCGGGCCCAGTCCAGTCCCGATCAGACCGGCTATCACACCCAGTCCCAGGCCTATGGCCTGCCTTTCGATAGTCAGGGAGAGGGCGAGTTGTATGGTCGTGACAGCCATGGATGAGAAGCAGGCAATCAGTGTCGGAAGGAGTATGTATTCGGCCAGACTGCCCTCGAGATGGAACCCTTGTGCTGAAGCCGTCAACGGTATCCAAGTCAGAGGAATTACGAAGCAAAGTGTAAGCGCGCACCCCGCAACTACGAGCTTGGCAAGAAACATCCCTATCGGGCTCTGGCCCAAGGAGAGCCATTTGAGATCCATGCGCTCGCTGCTCTCCATGACGGCAAGCCGGCTGGTCAGCAGGGCCGCGAGGATTGGTGCCAGCAGGCCTACGGTCTGGAAGATCTCACCTTGTGCAAGGGCTACGGTACGAGTGGCGGGGTTCGAAGATTCAGCTCGTTTCATGAACGCCAAGCCCGACCATGACGAAACCAGAACAATCATGCCCAAGGCCATCCACCAGAATGAGGAGCCTTTCAACTTGCGAAGCTCCATGGAAAGCAGAACAGGTAGCCCTCCTGGATGGGATGGGCGTGGCGGTTTTCCCAATCGAAATTCTTCGGACCGCATGGAGATAGATTCGACAGAGCTCATCGTGTGCTCCTCCGTTTAAGACCGGACGGCTTCATACCACTCTGCGCTACATGGTTCTGTAAGACATAGTTTTGTGAAATATGGTTCTTCGGGTTTTCCACTAGTTCGAGGAAGGCCTCTTCCAGGCTTTTGCGTTCGGAAGCGACACGGTATACCTGCAGACCATGCGAAACCAGTCGAGTTACCAGCGATCCGATTTGTGGATCTGGTATCTCGGGAATGCGCAGGGTTGCGCTCTTCCTGATATATTCGTGGTGAATGCCTTGAGCTTCGAGCATCTCTGATGCGAGCCCAGGATCGGACACCCGTAGATCGATATGACCCTCTTCGCGCAGATTTTCCAATGTCCCCTGGTAGAGCAAATGACCATCGGCAATGATGCCAACCACCGGAGCCATCTTTTCAATCTCCGACAGGATATGGCTGCTGATGATGACAGTGACCCCCTCCGAGGCGGCCAGGTCCATGATCATCTGTCGCACCTCGACCACTGCCTCGGCATCCAAGCCATTGGTGGGCTCATCCAAAAGCAGGAGCTCTGGCTGCGAGATCAGCGCCATGGCGATGCCCAGCCGCTGCTTCATCCCCAGGGAGTAGGCGCCCGCCTTCCTCTTCTCGTATCCCCGCAATCCAACCTTGGTGAGCACTTCTGAGGAAGCCGAAACTGGCAGACCCAGATAATCGACTACCATGCGGCAGTTATCGAGACCTGATAAGCCTGGGTAGAAGCTGGGTCCTTCAATCATGGAGCCCACACGGCCCGGCTGGATCCTGCTCTTCTTCCCGACCTGCTGTCCAAGCAGCCACATGCTTCCAGCAGTCGGTTTTGTCAATCCCAGAAGGAGTTTCATAGTGGTCGATTTTCCGGCTCCGTTTGGTCCCAGCAGTCCGTAGACCCCGCCTGCCGGCACCCGTAGATTCAGTCCATCCACGGCTTTGAATCCGCCATAGGCCTTGACCAACCCCTGTGTGGACACAGCCAGTTGCGGGTCGTTGTTTCCGTCCGTATATGCCATTGCGCATCCCCTTCCAATCGGAATTCAACTAATTTCTATGCAAGTTCGGCGGGCGCAATCCTTCAACGTGGGAAAAGAAACTGTCCCCTGCAGGGGACACGTCACTGCTGACGAGGCTAATTTGCACTTATGGGAAAGGAGTCACGCTGGATTTAGTCGTCTTCATAATTGGAGGGGGGAATACTTCGCAAACAAGCAGGATCAAAAGCTGCCTCCTCAAGAACCTGTTATTGGGGCGTTTGGGGCCGGTGTGTGAATGCACTGCCTCATCCATCCCCAGGAAACAATTGATTTGACCTTGACATGATGGCAGGGTTTAGGGTCAAGGCATGACACGTGAGAGCGAATTCAGTGGCGAAGGCAGCAAGAGCGGCTTGAGCATCGGTCAGATGTCTGAACTTACAGGGGTCAGTAGGAGAATGCTGCGCCACTGGGAAGAGGAAGGACTGATCTATCCCATTCGTGGACTGTCGAATTACCGGCAATATATGCAGGATGACGTCGCACGGCTGGAGCGAATTGTGACCTACAGGGAGATGGGATTCAATGCCAGACAAATGAAGGCATTGCTCGATTGCAAGACACCGCTTGCTTTGGACGAGTTGCAGGGACAGCGCTCACGTATTGAGGAGAAAATCCAGCTTTTTAGGAAAGCTGCGGATCGTCTGGACCGACTCATAGCCCTTGCCGAGGGAAGGTCAGGTAATGATTCAGCTCCTACGAAGATCGATCAGGAGGACCGGTACTTTTCGGAAGCATACGAACGCTGGGGTGCTAGCAGGCAGTGGCTTGAGTATGCGGAGCGAAAAGCTTCCCGCTCCGAGCAAGAACAGAAAAAGGATATGGCCCGGCTTAAAGACGTGGAAAGTGAGCTTGCACAAGCCAAACGAAAAGGTCTGGCTCCGACATCAGATAAGGTTCTCGAACTGATTGACGAACATCGGCATGCTTTGTCATGGTTCCATGTGACGCCGTCCATGCACGTCATTCTGGGGAGGATGTATGTGGCCGACCCGCGTTTTAGGCGCCATTACGAACAACTGGAACCTGGATTGGCGAAATGGATGCTGGTTGCAATCGAAACTGCAGCGCGTGCAAACGGGATAGATCCGGCAACCGTCAAATGGGAGTGATGCAGTCAGTATCTTCCGTCTACGTATCACGTTTTCTGTTTGACTACCCAATTCAAAACACTTCAACTAAGGAACGAGGTAGCCATGGACAACCATGACCAGCCCAAAGCTACTGCTTATGCAGGTGCAGGCATAAGTCCCGTGCCGGAGCCGGGGAAGGATGCGGAACCGCCGGAGCCTTATAGGGGCATCTATCTCATGCCCATGTTCATGTGCCTGTATAGCGACGATCTAGATGAATCAGAGGTTTTCTGGACGCAGGGATTGGGCTTTATCAATTTATACACCATGCCGGGCATGATGATTCACTTGAGGCGCTGGGCCTTTCAGGATGTGCTGATTCGTAAAAGTGGTTCCAATACTGGCGACTCTGATACGGATATGGAGTCCATAGGAAGCCTGAGCGTAGCAGTCACGGAAAAGCAGATCAGCAAGATTGTGGACGCATGCGAGCGCCTTCGTCCTGGCTCCACTTCAGCTCCATTACGTAAGCCGTGGAACTCACTCGAAGCCAGGATTCACACTCCGGAAGGCCTGATTCTTATTCTAACAGCCGCTTTGGCTGTCGACAAACAGAAGGCTCAAGTTTATCTGAACTCGCACGGTCAATGAACAAAGATGAAGTACCTCCCCTACTCGTGATTTGATTGAAGGCGCAACGATTAGATGTCTCGAACGGCCGAATGAAAAATATATAAGACTTATAACGTTTGTTCTTGTATAAAGCCGGTTCTTGCCCCTGGATTCGAAAGAGGCTTTCGCTTAAGGGGCTATCGGTTAGCGGGCTATTGGTTATTGAAGTTAGTCCAGTTATGGAAGTTAGGCCAGCAGGTTTACTGCTCGGATTTCAAGCCTAGAGTTTCGATGGCTTCCGCTACTGCAGCCGTGCGATCGCTGACCTCCAATTTGGCGAAGATCCGACTGAAGTATGTTTTCACTGTTGCCTCGCTGATGTATAAGTGTTCTGCGATTTGCCGATTGGTCATGCCTTTGGCGGCCTCGCGCAGCACACGTGTCTCTTGTTCGGACAGTGCTGGTCTGGTCGCAGGGCGCAGCGCCTTGCTGACTGCTTCCGCGGCGGTCGGATTCAGGACAGTGGACCCTGCAACAGTGTCACGGATGGCTTGGGCCAAGACATGAGGTTCTACGTCTTTCAGCAGATAGCCATTGGCTCCGGCCTCTATGGCCGGCAGAATATCGTGGTCGGAATCGTAAGTGGTAAGGATCAATACCTTGGTTTTGGGATAAGAAGCCAGCACTTTCCGGGTGACTTCAGGACCGTTCATATCAGGCATCCGCAGATCGAGTAGCAACAAATCCGGACGTGTTTTCGCCACAGCCTCTATGGCCTGGGCGCCATTACATGCTTCGGCAACCACTTCAAGGTCTGCATGGCGTTTCAGCATGCTGCGTATGCCCTCCCGAACCATGGGGTGGTCGTCGGCCATGACAAGTCGGATCATCTTTCCTCCTTATCTGGTCGAGTAGTGTTACTTGGTCTTTCGACAGGAATATTTACAGTTATGGAGGTGCCTTGCCCGGGAACGGAGGTTACCGTACAGCGCCCACCCGCGTCTTGAGCTCGTTTGGCCATATCTCGCAGACCATAGCCATGACCAGCCTTTTCCATCTCCTGGAAATCCAAGTTCTGAATATCAAAACCACGACCATCATCCTTGATCTGAAGTTCCAGGAGTTCCGGCCTTTTTAAAAGCAAGCTCACCTGTACATGCTTGGCATTGGCATGCTTGGAAATATTAGTCAGGGATTCCTGGACTATACGTAGCAGGTTGACCTCGGTCTGCTTAGGCAAGGGCGGCAAGGTTTGTTGAATCTGGCACTGTGATTGAAAACCTGTCTTTGCTGCGGCGGCATGCACTGTCCGCTCCAGGGCCGTCTTCAGGTCCCTGCCATCCAGATCAGCCGGTGCCGAATCCGCAATCATTCTTCTGGTGTCATCCAAAGAACCCTTCGACGTGCTGGCGATCATTTCCAAATGTTTCTGAGCCGCAGGTATGTCGTCGATCAGTTCTTCATGAGCTACCCTGGCCAAGGCCAGAATGGAAGTCAAAGACTGGGCGATCGTGTCATGCATTTCGTTGGCCACACGTTCACGCTCGATGGACGCTCCTTCGGCTCTGCTGAGTCTGCGGATCGTCTCTTGTTGAGACTCCATTTTGTCCAGCAGCATTTGATTATGTCCGTTGGTCAAAGCCAGGACATTGAAGGACTTTCCAATCATTGCGGAGAATACCACTACGAGAATCATGAGCATAAGATTGCCGGATAGATCTGTACTCAAGAACCTTTTTCCAGCCAAAGCCATGGCCAAATAGGCTATATTCAGGACTCCTACCAATCCCAGGGCAGGAAGGTAGGCAAAAGCGATAAAGAGTTGTGGCACGATAAACAGCTGAGCCAGAATGGCGGTACCATCCAACCAGGCGCCCATGGGCAGGCAGACCAGCGTCAGCAGAGCGAAAATCCAACCATATGCTCCTGTTTTGCTTACCGGCTGATCTGCCGTTTGCCGATCAAACCTTTCAGACTTGTCATATACCTTAGGCAGAACCACGATCATGAAGAATAGGCAGGGCAATAGGTTGAGAAAGCTTGAAACAAGTTTATAGGTCATGGATGCAGTCGAGAAGAAGCAATCGGCTCCTGTTACGCAGCCTGCTTCCACAATGAAATACCAGTTCCAGGTGTTATGAAGACGTCGACGCTGGGCATCGGTTCTTGCGGTCGCGTCAAGTTGACCGTCACTGCAATGACCATCCAGATTCATCGAGAGCCGGTCTTGCTGTTGGCCTTCTCGATTGGTTTCCTCAGTGATCTTCACTCATGTCTCCCATGACTTGCACACTTATTCACCCTACTGCCAAAATGCCTGTAGAGATTGTCCGGTTTTCTTGTTTCCAAGCTCCGAAACCGGGATCTTCATTGGCTATCGATCGTCTTCTCAGTGAAAATTTGCTTGCCTTTTCGGGGATACAAGAGAGCCAAGGGAATGAATAGCAAGGACAGACAACCCATTACTAGGAAGACCTTGCTGCTGCCGCTGGCATAGGAGGCCCTGATCAGAGGCATGATCATATTCCGCATGGATCGGGGCATACTGGCGAATTGTGATTGAGCACCTGCCGAAGTTCCGGATCCAATAGTATCTGCGATGGCTTGTGCTCGGGATGCACTTACTCCGTACTTGCCCAAGGCTTTATGAATATCCAGGGCAAAATAATGGGTGCACAATGGTCCAAGCATTGCCATGCCCAAGGCGCCGCCGAAGTTTTTGAAGGTCTGATTGATGGCAGTGACTTCGCCATAAGAGGCGTTGATGGCCCGATTGACCGCATCAGTGGATGATGGCGAGAACATGAATCCGATACCTGCACCCGCAACCACCATGGAAAGTGACAGCCAGACGGTATTGGAGGGCAGTCCTTTATCAAGTGAACCGGCTGTAAGCGACATGGGGGAGAAACCCGTTGCGGCTATCAAGCCGGCAATCAGCAATACCGGTTTCATGCCATGTCTGTTGAAGAGTTGGGCGCCTAACAAGGCGGAAACCAGGAAACCTAAGAAAAAGTAGAGGATGAATAGGCTGGTCATCAGTGTTGATCGGTTGAGTGCAAGGAGGCCATAGACGCTGAGGAAGTACATGATGGGTTGGAAGATCACGGCGGCTACCAACATGGCGAGCTGGGAAATGTCGAATGGTGGGTTGAGGAAGATTCGGAGTTTAATGATTGGATTGTCAACGTGCGAATCCCAGAAGCCGAACACCAGGAATAGCACAAGGCTGGCACCAAAACTGGCAATAATGCGCCAATCCGACCAGCCAACGGTGCTGCCCTGTTGAATCGGCACGATCAGATCTATCATGGCGAGTCCTACGGCCAGGCCGCCAGCCCAGTCAATATGCTGACTACCGGGTTCGGTTGTGGGTGAGTCCCTCGGAATCATCGAGACGATCATGGCGATTGCCGCCAGAGCCAGAGGCAGATTGATAAAGAAGATGTCGCGCCAGGAGTATTGAATCAGCCAAGAGCCCAGAATGGGGCCCAAACATGTCATGGCTCCTGTGATGGCGAAGAACAGAGCCATGTTTCCGGCCCTCTTGTTTTCGGCCGAGTAGGAGAACAGAATACCGATAGCGGCCGGGAACATCATGGCTGAACCAATGCCTTGGAGCGCTCGGGAGAAGATCATCAGCATCAGCGAGAGTGAATTTGCAGGAACAAGTCCGCAACATAAACTGCCCATTCCAAAAAGGAATGTACCTGAAAGCATGATGCGCTTGTAGCCCGCTAGATCAGACAGATGCCCGCAGATGGGGAAAGTGGCGGCCGCAGCCAGCATGTAGGCGTTGACAATCCACTGTATGCCGCTTGCGGTCAGACCCAGACCTGATTGGACTGCCTGACTCGATAAGGAGACGATTGTCGAATCTATGTTGGTCATAGAGACGGCGACAATAAGTCCAATCATGATCAGGCTGAGTTTTTTGTGAGTGATCGGAGGTTGTGAAGCCCCGATCACTGGCAAGGGGTCTTCTTGTCTCTTGACTTCGCGATCTTGCATGCTGTCTCTCTTTCGTGTTTGCGCAACTGGTATCGCCGTAATCGGCTTTGGAAGCGCTACACCATGAGAGTAAAAAGATATTCTCGCTTCTTATGTCATCCCAGTCGCTATATCTCTGTCCCCCATTCGGATGACATGTTGACTGCTGTGTCAGAGCTGGGACTAGAAGATCAGCAATACAACTGTTTGCGGAAATCGAAAATTGGACTGTGTGAGTTATAGGGCCGTCTGGTACTGGCAAAAGCGCTGTCTTGCAGTTTATCGAGCGATTTTATGAGCCAATTGGTGGGGGGGGGATCGATAGTTATGGCAGGCAGATTACCCAGAAGACCCGTGAGCAACTGCTCTCTCCACTGGCCAATGTGAGCGGGATTCGCCTGACGCTATGAATGAGCAACATCAGCGACAGACAATGCAATGTGAGGATATTCTCCACACGGTCAACCTGGTTGACCTGTCGTCATTGTTGCCCACCATTTGGCTATCTGTTGGGGCCCGTAAATTGGTTTATTTTGGGACGTCACAGACCGAGAAGGCGAAACTCATCAGAGTTCCTACTGACTTACTCTTATCTGATTTTAATGTTTCAATGCTTTTGAGATGCTCATTGTCTTGTACCTGGTTCAGTGCGTACTGTTCGTCATCTGAGGTGGTAAAGCGGAGGATGGGGTCTCCCTGCTTGCTGAGCTTACATGACACGGTGCCTTTATCTACCTTCAGAGGCCAGGTGTGTCCCAGTTCTTCTTTTGAAATTGCTTGCGGGTTACTGGTGGCTGCAACCTTATTGCTTCCATCGGTGGAATATTCTTCAGGGTGCCTCATGCCATCAGTGCAGCCGACAACCCCTACTGTCAGCATAATTGTGGCGCATATCAGGAAAAGGGTTCTGAGGCTCTGCTTGATTCGTTTCATAATTATCGACGTTCTTTCATACTTGGGGACGGTTTCTAGCGCTCGCTGGCCAAAGCCATATATCCGTCCTCGAGGTTGGGCGCAATTTCGACAGAGCCCGCGGGCGGGGTATCCGTAACTATGCGATACATTGTCCCCTGTGGCGTAGGTTCCGCGTTGATGATTGTGGCATTATCCGGTGGGGCTGCGATGGGGGGCGTGACCCAGGTGTGACCGGCAGCTTCATGGATCAGCCCCTCTGTCGGCCCGTCATACTGGTTGCGTCCGCAACGTAATACGCACACCCAAGGGCAGGTTTGTGCAACATCATCGAGTATGTGGGTGGAGAGGATAACGGTTCGATCCTGTCCCAGTTGGGCAAGGAGTGTGCGGAACCGCATGCGCTCTTCGGGATCCAACCCCGCTGTGGGCTCGTCGACTACCAGCAGCTGGGGGTCGCCCATAAGGGCCTGTGCGATGCCAACCCTGCGCCTCATACCCCCGGATAGGCTCCGGATAGGTAGGTTCATCACGTCTTCCAATCCCACCTGTTCCAGGAGGGTATGTGCTTGCTCCTGCCGTGCACGTTTATTCTCGATCATTTTCAAGATGCCGATATAGTCAAGGAATTCAAGTGGCGTCAGGTTGTCGTAGGGGGTGATGTGCTGAGGAAGATAACCCAGGTGTCGTTTTAAATTTCGCCTATTGGCCGGCGATGACAGGTCTTGCCCATCAATAAAAATTTTACCTTTAGTCGGTTTGATTATTCCGGTGAGAATGCGCATGAGGGTTGTTTTACCGGCACCATTTGGACCAATAAGCCCTATCATGCCCTGTGGAAGATCAACGGTCAGATCGTTCAAAGCGGCCGGTCTCCCCCGAAAATCCTTGGTCAGATGGTCAATAGAGATAAACATGTGAGTAATTCCTTTCAAAGTCAGTGGATAGTCAGACCCGAACTTTCATGTGGTTGGAGGCTATGTTTGCGCCAGTGAAGAGAAGGAGGATAATACACGCCTGCCAGAGCAAGGATATGACTCCCGATTGGACGGTAAAGGGGCCGTTCGCCGGTACGTACATAGGATCTGTATGGAACCATCCTTGAGCAATGGGATCGCCAATGACGGCCAGCGGGCCACCATTGAGCGTTGGAAGTGGTAAGAGGGGGGTATAGAAAGCCAGCCAGGCCCATACAAGGACGGCAAGAATTCGGGCTACGATCGTGGGCAACAGGGCTCCTAGCAGGGCGGATATCCCCATAGCGATCAGTATCGATGGCGAGAGTATGACAAGTGCTACTGCCAGGGCCACGAGTATTGCCTTACCGTTGCCGTGGATGGATTGATGGACCGCGATCAATACAAGGAAAAGCAGGGAAGACGATATGCAGATAACCCAGGCTCCCAAGACGTGAGCTGAGCGAATGGCAGCCATTGGCAAGGGGGATGTGGATTCAAGCTCGTCCATACCTGTTCGCCTGCCGGCAGTCATAAGGTCGCTAAAGGATGCTGCGTATGCCAACGGGGTGAACATAGCAAGAACCTGTCCGGTAAAGACAAGACCATCTATGTTGCTGAATCCAGGTGACATAGGAGAGGCATAGGCCAAAAAGAGGGCGAAGATCGCCAGCGGTATGCTGGCTATCCATAAGGCTTTGCGCCGATAAAACATCAGTAGCGTGATGCGTACAAGACTCAGTATCCTCATAGGGCTGCCACCTTTACAACATTGCGCTCTGTATCACTGCAGATTTTCCATCCGAAGATTGCGCCTGCCGCTGCAATAATCATTGGGAGAAGTCGTTGCCGGACCGGATCGGTTATGTATGGATCCCATATAAAACATAAAAACAGCCAAATAGCCATGGAAGCAAGCGACGACGTTGGCATAGACATGGTGAGTACGGCTATAAGGAAAACCAGACAGTTGACAATGAATATACTGCCAACCGGGGTAATGATGCTCACCCATCCCTGGTCGCGTGGCCAAAGTCGCATCATATGCAAGCCGATAAAAAGAAGGCCTGCGGCAGCAAGAAATGCTCCGGTAATGATAAGCAGCCTGGTCACTTGAACTTTCCGCCATCCAGTTGGAGTTGACTCAGTAAGTTCAACGATTGGGTCACCATTGAGCACAAAAGTTGTAGATAGGCCAGCAGCAATTACTGGCACCTGAGTAAGAACCATCATAAACGGCCGTATGCGGCTCAATGACCAGATGCCCTCCAGTACGAAGCCCGCAAGAAGAATACCTGCGGTCAGTATGAATGGCAGTAATACCAGCCTATAAAGCCTCTTGAGCTGTATACCTACGAAAGCCAACCTCGTCCACCTTCCTCATATCTGGTTTTGGCCTCGGCTGCTGCCAGACATTGCTCGCTAGTCGTTCCGTTTGCTTAGTTAGTAGCGAGAGAGGATGGAAAGGTTCATTAATTTTTATCTCCATTGGCGAGTCGAGCATGCCAGGCAAGAGGGGCTGAAAGGATAACAGCAGATAGGAGTCCCACTGTCAGTAGGATGGTCCCTGCCCAGGCTGCAGTTGTAGTGGGTGCCGAATTGACCCATGCCGGTAGGAAAAATGATGACCTAAAGTTCTGCAAAGTTCTCAATAGTGGTGCAAGTACTCCTAGGAGCAGTGCAATCCAAGAGCATTGCCATATGCATAAGAGGGCCACGATATTCGCCAGGAGTGTTATGGGGGCTATCGTTTGGGCAATAACCGGCAGGGGTCTTATTCCAGGGTTGATTGCAGTGACAATCAATAAGGCTACTCCCCCGACGACAATATTGGAGATGAAGGCCAGCAATAGCCTAGAAGCTACTACAACTTGAGGTCCCAGGGGCATACTGAGCATTAATTCACGATCATCTTTAATGGAAAAGACCAGGATCATGGTCAGTGCCATGTTGAGCATGAGTATATTTGAAAAGATATGCGTACCGAGACTGCCGTAACGTGCACCTTGCATAAGGTTGCTAATTAAAACGGAGCACGCTGCTATCGCAATTTCCACCAGTAAGATATATCGCGGTATGAGGCGGAATTGGGCCAGAACAAGCGGGCCAAAGGAACGTACTCGACGCATGAATGGTATCGGTTGATCCGTTGCCAGTGACGGCTTCTGTTGGATGGCCTTGAGTACGCTATTAAAAGCTGGAACTGCCGGCTGAGCATTTTGCTCTTTCTCTCTAAGCGCCTCTTGAACTTCACCCCGGTATTCTTCGGTGACTGGGCCTGTGCTGTCTGGGCTTGTGCTCTTATATCGGTCTGCCATAATCACCCCTTCAATTATCTCTGGCTCTGCAGTTTTGGGTTTTGACTGGAGCGAGGTCGTTCAACTGCGGGCGCAGGATCTGTCTTGCCCGGGCAATGCGAGATTTCACAGTCCCGACCGGAACGTCGAGCAGGGAGGCTATTTCCGGATAGGGTAACTCGTGAAGCCATGCCAGCGTCACCGTGTATGTCATTTCTGCTGGGAGTGCATCAATCCTTTGCCGTATTATTTCCATCGTCAGATCTTTACTGACCAGTTCTACAGGCTCCAGCTGATCATCGGTTATCGAGTCAAGTTCCACCTGATCCATTTGGTCAGGTGGTTTCGGTTTGCGACGTTTCATATAGATTTGCCGCCGGGCAATGCTGAGTATCCAGGTAAGCACCTTGCTGTCTGCACGGAAGGTTTTTGAGGAACGCCAGCAGCCCAGCCATGTGTCAGCAAAAACTTCACTGGCATCCTGATCGTCGGATATTCGCAGGGAAATAAAGGTTTGGACGGTATGCGCATACTTATTGTAAAGTGCTTCAAAAGCCGATTCATTTCCGTCAGCCACCATCTTGATCAGCCTTATATCATCAGTATCTGGATCAATGCGAGATCGTTTCACTGATGATGTCCTTTCGATGATGTCCCTTCGCCATTATGGGGATATGCGTCCTTCGCCGTTGTGCATACTGCTATGCAAGCGGTTGTCGCGGTTATGCTCCATTGCTATTACGAATATGCTGAGATGCTGCTTTTAGGATCGCCCATCCTGTGAATCCCATCGCATGGCAACCCATTATTGACTGTGTATAAAGCCGCTGCTTTTGGGTGTTCTGTCGCTTATTTGCGCCCCTTCAAGTACTTCCGTATCTTCTTCAGGGCCCAGTCGTAATGGCTGGAGGTTGAAGAGATGAAGGCAGAGCCCAAGGTAGAGTTGCCTGTCCATGGGAGGGCGCCTTTGGTGAACAGCTGCTCGTTGGTGAACGATTGCGCCAGGGCCATGACCTTCTTATGGGATTCAATGAACAGGTTCAAGGCCTGATCGTAGGTGGTGTCATCATGCTTGTCCCGCAGCTTCACATTCATCTCGCCGTAATTGCGCCAGTTGTAGCCGTCCGGAAGAAAGTCGTGGGTCCTGCCCTCCTGGTTGTCCTCCACCCAGTTCAACAGCAGCTGATGCCACTCGTAGAGATGGACGAGCACATCCTTGATGTTCCTGTCGCGTGCCCAATGAGCCCCCTTCTCCTTGCTCAGGTCGAAGGAAAAGCGGCCATTGCGTTCTTCGGGTGTCAGTGGCTCAAGCAGCGCCATGATTTTGTCGAAGCCATCATCAGCGGCCTTGATGAGTTCTTCCTTGGTGGTCGGTCGCGCCATGACGGTCCTCCATTTGTCTGTTGTTGACAAGATTTGACTGGTTCATCGTCACCTGTCACGGTTTGTCATTGACTGTACCCTATATGAGCCTTGCAAATGCTCGCGTGTAGGAAATCGTCGCATACTCCTGTGTTTACCTGTATTGGTGGAAAGCCATCAAGTGCCCACAGTTGCACCTACCAATTGAATTCATCAAGCCGAGCGCTGCATATACCGACTTAATTTATTTAACAAGAGACATGGAGGAATGACAGAGGTCGGCAGGCTCGCTGTGGCTCAAATATGTATTCGCGTGTATGCGGCGAGGCTTTATTACTCGCCGATGGCATGCGATATGACACTGACAGAGTTCTCGAATCTGGTGGTCAGGGCTTGGATTCCTGTGGCTGCGGCACCAAGCAGGGATGCGATGAGCACCACTATAATCCAAGCGCCCCATTGCACGCTCATCTGTGCTTTGCCCATGAAGCGTGAGAGCATGAAAGTCAGGGATGAGGTGCAGAGCAAGGTGATGACCAGGGAGAACAGTGTGCTGGTAATCATAGTGATGATGCCGTCAAGCGCGCCCAATACTCTGAGCTGGCCGATTCCAGCACCTGATACGTAGGTCAACGCCAGATCAAGTCCTCTGCCTTTGGAAGTGATCAAGGTGCCTGCAATTGCACCTGTTATCGCGATGATCATTGGCGGTCCAGTGAGCGCCGAGAGACTCGCAAACATGTCTGTGGTCGCCGGAACAGTGCTGCCTGGTGTGTGGGGAAAAGCGACTAGCAAGGTGGTGATCATTGTGCTCAACCCTCCGCCGACGGTCATCAGCAATGATAGACCCGCAGTCATCGGGATTATCGTCGCTCCCTGGCGCTGTATGCTGCCGACAGCCTGCTGGCCTGCCAGCCTCCAGGTTCTGGATGGCAACGCCACAATACGTGTCCATATCGCCGTGAAGCCGGGCAAGAGGTATGGCGCGAAAGCTGCCAGCGAGAATATCAGGAGGAACATGCCGCCCATGGCGAAGGCGAGAAATACCGTCATCCGATCCGCAGCGGCATCGCTGCTCATCTGACTGGCACGAGGGTTAGTTGCAAGTGCAAAAGCTGGAATCAGCAACATGCAGCCAGCGCCAATCAAGCATACGATTCCCAGGAGGACGCGGAAGACGCCTATCCGCTTTGGCGGATTCTGGGATTGCCTGAGGGCTTCCATTGGTCGTATTTTCGAGAGCGAACGGATAGTCAACAAGGTGCTTATGAAGATGGGCGCAGCGCTGAAAGCGAGGCCTTTGCCCGGCGAATCGAACAGGTGGCTGCCGGCATAGGTCAAATGCAAATCTAATGGATTTGTCACCATGGCGAAGGTCAAGGGCGTAATCACCGGCAGCAAAAGGCAGGTGGCTGCAACAGACAGGATGAATAATCCAATGACTATCAGCAGATTCCAGGCCAGCAATTGCCAAGGCAGAGCGCCTTGCAAAACCATGAGCGCCAGTTGATGCCGTCGTTGATTCAGTGCTGAGTTCATGACCCATAGCAGCACAGCTACGGTGATGATCACGCTGAATGCCAAGGCGGGACCAGTGTATGTGGATCCAAGTTCCTGCTCCGGACCCTGATGGTCCTGATCAATGATCGTGGCGACCGTTATGAGGGAGCAGATGACGGTCTGGGATACGACCATGGCCAGCAAGACGGCGCTCCAGACCATGGGCGCTGCTTTGAGTTCGGACAGAGCGCCTCTCATGCCATGGGCGCTTTCGCAGAGAATGATTGGCTGATACGGCCATCGCGCACGGCAAACAGCCGATCGCACTGACCCGCCACCTCATTGTTATGGGTCACCAGTACGATGGTTTTCTTTTCGTGGTTGGCGAGTTCCTTCAGCACCGATATGACCTTTTCTCCGGATTCCTGATCCAGGGCGCCAGTCGGCTCGTCTGCGAATACCACGTCTGCGTCGGACAACAAGACGCGGGCCAGGGCAACACGTTGCTGCTCGCCGCCAGACAGCAGGGTGACGCTTTTCTTTTTCTGATCGATCAGGCCAAAGTACTTCAAGAGGGAATCCGCCGTCTTTCTGGGAAAGCGGGATCCGCGAAGGGTGAATGGCAGAGCCAGATTCTGTTCGACTGTCATGCTGGTGATCAGGTTGTAGGACTGGAATACGAAGCCTAGATGCTGGCGTCTGAACTTGGTCATGGCCGAAAGCCCCAGACGGGTTATGTCTTTGCCCAGCAGAAGCACAGTGCCGCTAGTGGCCTTCTCCAACCCAGCCAGGCAGTACAGCAGCGTCGATTTTCCGCTACCTGACGGCCCGATGATGCCGGTCATCTCCCCCGGATAGGCAGTGAATGCGATGTCATTGAGAATGGTCAGTGAATCGCCGCGGCGCGGGGAGACCACCATGGACAACCCCGTAGCTTCAATCGTTGGTGTCGGGCCTCTGCTTTCGCTTACGTTGGGGTTATTCATAGTTGCATCTTTCCCTTGGATGATCATCGACGACCTTCCAGACCGAGGCATCTACGCCCAGTAATGCTGATTCGCCTCGCAGATGTCATGCGTCCTCATTCGTCGCTTGCCCCTGTATGACGGTCATCCTTGTCGTCATCAGTCAATTTCATTAATATCAGAGCAAGAAGGGATGAAATACCCTGATTTACCCTGAATTATCCCTGACTCGGCCCTGATTTTTTCGAAATAACGGACATGTTCGAGCAGCCATGCTTACGCGCCGCCACTGGCAAAGTCAGTAGCGGCGGGAATCAGCTGATTACTGCTGCAGCCTCATTCGCTGACAAGCAGTAGGGACTTAATAGCTGTGCGCTGGTCCATGGCCTCATAGGCCTCTTGGATGTGATTCAAGGCAAAGCGCTTGGTGAAGACCTTGCCTGGCTGGATGCTGCCCTTGAGCACCTGGTCAAGCAACAGATGCCTGTCATATGTGGTGACTGCGGCCGTGCCGCCTCGCAGACCGACATTGCGCCAGAACAGCTGAGAGGTGTCCATGGTGGCCTGCTGCGGCACACCCACCCTGCCGACCACTGCGCCGGGCCGGGCCACCCTGACAGCGGTGTCGGTGGACAGTTCGGTGCCCACGCATTCCAGGACGGCATCGGCTCCGGCTCCGTCGGTGAGGGCCATGACCTGTTCCACAGCAGCGTCGCCGCGTTCAGCCACGATGTCAGTGGCACCGAATTCACTAGCCAACCTTTGGCGGTCCTCATGCCGGCTCATGGCGATGATGCGTTCGGCCCCACGCAGCTTGGCTGCTATGACTCCGCACAGACCCACCGCTCCATCGCCCATGACCACGACCGTGTCGCCTTCTTTGACCTGGGCTGTTGCGGCTGCATGATAACCGGTTGCCATCACGTCGGAGAGGGTCAGCAGAGAGTTGAGCATATCGTCGCTGTAGTCCTCAGGTCGGCCTGGAATCTGCACCAGCGCCCAATCCGCATTGGTGAATCGCAGATACTCACTCTGGTAGCCGCCGCTCCCCCGCCTGTCCGGATCAAGGCAGTCACCGTCGAAGCCGGCCCTGCAGGCCGCGCAGTGTCCGCAGCCATGAGTGAAGGGTGCTATGACGAAGTCACCAGGTTTGACATGAGAGACATCCGAGCCCACCTTTTCAACCAGGCCGATGGCTTCGTGCCCTACGTGACTGCCTGAGGGCATTGAGGAAATCCCCCGGTACCACCACAGGTCGGATCCGCACACGCAGGCTCGGGCGATCCGAATCACGGCATCTTTAGGCTTTTCGATGGTCGGCATCGGTGCTTCCTCCAGCTCGATGCGGCCTGGCTTCACAAACTTTGCTGCCTTCATGCTTATGCTCCCCATTCTTCACTACCTGGCATATATGTCTGCCAAGTATGCGGATGAAACATAGTCTACGGAGTTCAATCCGCTTGAAGTCAAGTCAAATCCTTATTGTGCGCGATTCACAGAGGTGCGGACAAGATTGTCACACGGGAATACGGTCATAAGATGCAGCCATATATATGTGCTGTATATGGGTGCCGTATAAGGGTTGCTATGTAGAGGTGGCGTATTGAGGTATCGTCATAGGTCTTGTGATAAATCGTATGCATCCTTGCATGCACGTCATAGGCCGAACCTCAACGATTCAACTCATTTGGAGGAGCTTTGTGGGCTGCCAAGTTCCGTAAGGAAGGAAGCATAGGCCTGGGGGTTGCGATGGTTTTTACCTGCTTGGACAATCAGCCCGTGATATTCACGCAGATCGTTTAGTGGCCATTGATCAACCCGAATAAAATCCGCCTCGTACTCTTCGCCCTCCTGGTATGACCTTAAGGAGGCCCACCCCAGACCGTCCAGCATCCGGCGTGCATAGGCGTCCCAGATGAAGCAGCGCTGGCCGAAGGCATAGAGCCGTATGACATCCGCCGTTTCGCGTCCGACTCCGGCAATGGTGAGCAGGTCGTCACGCAGGCCTTCATCTGCGCAGTCCTCGACATCGGCCGTGCGGATGCCGTGAGCCAGCAGCCACTGAGCCAGGGCTTTGCAGGTGCGTGCCTTGGCCTTCATGAAGCCGCTTGATCTGATCAGGTTCGTCAGTCTTGCCAGGTCGACGTCGGCCATGTTGCAGGGGTTGAGCAGATCGGCCGTGCGGAGCTGCTCGATGGACATGGCTGCGTTCCCCCAGGCTGTATGCTGGACCAGCACCGCTCCTATCATCATTTCGAAGTCAGTCTCTGCCGGCCACCAATTCTGCAATCCCAGACGAGCGAGCAAACGTGAGTACAGCCACTTTGAGCAATCGGCATTTATTCTGCCTGAATTGCCCATAACACCTCCACCAAACACTTGACGCTTTCATGGTAACAGCCGGCTCCAGCCGGTGCGGAGCGAGTCAGAGAATGGCAGGCGCCTGGGCGAAGTCAGTGATAGCGCCATCGGCCTCAGAGCGGATGGAATCCCATTCCTTGGCCGAAGACTGGTCGTACATGGCCCAGACCTTCATTCCAGCGCGCTTGGCCGAATCGACGGCGACCAGAAGATCCTCGAATACCGTGCAACGGTCAGGTGGTACGCCCAGCATCCGCGAAGCCAACAGATAGATTTCCGGCTCCTCCTTGCCAATGCTTTTGGCATCATCCACGCTACAGACCTGGTCGAAACAATCGGTCATCCTAGCGTGCTTCAGAGCAGCCTGTCTCAGGCGGGGAGGGAGGCTGGTTGCCACAGCCAGGGCGGCTCCGCTGGCTTTTAGCGCTTGCAGGTAATCGAGTGCGTGTGGCTTGGGTTGTACAGCCGTGGCGTAGAGCAGGAGTGCGTCCTTGTTCCACTCCTCCACAAGATCTGCTGGGCGCTCGTCAAGGTGGAAGCGGTTGATGGTGTATCTGGCAATGGCACCGGTCTGCATGGAGGCTACTACAGATGCGTAATCGTCCGGCATGGGGATGTTGCGGCGAGCAAAGAATCGTTGGTCGATTTCCTTCCAGACTCCCATGGAATCCAGAAGTGTGCCGTCGAGGTCGAAGATGGCGGCCTTGCCAATGTTGACTTTTATTTCATTTTCGCCCATGCCGCAAATTCTCCTATTCGCCGAAGTTATTCATAGTAGCATGACCTCAGATCGGGTCTGGCTCACCGGTTTTGAGCCAATGTTCTTGCCAATCAGCCTTGGCTTCAGAAAAGTAGGTATGTTCAACAGTTTAATGTTGCTACACAAGTCATTAATCCGAGCGATTGTCAAATATTTTGCGCTCAGTGAGTGAAAAGCAGATAAAAGTTGAAGAAGATATACAATATTGGTTGAAACAATGTTAGCATGCAAATACTAGAGAAAATCATCGAAAAAGGAGTCTTATGGCTATTCAGGAAACAACAGCGGCTCTGGCTGATCCACTGCGTCGTCGTGTGCTGGATCTTTTGGAGCAGGGTGGCATGGAGGCTGGACGCCTGGCCGAAAAGCTGGGAATGACGCCATCCAAGCTGTCCTATCATCTGAGGAAGTTGAAAGAAGCAGACCTGATTGTCGGCCACAAGCAGGGCACCAGGGTCATCTACGAACTCAATCTGAGTGTGCTGGACAGCACCATTCAGTGGCTCTACCGCCTGCGGACAAGCGCCAGCGACAAGAGAAGTCTGCCCGAGCCGCAGACTGTGAGCAAGGGAACTGGTTCGACGGCGGTTTCGGAGTCCTAAGGGGACTTTCATGGCAGATGGCGGCAAAGCGGGTCGGTTCGTCCCGACCCTGGTCGTGGCTCAGTGGTTGCCGGGGATGATCATGCTGGGCGTAACCCGCATAGTGGTTAATCGTCTGCCGAATAAAAAGGTTCCGCTTCATTGGAATGCAAAGAACCAGGTGGATCGCTGGGGCTCTCCCCAGGAGCTGGTTTGGATGCCATGCATCTGTCTGATCATTGCGCTGATCTGGACCATCATGATGTTCGTCCTGCGCGCATATTTGATTAAACGTGGTGATGAAGCGGGACATACCTTAACCGTTTTTCTGCTGGGTGGGCTATACATGCAGATTGTTTTCGCGGTTATAGATACGTTCTCCATAGCCGCTGCCGATCCTCATTTGAACTGGTGGCCGACGGATTTCGGCATTGATAAGGTCGTCATTCTCTTGACCGGTCTGGCTCTCATAGTCATCGGCAATTTTGCTCCTAAAATCAGACCCAATGGCATCAGCGGTTTTCGGGTGCCAGGTGCCTACTCCAGCCGCGAGGCTTGGCGCCGTTGTCAGCAGTTTGGCGGTGTGCTCTTCATGATTCTGGGCGTGGTCATGATCCTGTCTGCCCTGGCTTATAGCGGAGTCAGGTTCTATTGGATCTGTGGAACCGCTCTGGCAATCGTCCTTGTACTCATATTTGCCTATGGTTCATACGCTGGCAGAAAGTATGCCGGGCAGGGAGGACCTATCTACCACCGTTAGTTCCTGTATGCAATGCGTGAGCTAAAAGAGACTGTAAATGACAGCTCAGGATACAAGTAAGAACTTCCTGAATCCGTTGAAGGACTCAAAGATGATTTAAATCAAATCAAGCACCCGCCAACACGGTCCTTCATCATCAGTATCATTTCACGAGCTAAGCTGCAACAGTCTGGACAGGCAATCTGCTCTCACCCTAGAAACTGGAATAACAGACACCGCACAAACCCTGTATTTCATGGCAACATGGTTGAATGCACTCGAAATGAGGACGAAAGCAGTGCGCTCCTATCGGGGATTGTTGGAGATGTAAGAGCTTTAACATCACCTTTCTCATCTAATTAACCCAATAACGACCGTCTATACACCCGGCGATCTTCTGCGTGCATGCTATAAAATTCGTTTAGCCATTTAGTCAGTTTAGATCTCAGGGAAGTTCGTACGTCCTATTACCGATCCATAGTCTTGCTTAAATTAAGGAATTCATATAGGCCATCGTTCGATTTTTGCATATTAGAACCCGTTATTTTAAATCCTGCGCCCTGATAAACTTTAATTGCACGTTTATTGAAGCTGGCTACTGAAAGAACAATAATTCTATAATTAAAATTATTCTGTATGAATTCTTCGATTCCTTTGACGAAATTTAATCCCAACCCGTGTCCAGTCAAATCCGGTCTCAATCCTAAACCAACTTCTACTTTTTCCTCTGATAGCCTTTCCAGGCAAAAATAACCAACCAGTTCATCTTGATCATCCACAACCTGGTAATACTTATCTCCACGCAACTTCGGAGTGATTATCTCTTCAAGATCCTCTAGATCATTTTCCATATCATAAAAGCTGTATTGGCCACCATAGTGCCATTTTCTAGCGATCTGGTCTGCATTTGCCTGAGTTAAGTGTGCTATTTTCTTAAATATCATATTTACTCCTTACTCAATGTGCAGACTCCGAATTAATATCGGTAGTAATAGTCAAGAGATCTTGTTTAAGTGACCCAAAGGTTAATCAATAAAACCCGAACTGGGGGACAGACACAAATACTGTCAGCCAAGTTTGCATTGCGAGGCTATTGGAGTGAGATGATCGATGTGCTGCGCCCGATCTGCAGGGGTATGGAAAGGTCCCTAGGCTGACTTAAGAGCCGGGCTAGGGACCTTCTACCATCTTTATTTGCGCTTCTTTTTCTCGCGGATATGCACGGAGATCTGGATGGGAGTGCCCTCGAAGCCGAACTCCTCGCGCAGGCAGCGTTCCAGATAGCGGCGGTAGCCGTGTTCCAGGAAGCCGGTGGCGAAGATCACGAAACGCGGCGGCCTGGTGGAGGCTTGGGTGGCGAAGAGGATCCTCGGCTGCTTGCCGCCCCGCAGTGGATGCGGGTGTGCAGCCTGAACCTTGCCCAGGAAGGAGTTGAGCTTGCCGGTCGGTATGCGCTTGTCCCATGATTCCAGAGCGGTGCGCATGGCCTTGGCCAGCCGGTTGGTGTGCCAGCCGGTCTTGGCGGAAAGGTTGACCCGCTCGGCCCAGGTGACCCGGTCGAATTCGGTCTGCCAGAGCCGCTCAAGACGCTGACGGCCGAAGTCGTCCAACAGATCCCACTTGTTGAAGACCAGGACGATGGCCCGACCAGCATCCACGGCCTGGCTCATGACCTTCAAGTCCTGATCGGCGATGGGCTGGGAGGCATCGAAGAGGATCAACGCCAGTTCCGAGCGTTCGATGGCCGCCTGGGTGCGCAGGCTGGAGTAGTATTCGGCACCCGAGATCTTGTGTAGGCGGCGCTTGATGCCGGCGGTGTCGATGAAGAGCCAATCCTCGCCGTCCACCTGGACCACCTCGTCGACCGGGTCTCTGGTGGTGCCGGCCACATCGTGGACCACGGCCCGCTCCTCGTGTGCCAGCTGGTTGAGCAGGGAGGACTTGCCCACGTTGGGTCGGCCGACCAGGGCCACCCGGCGCAGGCCCTCAGGGGTGAGGAATCCTGAGGTCTTCTCGGCCTTGCTGAGCTGTTCCAGCGCGGCGTCCAGCAGATCGCCTATCCCCCTGCCGTGCATGGCGGAGATTGCATAGGGTTCGCCCAGACCCAGCTTCCAGAATTCGGATGCGGTGTAGTCGGCCATCCGGTCATCCAGCTTGTTGACAGCCAGGACGACCGGCTTGCCCGCGGCCCGCAGCATGGTGACGATCCGTTCGTCGCTGGCGGTCAGCCCCACCTGGCCATCCACGACCAGAATGACGGCATCTGCCAGGGATACGGCGACTTGTGCCTGGGAGGCGATGGCGGATTCGATGCCCTCCACATCGCTCTCCCATCCACCGGTGTCCACCAGCTTGAATTGGGTGCCGGCCCACTCGGCCTCGTAGCTGACACGATCCCGGGTCACGCCAGGGGTGTCTTCGACTACGGCAGCACGGCGGCCGAGAATCCTGTTGACCAGGGTGGACTTGCCCACGTTGGGCCTTCCCACCACGGCCAGCACGCCCACGGCCTTGGGGCCATGGTCCTGGTCATCCTGGTTCTCGGAGCCGCCCTCCAGCAGAGCACGGTCCTCCTCGTCCAGCTCATAGTCGTCCAGGTTCCGGGCGTACTCGTCGTAGGAGTCCTCCTCCATGGCCGATGAGACCAGATCGATCAGAACCTGTAGCGTTTGCTCGAAGGTCAGATCGGAGTTGTCCACGGTGGTCACCCCGTCCGCGGCGCTCATGAAAGAGGTGACCTTGGAGTCCCGGGCATCCCGGGCAGCCAAATCCTCGGCGCCTGCTGATCCAGCCTGGGCCTGGCCGCTGCGACGGGCCTGGCGGACCTCTTCACGGGCTGTCAGGAGTACACGGACCTGGGCATCCGGGGCCACCACGGTGGTGATGTCCCGTCCCTCGGCCACCACGCCACGATCCTGGTCAGCCATGATGGCCCGCTGGGCGGCTATGAGGACATGGCGCACAGCCGGAATCGAAGAGACTACGGAGACATGCTCGGAGACCCTGGTAGAGCGTATCTCTTCATCCATGTCACGACCGTCCAGGCTGACAGTGGGATGTTCGGGGTCGAGTCCCATGACCAGGTGGCCGCCGGTGATGGATTCGGCCACGGCCTCGGTGATCGCCTCCTGGTCGGGCTGGTCCGCGTCCAGGTCCAGCCCGCGGTCCATGCACCATAGGGCGACCGCCCGGTACATGGCGCCCGTATCCAGGTAAGCCAGGCCGAAATGCTTGGCCAGGGCCCGCGAGGTGGAGGACTTTCCCACTCCCGCAGGGCCATCGATGGCGACGGTGATCACAGTCCGACTTCCTTATCCAGAGCCTTGATCTCGGCGGCGGAGAGCACCCGATAGGAGCCAGGACGAATCTCGCCCAGTCGGATGGGGCCGATCTGGGTGCGCACCAGCCGGGTCACCGGGTAGCCGATGGCGCCGAAGATGCGCCGGACTATCCGGTTCTTGCCCGAATGCAGGACCACCTTGACGATGGTGTGCTCGCGGTTGTGGTCGATGATGGCGCAATGATCCAGACGGATCAGGCCGTCATCCAGCTCCACACCCTGGGTGACCAACCTCCGGCAGACGTTGCCGCCAATGTGGCCGCTGAGCGTGGCAATATAGGACTTCTCCACCTCGTAACGCGGATGCATGACGTGCTGGGCCAGCTCCCCGTCGTCGGTCATGAGGATCAGGCCCTCTGAGTCATAGTCCAGCCTGCCCATGTGGAAGACCCGCTCGTAGCGGTCTCCGATGATGTCGCGCAGGGTGAACCGGCCCTTGGGGTCGTCCATGGTCGAAAGGACCTTGCGGGGCTTGTTCAGGGCCAGTGTGACATGCTTGTCGTTCAGATGGATGCGGGATCCATCCACCCGGATCTGCTGGCGGGACGGGTCCACCCGGCTGCCAAGCGTGGTGACCAGCTCGCCGTCGACCTCGACCCTGCCCTGGGTGATGATCTGTTCGCATTTGCGACGAGAGCCGAATCCGGCCTGGGCCAGCACCTTCTGGAGGCGGATGCCCTCCTCCCCCTGTTCGCGCGCTCTGATCGCCTGTGTGTATGGATGTGGCATCGTTCTCCCAACGTGGCCTGATAGATATGTAACGGATACCGTTCTGGACGACTGCAGCCGCCGAAAGGTCATATCATACTATATCGGAGCCTAGGGAAGTGTTGTTGGCTTGCTCTAAGCTGGAAACTGTTATTGTTCATTGTCGTCGAAGGGATTGCAAGGTGGGGAACATGACTATGGAAGCAAGTGCTGAGCCGGTCCTCGAACAGGCCGACGGGCAGGTTGCCGCAAAGCCCGTCCGCAGGCGGATCAGGCCCCGTGATGTTCGTTGGATTCGTGCCGCCGCCGAGCTGGCGGGCACCTTCCTGATCTGCGCGGTCATCTACCTGTCTTACAGCTTTGGCCAGCTGGTCATGGGCCAGCCCAGTGTGGTGCTGCCGGTTCTGGGAACCGCCCTGACCTACCTGGTCGTGACGGCCATGCTGGGCGGCGTCTCCGGCGGACACTTCAACCCTGCTGTGACCGTGGCCGCCATGTTCACCTCGCAGATCAGCATGGTGGACGGGCTGATCTACATCGTCGCCCAGGTGATCGGCGCTATCGGCGCCGGTGCACTCGCCGTTGCCCTTGTGCCGGTCAGCAAGTCCGTGCCGGACAGGACCTGGCTCATGTTCTCGGTGAACGGTTTTTCCGGCGGCTCGCCCGCTGCGGCCACTCTGGGTCAGCAGCATATCGCCTTCGGGGCGCCCATGGCCATCGTGGTCGAGCTCATCGGCTGCATGATCGTGGTGGCTGCAGCCATCACCACCCTGCGCTCTGACGGCCGTGCCCGCCGCAACCATGCTCTCTATACCGGGCTGGCCTACGGCGTCGGCGTGCTGGTCACCTACCCCATCACCTGCTCGGGACTGAACCCGGCTCGTTCCACCGGCATCGCCATCTTCGCCCAGTCCAAGCACATGGCCGTCAGCCCGATCTCGCAGCTCTGGCTCTTCTGGATCTGCCCCCTGCTGGCTGCCTCTCTGGTCGCCCTGGTCATCATCGTGACCAGCATCATCACCGACAACATGGCCATGCGCGCCATGGGTGCCGCCACAGATGCCCAGCCGGAAGCACAAGCTGATGCTTTTGTCACCGGTATCCAGACTTATGCCTATGCTCCCACAGGTGTCCAGGCTCAGGATCAATCGACCCAGACATCTCCTGCTCCAGTTCAAAACGCTCCTGCAGACACCACGGCTCAGACTGTCGATGTATCGGCTCTCTCCGATGTCGATGCTGGACAGGATGCCGATCCAGGCAAGAATGCCGATACCAGCCAGGATGATGTCACCCCTGCCGAGGCAGGAACCATTCCCGATCTGCAGGTCGAGCCCCTTCACACTGCATCCGAAACAGAAGACGGTGACGAGGAACACAAAAACAAGCCCACTGAAGACTGAACCACCGAGGATCGAAAAACCTGAAAGGGGTCACAGCAGCAGCTGAATGCTGAAGTAGGTGACCAGAAGGCCGATGCCCAGGCCGATGCTGATGAAGACATCGAAGGGCACTGACCGCACCTTCCAAGGGCTGCGATCCTTGAGCGTCAGACGCAGAGTACCGCAAACCAGGGCCGCGACGGACACGAGTCCAGTCGCGGCCCAGGTGTATCCGAGGAAGGCAACAAGCGCGGCGATCAGCACTACCAGGAAGATGATGCCCTCGCAGATAGGACGACCCTCTTGAGCCTCCGAGACGAAGGGATGGCGATCTGCCGCCCTGGCCGACTGCGGGGGCTTGGGGTCCGGATTCTCGTCCTCATCTGCGTCTGTCATGCTTCCCAATTCCTGCATTCCCGACGACCTCCATTTGCTGCTGCACTTGCTTTGCCGGTTCGAGCCTACCAGCGCTCTTGATACAAAGCGACCGTGCCGCCATCGCCCCGGACGATGATGGCACGGTCGCTGTTTCAACAAGGAGTGGGAGCAGGTGGATCAGTTCTTGTGCTGGAAGATCAGATGCTCGTTGGCGAAGGTGTCGAAGCCCAGGCTGTAGAGCTCGCGGCCATAGCCGGAGTTCTTGACGCCACCGAAGGGCAGCTCAGGCATGGTCACCCAGCTGCCGTTGATGAAGGTCATGCCGGTCTCGATACGACGGGCCAGGGCATCCGCATGATCGGTATCCGAGGAGAAGACCACACCGCCCAGGCCATAGCTGGAGTCGTTGGCCAGTTCAATGGCCTCATCCTCATTGGCCACCTTGTAGATGGAGGCCACGGGGCCGAACATCTCCTGGTTGTAGACGGGGTTGTCACGATCGATGTCCGTCAGAACCGTCGGGGTGAAGAAGGCCCCCGGCGAATCGTAGGGCTTGTTGCCGTAGGCGACCTTGGCTCCACCGGCCACAGCCTTTTCGACCTGCTTGGCCAGGTTGTCGCGGGCGGAGACCATGCACATAGGGGCCAGCGTGGTTTCGGGGTTGCTGGGATCGCCCAGAACCGCGTGCGAGAAGGCATCGACGATGAGCGAGACGAAGTCGTCGTAGAGGTTCTCCGTGACGATGAAGCGCTTGGAGGAGGTGCAGACCTGGCCTGCGTTCATCAGCCTGGCACTCGGGGCCACCTTCTTGAGCAGATCCCAGTCAGCGTCATCCAGGACGATGAAGACGTCGTTGCCGCCCAGCTCCATGGAGGACTTCTTCAGGTTGGCTCCAGCCGACTTTGCTACGGAAGCACCGCCGCGTTCCGACCCGGTCAGGGCCACGCCTGAGACGCGGGGATCGGCGATGGCACGGTCCACCTGGTCATAGTTGACAAAGAGGTTGGTCAGGCTTCCCTCGGGGGCTCCTGCCTCGGTCACCGTCTCCTCGAAGGCCACAGCCGAGCCTGGCACGTTGGAGGCGTGCTTGAGGATCATTGGGTTGCCCAGAATGAAGTTGGGGGCGAACACACGCATGATCTGGTAGTAGGGGAAGTTCCAAGGCTCGACCATGAACACGATGCCGGTGGCCTGCTTGATGTAGTAGGCCTTGCCAGCGGGGTTGTCCAGAGGGACGGGAGCCAGCAGCTCCTCGGCGTGGTCGGCGAAGTAGTCGGCGATGTCTGCGCACAGCTCCACCTCGGCGTGGGCCTCGCCGACCAGCTTGCCCATGTCCAGTGTCAGGTTGGCTGCCAGGGCGTCCTCGTTCTGACGGAAGAGCTTGGCGACCTGGCGCAGTTGCGCGGGACGGTCTCCGGGCCCTTCTTGCTTGCGCCAGGTCTTGTAGAGGTCATGGCCACGGGCCAGGGCATTCTCCAGATCCTCGTCGGTGGCATCCGGATAGGTCTTGATCAGTTGGTTGTTAAAGGGATTGACAGTCTGATAGGTCACAATTTCTCCTTCGAATGATTGATAACCAGTCAGCATCTTCGCTGGTCAGTTCATTCAGCATAGCACCGCATTGGACCCCGCGGTCAATGATTTTGTCGCAGGGCGACATTCGGCCGCGGGGTCCAGTTTCATCAGTGGAAGAAGTGGCGAGTCCCGGTCAGATACATGGTCAGATCAGCGTCCTGGGCGGCCTTGATCACCTCAGGATCACGGATCGATCCTCCAGGCTGCACCACGGCTCTGATCCCGGCTTGGATCAGATATTCCAGACCGTCTGCGAAGGGGAAGAAGGCGTCGGATGCGGCCACCGAACCCTTGGCGCGATTACGGCCCTCGTCCAGGGTGTTGGCCCGCTCCACGGCCAGGTGGCTGGAGTCAACCCTGTTGACCTGGCCCATGCCGATGCCCACGGTGGCTCCCTGGTTGGCCAGGAGCACGGCGTTGGACTTGACCGAGCGGATGGCCCGCCAGGCGAAGGTCAGGTCATCCATGGTCGCCTGGTCGGCAGGGCTGCCGGAGACCAGACGCCAGGTGGAGGGATTGTCCCCCGGGGCATCGATCAGGTCGGGCGTCTGCACCAGGGCTCCCCCGTCGATGGGACGGATGACCGGGCGCAGACGCGGGCGGCGTTCCACAGACAGGATGCGCAGGTTCTTCTTGGTCCGCAGCAGGTCCAGGGCCTTGGGCTCATAGCCCGGTGCCACAATCACCTCGGTGAAGACCGGCTTGATCTGCTGGGCCATGGTCAGTGTGACCGTGCGGTTGGCGGCGATGACCCCGCCATAGGCGCTCATGGGGTCGCAGGCGTGGGCGCGGCGGTGGGCCTGGGCGATGTCCTCCCCCACGGCCAGACCACAGGGGTTGGAGTGCTTGACAACGGCCACTGCGGGCAGGTCGGGGAAGTCCCAGACCGAGCGCCATGCTGCATCCGCATCCACGTAGTTGTTGTAGCTCATTTCCTTGGCGCCGCCCAGGTGCTCTGCTGCGGCGAACCCGTCCCGGTCCAGCGGGTCCAGGTAGAGGGCGGCCTTCTGGTGGGGGTTCTCCCCGTAGCGCAACTGGCTGGCCAGGCGCCAGGTGCGAGTCAACGCCTGAGCTGGGCCCTGATCATTGGCCTTGTTCTGCTTGTCGTCGACCCATGTGCGCGCTGTCCACTCGGCTATGGCCGCGTCGTAGGAGGCGGTCAGGGCGAAGGCTTTTGCAGCCAGACGTCCACGCTCGGCCAGGCTGAAACCGGTGCCGGAGGCGATGCGCTCGGCGGCCAGGGCATAGTCGTCCGGGTCGGTGATCACAGCCACGCTGGCATGGTTTTTGGCGGCGGCGCGGATCATGGCGGGACCGCCGATGTCGATGCGCTCCAGGCACTGGTCCGAGTCGGCGCCCTCGAGGACGGTCTGCTCGAAGGGGTAAAGGTTGACCACCACCAGGTCGAATGGGGCTATGCCCAGGTCTTTGAGTTGCTGGACATGGTCAGGGTTGGTCATGTCGGCCAGCAATCCTGCGTGGATGTGCGGATCCAGGGTTTTGACCCGGCCGTCTAGACTCTCGGGAAAACCGGTGACCTTTTCCACCGGGGTGACCTGGACGCCCAGATCCTGCAGCTTTTTTGCGGTGCTGCCGGTGGAGACGACCTCGGTGCCTGCCTGGCGGAAAGCCGATGCCAGGGCCTCAAGCCCCTGCTTGTGGTAGACCGAGACCAGCGCTCGGTTGATGGTTCGATTCGTGGTGACCATGGAAACTCCTACTCCTATGCTTGAATGCCGAGGCGCCCCGCCACCTTCGGACCTACTTTCCCGGTCTGCGGGTGGACGAGACCTGTCGTGGTGTGTCTGCTCGGTCGGTTGCCTTGGGCTCCTTTCCCTCCTGACCGCGTGATTGGTTGTGTTTTTCCTCGTTTTCCGCCTTGGCGGAAGTCTTTTTGTCGCCTGACTGACGCAGGTAGACGATCAGGGCGTCCTTGATGACGATCAGGGCAGCGATGATGAGTGCCAGCAGCCATACTCCCAGTAGACCGACCCCCAGGGAGGTCCCGATCATGTGCAGGGAGGAGGCTATGGGCACGCCCACCCCGGCCAGTCGCTGACGGCCCAGGGCCCCGTTGGAGAGCTGGAAAAGCAGTGCAAGACCGAACAGGGTGACCAGCCAGGCCAGGGCCATGGTCAGGGTTGCCATCAGGAAGCAGACGCCGGTATCTCGGGACTTCAGTCCTGCTTGACGCACGGCGGCGTGAATTCTGACCCCCCATGGCCCGGTCAGCAACAGAATGCCGACAACCAGGCCGGCCAGCAGGGGCAGGTTGAGCAGGATCAGACGAACCTCCTGCCGGGAAACCGGCTCTGGGAAAAGTCCAAAGAGGGGCAACGAGGGCAGACTGGAGGCGTGGCCTGACCAGAGGGTGAAGGTCGCCAGACTGCCGATGTTGAAACCATTTCCGAAGAGCCAGGAGACAGCCCAGATGATCAGGTTGGGCAGCCAGGCCAGGGAAGCCAGACTGGTCGTCACGGCCGAGGAAGTGCCCATACGTGTCAGTTTGAACAGGCGTCCCACATCTGTGTGATAGAGGGCGATCCAGACGATAAGGGCAATCAGACCAGCGACCAGCATAGCAGCCAGGAGGATTAAACCGGCAGTGAGCCCAAGCCGGATGGTTCTGCGGACCTGGACTGGCAAGGCCTCTTTGATCCGCTTGGCAAAAGCCTGTCGGAATGGTTCATAGCGGACCCAGGCCCAGCCGTAACCCAGCAGGAAGACCAGGCTGGTCCGCAGAAGAATGACCGGGGTGCTGTCGACCTGGATGGTCTGGCTGCCCTGCATGAGGATGAGGTTGCACAGCATCCAGACGACCAGGCCGGCAATGCAGCCACCGAAGGACATGCCCAGTCGACCGACTAGTGCGCGGATCACCCAGATCAGCAGAACCGTCAGCAGCAAGGGAATGATGGTCAAGGTCAGAGCTCCAGCTCTGAACCCGCAACCCTGGGTGAGCAGGGTGATGGTTTCTGTCAGGGCAACGGTGGCCATGGACAGGGAGGGCCCGCCCTCCTCAATGGAGATGATGAGCAGGAGCAGTGCCATGCAGGCGCCGAGGGCGATGGTGTAGATAAGCATGGCCAGGAAGGCCTCAAGACCCCCTCTGAGCCATGCCTTCACCATGTCGGTCATATGATGGCATGCTCCCGCAACAGGTCACGGGTCAGCCGGGCGGTTTCTCCGGGTGTGGTGCCCACCTTGATACCGACGGACTCAAGCACTTCTTTCTTGTCGGCGGCCGTACCCTTGCCACCCGAGATGATGGCTCCGGCGTGGCCCATCTGCTTGCCCTCCGGAGCGGTGAAACCGGCGATGTAGGCCACGATGGGTTTGGTCATGTGGGTGGAGGCCCAGTGGGCAGCCTCCTGTTCGGCCGAACCGCCGATTTCTCCGATCATGACGCAGGCCTTGGTGTCAGGATCGCGGTTGAAGGCTTGCAGAGCCTCCAGCATGGTGGTGCCCACGATGGGGTCGCCGCCGATGCCCAGGCAGGCGGTGAAACCGATGGAGGACAACTCCCCCATGAGCTGATAGGTCAGGGTGCCGGACTTGGAAACCAGTCCAAGCGGGCCTCGACCGGCGATACCCTGCGGGATGATACCAAGGTCCACGCCGGTGCCGTTTGGCCGGTCGGACATGGTCATCAGTCCCGGGCAGTTGGGGCCGACGATGCGGCAGCCGTGTTCCCTGGCCAGGGCCACGCAGTATGCAGTATCGGCCACTGGAATGCCCTCGGTGATGACCACGATCAGGGTGATGCCGGCCTCGATGGCCTCGACCATGGCATCCTTGGCGAACCTGGGTGGAACGAAGACCACGGAGGTCCGGGCTCCGGTTGCCTGACGGGCGGTTGCGCAATCGGCGTATACGGGCACATGACGGGTCTGATCGTCTGGACCGGCGAAGTCGACCGTCATTCCGGCCTTGCGGGCGTTGACACCAGCCAGGATATTGGTGCCTGCCGCCATCATGCGGGCCGTGTGGACCATGCCCTGGTGACCGGTCATGCCCTGGACCATGACGGGGGCGTCGTCTTCGATGAAGAGGGTCATCGGCCCGTCTCCTTTCCCACTCGAGCGGCCAGGGCCACAGCCTGGTCTGCCGCCTCCTCCATGGTCCGGGCCACCCTGAGCCGAGGCTGTTGGGCCTTGGCCAGCAGGTCCAGCCCTTCGGCGGCCTCATTGCCGTCGAAGCGGACCACGATGGGCCGGTCGTCGTTCTGGTCTTGCTCTCCCGCAGCGTTCACGGCGGCCAGGATGCCCTGGGCCACCTGCTGGCAGGAGGTGATGCCTCCATAGACATTGACCATGACCGAACGGACCTTGGGGTCAGAAAGGACCACGTCCAGACTGGTGCGCATGACCTCGGGCGAGGCTCCGCCGCCGATGTCCAGGAAGTTGGCCGGTCCCACGGGCACGCCCTGTCGTCGTCCCGACCCGGCGACCGCATCCAAGGAGCTCATGACCAGTCCTGCGCCGTTACCGATGACGCCCACCTGGCCGTCCAAGTGAACGTAATGCAGGCCCGCGGCCTTGGCCTTGGCTTCCAGCGGGTCCAACTGAGCCGGGTCCGCGAACCGCTTCCAGCCGTCGTGCCGGAAGGCCGCGTTCCCGTCCAGGGAGATCTTGGCATCAAGGGCATCCAGGTGCTTGGTGGCCTCGTCGTCCGGATCACCCACCTTGGCCAGGGGGTTGATTTCGACCAGGGTTGCATCGCTGTCCTGGAAGGTGTGCCACATTCCCAGAAGAATCTGCGCGGCCTGCTCCAGGTCTGCGTGGTAGAAGCCGATGCGCTCGGCCATGGTGCGGGCGGCCTGCCTGTCGAAATCCTCCAAGGGGCCTATGTGCAGGCGCCGGACCGATTCGGGGTGTTCTCGGGCAATGGTCTCGACCTCGGTGCCGCCGCTGGCCGTGGCCAAAACGTCATAGTCCCGTGAGGTGCGGTCCACAGAAATGGACAGGTAGTATTCGTGCAGGATGTTGCGGGCCTCGGTGATCAGAATACCGCTGACCGGATGGCCGTCGATGTTCATGGGCAGAATGGCCTCGGCCAAGGCTACGGCCTGATCATGATTCTCGGCTCGTTTGACGGCTCCCGCCTGTCCCCTGTGACCGATGGTGGCCTGGCCCTTGATCATACAGGGATAACCGATGACGTCGGCTGCCTGGCCGGCCTCTTCTGCGGTTGAGGCATAGACGGCCCTGGGTTGGGAGATGCCATGTTCAGCGAGCAGCTGCCTGGCCTGGTATTCGTACAAATCCATGGTGATGGTCCCCCAATCGTGCTCAGGCGGGCATGTTCATCAGGCAGGTGACCGGGTAGGCCCCCAAGGCCTTGCGGCCATCCAGCCCATTGAGCTCCATGACGAAGCTGAAACCGGCCACCTGGCCTCCGGCCTGCTCCACCAGACGTGCAGCTGCCTGGGCGGATCCTCCAGTGGCGATCAGGTCGTCAACTATCAGGACTCGCTGGCCTGGTTGCAGACAGCCCTGCTCGATCTCGATGCGGGCGTTGCCGTATTCAAGGGCATATTCCTGGCTGTAGGTGGGGTCAGGGAGCTTGCCTGCCTTGCGCATGGGCAGGAAGCCCTTGCCCAGGTCGCTGGCCAGCTGTGGGCCTATCAGAAAGCCGCGTGCCTCAAGGCCGGCGACCAGGTCGAAGTCCTCTGGCTTCACGGGCAGGGTGCGCTTCATGGCGTCTAGGATGATGGCCAATCCCCTGGGATCCGACATGGCCGGGATGAAGTCCCTGAAAAGGATCCCCTTCTTGGGAAAGTCCGGAATGGTACGGATCAATGAGATCAGATAAGCGGCGTCGTCATCGCCCACCTGCTTAAGTTCCCCAACCTTGATATCGTCCGATTGAGCCATGATCTTCTTTCTGTCTTGCTCCTAGGAAGTGGTTGCCGGGGCCATCATACGCGCGCCGCGTTTCCGTTCAGAGTCAACCTGGCGGAAGGTGTGGCGCGCGTATAAGGTTCAGGACTTGGCGGAAGTCGAATCCGAAGTCTCGGACTCTTTGGATTCGTCGGAATCCTTGGATGCATCCGCGTCGGCAGCGTCTTCGGACTTCTCAGCAGTCTTGGCCTTGTCTGATTCGTTTTCAGGCTCCGACTGGGATTCGGCCTCACCCTTGTCCTCGGAAGCGGCAAAGTTCTGCGTGGCAGTATCGTCGGCAGCGGTTTCTTCACCATCGGCATTGTCGCTGGCATTGTCGTCGTCTTCAGCGGCGGTGACCTCTGCTGGGGCATCCGCGTCCTCGGATTGGCCTTCGACCTGCTCGGGCAGGGGGTTGCCGTTTTCGTCAACCTCGTCGTCGTGGACATAGGCGGGGACGATCGGCGGCCTGGTGATGGCCTGGATGCGCCAGCGGGACTGGGAACCCTCGGAGTCGATGACTACCTGCTCCTTCTCCAGGTCCACGGAGACGACCTTACCCAGAAGACCGGTGGTGGTGGCGACCTCGTCACCAGGCTGCAGAGACTCACGGAAGTCCTGGACGGCGGCCTGCTGCTGCTTACTTTTGCGGGAGCTTCCCCACATCATGGCGATCATCAGGGCGATGATGACGATCATGAAAATCATGGATCCCATGGTTGTTTCCACTCCTTGTTTCTTCGGATATCAAACGGCGATGCGCATTGCTGCGAAGACCCCAGTCTAGAACAGCTTCATGACATCCTCAGGTGGTTTGCGGCCCAGGTGCTCCCAGGCCTTGGAGGTGGCTACACGCCCTTTGGGTGTGCGTACCAGGAAGCCCTCGCGCACCAGGTAGGGCTCACAGACCGTCTCGACGGTTTCAGCCTCCTCGCCTACCATGGCGGCCAGGTTGTTCAGGCCCACGGGACCGCCGTCGAAACTGTTGACGATGGCCTTGAGAACGGCCAGATCCAGGCGGTCCAGCCCCTCGGAGTCAATCTGGTAGAGGGCCAGGGCCTGCTTGACGTCATCAGGACCAACCTGGGGAAGATCGTGGACTATGGCCCAGTCGCGTACACGGCGCAGCAAGCGGTTGGCAATCCTGGGCGTGCCACGGGAGCGCAGGGCCAGCTGATGAGCGGCATCATCCTGCAGGACGATACCCAGGACCCTGGCCGACCGCTCGACCAGCTTCTCCAGCTCCTCCTGCGGGTAGAAGTCCAGGTGTGCGGTGAAGCCGAAGCGGGCCCGCAGGGGCGAGGGCAGCATGCCCTCACGGGTGGTGGCGCCGATGACCGTGAACCTGGGCAGGGTCAGCGGAATGGAGGAGGCTCCGGGGCCCTTGCCCACCATGACATCCACCCGGAAGTCCTCCATGGCGATGTAGAGCAGCTCCTCGGCGGCCCTGGGCAGACGGTGGATCTCGTCGATGAAGAGCACCTCGCCGGCCTCCAGGGAGCTCAGGATGGAGGCCAGGTCGCCGGCATGCTGGACGGCTGGGCCCGAGGTGACACGGATGGGCACATCCAGCTCGTGGGCAACAATCATGGCCAGGGTTGTCTTGCCCAGGCCAGGAGGGCCCGCCAGGAGGATGTGATCGGGTGCCACGTCCCGTTTTTTGGCAGCCTCCAGGAAGAGCCCCAGCTGGGCCTTGAGCCTGGGCTGGCCGATGAATCCGTCCAGGTTTTCCGGTCTCAGCTCCTCGTCGCTGACCGGTTCGCCCTCGATGGGCCTGGCCGAGACCATCCGCAGGGATTCCTCCTGGGCGTCGCCATTCTGGGAATCGATGTAACCCGTGGTCATCTGCTTGTCAGCCATGGTCAGCGCCCCCTGTCCAGCCGGGTCAGAGCCTGCTTGAGCACCTTGGGAATGTCGGCCGACTGCAGGGGCAGGGTGTAGTCGCCCTCTTTGCAGGTCTGCTCCACGGCCTGTTCGGCATCGCGCTGCAGCCAGCCCAGGGAAATCAGTCCCTCAACCACCTGGTGGGCGCCGTCGTCCGTCTGGGCGGGTCCCTGTCGGCCTTTGCCAGCATCCAGATCCAGCTTGCCGGAGAGTTCGAGTATGATTTTCTGAGCGCCTTTCTTGCCTAGACCCGGCGCCCGGGACAGGACCGCAGCATCGCCGTCAGCCACGGCCTGGGCCAGCTGGTCCGAGTTCAGGGTAGAGAGGATGGACAGGGCCACTCGAGGTCCGATGCCGCTGACCTTCTGCAACTGGGCGAAGAGGGATTTGGATGTGCGGCTGAGAAACCCGTAGAGGGTCAGCGCATCCTGGGTCAGGGACAGGACTGTGTAGACGGTGACTGTGGATTCGGCCCGCATGGAGGCCAAGTCCGACTGGGGCATACGCACCTCGAAACCCACTCCCGAAACATCGATGACAGCAGAGCCCGTTTCGATGGCGGCCACCCGCCCAGTCAGCATTGCCAGCACTTGATCACCCCTCGATGAAATCGAACGTCTGTTCGAATCAGCTTACATGTCTCGCTGGACTCCCCGGTGCCTGCCGTATTTGGCAGAGGCTTGGGCCCACTGACGCTGGGCCTGGGTCAGATGTTCCTCGCGTTCCCCGCCCTGGATGGCACCGGCGGGCCGTAAGGCGTGGCAGATGGCCTGGGCCAGAGCATCTGCCGCATCGGCGGGTTTGGGCAGTTGGTTGAGCCCGAGGATGCGGGCCACCATTCGCTGCACCTGAATCTTGTCAGCCTGCCCGTTGCCCGTCACGGCCATCTTGGCTTCGGTGGGTGTGTGCAGGGCCACGGGAATCCCCCGCTGCGCCGCTCCCAGCATGGCAAGCCCGGCTGCCTGGGCCGTGCCCAGCACGGTGTTGTGATTTGATTGGGCGAAGACCCGCTCGATGGATACCACATCGGGGCTGAAACGGTCCAGGGCGGCCGTCAGCCCCTGGTAGATGGCCAGCAGGCGAAGATCCTGGCTCTGTTCGGGGTCTGAGCGCACGACGTCCACATGAACAAAGGAAAGCCGGCGCGATGCACCGGCTTCAATGACGCCAACGCCGCATCGGGTGAGCCCCGGGTCGACGCCGAGAACAATCATAGGGTCACTCGTCGTCCAACTGGGCCATGACCTCGTCAGGGGCGGTCCAGTTGCTGTAGATCTCCTGCACGTCGTCCAGGTCGTCCAGGTTGTCAATCAGCTTGGATACCTTGCGGGCGGAGTCCAGGTCCAGGGTGACCTCGCTCTTGGGGTTGAGGATCAGGTCGGCGGAGTCGTAATCCATACCGGCATCCTGCAGGGCCTTACGGACGGTGACCATGTCGCCGGGGGCAGTCAGCACGGTGTAGCTGTCGCCGTTGTCCTGCACGTCCTCGGCACCGGCCTCGGCGGCCTTCTCGAAGACCGTATCGTAATCCAGGCCCTCCGAGGGGACGATGATCTGGCCCTTGCGTTCGAAGTTGAAGCTGACCGATCCGTTCTGGGCCAGGGAGCCGCCGCCCTTGGTCAGGGTGGAACGGACCTCGGCGGCCGCGCGGTTACGGTTGTCGGTAAGGCACTCGATGATGATGCCCACGCCGGCAGGAGCGTAGCCCTCGTAGACGATGGTCTCGTAGTTGGCCGCTCCGGCCTCCTCGCCCGAGCCGCGCTTGACGGCCCTGGTGATGTTGTCCGCGGGCACGGAGGACTTCTTGGCCTTGACGATGGCGTCGTAGAGGGTGGGGTTGCCGTCGGGGTCACCGCCGCCGGTGCGGGCAGCGATCTCGATGTTCTTGATCAGCTTGGCGAAGAGCTTGCCACGCTTGGCGTCGATGGCTGCTTTCTTGTGCTTGGTGGTCGCCCACTTCGAATGCCCTGACATATGTCTCCTGACGGTACGAATGCGTAAACGAATGGAATTCTAGTTCCGCTCTTCGACAATTTTACGGGTTTTCAGGCCCGTTCGTGGGGGCTTCATCGTAAGGAGAACCAGCCTTCCGGCCCACCAGTCTGCCCAGCAGGCCACGGCGATGATCGGGCCGGGCCGCCAGGGCACGGGCATAGACATCCAGAACCTGGTCGGTGACCCGCTCCCAGTCGTAGTCGCTGGCCCGACGCATTCCGCACGAGGCCAGGTTCAGCCGTGCGGGTCGGTCATCCAGCAGGCTCAGGATCACCCGGGTGCAGTCCTGGGGGTCCCCGATGGCGAACAGACGCGCGCTGTGGCCCTTCTGGGAGACATCCTCGAAGGCCGGCAGGTCCGAGGCCACCACCGGGCAGCCAGCAGCCATGGCCTCGACCAGCACGATGCCAAAGCTCTCCCCCCCGGTCTGCGGGGCCACATACAGATTCAGGCTGTGATAGAAGGAGGCCTTGTCCTCGTCGCTGATCCGACCCAGGAAGGTGAAGTGTCGGGCCAGTCCGGGATCGACGGCTTCAAGTATTTTCCGTGCCTCCGCCTGGCCGTCCCCAGCGCACAGGAAGCGGGCTCCGGGCACGCGCTGCAGAATGGCAGGTGCGGCCTGGGCCAGAATCCTGAACCCCTTGCGCTCCTCCTTCATCCGTCCCAGGAATCCGATGGTGGGCTCCCGCTCGCTCCCCTGCCATTCTGGTCGCGGCCGGGCATTGCGCAGGGCTCGGGTCTCGATGCCGTTGGGGATGATCTGGCTGGGTATGCCCGGTTCCAGTAGATTCTTGGCGTTCTGCATGGCCGAGGGACTGACGAAGATGGCGTGGCTGATGTTGGCCAGATATCGGCGCAGGTAGCGCCTGGTCAGTCTCAGTGCCAGCGGCGTCGAATCGAAGGCCGCATGGAAGGTGGCCACATAGGGGCAGGGAATGAATCCGGGCCTCAGAGGCTTGTGGCTCAGGGAGGGGACCTCGGGCTCGTGCAGGTGCAGGATGTCGAAGTGGCCCTGTCTGACCCACTGCCTGGTCTTGTGGCCGGCCACGCCAAAGTAGCTCAGGTTGGCCACGGATCCGTTGTAGGGAATGGAGAAGGAGGAACCGGTGGTCTGCACCCAGAGAGGCATGTCCTGTGTGCGTCGGCCCGGGGCCAGGACCTGCACCTGGTGGCCACGGTCCATAAGATGCCTGGCGAAGTCGCGGATGTGCAGTTGGACGCCGCCCGGGGTTTCGAAGGAGTAGGGCGAGATGATCCCCACCCGCAGGGGCGCCTTGATGGCGGCCCGCTCCGGCTCCTGCTCAGGCCTTTGCTCGGGTGCCTTCATGCCCGTCACCTCCCTTGTTCTTGGATGCCTGGGCCAGGATGAAGTCCGGCAGGTCGTGCATCCGGGAAAGATCCAGATCCTCAAGGAAAATCGGCTGGAGCATGTGCCAGTCCTCGGGATGTTCGCGAATGCCCTGGGCCCACTGGTCCACCCATGCCTGGGTCAGGTCGTTGATGGCCTGCTCCCGGGGCATGTCCAGGTAGGGCTCGATGGCGATGGGCCCATCCACCTGGCAGACATAACCATAGGGGGCCTTGGCCTGCCGGCGGCGCTCCCCCGTCAGCCTTTCCCTGTGCATGTTCACGGTATACAGGGGCAGATGGGCATCCAAGGCGATGACGGCAGGACCTGCGGCCACACGAATCCAGGAGTCGAAGGCCTTGACGAAGACGCCTCGGCGGCTCAGATCACGGTCGGCCAGCAGGGGCACCACCTGGTCAGGCTTCCGCAGCAGGGTCGTCAGACGGCCGGTGATGTCCGGCTCGCCGGTCAGCAGGATGTTCATGCCCAGACGGCGACGGATGTCCGCAAAGGTGTTGAGCATGCCTTGGTCCCTCAGCCGCTCCGCGACCGTGGTGACCTGGCCGACCGTGGAGCAGGCCCAGAAGCCCGCGTAGTCCCAGTTGCCCTGATGGCCCATGCCGATGGGCAGGGAGCGCAGGCCGATGTCGGTCTTGGCCGGTGTCGGGTAGGCGTTGCCGCCACCGTGTATACGAGCCAACAGCTGCTCCTTGGTGCGTGCTCCCACGGTCAGGGCCTCGACGAAGTAGACGAAGTAGGAGCGCATGCCCTGGCGCGAGGTGCGCCGCAGGCTGCGATGATCGGCCTCTGGCATGACATGGGCCAGGTTGCGCTCCAGCTGTCTGACGCCGCCTATCCGGAAGAGCCAGCAGAGGTCGGCCGCTGCCAGGAAGAGGCCGCGCAACAGCCCCTCGGGCATCAGACGCGCGTGCTGCGCCAGAAAGATGAGCAGTCGGTCCGGCATAGGCTCACTCGTGGTTGGGATTGGCAGGCTGCGGGTTGCGGCCCATGTCCTTGGCGACGTGGCTGATCCGCTGCCAGACGGTGACGATGCCCAGCAAAGCCAGCAGGACCAGGAAGCAGCTGAGCACGGCCAAGGGCAGCCCGGCACCGGTCAGGGCCATGCCCACCAGGATGATGACCAGCCGGTCCGACCTGGTGGCGATGCCGTTCTTGGCCTCGAAGCCCTCGGCCTCGGCCCGGGCCCGGGCGTAGGAGGTGACGAAGGAGGTCATGATGGCGAAGAGCGCAGCAGCCATGCCCACCTGGGCCCAGATGTCGGGACCCTGGTGGCTGCCATCGGCCACCCAGGCCAGCTCGTGGCGGCGCAGGTAGATGATGACCCCGGTCAGGACGGCCCAGTCGGCTATCCGGTCAAGGGTGGAGTCCAGGAAGCCCCCAAACTGGGTGCCACCGCCGGTCAGTGCGGCCACGGAACCATCCAGGGAGTCGAAGGCCACCAGGATGGCCAGGACGATGGCCCCGGGCAGGAGCCAGCCGGTGAACCCGGTCACGATGGCAACCAGTGTGGTGCCTACGGCTCCGATGATGGTGACACCGTTGGCGCTCACGCCCAGACGAACCAGGCCGCGGGCGATGGGGGCGATGATGCGCTTCCAGGGGCGCCGTAGATGCTCGAACATTGGTCAGTCCTGACTGCAGGAGGTGTTTGCTCGGAAGTCGTCCGCCGAGTTGATCTGGGCGCGGACCTTGATGGCCTCGTTGATCCAGGCGCGGGCCTGCTCCACGGGCACGCCGTTGAGCTGGCTGCCGTCGCGGAAGCGGAAGGAGACCGCGTTCTTGGAGACATCCTCCTCGCCGGCGATCAGGATGAAGGGGGCCTTGGACTTGGCCGCGTTGCGGATCTTCTTGCCGAAGCGGTCGTCGGAGCGGTCGATCTCGCAGCGGACCATGTCATCGCGCAGCTGGTCCAGCAGGTGCTCCAGGTGGGGGGCGAACTCGTCGGCCACGGGCACGGCCTGCACCTGGACCGGGGCCAGCCAGGCTGGGAAAGCGCCGGCGTAGTGCTCCAGCAGGATGGCGAAGAAGCGCTCGATGGATCCGAAGAGTGCCCGGTGGATCATGACCGGACGCTGGTGGGAGCCGTCGGCGGCGATGTACTCCAGCTGGAAGCGCTCGGGCAGGTTGAAGTCCAGCTGAATGGTGGAGACCTGCCAGGTGCGTCCGATGGCATCCCGGGCCTGCACGGAGATCTTGGGCCCGTAGAAGGCGGCGCCCTCGGGGTCGTCGACCAGCTCCAGCCCGGAGTCCTTGGCCACCTCGGCCAGGGTGTTGGTGGCCTCCTCCCAGACCTCGTCGGAGCCGACGAACTTGTTGGGATCCTTGGTGGACAGCTCCAGGTAGAAGTCGTTGAGGCCGAAGTCCTTCAAGACCTTGAGCACGAACTGGAGCAGGTTGGTCAGCTCCCCCTTCATCTGGTCCCTGGTGCAGTAGATGTGGGAGTCGTCCTGGGTCAGGCCGCGCACGCGGGTCAGGCCGTGGACCTCGCCGGACTTCTCGTAGCGGTAGACAGTGCCGAACTCGAACAGCCGCAGGGGCAGCTCCTTGTAGGAGCGCTGGCGGGACTTGAAGATCAGGTTGTGCATGGGGCAGTTCATGGGCTTCAGGTAGTAGTCGAAGCCCTGGCGGGTGACCTTGCCGTTGGCGTCCTTCTCCTCGTCCAGGTGCATGGGCGGGTACATGCCGTCCTTGTACCACTGCAGGTGGCCCGAAATCTCGTAGAGGTGGCCCTTGGTGATATGCGGGGTCTGCACGAAGGAGTAGCCGTTGCGCCGGTGCATCTGACGGGAGTAGTCCTCCATGGCGTTGATGACGGCCGCGCCCTTGGGGTGGAAGACGGGCAGTCCGGGCCCGATCTCGTCGGGGAATGAGAAGAGGTCCATCTCGGCGCCCAGCTTGCGGTGGTCGCGGCGTGCGGCCTCCTCCAGACGGGCGGCGTAGGCCTTCATGTCGTCCTTGTTGGCCCAGGCAGTGCCGTAGATGCGCTGGAGCATGGGGTTCTTCTCGTCCCCGCGCCAGTAAGCGGCTGCCGTGCGCATGAGCTTGAAGCTGCGGATGTAGCGGGTGTTGGGCAGGTGGGGGCCCCGGCAGAGGTCCTTCCAGACCGTGTTGCCCTCGCGGTCCAGGTTGTCATACATGGTCAGCTCGCCGCCGGTGGCCACCTCGGTGGCCTCCTCGCTGTTGATCTCGGCCTCCTTGGCTCCGATCAGCTCCAGCTTGTAGGGCTGGTCGGCCTCCTCCTTGCGGGCCTCCTCCTCGGTGACCACGCGCCGGCGGAAGCTCTGGGAGGACTTGATGATCCGCTTCATCCGCTGCTCGATCTGCTTGAGGTCGTCGGGGGTGAAGGGCCTGTCCACGTCGAAGTCGTAATAGAAGCCATCCTTGATGGCCGGACCGATGCCCAGCTTGGCGTCCGGACGAATCTCCTGGACGGCCTGCGCCATGACGTGGGTGGCCGAGTGCCGCATGATGGCCAATCCCTGGTCGCTCTCCAGGGTGATGGGCTCGACCTTGTCGCCCTCATGCAGGGGTGTGTAGAGGTCACGTGGCTGCCCGTTGAGGTCGACGGCGATGATGTCCTTGTCGTCAGCAAAAAGCTGGACGCCGGTCTGATCCGCCGCCACCTCCTTTCGTTCGCCCTTGACGATGATGGAGATGCTCGACTGTGTCATGAATGCCGTCCTTGCTATCGGAGCCCGCGTTACAGGGTGCAGGCTGGACATGGTTATCGAGCCACAGCCTAGGTCGTCACTCAGACAAGGAGGGGCCTTTGTTGCCCATGGAGCGCAGATAATCCTCGGCTTCCCGGACCAGCTCCTCGGCGGCCGGCTCGTCCACCTGGGCCTGGTCGACATCCATCTCCAGACGGTGGACGTAGTTGGCCAGGTCGTCGTTGCAGCGCAGCAGCATGCCGGCCTGGGCCTTCCATTCGGCGGCCTTGTGGGGCAGCTCCCCCTCGTCAAGGTGGACACCAAGCATGGCCGAGAGTCTTTGCAGGAGCTGCAGGGTGCCCTGGGCGCACTCGTCGCTGCCCAGGTACTGGGGCACGGAGACCCAGATGGACTCGGTGCTGTAGCCGTCCTGGGTGGCCAGGGCATCCAGGACGGTGGGGATTCCTATGGGGCCGGAGTGACCGTCGGTGTCGGTCTTGGGCTGGTCGCCGGCCAGATCGTCGATGGGCAGGGGCCTGGTGTGGGGGCAGTCGGCGAACATGGCGCCCAGGGTGATGATGGCCTCCGCCTCGTCGTCTTCGGCCCAGTGGATGCTGCGTCGGCAGAAGTCGCTCCAGTGGTAGTTGGGCTCCGGACCCATCTCCAGCAGGAGAGTGTGGGTGTCATCAATCTGCACCCGGTAGATCTTGGCGGAGGGCCAGATGATCCGCCGCCGACCCTGCACATGGCAGAGCATGGGCCGTGACATCTGATAGTCGTAGAACCCGTCGCCCGGAATGCTGCCGATCTCGTGGGACTCGTAGACGTTCAAAAGGTGGCGGATGACGTTGGTCGAGGCTGAGCACGCATCGTTCCAGCCATCGAAGGCGGCCACCATGGTGCAGTGCTGCCTGGCTTCTTCACTCATACCTCTCACCCTACCGGTAGGAAGCCTTGTATTGCGCGGCTTTGCCATCAGCGGAGGGTGGCTCTATGACGCGGCGACACGCGCTTTTTGCCAAGTGCGGAGGTCTACGCTACAGTAGTGCAACGTGCTTCGGCAGTCACCACCACGGTGAAAGTTGAATGTGCGGGCATAGCTTAGTTGGTAAAGCGCGACCTTGCCAAGGTCGAGACCGCGGGTCCGAGTCCCGTTGCCCGCTCGAGGTTTCGAGCAGTTTAACCAATACGGTGGGTTAGCCAAGCGGTTAGGCAGCGGCCTGCAAAGCCGTATAGACGAGTTCGACTCTCGTACCCACCTCTCTCTCGAAACGAGAATGACCCGGGCGGTTGGCGCAGAGGTAGCGCACTTCCCTGACACGGAAGGGGTCACTGGTTCGAATCCAGTATCGCCCACGAGGATCACTTCGGTGGTCTTTTCCAATCCGGGCGATTGGCGCAGCGGCTAGCGCACTTCGTTCACACCGAAGGGGTCGCAGGTTCGATTCCTGCATCGCCCACCTGGATTTTCTACCTCTCCCCTATCTCCTTTCTAGTGATAGTCATCAGTCAGTGTTTGTTGGTTTGCAAACCTTATCAACTCTCATTGATATTCGACTCGCAGATTACTGAATCAGGAATTTAGCTAATAAATTATTGTTACCAATCCATCCAAGGTTTACTGTTCAGGCTCGCTTAGAGCAGCCAATCCCGCTGAATTGCGCACTGTCTGGCGCTTGCAATGCCGGTTGTCATTGCGGATAGCGAACGGAGTGTTGAGCATGTCCGGGACCTTGTGATAATTTGCTCTTAGCAACAGGTCGGGGGACCTGCCAGAAACGGGAGTACCTGATGCATCCTTGAAGAGGTGATAGTATGAAGAAAGGCCTAGGCCAATGAGGGCACGTAACTAGCCTGGCTGATTCTGCAATGCATCACAGCTTGAGGAAACTGTGGGCTCCCTGTTTTACCTATGTCATACTTGCGTGGTCTGTCTGTGTGGCCACGTCCCGGTTGTCGCCAGTGGCGACAACCGTGCTGTAAAGCTCCTCCGGCGGCACAGAAATATACCCCCCTCTCCTGCCGCCGGAGGTTTTACTTTTTAGGCCCTATTTGAGGGCCTGCAGGTACCGGTAGAGGGTGGGGATCGAAATCTTGAGCTCGGGGGCTACGATGCCCACCGCGCCCTTGATGAGGAAGATGCCCCGGTCCTTGATGTTGCGGATGATGTCCAACCTGTCCTGCTTGGTCAGCTTGTCCATGGGGATGTTGAACTGGCGGACCTCATCCCGGGTGATCCTGCGGATGTTCTCCGCGGGCTCCTCGCTTATGTGGCTGCGCGAGGTCTCCGTTGAGATCTGCACATCGTCGGAGTCGATCGAGGACAGGGTCTGCAGCACATGGGCGGCCTGCTGCAGCTCGGTGATGTTGATGCTGATGCAGAGCAGGCCAATGACGGTTTGCTCCAGGTTGCGGACCAGGTAGGAGGAAACGCGGAACTCGTGCTTGTTCAGGCGGCGCCCACGATAGTCGGAGACGAAGTCGGCCCCGTCCTGGTCGGCCCGTATGGCCAGTTGGAGCGTCTGATCAGTAATCCCGTCACCCAGGGAGCGTCCGGAGAGCTGCCCGTTGCGGATGAAGACGATGGAATTCTCCGGGCGGGTGATGTCATGCACAACAATCTCGGCCATAGGACCGAAGGAATCGGCTATGAATTCTGCCAGGGGAAATACCTCTTCAAGGTTGTCTACTGTGAAATGCATGGCTGATCCTCAACATCCTAACAGGGCGGCTTGTAGCCACCGGTTGGTGCTGCGGGAAGCGAAAGGTATTGGATGGCGTGATATGGTCCATCACCTCCATACCAGCCAATCGGCCTCCTCTAATCCCGTATATTAGACCTTCTTTTGCGCACTTCAGTCCTTTGCATACGGCCTATTGAGACCGCAGGAGTGCCGAAGTGCCGAAGGAGTTTTCATGGTAACGCATCAAGGCAGCTGAATCTTGCTTTTCGTAAACCCGGCCAGTCGTAACGGACTCGGCATCGTAGCGGAGCTGCTTGACACGAATCCTGCAGGCCAGAAAGACGGCGGAAACCTGGTAATCGTGGAAAACCGAGTGATTCAGAAGCCGAGCATCATTGCCTGTAGCGTGTCTATGACAAAGTACAGGAATAATGTGAATCTGGTCATATTATTCGGGATCGGCTGGATTTGAAAGCGACTTTGCCATAGATGTTGAACGGGCTGATACGATACATGCCTATATGAGCAAACAGTAGCCGGGCTGGCTATGGGTTTCTGCCAGTGGCCAGCCTGGCCGCTGTTCCTCCTCTCTGAGGCAGGGCGGGGGCGTGCATGCCTGCCCTTGGCTTCTTTCTGCAGAAGTGTGGTGGGGGCGCGAGAGGAAGTGTCAGCTTTCTTGGGGCTGAGCCTTCAGGGACACTTTTCCTCTCAGCTCCCCCTATGTGGCCGGGGGCGGGGGGATTGATACGCCTCCCGGCCTGTCTACTCGTGCGAAGCGTGAAGCAGCTGGTGCTGTTCTCTTCGGTGGCGGCGTGAGGCCAGGACCCCGCACATGCCAGTCATGCCGGTGCTCAGGGCCAGCAGGATGCCTTCCCCTCCGGCTCTTGGGAGCACGCCTGCGGGCAGGTACGTGTATCGGAGGGAGGTGTCCGGCGTTTGGGGTGTACCGCCCAGCGTGTAGTCCACGCTGACCGTGACCATGCCCGGCTGGTGTGCGGGCGTGAGTACGCTGACGCTGCCGCCATCGCCGCTTTTCAAGTTCGTGCCGGGGCTGGTGTCGAATCTGACGCCGGTTATCACCGGCGGCAGGTTGAACACCACCGGCACAGGAACAAGACTCCCGGCTTTGTTGTTATTTGAGCCTGTAGGGATGCTGTTGTTGCCGAGCTGGCCATAGCCGTTGTCTCCCCAGGCGTAGGCGTTGCCGTCACTGCCCAAGGCCAGCGAATGATATTGCCCGGTGCTGACCAGTACGGCTTTCAGTCCCTTGCTTGTGTCAGTGGGGCTGGCGGAATCAGACACAAGCACGGGAACAGTCGAATCCTTGCTGCTGTTGTTGCCGAGCTGACCCTTGCTGTTGTATCCCCAGGCGTAGACGTTGCCGTCACTGCCCAAGGCCAGCGAATACCAGAATCCGGCTGTGACATTTACAACTTTCAGCCCTTTGTCCGCATCATTGGGGCTGGCGGGGTTGCGCACGCGCACAGGATTAGGATTCGGGCTAAAGAGTCCGCTTTTGCTGTTGTTTCCGAGCTGGCCATAGTAGTTCCATCCCCAGGCGTAGGCGTATCCGTCGCTGCCAACGGCCAGCGAAAACTGGTATCCGGCACCGATCTGTGTATAGGTAAAATCCGTGGGCGTGCCTGTAGGTGTCCCCACTTTGACCGGCGTAGCTCGGTCGGTGCTCGTCCCGTCGCCGAGCTGGCCAAAGTTGTTTAATCCCCAGGCATAGACGTTCCCGTCGCTGCCCAGAGCCAGCGAATGAAAAGCTCCGGCACTGATCTGCACGTAGCTGAAATCCGTGGGCGTGCCTGCAGGCTTCTTGACCCTGACCGGCGTATGCCGTTCGGTGGTCGTCCCGTCGCCGAGCCGGCCATAGCCGTTCAATCCCCATGCGTAGGCGTTTCCGTCGCTGCCCACGGCCAGCGAATGATAGCTTCCGGCGCTGACCTGCACGTAGGTGAAATCCGCAGGCAAGTCCGGATACGTCTTGCGATCAGGCTGCTTCACCATGACCGGCGTAGACCGGGCGTTTTCGGAGGTTGTCCCGTCTCCGAGCTCACCCTGCTTGTTGCCTCCCCAGGCGTAGGCGTTGCCGTCGCTGCCCACGGCCAAAGAAAAACCAAAGTCTGTAGCCGGGACGAATGATGATGCGCTGACCTGGCTGAATCTGATGCCTCGCCTGGCGCTGTCTGGCGGGGTGATGGTCGTGGATTCGCCGCCCAGTTGACTGCCCTTGTCGGGACTGATGCTCCATGTGCTGTTCCGGCTTTTCGGCGTCCACTTAGCGGTCAGGGTCAGGTTCTTGTCGACGGGCTTGCTGAAATCATAGGCGATCTGACCGATGAACCACCCGTCGAACAGGAAGCCCTCACGCGCCGGGTCTGGGGAGGGCCTCTTCACCCTGCCGTTCGGAGTGGCGAAATTCTGGTCTGCTGGTTCTGGTTTTCCTCCGCCCGTATCGAAGTGGACCGTGAGTGTGGATCGTGGTTCAACGTCTCGTGTCAGCGGCTGGTCGACCGTGTACTTCAGGCTCCTGGTGAAGGGCTGGCCGTCCTGCCTGCCGGTGATGGTGATGGCGGCTGGTCCCGGCTTGTGGGCGGGTATGTTCGTCTGCCATAAGTCGTTGTTCCTGGTGAGTTTGAGCGGCTGGCCGTCCATGCTGGCTGTTTCCAGGCTGGGCACCTGGGTTGTGTCGAGTCTGGCTGGCTTGCCGGGCTGACCCTGCTCGTCCAGGCTCCACGCGAACATGTTGCCCTGCCGGTCGATGGCGGTGATCCTGCTGCCGGCCTTGACGGCCTGCATGTACTGCTGGCTCCCGTCATCCGCCCGGATGGGTGTTTCACCGGGCTTCCAAGCCCAGATGCGGCCTTTGGAATCAACCAAAGCTGCTTGTGTTGTATTGACGCTTATTGCTGTCACGGCAGAATGATCGGGCAAGAACAGCGATTCTGTCTGGCTTTGTCCATTGTCTAGATAGCTGGTCTGGCCTGTCGAGTCCAGCAGCACGAAGCCATGATGCATGGATGATACCTGAACAATGCGGTTGGCAAGCTTGATTGGTTGGATCTGTTTAGCATCAGTAGCCGCCGGCTTCCAAGTCCAGACCTGGCCCTTGTTATCCAAGGCGAGCAGGCGGTCCGCATTACCAGTCACCTTGACTGCCAATGCCTGTCTGGGCAAACTTATGGCCTTTCCTGTTGACTCACCCATATTGGTCCAAACATGGACTTTACCGTTTTGGCCCACAGCTATGAGGTGGTCAGCAGCTATGGCAATGCTGGCGTACGTTGTGGAGTCTGAGACGAGCAAAGCTGGCGTATCCTCGCTCTTATTCCAGGTGTAGATGCGGTGGTCCTGGCTCAAGGCCGCGTAGCTATCACCAACGACTCCAGCTATGAATCGCATGTCGTCGGACGCATTTGAAGGTGATGGCACCTGAACAGGCATTTCAGCGTTCGGTGTCCAGGTGAATAGGCGGCCATCGCCGGTCATGCCGATCAGCTTGTCGTCATAGGCTGCCAATGTGCTGAAGGAAAGCGAATCCGCATTCGGGGGTGTGATGGTGATGCTGGTGTCACCAGAAGCCGGAGCATGGTCAGGATTGAGCGCCCAATTAGAAACAGGGGTCCACCTGGCCTTCAAGATGATGTCCCTGGTGATCGGGGTGTGGAAATCCATCAGTGTGTCACGCTCGGACCAGCCGTCAAACCGGTAGCCGTCACGCTTCGGATTATCAGCAGGTGGTGATGCCAAGGCTCCATCCTGCACGGTCACGCGTTCAGATCTGGTCCCATCGGCGGGGTCGAACACCACAGTGTGCGAATCGGTAGAAGGCTGGCTTTCGATAGGTGGAGAAGGGCTAGACGGGGAGATTCTCGGGGATTGGGAAGGACCAGTTGGAGACTGACTAGTAGAAGGGGAAATTGATGAAGTCGTCAGCGGCGAGGGTGAAGGCAGACTGGAAGGTTGTAGATGGCCTAGGGAACCGTCATCTATTTGATCAGGATAGCTGCCCTCTCCCTCGTTGGCATCTGAAACAGAGGCGAAGACTGTGCCGGTTGCCATGCCGGTCAGCAGCAGGGGTATCAGCAATAATGCTGATAGTAGTGACCTTAGGCTAAACCTATGGATACAAAAATCGGCAGACGTCGACAACGAAGCCACGGCAAACCTCCCCAAAGAATGCAGGATGCCCACTGACCCCTGTCCCCCGCAACCTTGGGCATCACGTGGCCAAATCCTATCACGTAGCCAAGTGAGCGTCGAATCCCCCGGCAGTTCACCCAGGCTCAGCTGGCCGCCACGCCGCCTACTGCGGGCAGGGCGCCGACCATGAGCATGATGGCCACGAAGATGGCCAGGCCGATCCGGTAGATGACGAATCCCCGGTAGGAGAAGCGCGAGACGATCTTCAAAAAGGCGATGATGACGATGTATCCCAGCAGGAAGCTGACCACGGTGGCGCAGATGGTGGCCCCCCAGCCAGGGAAGGCGGCGTCCGCGTTGATGTTTTTCAAGGATTTTACCGTCTCGAGTATGCCGGCGCCGAAGACGGCGGGAATGGCCATGAGGAAGCTGACCCGGGTGGCGGACTCGCGGGTGTAGCCCAGGGCGCGGCCGAAGGTCATGGTGCCGCCCGAGCGGGATACGCCGGGGATAAGGGCCAGCATCTGCCCGATGCCGAAGAGCAGGGCGTCCCGGGCGCTCATCTGGCGGATCTCCTTGTTCTGGCGGCCGTGGCGGTCGAAGTAGTCCAGCAACAGGCCGAAGACGATCAGCACCACCACGGTGATCCAGAGGTTGCGCAGCTTGGTCTCGATGATCTTCTGGAAGAGCAGGCCAGCCACCACGATGGGCAGGGTTCCCAGAATGATGTACCAGCCCAGGGCCGCGTCATGGTCCTTGGAACCCATCCGCTCGCGCCAGGAGGAGCCGTCCTTGCCGGCCAGGCAGCGGAACCAGTGGGTCAGTATGCGGGCGATGTCATGCCGGAAGTAGAGCAGGACCGCCAGCTCGGTGCCGAATTGGATGATGGCCGTGAAGGCCGCGCCCGGATCCTGGCCCAGCAGGCCGCCCACAATGCGGATATGGGCGCTGGATGAAACGGGGAAATACTCCGTCAGGGCCTGCACCAGGCCGAACAGAATGGCTTCGAAGAAATTCATGGACCCCTCTTGCTATGTCGGACAACAATGGCAAGCATAGCCACCGCGCAGGGCAGGCAGAGCCAAGGGCCGGGCATGTCTCGCAGAATGCCCACAATGGGTCTTGTCGGAATCGACGACTCGACGAATAGGGGTGTGGATCATCATGGCCAAGACCTACAGAAAATCCAGGGGCGGGGCCCCGGCGGGATTCTTCGAGTGCGAGGGGCGCGGGCTTCAATGGCTGGGTCAGGCCCAGGCGCAGGGCGGTCCCCGGGTGGTGGATGTCTATGACTGGGGCCCGGACTACCTGGACATCGAGGAGGTGACCTCCGCCTCCCCCACGCCTGGCGCGGCCTACCGCTTCGGCGCCCAGCTGGCCCATATGCATGATGCCGGGGCCGACCACTTCGGTTCCGCGCCCGAGGGCTACACGGGCACCTGCTACTTCGGACCCCTGCAGGATCCGCTGCCCATGGACGTGGGTGACTGGGAAGACCCGGCCACCTACTGGGGCGAGGGGCGGCTGGAGCCCATGGTGGGCATGGCCATGGATCGGCGTGCCCTGAACCGCGATGACATGAAGATGACCGAAGAGGTGATTCAGGCTCTGCCGGAGCTGCTGGGCGCTGCCGCCAAGGACAAGCCCGCCCGGGTCCACGGGGACCTTTGGAGCGGGAACGTCATGTGGACCAGGAACGACGGGAACACCCAGGCCGTCCTGATCGACCCTGCGGCCCACGGCGGCCACCGCGAGGAGGACCTGGCCATGCTGCAGCTGTTCGGCATCCCCTACCTGGGGCAGATTCTGGACGGCTACCAGAGCGTGCACCCGCTGGCGGCCGGTTACCGGAACCGGACCACGCTCTGGCAGCTCTACGCCATCGCCGGGCACTGCGCTTTCTTTGGCGGCGGTTATGTGAGCGAATACAGGTCCATGTGCCGGTCGCTGCTGGGCTGAATCAGCTGACTCAGCTGAAGATGTCCTTGAGCTTGCCGAAGATTCCCTTGCGGCCCCCCACTCCGGCAGGCTTGGCACTCTGCGGGACCTGCTTGGCTTCGGAGTCGTGGCTGTTGGCGAAGTCCTCAATCAGGCGGCGCTGATCGTCGTCAAGCTTGGTGGGGATCTGGACCAGCACGTGGACGATGATGTCGCCGCGCTCCTCCCGGTTGCCCAGTCTGGTGACGCCCAGGCCCTTGATGGTGATCTCCTGGTCGGGCTGGCAGCCGGCGGGAATGTCCACCTGGCGCTGACCGTCGAAGGTTTCCAGGTCAACCTGGTGGCCCAGCACGGCCCAGGTCATGGGCACGGCAATCCAGCAGTGCAGGTCCTGGCCGCTGCGGGTGTAGTGCTTGTCGGGCTTGATGCTGATGTCCACATACAGGTCGCCGGCTGCGCCGCCGCCCTCGCCCACCTCTCCCTGGGAGGCCAGCCGCAGCCGGGAGCCGTCAGCCACGCCTGCGGGCACGTTGACGCCCACCTCGCGCCTGGTGCGCACACGGCCATGGCCGTTGCAGACCGGGCAGGGGTGCTCGATGATGGTGCCGTGGCCCTCGCACCGCTCGCAGGGTGCCTGGCTCATCATCTGCCCCAGCAGGGTCCGTACCACCTTCTGGGCATAGCCCTTGCCGTTGCAGACCGGGCAGGTCACCGGCGAGGTTCCCTTCTGGGCCCCCGAGCCGCCGCACTCCTGGCAGAGGCCGTAGGTGCTGATGGGGGTGCGCACCACGCCGCCGAAGATGGCGGTCTTCATGTCCACGGAGACCTGGGCCAGGGCGTCCCGGCCGGGCTGGGTGCGCGGAATGGGCCCTTGGGTGGTGCCCCCGAAGCCGCCGCCGAAGAACTGGTTGAAGACGTCGCCCATGTCGAAGGGGCCGCCTGCCTGGGAGGCCTGGGGATCGTTGGGGTCCACGCCCGCGTCGTACATGCGCCGCTTTTCGGGGTCGGAGAGCACCTCGTAGGCGCTGTTGACCTCCTTGAACTTGTCCTCGTATTCAGGCCCGGCGATGTCCGGGTGGTACTTGCGGCTCATCTTGCGATAGGCACGCTTGATGTCCTGATCGCTCGCGCCGCGCTCGACTCCCAAAACCTCGTAGTAATCTGCCACCGATCATCCTTTTCGTTTGATGCCCTCTCGACCCATAGTTGCATGGGCCCACGATACCTATGACTTATGCGTTTGCCTTGACGGTCACGGTTCCCCGTCGCCGGCCAGGAAACCGGTCAGATAGGAGGCCACGGCACGAACCGCGCTCATGGTCGCCGGATAGTCCATATGGGTCGGGCCGATGGAGCCTACAAAGGCGACCGGCTCGTCGGCTTCGGAGCCGTCGGTCTGCCTGGACCGGGCATGCCCGTATCCGCTGGTGACCACTGAGGCGTGGGCCAGCTCAGGGGTCCGGGTCTCGGTGCCGATGGCCACACTGACCCCATTGCTCTCACGTGAGAGCTCGCTCTGGGCCCGCATGAGCCGCATGAGCACCACCTGCTCCTCCAGGGCGTCCAAGAGTGAGCCCAAGTCTCCCAGGGAGACGGCCTGGCTGTGGGTCAGCTGTGAGGTGCCGGCCATATAGAGGCCGCTGGTCTGCTCCCGGGTGGCCATCTCGTCGAAGACCGTGGCCACCAGGCGCAGCATGGATTTGTCGCGGCCCTCGGCAAGGGAGTCGGCCAGCAGGCGGCAGCGGTCGGCGGCGCGGTCCAGGGGCAGGTCCTGGCACTGCCTGTTGATCTGGTCGGAGAGGTCCGCCAGGGCGTTCGGATCCTCCTGCAGGGGCCCGTGCAGGGTGCGCTGGACCACCCGGCCGGTGTCGGTGATGACCACCATAAGTACGGTCCCCCGGCTCAGTCCTATAAGCTCGGCTCTGCGCAGGTTCGAGCTGGCCAGGGAGGGCGAGGCCACCACGGCGATCTGCCCGGTAATCTGGGCCAGAAGCCGGGCGGCGTGCTGCAGGGTGTCCTCAAGGTTGACCGACCCGGACAGGAAGGCGTTGATCCCCCGGCGCTGGGCGGCGGACAGGGGCACGATGGTGGCCAGCCTGTCGACGAAGTAACGGTAGCCCTTCTGGGTGGGGATGCGGCCGGCCGAGGTGTGGGGCTGGATCAGGTAGCCCTCGCTCTCCAGGGCCGCCATGTCGTTGCGCACGGTGGCGGAGCTGACTCCAAGCTGATGATTTCTGGTGAGCGAACCCGACCCTACCGGCTCGCGAGAACGGATATAGTCCTCGACGACCGCGCGCAGCACCAGCATGCGTCTGGTATTAGGCAATGTCGCTCCTTCCGTCATGGTTTCATTATTAGCACTCGGGTCATGAGAGTGCCAAAACGTCGTGCGAAGAGCCGAATTGTGTCGTCTCAAACCGATACGATGGAAACGCATAGTGAAGGTAATCGAACATTTTCGACACAAGTCGAACATGGAGACCTCTACATTGGAAGGAAAGCAGCACCATATGGCAGATTTCACATGGTCCGAACTCGATGAGCGGGCTGTCAAGATGGCCAAGGTCCTCTCGGCCGACGCGGTCGAGAAGGCCGGAAGCGGCCACCCCGGCTCCCCTATTTCGCTGGCGCCCATCGCCTACGCGCTCTACCAGCACTTCATCCGTCACGACCCCAACGACCCCGACTGGGTTGGGCGTGATCGGTTCATTCTTTCCGGCGGCCACGCCTCGCTGACCCAGTACGTGCAGCTATACTTCTCCGGATACGGACTGACCCTGGACGATCTGAAGCGCTTCCGCACCGCCGGCACCAGGACCCCCGGCCACCCCGAGTACGGCCTGACCCCCGGCATCGAGATGACCACCGGCCCGCTGGGCCAGGGTCTGGCCTCGGCCGTGGGCTTCGCCTATGGACAGCGTTACGAGCGCGGTCTGCTGGATCCGGACGCACCCGAGGGGCAGTCCCCCTTCGACCATAAGGTCTGGGTCATCTGCGGCGAGGGAGACGTCGAGGAGGGCGTCTCCTCCGAGGCCAGCTCCCTGGCCGGCGACCAGCGCCTGGGCAACCTGACCGTCATCTTCGATGCCAACCACATCCAGATCGAGGGCGACACCCGCATCGCCCTGGGTGAGGACATTCTCAAGCGCTACCAGGCCTACGGCTGGTACACCGACGAGTTCAGCTTCATCCAGCCCGACGGCTCCTACAAGGAGGACGTCGAGGGCCTGGCTGCCGTCCTGGAGAAGGCCGAACAGGTCACCGACCGTCCCAAGTTCATCAAGGTGGACACCCTGATGGCCTGGCCCACCCCCGGCAAGACCAACGATCCTTCAGCCCACGGCTCCGCCCTGGGTGCCGAGGCCGTCGCCGGTCTGAAGAAGACCCTGGGCTACGACCCTGAGCAGAGCTTCCAGATTGATGAGGAGGCCTTGGCCCACGCCCGCGAGGTCGCCCAGCGCGGCCTGGCCGCCCACAAGGACTGGGACGAGAAGTACCAGGCCTGGCGCAAGGCCAACCCCGACAAGGCTGCCCTCTATGACCGCATCCATGCCGGCAAGCTGCCCGAGGGCTTCGATAAGGCCCTGAACGACCTGGAGTCTGGCTTCGAGCCCGGCTCCAAGGTGGCCACCCGCAAGGCCTCCGGCGCGGTCATCAACGCCCTGGCCCCCATCATGCCCGAGCTCTGGGGAGGATCCGCCGATCTGGGCGGCTCCAACAACACCAACATCAACGGTGCCGTCTCCTTCGCCCCCGAGGCCGACAAGACCGTCCAGTGGCCCAAGGCCAGCAAGTACGGCCGCCAGCTGCACTTCGGCGTGCGCGAGTTCGGCATGGGCGCCATCACCAACGGCATCCTGCTGGGTTCGGACACCAGGCCCTACAACGGGACCTTCTTCCAGTTCAGCGACTATGAGCGCCCCTCGGTGCGTCTGGCCGCCCTGATGGACATCCCCAACCTGTATGTGTGGACCCACGACTCCGTGGCCCTGGGCGAGGATGGCCCCACCCACCAGCCCATCGAGCACCTGACCGCCGTGCGCGCCATCCCCCAGATGGAGGTTGTGCGCCCGGCCGACCAGTACGAGACCGCTGAGGCCTACCGCGCCTTCTTCGAGAAGGACAACACGCACCCCACGGCCATGATCCTGACCAGGCAGGGCGTGCCCACCCTGGAGGAGACCAAGGCCAAGGCCCGCGAGGGCGTCCGCAAGGGCGCCTACGTGCTGGTCGACACCGAAGGCCAGCCCGACGTACTGATCATGGCCACCGGTTCCGAGGTGCAGCACGCTGTGGCAGCCTCCAAGACCCTGGCCGAGCAGGGCGTCAAGGCCCGCGTCATCTCCGTGCCCTCGCTGGAGTGGTTCGAGGAGCAGGACGACGAGTACAAGGAAGCTGTTCTGCCCGCCTCCGTCAAGGCCCGCGTCTCCGTCGAGGCCGGACTGGCCACGCCCTGGTACAAGTACCTGGGCAGCTATGGCAAGCCCGTCTCCATCGAGCAGTTCGGCCTGCAAGGAAGCGGCGATGAGAACATGCGCGACCTGGGCATCACCGCCGATCATGTGGTCGAAGCAGCACAGGCCTCCCTGGAGGAAGTCCGTCGGGCCAACTGAACCCGGCATCGTGATCAATAGGGGGGCCGTCCGTGACGCCGGCCCCCTCCCCTTGCAGGCACGCCCGAAACGCGGGCCTGTGGGAATACAGCAACAGACTTCCCGGTAGTGCATAGTGAATGTGATTCCATCGGGAACCCAAATAAGGAGTGACAAGATGGCAGAAAATGCAAACACCCAGCGCACCAGCGATTCAGGTGTCTCGATCTGGCTGGACGATCTGAGCCGCACCCGCATCGAATCGGGCAATCTGCAGCAGCTGATCGCCGAGCGCAATGTGGTGGGCGTGACCACCAACCCCTCGATTTTCCAGAAGGCACTGAGCCAGGTGGGTCCCTATGACGAACAGCTCAAGCAGCTGGGCCGCATCCCCGTCGAGGAAGCCGTCCGCGAGCTGACCACCACCGACGTGCGCAACGCCACCGACATCTTCCGGGAAGTTGCCGAGAAGACCGACTATGTGGATGGACGTGTCTCCATCGAGGTCGATCCTCGTCTGGCCCATAACACCGAAGAGACCGAGAAGCAGGCCGAGGAACTCTGGGCCAAGGTCGACCGTCCCAACGCCATGATCAAGATTCCCGCCACTTTGGAGGGCCTGCCTGCCATCACCGCCACCCTGGCCAAGGGCATCTCGGTCAACGTGACCCTGATCTTCTCCCTGGAGCGCTACAAGCAGGTCATTGACGCCTTCATCGAGGGCATGGTCCAGGCCGACAAGAACGGCCATGACCTGAAGCACATGGGCTCGGTCGCCTCCTTCTTCGTCTCCCGCGTGGACACCGCGGTTGACAAGCTGCTGGAGGCCAATGGCTCGGACGAGGCCAAGTCCCTGGAGGGCAAGGCCGCTGTGGCCAACGCCCGCCTGGCCTACGAGCTCTTCGAGAAGGCTTTCGACAGCGATCCCCGCTGGGCCGATCTGGAAGCCAAGGGCGCCAAGCGTCAGCGTCCGCTCTGGGCCTCCACCGGCACCAAGAACGCCGCCTACTCCGACTGCAAGTACGTGGACGAGCTGGTGGCCCCTGACGTGGTCAACACCATGCCTGAGAAGACCCTGAACGCTCTGGCCGACCACGGCAACGGCGCTCCTTCGGTCAAGGGCACCTACGAGGAGAGCCACCAGGTGATGCAGAAGCTGGCTGACCTGGGCATCAGCATCAAGGACGTGACGGACAAGCTGGAGGCCGATGGCGTCGCCGCCTTCATCGACTCCTGGGATTCGGTCCTCTCCGACGTGCAGAAGGGCATCGACCGCGTCAACGGATGAACGCCTGACTGACAGCTGCTGACTGACACTCGCTGCCAATAAAGATTGTGCCCCCGTCCGGCTCAAACCGGACGGGGGCACAATTCGTATCAGTTACTCGGCCTTGGTCTCCTCGACCACCTGCTGCAGGGTGGCGATCAGGGCTGGGCTGTCGTTGGGCATGTTCAGCCTGGTCAGGGTGCCGCCGGCGGATTCGATGGCCTTGGCCAGCTCCATGTCCACGTCGTAGCAGATCTCCAGGTTGTCGGCGATGAAGCCGATGGAGGCGGAGACAATGGTCTTCATGCCGCTCTTGGTGATCAGATCCTTGGCCACGGTGACGAAATCAGGCCCGATCCAGGGCTCCTGGGTGCGGCCTGCCGACTGCCACGCCAGTACGTACTGGTCCTCATTGAGACCGGCTGCCCGAGCCACAGCATTGCTTAGGCCGATGACCTCATCCTTGTAGGGGTCCCCTCCCTGGATGATGCGCAGGGGCAGGGAGTGGGCGCTGAAGATCACCTTGGTGTCCGGCCGGTCGGTCAGATCCTTCTTGGCCACCAGCTGGTCGCTCCAGAAGTGGATCAGCTCCTGGTGGTTCCACCAGGACCGCACCGGCAGGTATTCCATGCCCGGATGGGCCTCGACGGCCTTGCGGGCACGGTTGTGGTAGTCCTCGCTCGAATAGGAGGAGTACTGCGGGGCCAGTGGCAGGCCGATGACCCTGGTGATGCCGTCGGCGGCGATCTGGTCGACCGCATCCTTGATGAAGGGGGTGATGTACTTCAGCCCCTCGTAGACCTTGTAGGCGCCGGGATGGGCCTTGTCCAGCGCAGCCTGGAGGCCGTCGCGCTGGGCCGTGGTGATCCTGGCCAGGGGCGAAGGCAGGCCGATGGCCTTGTAACGGCCGACCAGCTGGTCCATGAGCGGCTTGGGCGGCTCCTGCCCATGGCGGATGTTGGTGTAGTACCCCCTGATGTCGGACTCCTGGTAGGGGGTGCCGTACGCCATGAGGAGGACTGCTGTAGGTTCAGTCATCAGCAACTTCTTTCTGTGAAAATGGAATGCAGTATGTCAGGCCGATATTGACCAGGGCTATGACGATGACCACCAGGAACATGTTCCTGTAGGAGGCCAGCCCGGCCTGTCCGCCCGCCTTGCCCAGCTCAATGGCTGAGGCGAAGAGCAGGGGGGCGATGGTGGTGCCGATCTTCTTGCAGGCCGACAGCCCGCCGATGGCCTGCATACGGTTCTCGGGCCCGGCCAGCCTTCCGGCGATGACCTGGAGTGGCGAGGACATCATGGAGCCCATGCCCACCCCCATCAGGAAGGACAGGACCATGAAGAGCTGCAGGTTGTGCAGGGTAAGGGTGATCACCAGGGCCATCAGGCCTATCAGCGATGAGGAGAAGACGAGCGTGGTCCGATAGCCGAACTTGTCGACCAGGAGCCCGCCAAGCCAGGACCCGACCACAGAGCCGAGCCCGACGCCAACCATGACCATGCCGGCCGAGCGGACCGGGAGCCCGAAGACGGAGTGGACGTAGGTTGGAATGTAGACGAAGAGGGAGAAGAACATGCCTCCCAGGGTCCCCAGCAGCAGGGTGAGTCCATAGGAGGGCAGCTTGAGCAGGCGGATGGGCAGGAAGGGCATGGTCTCGCTTGAACCGCCAAGATTGCGCTCATGCACCAGGAAGACCGCGCCGGCCACCACGGTGACCAGGAGGCATCCGATGATCAGGGCCAGATAGGCGGTTCCGTACTGCAGGAAGGTGATCGCCACCATCAGCAGGGCCAGAGCGATGCTGAAGGAGCCCAGGCCCAGGTAGTCGGTCTTCCAGGCGCGGTCGGTCTGGGAGTCGCCCATCATGAACCAGGCCAGGATGAACAAAATGGCCAGGAAAGGCAGCATCATGAAGTAGTAGGCCCGCCATCCGTGGGTGATGCCCAGGAGCATGCCCGAAAGGACCGGGCTGACCATGGCGGAAAGACCGGCGATGATGCCCACCGTGGAGACCTTCCTGCCCTGGTTGTTCCTGCGGGCGCGCTGCAGCAGGACGTTCATGGACAGGACCATGATGCCGCTGTCTCCCAGGGACTGGATGAACCGGCCCAGCAGCATGACCGCATAGTTGGGCGAGACCGCCGTCATCAGACATCCAAGGAACCAGAAGGCCAGCTCCCAGAGGAAGACCTTCCTGGTCCCGTGGGCGTCGGAGAGGTTGGAGGTGATGGGGGTGCCCACCACCAGTCCCAGGGTGTAGAGTCCGACCACCCAGGAGGAGCCCATGGTGGTCAGGCCGAAGGTCCGTGTGATGGACGGCAGCATGGTCGGCACCGCTCCCCCATCCAGCTGGGTGATGAAGACGATGACCATGAAGAACCATATGGGCGTGGAAAGGATCGATCTTCGCTCTCTTGTCGTCATGGTGCTACTGTCCCATCTGATCCGTGAGCAGCCTGTCAATGCGCTCGGGATCGGTCTGGGTGCCTACCAGGAAATAGGGGAATTCGCCGTAGATGGAGCTGGCTTCGATGTAGCGCATCTCGGTGACGATCTTCTTGAATTCGACGGGGTCGTCGGCAAAGAGGGTGACGCCCCACTCGTAATCGTCCAGGCCGATGGAGCCCGTCAGGATGATGGAGACCCTGCCGGCGTAGGAACGGCCGATCTTGCCGTGGTCGTGCATGTAGGCCTTGCGCTGGTCGTAGGGCAGCGTGTACCAGTTGGCGCCCGGAACGCGGGTCTTCGACATGGGATAGAAGCAGATGTAGGGCTTGTCGGGCGTCTTGGGATGAAGGCTGGCATTGACATAGGACCATCCACGGTCCGTGGTCGGCTTGCCCGAGTAGAGGCCCACTTCAGTGACCGACACATAGGAGATGGTCGGCTCCAGATAATCGGACAGGCGCAGCTTCTCCAGGGCGGTCTCGACCTCCTGCAGCTGATCCAGGGTCTCTCTGAGAACCATCAGGCCCAGGTCGGCTTTTTGCCCGTTGACCCGGCACCAGTAGTGGCTTCCCTGGCCCTGGGACTGGACCTGGTCCAGCTGTGCGGCCAGAGCCTTGAACTCATTCAGGCATTCCCGGCGTTGATCCTGGGGCACTCGGCGCCACTTGGCCCAATCGATCTTCCAGAAGAGGTGGAGACAGAACCAGCCCTCCAGGCTCGGTGCAGCTTGCTCAGCCATGAGCACTTCCTTTCGCTTGCTTGGCTTGCACGACATTGTGTGGTGCGCCGCTCGTCAGGCACACCGTTCTCTACTCTATCCGTAAGGCGGCTGGATCGTTGGATTATCGGTGCATTGTGAATGACATATTGTGGTAATAGTCAAGGACTATGAGCCTTGCGCCACCGTCGCCCAGATATGGAAAAACCCCGGTCGATGCCGGGGTCAGGTATTGCAGGTATTGGTTGCTGGAATCAGGCCAGCTTGTACTTGGCGATGAGATCCAGGGCGATGATGATGGCTACCCAGATCAGGGCCACGATAATGGTCAGCCGGTTCAGATTCTTCTCAGCTGCGCCCGAGGTGCCCGCGTTGGAGCCGATTCCACCGCCGAACATGTCGGACAGGCCACCGCCCTTGCCCTTGTGCAACAGAATCAGCATGGTCAGCAGTATGCTGGCGAGGATCACAACGACTTCGAGCACAATCTTGACAATGGTCACAGCGCATACCTCCATGTAAGGAACTGGAAACAAGTATACAGATACCCGGGGAAAAACGCATCAGCCCTTGGCGGCCAGTCGCACGATTCGCGAGAATTCCTCCACATCCAGGGAGGCGCCGCCCACCAGAAAACCGTCCACGTCCGGCTGGGTGATCATCTGTGAGGCGTTCTTGGAGGTGACCGAGCCGCCGTAGAGGATGCGCACGGCCTGGCCGGCTGGCTCCCCGAACTTGTTTGAGATGTGGTCGCGGATGGCCCTGGCGGCCTGCTGGGCGGTGTCGGGAGTAGCCACCATGCCGGTACCGATGGCCCATACCGGTTCGTAGGCCACGATCAGGTTGGCCATGTCCTCCTTGGCCAGGTCTCGGGTGACGTCATTGACCTGTCCTACAGCGAAGTCCAGCTGTATGCCCTGGCGACGCTCCTCGTAGCTCTCCCCCACGCAGAGGATGGGCTTCATGTCCGCAGCTAGGACGGCCCGGACCTGGTCGACGATGTTGGCATCGTCCTCAGGATGGTACTTGCGCCGCTCGGAATGGCCCACGATGACGTAGCTGCAGCCCAGCTGAGCCAGCATGTCCGCGGACACATCCCCGGTGAAGGCCCCCTGGGTGGTGACGGAGACGGCCTGGGCCCCATACTCGATGGGCAGGTTGTCGGCCTCCACCAGCACCTGGACGGAACGCAGGGCGGTGAAGGCGGGCATCAGAGCCACCCGGCAGCGCCTGCGGTCGAAGTGGGCGTCGCGCAGGAGCCAGGCCAGCTTCTGCACGAAATAGGTGGCTTCCAGGTGGTCGAAGTTCATCTTCCAATTACCGGCCACCAGGGGAATGCGTGCCATACCAGACCTTTCCATCCGCGCAACAACAGCAATGCCGGGCCGCCGGATGCGAAACCCGGTGACCCGGCATTGCCCGTCTGTTTGCCGATTTTACTCCAGCACCTTCAGACCCGGAAGCTCCTTGCCCTCAAGGAACTCCAGCGAGGCGCCGCCGCCGGTGGAGATATGCGAGAAACCATCCTCGGGGAAGCCCAGATTGCGCACGGCCGAGGCGGAGTCACCGCCGCCGACGATGGTGAATGCTCCGGCCTTGGTGGCATCGACCAGCCCCTGGGCCACAGCCCTGGTGCCATCGGCGAATGCCGGGAACTCGAAGACGCCCATGGGGCCGTTCCAGACCACGGTCTTGGAGTCCACGATCTTGTCGTGGAAGAGCTTCTGGGAGTCAGGACCGATGTCCAGACCCATCTTGTCTGCGGGGATGCCGTCGGCGGGAACCACCTGGTGGGGCGAATCCGCCTTGAACTCGTCAGCCACCACGATGTCGGTGGGCAGGACCAGCTCCACGCCCTTCTCACGGGCGGTGGCGATGTAGCCCTTGACGGTGTCGACCTGGTCCTCCTCCAGCAGGGAGGAGCCGACCTCATAGCCCTCGGCCTTGAGGAAGGTGAAGACCATGCCGCCGCCGATGACCAGACGGTCGGCCTTGCTGAGCAGGTTCTCGATGACGCCCAGCTTGTCGGAGACCTTGGAGCCGCCCAGGACCACAGTGAAGGGGCGCTCGGGGTTCTCGGTCGCCTTGGACAGGGCCTTGACTTCCTTCTCGACCAGCAGGCCGGCTGCGGAAGGCAGGAACTTGGCTACGGAGTAATTGGAGCCCTGGGCCCGGTGGACCACGCCGAATCCGTCGGAGACGAAGACGTCGCCCAGATCGGCGATCTTGCGGGCATAGGCGTCACGCTCGGCCTCGTCCTTGCTGGTCTCCTCGGGGTTGTAGCGCACATTCTGCAGCAGGACCACGTCGCCGTCGTTCATGGCGGCCACCTTGGCATGGGCATCGGGGCCGTAGGTGTCCTCAGCCAGAGGAACCTGCACGCCCAGCAGCTCACCCAGGCGAGCGGCAACGGGGGCCAGGCTCAGCTCGGGAACGACCTTGCCCTTGGGGCGACCCAGGTGGGCCATGAGGATGACCTTGGCGCCCTGGCCACGAAGCTGCTCGATGGTTGGCAAGGCGGCGCGGATGCGGCCGTCGTCCGTAATGGTGGTGCCGTCCAGCGGCACGTTGAAGTCCGCGCGGACGAGCACGCGCTTGCCCTTGAGATCACCGAGGCTCTTCAGTGTTTTCATGCGTATCCTTTCTGACTGCGGGTCCATGCGCCCGCTCCCCTGCAATGGTACTCAGGCAGACCGACCTGTGTGAGCTATCTCACTCTTGTTTGGCCTGCTTCTCGGCCCTCTTCTTTTCCACCTTGGTGGCCAGCTGCAGCAGACGGCGGATACGCCCGGCGATGGCATCCTTGGTGACCGGCGGATCAGCCAGGCGGCCCAGCTCTTCGAGGGAGGCCTCACGGTGATCCAGCCGAAGCTGGCCGGCTGCACGCAGATTCTCGGGGATGTCGTCGCCCAGAATTTCAAAGGCCTTGGTGACCTTGGCGCTGGCCTCGACGGCTGCCTTGGCGGAGCGGCGCATGTTGGCGTCGTCGAAGTTGGCCAGGCGGTTGGCCTTGCCACGGGATTCACCGTCGCTGCGCTTGCCGGTCCACTCCCTGGAGGACTTGGGGGCGCCCATCAGGTTGAGCATGCGTTCGATGACGTCCGGGTCGCGCAGGGTGACGCGCTCGGAGCTGCGCACCTGGCGGGCCTTGGCGTTGATACCCAGACGGCGGGCTGCGCCCACCAGGGCCAGGGCGGCCTCGGATCCAGGGCAGACGATTTCCAAGTAGGACGCCTTGCCCGGGTCGGACAGCTCGCCATGGGCCAGGAAGGCCCCTCTCCAGGCGGCCTTGACCTGGGCGATGTTGCCGGAGACTATGTCGGCGGGAAGACCACGAACCGGATGCTTGCGGCGGTCCAGCAGACCGGTCTGCAGGGCCAGGGCACCGCCCGCCCGCAGCACGCGGACCGAGTAGCGGGTCAGGTTCCCGGTGGGGGCCTGCCTGTTGACCTGGATCAGATCGGAATCATGGCCATAGACGTCCCTGATGGTGTTCTGCAACCACTGCGCTGCCGGCAGGGAGTCGAATTGCGCTTCCACCACAATGTGGCGCTGAATGATGTGCAGACCGCCACCGAAGCGGATCATGGCCGCTGATTGTGCTTTCTTGGCAGAGGGGGGTTCGTTGTCAATCGCGGCCAGCTCGCTTTTGACATCATCAAGTAGGGCCAAGAGCCGTCCTCCTACGAAAAAATACTGAAAAATGAATACTTCCAGGCCGCGCGACACACCAGCCGTGCAAACCACCGGATTACTGTGATACCGAATATCTTGGACAAATTGCGCCTTTGGCTATCCGCGGGAACGGTGCGGCAGCTCGCGGGCTGAGACGGTCACCTCCATTCCCCGGGACCGCAAACGGGCGGCCAGAGCGTCGGCCATGGCCACCGAGCGGTGCTGTCCGCCAGTGCAGCCAAAGGCGATGGTCACATAGTGCTTGTCCTCACGCGCATAGCCGCTGAGCGCGGTCAGAATGGCGGTGGTGTATGCATCCAGGAACTCCCTGGCTCCCTTGCTGGCCATCACATAGTCACGGACGGGGCCATCATGGCCATTCAGGTCGCGCAGCTCGGGGACCCAGTAGGGGTTGGGCAGGAAGCGGACGTCGGCGACGAAGTCGGCATCGATGGGCAGGCCGTACTTGAATCCGAAGCTCATGATGTGCACGCCCACGGTGGTCGGACCGGAGCCCAGGATCATTTCATAGAGTCGGGTTGAGAGCTGGTGGATGCTCAGGTTGGAGGTGTCGATGACTATATCGGCGCGCTCCTTGAGTCCACCCAGCAGGCGGCGCTCCTCGTGGATGCCGTCGATCAGGCGGCCCGAGCCCTGCAGGGGGTGGGGACGGCGGACGGACTCATATCGTTTGACCAGCACCTGATCGGAGGCATCCAGAAAGAGGATGCGGCAACGTACGCCCAGGTCGTCCAGATGGCTGAGCACAGCTGACAGGTCGTCGAAGTAGGAGCGGGAGCGAACATCGATGACGGCGGCCAGGCGGTGCAGGGAGCTCCCGGCCGAGGTCATCATGTCGACCAGTGGCACCAGCAGGCGCGGGGGCATGTTGTCGACCACATACCAGCCCATGTCCTCCATGGAATCGGCAGCGCGGGAGCGGCCTGCGCCGGACATGCCTGTGATCAGCAATACTTCGAAGCCTGCGAAGGGCGGTTTTCCCGTTGTCATCGTCATGCCTCCCTCAAAGCTTGGTCCATAGCAGCCACCGGAACAGCGGCCAGGGGTCGGTCGGTCATCAGTGCCACCTGACGCACGGCCTGATAGAGCAACATGCGTTCACCGCTTATCACCCGAGCGCCCGGCTGGCGGCGGAAGGCCCTCATGAGCGGGGTGGGCCGGGGGTCATAGACCACGTCGAGCAGGACCGGACCCAGTCGTCCATCTTCGTCGGCCTCGGCCCTCTCGGCTGTGCTGAGCAGACGGGCAAGGGGATCGGCTGCACCCGAAGGCAGGGTGGAGACGACAATATCAGCCCTGGTCAAAGCTCTTTGGGCTGCCTCAACCTGATCCATCGCGGTGACCGTTGGTTCGGGCAGACCCAATCGGGAAGCAAGGTCCAACATGTGGTCGCAGTGTTCCGAGTTGCGAACCAGCAGATCCACACGCTCGACCCCCAGCACCTTCAAGGCGCAGAAGGCGGACTCGGCTGTATTCCCATTGCCGATGACCAGGGCCTGCGCCCCTGGGTACGGTTGATCGGGAAGCCGGTCCTGCCGGTCCTGGCCGGCAGCCTCCAGCAGGGCGGCCAGATCGTCAGGGTCCTCATCGGCCCGGCAGCGGTCGGCTGCTTCCAAGAGGGCAGCTACAATCCCCTCTACATCTGTGTTGTACAAAGAGATGCCTTTGGCGGGGCCGCCCTGTGCAAAGACTGCTGTGTTGGCAACTCCTAGGGTTTTGGACCAGCAGTCGCGAAAATCTCCCAGGGGGCCAACAGCACTCTTCAAGGGCATGGTCAGGCTTAGTCCTGCCCAGGACGGGTCAAGGCCGTGGATAAAGTCCGCAAGACCGTCAGCGTCCATGCACACCCGGTCGTAGCGCCAGCCGTCCAGGCCCAGTGCTGCATAGGCTGATCCATGCAGGAGGGGCGAAAGAGAATGGCTGATTGGGTCGCCCAGGACGGCACAACGACGATCAGGTCCATTCATATCCGCAATCACGCACCAATCAAGATCAGGGCACGGCCCTCTGCCAGCCTCCTGAGCCATTTTATCGCTGGCTGTCCCCGGTTTGGTCTTGGTCACTGTGCAAGGCCTGGTAGATGGCCTCGGCCTTGGCGGAGCCGATGCCTTTGACGGCTTCAAGCTCCTCCTGGGATGCCTGGCGCATGCGCTTGACCGACCCGAAGTGATTGAGCAGCTTCTTCTGGTAGGTAGGGCCGATGCCCGGAATCTCGTCCAGGGCCGAACGGAGGGCACCCTTGCGCCGGGTCTGCCGGTGGTAGGTGATGGCGAAGCGGTGGGACTCGTCGCGCACCCGCTGTAGCAGGTACATGCCCTCGGACTGGCGCTTGAGGATGATGGGATAGTCGTCGTCAGGCACCCAGACCTCCTCCAGGCGCTTGGCCAGGCCGCACAGTGCCACATCGTCCACCCCGCAGTCGTGCAGGGCCCGGGCGGCCGCGGTCACCTGTGGCTTGCCGCCATCGACCACGATCAGGTTGGGCTTGTAAGCGAAGTGGCGGGCGGCGGTGTTCTGCTGGACGATGGCTCCCTCCTCCTGCTCCACCAGCTCGGGTGCCTTGTCGCTGGCCTTTCGCTCGGCCTCCATGCTGTCGCCGCTATCGCCGGCGATGTTGCCGTGACGGAAGCGCCGGGTCAGGGTCTCGTAGATGGCACTCGTGTCGTCTATAGCGCCCTTGCCGTCCTCGCCGCGGATGGCGAATCGACGGTACTCGGACTTCTTGGGGACGGCATCCTCGAAGACCACCATGGAGGCCACCTGGAACTGGCCGCCCACGGTGTTGGAGATGTCGTAGCACTCGATGCGCAGCGGGGCGCGGTCCAGCCCGAGGGCCTTGGCCACGTCGTTCATGGCCTGGGTGCGGGTGCCCATGTCGCTCATGCGGCTGAGCTTGCTGCGCTGCAGGGCCTGACGGGCGTTGGCGTTGGCCCGGTCCATCAGGGACTTCTTCTCCCCCCGGCTGGCCACCCGAATGGTCACTGCGGATCCGCGCAGCTCCCGCAGCCACTCCTGCAGGTCACCGGTCCGATCCGGCTGGATGGGGACAATGACCTCGGGAGGCACGGGCGAGATGGGGGCCAGCAGGTCGGCACGACCGGTCTGATCCTGATGCTGGTGTCGGCTCCTGGTGGCCCTGGCCCGGGCTTCTGCATCCAGGGCCGTGACCTTCTGGGTGGAGCCCATGGCATCCCTGTCCTGGCTGATGGAGACAGGGGTATCCGACTCTCCGGGCAGCTTATGCAGCTCGCTGTCGTTCTCATTCATCAGGTCCGAGTAGACCTGCACCAGCAGGTCGCTGATCAGTTCGCTGTCGGAGACGTCCTCGACCCGCTCCACGCTCCAGTTGCGTTCTCCGCGGATGGCTCCTGAGCGCACAAAGAAGGCGTGGACCGAGGCCTCCAGTTCGTCGGAGGCCACACCGAAGACGTCCACATCCACGTTGGAGGCGAAGGCGACGGCATTCTGCTCGATGACCGTGTCCAGCATGGCGATCTGGTCGCGCAGGCGGGCGGCCTTCTCGAAGTCCAGCTCCTTGCTGGCCTTCTGCATGCTCCTGGTCAGCCCGGCACGGTAGCTCTTGCCCAGCCTGCCGGTGATGACCCCGGTCAGCTCCGTGCACAGACGCCGGTGGTCGCTGGCGCTGATCCGGCCCACGCAGGGGGCCGAGCACTTGCCGATGGAGGCCAGCAGGCAGGGGCGGCCGCTGAGCTTGGCCTTGCGGAAGACACCGGAGGTGCAGGTGCGCACCGGGTAGGTTTTGAGCAGGGCATCCAGGGTGTGCTTCATGTCCCAGACCTTGGCATAGGGGCCGAAGTAACGGGTGTCGTGCCGCTTGCGCACGCGGGTCATCCAGACCCGGGGAAACTCCTCCCCCACGGAGACGGCCAGGTAGGGGTAGGTCTTGTCATCCCGCAGCTTGACGTTGAAGCGGGGGTCGAACTCCTTGATCCAGGTGTATTCCAGGGTCAGGGACTCCAGGTCGGTGCCCACCACGGTCCACTCCAGGCTCCGGGCCGTCAGCACCATGGTCTGGGTGCGAGGATGCATGTTTTCCAGGGGCTGGAAGTAGTTGGTCAGACGGTTGCGCAGGTTCTTTGCCTTGCCCACGTAGATGACCCGACCATCGCCGTCCCGCCACTTGTATACCCCCGGCTGGGCGGGGATGTCCGAGGTCTTGGGGCGGAAGAGGTCGCGGCTGTCCCCCAGCAGGGGTGCGCCGTTCTTGTTGACGCCGGTCGTGGTGCCGGTGGCTGACTCCTCTTCCAGGGCTTGGGCGGTGCGTCGCCATACCTGCGGCGTGTGCCGCTCGAAGCAGCTGCGGGTCATGATCGAGTGGCCTTGGCTACCTTGGCGGGATCCAGCATGGGCTTCAGATACTTGCCGGTCCAGCTGTCCGGATTGGCGGCCACCTGCTCGGGAGTGCCCTGGGCCACCACGGTGCCGCCGCCGTCGCCGCCCTCGGGTCCCAGATCGATGATCCAGTCGGCGGTCTTGATCACATCCAGGTTGTGTTCTATGACGATGACCGTGTTGCCCTTGTCGACCAGGCCGTGCAGGACCTTGAGCAGCTTGCGGACATCCTCGAAGTGCAGACCCGTGGTGGGCTCGTCCAGGATATATACGGTCTTGCCATCGGAGCGCCGCTGCAGCTCGGTGGCCAGCTTGACCCGCTGGGACTCGCCTCCGGACAGGGTGGGAGCCGGCTGTCCCAGGCGGATATAGCCCAGACCCACGTCCACCAGGGTGTCCAGGTAGCGGGCGATGGAGGGATAGGCCTTGAAGAAGTGCGCGGCCTCCTCGATGGGCATGTCCAGCACGTCCGAGACGGTCTTGCCGTTGTAGGTGACCTCCAGGGTCTCCCTGTTGTAGCGCTTGCCATGGCAGGTCTCGCACTGGACGTAGACATCGGGCAGGAAGTTCATCTCGATCTTGATGGTTCCGTCACCGTGGCAGGTCTCGCAACGGCCACCCTTGACGTTGAAGGAGAAGCGGCCTGGACCGTAGCCGCGCACCTGGGCCTCGGGGGTCTTGGCGAAGAGCTGGCGAATCTTGTCCCAGACGCCGGTGTAGGTGGCCGGGTTGGAGCGCGGGGTGCGGCCGATGGGGTTCTGGTCCACGTGGATGACCTTGCGCACCTGGTCCACGCCCTCCACCCGGGTGTGCTTGCCGGGCACGATGCGGGCGTTGTTGAGCTGGTCGGCAAGCACCGGATAGAGGATGGAGTTGACCAGGGTGGACTTGCCGGAGCCGGAGACGCCGGTGACCAGGGTCATGACCCCCAGCGGGAAGGAGACCTTGAGATTCTTCAGGTTGTTCTCGCGAGCCCCCACCACGGTCAGCTGTCTGGTCTTGCTGGTCTTGCGGCGGCGCTTGGGCACTTCGATGGAACGGCGACCGGCGATGTAGTCGGCGGTGATTGAACGGGAGGCCTTGACCAGGTCCTGCGAGCGCCCGGAGAAGATGACCTCCCCGCCATGCTCGCCGGCCCCCGGGCCGATGTCGACCAGCCAGTCGGCCTGGCGGATGGTGTCCTCGTCGTGCTCGACCACAATCAGGGTGTTGCCCAGGTCGCGCAGCCGTTGCAGGGTCTTGATCAGCCGGTCGTTGTCCCGCTGGTGCAGGCCGATGGAGGGCTCGTCCAGCACGTACATGACGCCCACCAGGCCCGAGCCGATCTGGGTGGCCAGGCGGATGCGCTGGGCCTCGCCTCCGGAGAGGGTTGCCGCAGCCCTGGACAGGGTCAGGTAGTTCAGGCCCACGTCGTTGAGGAAGCGCAGACGGGCGCGGATCTCCTTGAGGACCTCGCCGGCGATCTTGGCCTGGGCGCCCTCCATGTGCAGGCCCTCAACCCATTTCAGACTGGCGGACACGGCCATGTCGCAGACCTGGGCGATGGACAGGCCGTCCACGGTCACTGCCAGCACCTCGGGCTTCAGACGCTTGCCCTGGCAGACCTGGCAGGGCACCTCGCGCATGTAGGACTCGTAGTACTGCTTCATGGGCTGCGAGTCGGTCTCGTCGTGGCGGCGCATCAGGGTGCGGACCACGCCTTCGAACCCGGTGGTGTACTCGCGCAGGCGGCCCCAGCGGTTCCGGTAGGAGACGTCCACCTTGAAGTCGTGCCCGTACATGACGGCGTGGCGGACTTCCTCGGGCAGGTCCTTCCAGGGGGTCGAGGTGGAGAAGCCCATTTCCTTGGCCAGGCCGTCCAGCAGGTGGCCGTAGAAGCGCTGCTGGCTCTTGGTGCCGCTCCAGGGCTCCACGGCCCCGTCCTTGAGGCTCTTCTCCGGGTCGGGCACCACCAGCTCGGGGTCGATCTCCAGGTTGAATCCCAGGCCTGTGCAGGCCGGGCAGGCTCCGTAGGGGGCGTTGAAGGAGAAGGTCCTGGGCTCGATCTCGTCCAGCTCCAGCTCGTGGCCGTTGGGGCAGGACCGCTTCTCGGAGAAGGGCTGGCGACGCTCGGGATCCTTGGCATCCAGATCCACGAAGTCGGCCACCACCGTGCCCTTGGCCAGCCTCAGTGCGGTCTCCACAGAGTCGGTCAGGCGCTGGCGCATGCCCTCGCGGATGACCAGCCGGTCCACCACCACCTCGATGGTGTGCTTCTTCTGCTTGGTCAGCTTGATGGAGTCGGACAGCTGGTGCATGTCCCCGTCGATGATGGCCCGGGAGTAGCCGTCGGAGCGCAGGAGCTCTAGGGTCTCAACGAACTCGCCCTTGCGGCCCTTGACGATGGGGGCCAGCAGCTGGAAACGGGTCCCCTCCGGCCTGGACATGAGGGTGTCGACGATCTGCTGCGGCGACTGGGCCCGCACCTCGGCCCCGCAGACCGGGCAGTGGGGAATGCCTGTCCTGGCGAAGAGCAGGCGCAGGTAGTCGTAGACCTCTGTGATGGTGCCCACGGTGGAACGGGGGTTGCGGTTGGTGGTCTTCTGATCGATGGAGACGGCAGGGCTCAGGCCCTCGATGAAGTCCACGTCGGGCTTGTCCATCTGGCCCAGGAACTGGCGGGCATAGGCTGAGAGGGACTCCACATAGCGGCGCTGACCCTCGGCGAAGAGGGTGTCAAAGGCCAGGGAGGACTTGCCGGAGCCTGACAGACCGGTGAAGACCACCATCCGGTTGCGGGGTATGGACAGGTTGACGTTCTTGAGGTTGTGGGCCCGGGCGCCCTGGATGACGATTTTGCGGTCGTTGGGCACCATGGACAGGTCCGCCACCAGGGACCCCTTGGATTCGATCATGCGCGGGTTCTCGATGGCCGCGTCCACTGTCGACTTAGGCTTGTTCTGCTGCTTCACGTGCTTCCCATCCGCTTCCCTGAAGACCCATGGCCAAGGCTGAGGCCAAAGCCTGACCATAATATCGCCGGGGCCGAATAATTCGAACAGGTGTTCGACGATGGCTTAGATGGCCGGGTCCGGCGGATCCAGGGGCGGGCGGCCGCAGCCGTTGAGGAAGCAGTCGTGCTGATGGTCGTTGATCATGCCGGCCGCCTGGAGGAAGGAGTGGACCGTCACGGGCCCCAGGAAGCGCAGACCCAGGTCACGCATGTCCTTGCAGACGATGGCCGACAGATGGTCGTAGCGTGGTATGGATGAATCGTCCGGGTAGTCGTGGTTGATGGTCAGCCCGCCGGTGAAGGACCAGCAGTAGCGGTCGAACTCCTCCCCGGGAAATTGGCGGGCGATCAGGGTGGCGTTGGCCACCGTGGCCTCGATTTTCCGTCGATTGCGGATGATGGCCGGGTCGGCCATGAGAGAGTCGATGCGGCCGGCATCGAAGGCGGCGACCGATTGAATATCGAAGTTGTCGAAATCCTTGAGGAAGGCCTGGCGGCGATGCAGGACCAGTTGCCAGCTGAGTCCGCACTGGAATATCTCCAGGGAGAGCATGGCGAAGAGCCTTTGGGAGCCGTGCAGGGGGCGGCCCCACTCGCGGTCGTGATAGCTGCGCATAAGCGGATCAGCCACCTGAGCCCAGTCGCATCGATGTGAAGGTTCGGCCATGCTGCACTCCCCTTTCCAGCGTTCGGCTTCAGGCTAGCACCGGCGGCCGCCCGGGCCGGGTGGTCAATACCACCGAGCAAGGCTGGCCGATTTAGAGTTGAGACAGAGGCCGGCCGGCCCGTGCCCGGGGACATCCCCACGGCGGGCAGCAGGGTTGCGGCCGGCAAGGAGAGGAAGCATGTGCCATGACTGACAAGGACAATCCGCGCAGACTCTGGACCGACGATGAGGACCCGGTCGAGAGGGCCAAGCGCACTTCCCCTGCCATGCAGGGCAGCCAATCGGCTTCGGGATCGACTTCGGCAACCGGGAGTTCAAGGAATGGAAGTTCGGCATCGTCTGATGCGTCGGCTTCGAATTCATCCAGCTCGGGTTCATCGCCTTCGGTAGCCGCAGCCAAGCGGTCCGGTGATTCGTCGAAGAAGGCATCGACTGGAAAAGCCAGTGCCGATGAGACCACCAACAAAGGCAAGAGCAGTTCTGATCGCAGCGGCAATGAGGCAGCGCAGGGATCAAACCAAGCACAGAACCAGCAGCAAAAGCAGGGTCAGACCGAAAAGGAGCAGGAATCCTCCAAGGGCCGAGGCTGGAAGCTGTTCGAGGACATCCTGCTCTGGGTGGCCTGGGTGGCCATGGTGGGTTTCAACGGCTATGCGGAGGTCTACCACTTCAATGGCACGACAGTTGGAGGCCTGGCTCGCAAGGTGGACCTTTGGATCATGCCCGCCGGCTACGTCTTCGCCATCTGGGGGGTCATCTACATCGCCCTGGCCATCTGGCTCTTCCGCTTTTGCCTGGCCGGTCCCAGCCGCAAGCGTCTGGGTTTCCTGCCCTTCACACTGAGCGGGCTGCTCTTCGTGGCCACCTGCTGCCTGAACATCGCCTGGCTGGCCCTGTGGCACATGGAGCGCAACTTCTGGGCCCTGGTCATCATCCTCATCCTGACTGTGCTGGCCTGGATGCTCTATGCCCTGGTGCGTCGGGATGCCACCAAGGCCGGGACCCCCACCGCCGCCAAGGCCCTGGACTGGATTCCGCTGTCCATCTACGCCAGCTGGCTGAGCGTAGCCACCCTGGTCAATGCCGGATACATGGTGGTGGCCGGGCACAAGGTCGGCAGTGCCGTCCAGGGATTCGCCACCATCATCGTGGTCGGCGCGCTCCTGGCGGTCGCCTACCTGATGAACAGGCACGGCAAGGACTGGGTCTTCGGCCTGGTGGTCATCTGGGCCTGCCTGGGCATCGGCATCAGGATCTTCTCCTTCGCGGCCGCCATGGGTGTGCTGGTCATCGCCCTGACCGCTGTGGGCGCCTTCCTGGTCTACTTCCCCTGGAACAGGTTCAGGCTGGTCCGCCGCTGACCCACCCGTGGTTCATCCATTGCCCCGTCAGCCGAGACGCACTGGCGGGGATTGCTTCTTGCTACCATGATTCCTTGCAAGTTTTGAATCCATGAGGAAAGCGGGGTCGGAGGCGGCATGGCTATTGAGGCGCAGGGACTTGAGATCCGGATAGGTGCCCGACTACTGCTGCAAGCCACCGACTTCCACGTGACCAAGGGCGACCGGATCGGCCTGGTGGGCCGCAACGGCGCCGGCAAGACCACGCTGACCCGGGTCATCACCGGCGACATGCTCCCCTCGGCCGGCAAGGTGCGGGTGACCGGACAGCTGGGGTATCTGCCCCAGTCCACCCATGCGGGCGACTCCGAGCAGACCGCCCTGGACCGGGTCATGAGCGCCAGGGACATCGCCGCCATCATCCAGCGGATGCGCAAGGCCGAGACCGAGATGACCAGTCCTGACCCCAAGGTCATGGAAAAGGCCATGAAGCGTTACGACAAGGCCCAGCAGGACTTCGAGAACGCCGGCGGCTATGCGGCCCAATCGCAGGCCATCGTCATGGGCGAGAGCCTGGGGCTGAGCCAGGAGACCCTGCAGCAGGCACTGGGCACCCTCTCCGGCGGACAGCGCCGACGGGTCGAGCTGGCCAGGATCCTCTTCTCTGACGCCGACACCCTGATTCTGGACGAGCCCACCAACCATTTGGATGCCGACTCCATCGAGTGGCTCAAGGGCTACCTGCGCCGATTCGAGGGCGGCTTCCTGATCATCTCCCATTCCACCGAACTGCTGGACGAGACCGTCAACCGCATCTGGCACCTGGACGCCCAGCGCTCCTGCATCGACATGTACACCATGGGATGGAAGGCCTACCTGCGCCAGCGGGTGGTGGACGAGGAACGCCGGCGCCGCGAACGCGAGGTGGCCGAGAAGAAGGCCGACCGACTGATGCGGCAGGGAATCCGTCTGCATGCCAAGGCCACCAAGGCTGTGGCGGCACAGAACATGATGCGTCGCGCCCAACGTCTGCTGGCCGACACCCAGGAGGCGGAAAAGGCCGAAAAGGTGGCCGACCTGCGCTTCCCGGATCCCGCCCCCTGCGGCCGCACGCCCATCATGGCCGAGGACCTGTCCAAGGCCTACGGCTCCAACATCGTCTTCGCCGGCATCAACCTGGCCATCGATAAGGGCTCCCGGGTGGTCATCCTGGGTTACAACGGCGCCGGCAAGACCACTACCCTGCGGCTGCTGGCCGGCATCGAGCAGCCCGATACGGGCAAGGTGACCCTGGGGCATGGGGCCAAGATCGGCTACTTCGCCCAGGAGCACGACACACTGGATAACGATGTCACCGTTCTTGAGAACCTGCAGCATGTGGCCCCTGACCTGGACAACACCCAGGCGCGGACCATCCTTGGCTCCTTCCTCTTCTCAGGGGACGATGCCATGAAGCCCACCAAGGTGCTCTCCGGCGGAGAGAAGACCCGCCTGGCCCTGGCCACCCTGGTGACCAGCCGGGCCAACGTCCTGTTGCTGGACGAGCCCACCAACAACCTGGACCCCGCTTCGCGCGACGAGATACTGAAGGCCATCGCCAAGTACGAGGGGGCCATAGTGCTGGTCACCCACGACGAGGGGGCCGTCAAGGCCCTCAACCCTGAGCGGGTCCTGCTCATGCCCGACGGAGATGAGGACCTCTGGAGCGACGACTACCTGGATCTGGTGGCCGAAGAGTAGCCAGCCACCGGTTGGCCCGTGCCAGCAGGTTGTATGTCGTCAGCGGGTCAGTCGTCCTCCCCCAGGACTTCCACGCCCTTGACACCTGGAGTCTGGCCGATGGATTCAACCAGCTCGGTCACATCACCCTTGCCCAGCAGGTTGACGGTGACATCGGCCCCCTTCCAGGCATCCCGGTGCAGCTCGTGGATGGTCAGCACCCGGGACTCGAAGCCCATGCGGGTGGCCAACAGCAGGGATTCGCGCAGGCAGCCGTGACCGTCCTGGTAAACAATACGCAGAACCGTGTTCTGACGGTTGCGCAGGAACCACTTGAGGATGGGCGCGATGACCAGAACAGCCAGGAAGTAGAAGACGACCGCCAGGATGGCGATGGCGAAGAGCTGGACCCCGCAGGCCATGCCCACGGCGGCGGCCACCCAGATGGCGCTGGCCGTCGTCAGACCCTTGACCGAATCATGGTTGAAGAAGATGACCCCGGCACCGATGAAGCCGATGCCAGAGGCCACCCCGGCCGCGATTCGCGAGGCATCCCAGGAGTAGTTGCCTACAGCGGCCTGTATGCCATAGAGGGAGACCATGGTAAACAGGCAGCTGCCCAGACCCACCAGAATGTGGGTGCGGATGCCAGCGTCGTGTTTGAGGAACTCGCGCTCGAAGCCGATCAGGCCACAGAGAACCACCGTCAAAACCACCGCCATGATCTGGCCCTGATTCGGCATTGCGAATCCCTGCATGATTTCCTTTCCTGCCCTCTTAAATAGGCAGACCTTATAACGCTTGCAGGACATGGCCATCGGATAGAGTGGAGCCAGCACGTAGCCGGCCACGCCGCCGAACGTGGACCTGTTGAATGAGGGGTGTGATGCCATGAAGCCGTCACCAGATGAACGACGCGAAGCCCGCCGGACCCTGGCCACCAGCGCCTATTCCGCCGATATGATCAGATCATTGGAGCAGCCGTTTTTGGATGACGGGGTGCCCCTGATGCGTGTCGCCGCCGGATCCCTGGCCTCCGTGGCCGACGTCATGCTGACCCAGGCCGGGCTGGAGCCTGCAGGCGCCAGGATCGTTCTGCTGGCGGGGGCCGGCAACAATGGCGGCGACGGTCTCTATGCCTCGGCTGACCTGGCCGGACATGGGGCCGATGTGACCGTGGTGGCAACCGGTCGAAGCCTCCACCAGGGCGGGTTGGACGCCCTACTGCGTGCCGGCGGAGTAGTCACGGCCCTGGACCCCCAGGCGGCCATCCTCGGCTGTGAGACCCCCTCCGGACCGGACCAGGCATCCGAGGAGCTGGATCAGGCCCTGGAACTGTGCAGACAGGCGGATCTGATTATCGATGCCATGACCGGGATCGGCCTCAAGGGGGCGCTGCGCGGCATTCCCGCCGCTCTGGCCGCAGAACTGGGCATGGAGAGCGGTCTGCCCGACAGGCCCGCCTGGCACGACCCCGCCAGTCAGGATGGGCCACTGGTTCTGGCCGTGGATACCCCCTCCGGCTTGGATGTGGACGAGGGTACCCTGCCCGGCGCCTACATCCCGGCGGATGTGACCGTAACCATGGGAGCCATGAAACCCTGTCTGATGCTGCCCCCGGCCGCCTACGTCTGCGGCAGAATCGTCCTGGTGGACTTCGGTTTTGACACCTCGGCCCTGGTTCCCAGCGTCTCCTGTATGAGCGCGGAAGAATGCGCCAGTCTCCTGCGGGCGCCACGGGTGGATGACACCAAGTACAGCCGGGGCGTGGTCGGCCTGGTCACCGGATCCGCCCTCTACCATGGCGCAGGATTGCTCTCCAGCAAGGCTGCTGCCAGAGGCAACGTGGGCATGATCCGCTACTGCGGCCCCGAACAGGTGGGTGACCTGATCCTGCAGGAGCTGCCTGAGACAGTCCTGGGCCGGGGAAGGGTTGAATCCTGGGTGCTGGGCTCTGGTGTACCCAACGGGCAGGCCCAGGAGGCCGCCGGACCTGAAGGCCAGGACGGTCAGCGGGATCTGATTGCCGATATACTCAGCCGTCAGGCCGCCGATCTGGACGAGGACGAGGCGGCAGCCGACCCGCCGGTGGTAGTGGACGCCGGTGCTTTGGATCTGCTGCCGGACCGGCTGGGCCCGCGCACGGTGCTGACCCCACATGCTGGTGAAATGGCCGCTCTGCTCAATTCACATGGCGAGAACGTGGACGGCGACCAGGTCATGGCCGAACCCCTGCACTGGGCGATTCGAGCCTGTCAGCTTACCGGGGCCACCATTCTGCTCAAGGGAGCCATCACGCTGGTCGTCGGCGAGGACGGCACCGACCGTCCCCGCGTCATGACCACCGGTTTCGGCCCAGCCTGGCTGTCCACAGCCGGATCGGGAGACGTGCTCTCCGGAACCATCGGGGCCATGCTGGCCCAGAACGCCGGCCCAATCCAGGATGATGCCACACTGATGGTGGATCTGACGGCTGCCGCGGCCTTCCTGCACGGGCTTGCCGGTTCCCTGGCCAGTGGCGGCAGGCAGACCGGCTGGGAGCAGCCGTTGATCTTCGACCCGCGCAAGCCCCAGGATTTCGTGGATCTGGTAACAGAGGACGACCAACCGGAAGGTCATGGATTTGCTACAGGACTCATAGGACAGCCAATCCGTGCCGGGCAGGTGGCCGATGCCCTGCCCAGGGCCATAGGTCTGGTGATGTCAAGGGCCGAGGGGACCACTGACCCTATCGAGCAATCCGCACAGGATGGAGACGATGCCTCCCTCTTCTTCGAGAACAGCTCGCTCTGGTTCTAAAAACACGTCATCAGAAAAGGAGTCGATTTGGTGACCTCGCAACTCATCGTCATGCGTCACGGGGAAAGCGCCTGGACCCAGAAGTCGGTCAACCGTTTCGCCGGTTGGGTGGACGTGCCCCTGACGGAACGCGGACTGCGACAGGCCCGCCATGCCGGACGGCTGCTCAAGGAATCAGGCCTGCTGCCCGACCTGGTCTTCACATCGTTGCTGACCCGCAGCATAGTCACTGCCAACACTGTGCTGGATCTGGTTGGTCGGGCCTGGATTCCGGTGGAGCGCACTTGGAGGTTGAACGAACGCCACTATGGCGCCTTCCAGGGGCAGACGCGACCGGCAATGCTTGAACGTTACGGTCAGCATCAATTCGACATCTTCCGGCGTTCCTACGATGTTCGGCCTCCGGCCATCGAAACCGAGTCACCCTACTTCCAGGGACAGGATCCGCGCTATGCCCCAGCCATGGGGGACGGGCTGGACGGTCGGAATCCGGCAGACATCCGCGCCGAGTGCCTCAAGGATCTGTTGAAACGTCTGCATCCCTACTGGCGTAGCCGAATAGCCCCCAACCTGGAGCAAGGACGGAATCTGCTCATCGTCACCCACGGCTCGGTGGTCCGCAGCCTGATCAAGGTTCTTGAGGATGTTGACGATAAGGACATCCAATCCATCAATGTCCCCACCGGCGTCCCCATGGTATACAGTTTCGAGACCGATGAAGACGGCAACCCCCAGGTCCTGGGTCCGGGGCGCTATCTCGATCAGGAGGCCGCGGCCCAGGGCATGGCTGAAACTGCAGCCCTGGGCCGATAGAGCCTTGGGTATAGATTGGCTTGTATGACACTGCTCCAACTGCGCTACATCGTCAAGATTGTCGAATGCGGTTCCATGAACGAGGCCTCGCATGAGCTCTACATCTCCCAGCCTGCCCTGAGCTCATCGGTCAAGGAGCTGGAGAACGAGCTGGGAATCGAGATCTTCACCCGTCATTCCCAGGGGATCGCTCTGACCGTGGACGGGGCGGAATTCCTGACCTACGCCCGTCAGATACTGGACCAGACCGACCTTCTGGAGGCCCGCTACCGGCAGGTCAGGCCCCGCAAGCAGCTCTGCCGGGTCTCCACGCAGCACTACATGTTCGCAGTCGAAGCATTCGTGGAGATGATCAACTCCATCGATTCCGACGAGTACGAATTCACCATACGTGAGACGCGCACCAGGGACATCATCGACCAGGTGGCCACCCTACAGTCCGAAATCGGCATCATCTACGAATCCGACTTCAACAAACGGGTTCTGTCCAAGATGCTCCGCGAGAAGCACCTGGACTTCCACCCTCTTTTCCGGGCGGACCTGCATGTCTTCATCGCCCGGACCAATCCGCTGGCCGATCGGGCCATGGTGACCATGAAGGATCTGGAGCCCTACCCCTTCCTGCAGTATGAGCAGGGCGAAGAAGGCTCCTTCTACTTCGCCGAGGAGGCTGTCTGGCCCGACTACTCCCCCAAGCAGATCACCGTGAGCGACCGGGCAACCATGCTCAACTTCATCGTCGGGCTGAACGCCTACACGGTCTGCACCGGCATCGACAACGAGGACCTGAACAACGAGAAGATCGTCAGCGTCCCCCTGGAGTCGGATGAATCCATGCTTGTGGGCTGGATCGTGAACAGTCGGACCAAGCTGTCCCATGCCGCCGAACTCTACCTGGACAAACTGCGCCAGGTGGTGTCCAACCATGGATACTCGCTGATCGAGCAGGAGCCAGTCGAGTAACAGCAAAGCAAGCAGCGGGTTACTGTACTTCCAGCGCTTTTCCTTGGGCTCCGATGGAGGGCATCTTTCCTTGTTGGCCCACATCCTGTGATTTGAGTCCCAGGGCCTTGAGCAGGGCCCGGTCCAGATGTTCCAGGCCTCCCTGGCTCTTCGCCGCTGCAGTCAGATCCCAGACCTTGCCGTTGATCATGATGGTGGGGGTCGAAAACTCCCCCTTGGCGTCCTTGGCATCCTTGCGGGTGATGGAGTAGGCGTTGACCTTGTCAACCCATGGCCTGTATGTACCCTGTGCGAAGCGGTCTGCCAGGGACCTTGGCACACCTACTCCTACAGCCTGGTCGGCCAGACGGGCATCGGAGACCGCCTGATAGGAGCTTTCATCGGGCTGGAAATCAGCTGCGAAGACGGCGGCGGCGAAGGCCGGCAGGTGGTCCGGGTCCTCCTGTGCCACCATGGCCAGGGCGTTGTCCACGCGGCTGGAGTACTGGTCGCTGGATACTGAATCCAGGAAGTTCAAAAAGTTGTAGGTGACGTTGATCTGACCGGCGCTGATCATGCGCTGCAGCTGGGGATCGATGACCCGGCCCACCTTGCCGCACCAGGGGCACATGGGATCCATGAAGATCTCAAGGGTAGGCGCATCGGCAACCTTCTTCCTGCCGCCGACCCCCTTGGCCGAAACGGTCAGCCCTCCCTGGTCGTCGGCCACCGATGGCTTTACAGCGACCTCCTGCAGGGCCTTGTAGGCCTTGGCGTCACCGCTGGGTCCCCGATTGGAGTGGACGGACGACGATTCGGCGGAAGAGTTATGATCTGTCCGGGCGTCTCCTGTACGGCTGGTCCATAGCATGTAGATGCCTGCAACAAGAACCAACACAAGAGCCACTGCAACCAGTATCAGCGGCAGCCTCCGGGCTCGCTGGGCAGGCTTGTTCTCTTCTTCAGGCTCGCCTTCTTGAGGCCGGCCTGTCTCTACCGGTTCCTCAACAGTCGAAAGACGCCCATCAGCATGTTCTGCAGCATCCGAAGATTTCACTGCGTCAGCTGACGTGGCCGCGACGGCAGGCTTGGCGTTTTTCAATTCGTCGTCTTCAGTCTGGTCAGGTTTATCATGACCATTCTGCTCCAGCGGTTTCGTCACGATCCATGGCCTTCCTTGCGATGATGATCCGAGGTATGCCCGTCGGACCTTTACCAATCTACACGAAGGTCGTCCGACAGCATGACCATCCGAAGAATGTGCGTCGATGTGGCATGTAAGCACAATCGACTTGCCAGCGTGAGCCAGGCTTTTACTCAGGCCCCGTAACGCTCCAGGTAGTCCCTGGCGGCATCGGCCGTGCTCCGGTCCAGGATGGGCGACCCATCCGAGCCTTTGATGGAGGCAGCCGCATCGAAAATCTGACGGACGTTGACAATGCTGATGACCGGGAAGTGGAATTCGTCCATAATTGACTCCACAGCCGAGCCCCGGCCTTGACCGGTGCGCTCCATCCGGTCCACAGAGAGCACCAGACCGACTATGGTCACCTTGGCCTGGGACATGATCTTGGGTACCACCTGGCGAACCGCGGTCCCGGCGGTCATGACGTCATCCACCAGAAGCACCCTCATGCCGTCCCTGAGCTGGGTGCCGACCATGAGGCCTCCGTCTCCATGGTCCTTGACCTCCTTGCGGTCGAAGGTGTAGCCGACCGGCATCCCATGTGCCCCGCTCAGTGCAATGGCCGTGGAGACGGCCAGGGGAATCCCCTTATAGGCCGGACCGAACACCGTGTCGATGTCGGCGGGCAGGGTCCCCTGCTTCACGGCCTGCACGATGGTGCGGGCGTAGAACTCACCCAGCAGGGCGATCAGCCGTCCGTCGTTGAAGGCCCCCGCGTTGATGAAGTAGGGCGAGCGACGCCCCGACTTCAGGGTGAAATCACCGAACTTGAGGGCTCCGCTCTGCAGCAGGAAGCTGGTGAAGCCCTCCTGGATGCGGCGGGTCTGCTCCTGGGCATCCCCGTCATGCCCGGCCTTGTTTTCAGCTGCGGATGCGCTCATCGCCAGCACTCCCCTTTCTTGAGCAAATCGGCCAGATCGGGCCGCTCGTCCAACAGATCGTCCAGCTCCCTGGCCACCCTCATGGGCGCCACAGGGTCCACCAGGGCCGCAGCCCCCACCTCCACGGCGTTGGCCCCCGCATAGAGGAATTCCAAGGCCGTGCGTCCCGAGTCGATGCCCCCGATGCCGATGATGGGAATGTCGGGCAGTGCCTGGCGCACCCGCCAGACGAAGGACAAGGCAATGGGCAGGATGCAAGGGCCGGAGACGCCGCCGGTGCCTTGCGCCAGGATGGGTTTGCCTGTAGTAATGTCGATGCGCATGCCTACCAGGGTGTTGATCAGGCTGAGGGCATCCGCTCCCCCATCCACCGCCGCCCGGGCCACCTCCACGATGTCGGTGACGTTGGGGGTCAGCTTGACCACCATTGGTTTGTCGGTCAGACCCCGCAGCCGGGTGATCAACCGGTTCAGGGCCTTGGCGTCGGTGCCCACTGACATCCCCCCATGAGAGACGTTGGGGCAGGAGACGTTGATCTCCAGCATATCCGCGGAGGAGTCTGCCAGGCGTTCCACAACGATGGCGTAGTCCTCGTCGCTGTGGCCGGCCACATTGGTGACCACGTTGGCTCCCAGGGCCTTGAGCCTGGGCAGTTCGTCCACCAGGTAATGGTCCACGCCCGGGTTTTGCAGCCCCACGGAGTTGACCATGCCGGCGGGGCTCTCGGCTGTCCTGGGCGTGGGGTTGCCTTCCCAGGGTACCGGCGAAACCCCCTTGGTGGAGATGGCGCCCATCTGGGAGACATCGTAATAATCCCCGCAGGCATCCAGGTTGAAGGTGCCTGAAGCGGTGCCCACAGGGTTCTTCCATGGCGTGCCGGCCACAACAGTGCCATGCCGCCAGGCGTGCGGTTCCAGCGGATCCATCGTTATGGCCGTCTGCGTCCCTGCGATTGTCAGCCCGCTCATCGTGCCTCCTTCTTGACCCGGTCCGCATCCCAGATCAGACGGTCGGCGGCAAAGACCGGTCCATCCTTACAGACCTTGAGCCTGCCATCAACGGTGTCGACCACGCAGGCCACGCAGGTGCCGTAGCCACAACCCATACGGGACTCCATGCAGCACTGGGCCGGCAGGCTGTATTTGCGGGCCCAGGCGGCCACGGCCCGCATCATGGGCAGAGGTCCGCAGGTCAGGATGATGGTCCGCTCGGGATCGATGTCGCCGCGAACCCGATCCAAGAGGGTTATGACATCCCCGGAGGCGTTGTCGATGGACTCCAGCTGATCGGTCAGCGAGCCCATGATGGCATCGGCGAACCGATGGTCCCGGTATCCCAGCAGGGCGGTGGTACGCACAGCGGACCGGCCTTGAAGGCACTGCGCTGCGCGGATCAGCGGAGGAACGCCCAGGCCGCCGCCCACCAGCAGATAATGAGCCGGCTTCTCCAGGTCGAAGCCATGGCCCAGGGGTCCCAGCAGGTCCACAGCCATGCCTGGCTGCAGGCGGGAGAATTCATAGGTCCCCTGGCCAACTACGGCGAAGATGATCTCAATCTGCTCGCCATCCAGAACTCGGCTGATACCGAAGGGTCTGGGCATCATGGTCATGCGATCGGCCGAGTAGAGGTTGATGAAGGCTCCTGCCGGGGCGTGGGCTGCCAGGTAGGGGTCTTGGATGGTCATCCGCCAGACCTGCCGGTCCAAGGGCTCCATGCCGGTGACCTGGGCCGTGCGGCGTCCGGGCATCCGGCCTGCCTGTCGGGCCTGATCCTCCACCCGGCTGGTGGATATGAAGAGGTTGGGTTTCATCGGGCCTCCTTGATCGCCTGATTGAGAGCGTCCTTCATGGCCTGTGCGGCTTGGCGGGCATCGCGGGTGACCATGCCAAGGGCCGCCTGAACGCTGAGCCGCGGGCTGTAGTCCGGATCCTTCCGCCATGCTGCGATGATCCCCCGGGAGGAGTTGACCACAGCGCCGCCGCCGGACCGGTCGAACATGGGTGCCACGTCGGCCGCCGAACCGCCCTGGGCTCCGTAGCCGGGGACCAGGAAGAAGGTGTGGGGCATGGCCCGGCGCAAAAGGGCTCCGTCCTCGGGGTGGGTGGCACCGACCACGGCTCCAAGTCTGGAGTATCCTGATTCGCCGATTGAGGGCCGCCCCCAGGATTCGATCAAGTCACCCAGGTGCTGATAGATGGTGCCGCCACCCGAGTCGGCGTCCAGGCCCAGCTCCTGGATCTGGCTGCCTGAGGGGTTGGAGGTGCGCACCAGGGCGAAGAGGTCACCCTGAATCTGCTCGGCCGCCTGCAGGAAGGGTTCCACCCCGTCGGAGCCCAGGTAGACATTGATGGTCAGGGCATCCTCGTACCAGGGGAACCTCCCGCCTGCTCGGGTCGGCCCACCCATTGTCTGTCCAGGATTGAGGGGCAGGGGAAGCCCGTCCAGGTGGGCGGCGTAGGCTTCGGCGGTTGATCCGATGTCACCGCGCTTGACATCCCCGATGACGTAGAGGCCACGGTCTGCCGCAGCCCGGCAGGTGCCGGTGTAGGCCCTGATGCCCCAGGGTCCAAGGGCCTCGTACATGGCAATCTGGGGCTTGACTGCAGGCACCAGGTCGGCAACGCCCTCCAGGATGGCCAGGTTGAAGCGCAGATAGGCCCGGGCCAGGTGGTCCGCCCAGACAGCCTGGGCTTGCTCGTCTTGGGTCTGCTGCGGGTCCTTGGGGTCCAGACCCATCTGGGCCATGCTCCCGGCTGCGCGCTGTCTGGCCTGTTCGATCAGCTGGCTGGGCAGCAGTTCCGGTCGCGGATCCAGACCGACCACGGTCGGATTGTGCTTGTCCTCAATGAGCGCGGTCAATCGGTCCATGCTCAGATCCTTTCCCTGGTGATGACGCGGCTTGCGGGCAGTCGGGAGAAGACCAGACGCCCATCCTTGATGGTGGCCATGACCCGGCCGGACAATTCCGCCCCGGCGAAGGGGGTGTTCCGTGCCTTGGAATGGAAGCGGCTGGGATCAACCTTCCACTTGGCATCAGGGTCCAAGATGACCAGATCGACGGGCGGCTGGCCGGTGTCGCTGCGCCGGTCGGCCTCCAGTTGCAGATGACCGGCCTTACAGCCCCTGTTTGCCTTGTGCGAGGGCAGGTCTTCAGGCAGGAGTCGATGCATGCCCATGAGTTCGGCCGGAGCCAGGGACATGAGCTCGATCATGCGGTCATGGCTGATGAGCCCGCTCTTGACCAGGACCTGGTTGCAGACCGCATAGGCAGTCTCCAGGCCGACGATGCCATTGGGCGCGTCCTTGAGCCCCAGCGCTTTCTCGGCAAGAGTATGCGGGGCGTGGTCGGTGGCGATCATGTCCACAGTACCGTCGGCTACGGCCTCAAGCGCAGCCTGTTGGTCGGCGCGGGAGCGCAGCGGAGGGTTCATCTTGGCCATGCTGCCGCAGCGCAGCAGATCCTCGTCACAGAGGGCCAGATAGTGGGGCGCGGTCTCGCAGGTGACCGGCAGACCACGGGCCTTGGCCCGTCGGACGGCTTCGAATCCCCCGGTAGTGCTGACATGCTGCAGATGCACCCTGGTGCCGGTGCGTTCCGCCTGTTCGATGTCGCGATTGATGATGGCGGTCTCGGTTGAGGCGGGAATCCCTTCCAGTCCCAGTTGGCGGCTGATGGTACCCAGGTTGACCTGACCGTGCTCGTGGTGTTCGCAGTGATCCAGGATGGGCAGGTCGAAAGCCCTTGCGTTGGCGGCCACAGCCTCAAGGGTTTGGTTGGTTACTGCCGATCCGTCGTCACTGATGGCCACTACGGGGTGTGCCCATCCGTGGCCGGGCAGGTGCCCCGACCATTCGTTCGGGTTTGAGGCCTGACGGCCGGCCCGGTCCATGGTGGCGGCCACACAGAGGGCGTAGTCCACCGGCAGGCGCAGCCCATGGTCCCGCTCATAGGATTCCAGATAGTCGATGACCGTGCGCCCGTCGGCCATCCTGGCGTGTCCATCCATGGCAGGTTGGGTGTTGGGCATGAGCAGTATCAGCCCGTAGCCTCCGGCCGCTGCGGCAGCTGTGCCGGTGACCATGTCCTCCTTGTCGGTCTGACCGGGGTCCCGCAGGTGGACATGCGGATCGACCAGTGCCGGGGCCAGCACCAGCCCCGAAGCATCTATCCGGTCCACATCTGCCGACATGGCGCCGGTCTCGTCAATCAGCCTGCTGTCAACCGCCTGGGGAAGCACCAGATCGGCTGCCCTGCCGCTGCGCCAATCGGTCAACCCCAGCAGCCGCATGTCAGTCTTCAGCCTTCTCGTCGCAGTAGTCGCAGCGGTAGACCCCGGCAGCGTCCAGGTGGAAGCGCTGATCCACGCCGGTCTCCACCGTGGTGACGCAACGAGGGTTGACACAGGTGATGACGTTGACCAGATGGTTGGGGCGGTCCGGCTGATGCTTGCTGACGATCCTGCCCTGTCGCACCACATCGACGGTGGCCTCGGGGGCGATGAATCCCAGGGCGGTCAGATCCAGATCCCCGGTCTGCTCGATCTTGATGATGTCCTTGGACCCGTACTTGCGACTATCCGTGTTCATGATCAGGGCCAGCCGCGTCTTCGCCGGGTCCACACGCAGGTAGTGCAGCACCTTCAGGGCTGTACCCGCACGGACATGGTCGATGATGATGCCGTCAACAATGCTGGTGACCTTCATGCCGCCACCTCCTTCCGCTCGCGGTAACCGGGCAGCTCGTCACCCAGCAGGGCGCTCTCCAGGGCCATTCTGACCAGCATGCCGTTGCGAACCTGCTGGAAGTAGGCCGCACGCTGATCATCGTCCACCTCCACGGCGATCTCATTGACCCTGGGCAGGGGGTGGAGGATGGCCATGTCGGGGCGCGCAGCCCTAAGCTTGTCGGCATTCAGAATGTAGGTGTCGCGCAGACGCAGGTAGTCGTCCTCGTTGAAGAAGCGCTCCTGCTGGACACGGGTCATGTAGAGCACATCCAGGTCGCCGATGACCCCGTTCAGGTCCCCGGTCTCCCGGTAGGTGCAGTCGGCCGAGGAGCGGATCCTCTCCAGGACGTATTCCGGGGTGCGCAGCTCGTCGGGACTGATCAGGACGAAGTCCACGTGGCCCAGGCGGCAGAGGGTGGTGATCAGGGAGTGGACGGTGCGGCCGAAGGTCAGATCCCCGCACAGGCCGATGGCCAGGTGGTTCAGCCGACCCTTGCGGGCGCGGATGGTGGCCAGGTCGGTCAGGGTCTGGGTCGGGTGCATGTGTCCGCCGTCGCCGGCGTTGATGACCGGGACCGTGGCTGCCTTGGATGCCACCAGGGCGGCACCCTCCTTGGGGTGCCGGATGGCCACGATGTCGGCGTAGTTGGAGACGGTCTTCAGGGTGTCGCTGATGGACTCACCCTTGGAGACGCTGGCCAGCTGGGCGCCGGCGAACCCGATGACCTGGCCGCCCAGACGGAGCATGGCCGTCTCGAAGCTGAGCCGGGTGCGGGTGCTGGGTTCATAGAAGAGCGTGGCCAGGACCCGGCCGTCGCAGGTGTGGGCCACCTGGCGGCGGTGGGTGTCGATGTAGGCCGCACGATCCAGCAGGTCCAGGATCTGGGTCATGGGAATGTCGTCGAGGGTCACCACACTTCGCCCACGAAGCGGAACGGTATTTGCGGGGCCGGAACGAGAATCGACGGCGGAAGAGGTGTTGGATGCGTGATCAACTTGTTGGGACAACGGCTCACCTTCCTCAAGGTGGCCACCTTATGTGACCTGAACAAGCATACGACCCCGGATGGACCCAGGGTCAGCTCCCGTAGAAGAGTCGTTCCATGACCTGCCTGCAGCGGCGCATGGCCGCCAGCAGCTCGTTGACGAAGCGCTGGCCTCGGTGGGCCGGATAGCCCAGGCAGACCGCTATACCCCCCAGAACCTGCCCGTCGTCCGGCAGAATGTCCGCCTGCAGGACACGTCCGGACCAGAGGAAGTTGGCGTTGCGGGCTGCGGTGCAGAGCACCCAGCTGCGGCGCAAGGCCTTGGCATCCTTGGCCTCGATAAGTCCCGCAGTCTCCAGGGCGTCCAGGGCGGTCAGCGTGCCGGTGACCTGTAGCTCGGGCAGATCGTGGGCGTGACGCAGCTGGAGGAGCTGAACCGTCCACTCCACGTCGGACAGCCCTCCCCGCCCCAGCTTCAGATGCCGATCCCGACGCACGCCGCGTGGCAACCGCTCCGCCTCCATCCTGGCCTTGAGACGGCGGATCTGCCCCAGCTCCTCCTCATTGGGCGGCTGTTGAGGGTAGCGAAGCGGATTGGCTATGCCCTCCAAAAAGTCCTTGGCCAAGCCGGCGTTCCCTGCTGCGAATCTGGCCCGGATCAAGGCCTGATGTTCCCAGGTTTCCGACCATTCGCGGTAGTAGCGCCGGTAGGAGTCGAGTGAACGCACCAGAGGCCCCTGACGTCCTTCAGGGCGCAGGTCAAAGTCCAGGTCGATACCGGGCTCCAGGCTGGCCGGTCCGGCCAGGACGGCCCGCAGGTCGGTGGTCACTCCACGGGCGAATTCGGCAGCCTGGTCCTGGTCGGCGCCTGATGCAGGACGGTAGACCAGCATGATGTCGGCATCCGAGTTGAAATTGACCTCCCGGCCACCGTAGCGCCCCATTGCGATCAAGGCCATCTCTGCCGGCGCTTGACGCGGGTCTTCGTCACCCGAACCTGTCTGCCCCAGACGGTGATTCACGGCCCAGTCCAAGGCCGCGTCAATGGCTGCATCGTAGACATCGGACATGCCCGCCAGGCAGGCCCGCTGATCGTCCACCCCGCTCATCCAGCCCAGCCCGATCCGTTCGATCTCCTGGCGGCGCATGGCCCGCACCGCAGTGGCGAACTCCTCAAGCGAGTCCGCATGCCGGGTTCGATAGGCTGCGGTCCGCTTGTCCAAGGTGTCCCGATCACGGGGGATCATGTCCTGGTCATGCCCCAGCCAGGTCACCGACTGGACGGACCGGGCCAGGGCGCCGGACAGGTAGCGGGAGTTGGACAGGATGTGGCATAGGCGGCGGGCGGCCGAGGCGGAGTCCCGCAGGAAGCCCAGATAGGTGCTCTTGCCGCCGAAATGTTCCTCCAGGGTTCGCCAGCCCAGGAGTCCCATGTCCGGATCCTGTCCCTCCCCCAGCCACTGGAGAACGGCGGGCATGAGAATGCGGTTGATCCGCGCCGAGCGGGTGACCCCTGTGGTCAGGGCCGTGACGTGGCGAATGGCTGCATCGGGGTCGGCAAAACCGATGGATGCGAACCGTGCGCGGGCCGCCTGGGGGCGCAGACTGACTTCGTCCTCGTCCACCTGGGCGTTGATGGGCAGCATGGGGCGGAAGTAGATGGCCTGATGAAGGTTACGTACCTCGATCCTGGTGGCCTGGTATTGGGCCAGCATCTGGTCGGCATGCAGGCCGAAGGCTCGGGCCAGCCGTCGCAGATCGCGGTTGCTCTCCAGTTCCTCAAGGCTGGGCGGCCGCTGACCAAGGGTGCCTGAACGGTTGATTTTCGGGAAGAGATGGGTGCGACGCAGCTGCCACATCTGCAGGCGATGCTCCATGACCCGCTCGAACCGGTAGTCATGGTCCAGCTGTTCGCCGTGTTTACGTGAAATGTAGCCGCCCTTGGACAATGCCTGCAGGGCATCAAGCGTCGCCGGACAACGCAGATCGACATCGCTGGAACCATGGACCAGCTGGAGCATCTGAACGGTGAATTCAACGTCCCGCAGCCCTCCCCGGCCCAGCTTGATCTCACGCTCCTTGCGATCCTCCGGTATCAGCCGCTCAACCCGCTGGCGCATCCTCTGACAGTCGTAGACGAAGTTGGGACGCTGGCAGGCACCCCAGACCAGGGGGGCGATCATGGACGAATAGTCCTGGCCCAGGGCCTTGTCGCCAGCGACCGGACGGGCCTTGAGCAGGGCCTGGAACTCCCAATTCTCGGCCCATTGGGCATAGTAGTCGGCGTAAGAGGCCAGACGGCGCACCAGGGGGCCGTCACGTCCCTCGGGCCGCAGGGCGGTATCAACCTTCCAAAGCGGCGGCTCAGTCGATCCGGGAATGACCGCCTGGCAGACCCGCTGCAGGAGGACGGCCATGGCAGTGCCCACGGCAATGGGATCGGCCCCGTTCGTATCCACCTCCGAGGCAGGCTCCACTATGTACATGAGGTCCACATCGGATACGTAGTTGAGTTCCTGGGCACCGAGCTTGCCCATGCCAATGACGGTCAGACGGCATGAATCCGCATTGGGAACCTGACGACTGGCGATGCTCAGAGCCCCTTGCAGTGCAGCGTCGGCCATGTCCGACAGGGCCCGGCTGATTTCTGGCTCCGGCTCCAGGGGATCCTCAGATGCCAGGTCCCGGGCCATGACGGCAGCCAGCTGCAGCCGGTATTCGAACCGCAGTGCATCGGCATAGGCCACCAGCGGGGGCTCTGAGTCCGAATTTGTCTCCACCTTGTCCAAGGCGTCAAGAACCCGCTTCTGCCTGGTTTCCGCCGTGCAGTCAGCAAGGTGGTCGGGGTCTTTGGCGGCCGCCTCTACCAACTCCGGCCGCGAGCGCATCAGTCGGCCCATGGCCTCCGAGGCCCCCAGCACCCTGATCAGTGACTGGGCCGCCTCTTGAATTTCCTGCGGGGATCCGGCCAGAAAGCCCGGCCGGTCTCCCTGCGGAAACTGCTCCAGAATTCGTATCAGCCCAGCAAGGGCTTCGTCAGGATCACAGGCCTGGTCGAGGCTCTGGACCAGGGTTTGTTCCAGCTCCTGATCGTCAACCAGACGGGCAAGCCGATCCAGCCGGAACCGGGCCTTGTCCAGGTCGTGCAACCCAAGGTGTATCAGGGTCGAAGTGGTCGGTTGCGCCGGATCTTCCATGACTCATCCCCTGCCTTTGCTGAGGTTCCGCGACGACTCTGATGCCCCGGAACCGGTACAGGCATTATAGGGGTGACGGGTCGTCAGCCCCTGTGGCACTCCCGGAATACGCAGTATATGGTGAAGATCAGCTTGGGTCATGGAACTTGCTGCCTTCCCGCACCGCTTCAGTCAGAGAGAGGATACGATAGCCAATGCCGGCGGAGCATAGGCGACTCCGCCATTCGCATCGACAACGCAACGAATCCCGAAGTAGTGGTCCTGGAGGCATTCTGAACACGACCTGGGACGGGTTTCCAAATCCCCATGGGGAGACTCTTCAACACATGCTTTTCCCTGACACCATCGTTTCCATGGAGGTGCTCCCTGCCCGCCATCCATTATCGATTCCGCTCTGTGGCGGCTATGATAGCTGTCTATAGCGTCCACGAACACATTGATGTGCGAACAAGTTCGCAGGTCGATCATCGTAGAGGAGCTGACCTGGAATGCATGAAATGCCGCCTTGTCCGTCATGCAGTCCGCCAAGGCGCTCAACTACATCAAACGCATGCGTACCAGGGCCGCGTCATTCTCCGGTCTGCCACGATTTGTTGGACGTTTTCGCGGCTTTCGCACGCATAGCAGTCATACGCGGCGCCAGAAAGGCCTTACCCGGGCAATCATGTACGAAGGAACCCTGGAATGCAGCTGACCGATACCCTACTGACCATCGCCTGTGTCTTGATAGGATTGGTATGGGGGCTGATATGCGGACTTCTACCGAAGAAAAACGACCGACTGACCGATTCGCAGCAACGCTGGACACCGGTCCTACCCCTGGTCGGTGTCGGCCTGGTGGTGATGCTCATTCTGCTGGGACATGATCTGGCCTCCTGGATAACCATCGGAGGGATGATCCTTGGGCTGTTGATTGGCATGATACCGCCGTTGCACAGAGCCGCGCTCAAAGCTCTGCCATGGCTGAGACCCCGCAATGACGATTGAGGACGAAGCGCAACTGAAAGTTGAGAACCACGCTCGCTCGATCATCAATGCGGGGCACAATACACCGCTTTTACGCCGTCAACTCTTATCACTGGAGGACTCTGAGTTGGCGCCCACCTGCCGGAAGAGGTGACGGACGTTGTGCCAGATGCGCCTGGTGACGCCGGAATGGTTCATGGAGTAAAGGTGGATGCCATCCACCCCATGGGCCACCAGGTCGGCGATCTGCTGTGAGGCGTATATGATGCCCGCCTCGCGCAGGCTGGCCCGGTCGTCGCCCCAACGTTCCAGGATGGACTCGACCGCAGCCGGGATCCGCGCCTTGCAGACCTCGCTCATGTGCCGCACCTGGCCCTCGTTGGTGATGGGCATGATGCCGGCCTCAATGGGCACCTGGATGCCGGCTGCCCGTGCCCGGTCCAGGAAGTCCAGAAAATCAGCATTGTCGTAGAAGAGTTGCGAAACCAGATGATCCACGCCGGAATCCACCTTGATTCGCAGATTCTCAATGTCCTCCTCGGGCGAGGCGGCCTCCGGATGGGTCTCAGGATAACAGGCCCCGTATATAGACAGGTTGGGCCGACGGGACCGGATGTAGGCGGCAAGGTCGCTGGCATGCTCGAAGACCCCGGCAGGCTCACGGCCCTCCACGCTGTCGCCTCGCAGGGCCAGCACCGCTGCCACACCTGCATCGTCGAACATGTCCAGTGCCTGGTCGATCACCTGGCGGTCCGCGTACTGGGCGGTCAAGTGCGCCACGGCAGGGATGCCGTACTCGGTATGGATGGTCTTGGCTATGCGGGCCGTGGCCGTGCGGTCCGAACGCCTGCCGGTCCCGTAGGTCACCGAGATGAAGTCGGGCATCAACCCTTCCAGTCCATCCAAGGTGTCATAGATGGTGCCCACCGGGGCATCGCGCTTGGGGGGAAAGACCTCCAGGGAAAAGATAGGCTCATGCATGATCCGACTCCTGACTGGACGATAGCTCCGCGCGCACCTGATGGGCGGCGGCCACCATGTGCTCCAGGCTGGGCCAGGTCTCCTTGTCCCCTCTGGTTTTCAATCCGCAGTCGGGGTTGATCCAGACCTTGGCCGCATCCAGCTTCTTCAGGATGGCGTGGATCCGGTCCACGATCTCCTCGGTGGAGGGGATGCGGGGCGAGTGGATGTCGTAGACTCCGGGGCCTGCCTCAGTCTCGAACTTGGCCTCCTGGATGGCATCCAGTACGGTCAGGTCGGAGCGGGAGGCTTCGAAGGAGATCACATCGGCGTCCATGGCATCAATGTCCTTGATGATGTCGTTGAACTCCGAGTAGCACATGTGGGTGTGAATCTGGGTAGTGGGTTTGACCCCGGAATGGACCAGCCGGAAGGCGGGAATGGCCCAGTCCAGGTATCGGCTGTGCCAGTCGGAGCGCCTCAGCGGCAGCTTCTCGCGCAGGGCGGCCTCGTCGATCTGGATGATGCGGATGCCCGCAGCCTCCAGATCCAGGACCTCGTCACGGATGGCCAGGGCCAGTTGTCGGGTCTGCTGCTTGTGATCGATGTCCTCGCGGGGCCAGGACCAGTTGAGGATGGTCACCGGACCGGTCAGCATGCCCTTGACCACATGGTTGGTGCGGGACTGGGCGTACGAGGACCAGCGCACGGTGATGGGCCGGGCGCGGGAGATGTCCCCCCAGACGATGGGAGGCTTGACGCAGCGGGTGCCATAGGACTGAACCCAGGCATTCCGGGTGAACAGGTAGCCCTTGAGGTTCTGGCCGAAGTACTCGACCATGTCGTTGCGCTCGAACTCGCCGTGGACCAGAACGTCCAGGCCGATCTGCTCCTGGTGGTCGATGACCTGGTCGATCTTGCGGGCGATGAAGTCGTCGTAGTCCTCCTGGCTGATCTCCTTCTTGCGCAGGCGGGCCCGCTCGGCGCGGACCTCGGCGGTCTGGGGGAAGGAGCCGATGGTGGTGGTGGGCAGCAGGGGCAGACCCAGCTCCTGTGCCTGGATCCTCTGGCGCTCGGGCCGGGCCGGGGTGCGCACAAAGTCCTCGTCCTTAAGGCCGGCCAGGCGCTGCTGCACCTGGGGGTCGGGCTGGACGCGGCTGCCATCGAAGAGCTTCTGGTTATCGGCAAGGGCCTTGCTGGAGCGACGCTGGTCCTCATCGGCATCGGCCAGCCGGGCCAGGTCGTGCAGTTCGCCCAGCTTCTCCAGGGCGAAGGCGAAGTGGGGCCGCACGGTGTCGGCATCCAGCCCATCCTCGTCGGCCACGGTGTAGGGCACATGCAGGAGGGAACATGCGGTGGAAACCACCACATTCGAGGTCACCTGGTGCAGGGCATCCAGAAGGCCCAGGCTGACCGCGTAGTCATTGCGCCAAATGTTGCGTCCGTTGACCAGGCCGGCGAAGATGGTGGTTCCCTCGGGCACGCCGTGCTCCTTGAGGGCCGCCAGATTCTCATCCCTGCCCTCGACCAGATCCAGACCGATCCCGTCGAAGCCCAGTTCAGCAAGCCGGTCGTAACAGTCGCCCACATGGCCGAAGTAGGTGTTGAGCAGAATACGGACCTTGCCTTGGTCACTCTCGCGGGCATTGAGGATTGGCTCATAAAGAGTTCCAAAGAGGTCCAGGTCGCCCTGTTCCTTGTCCAGAACCAGGTAGGGCTCGTCCAGCTGTACCCAGTCGGCGCCAAGGCTGATGAACCGCTCCAGAATGGTCGCATAGGCCTTGCCCAGGTCCCGGACCAGTGCCGGGTCAGGATCCAGCAGCTCGCCCTGGGGGCCGCGTGCCAGCTTGAGGAAGGTATAGGGGCCGATCAGCACCGGCTTGGCGGCGATGCCCTGCTCGCGCGCCTCCTGGAACTCCTTGAAGGGCTTGTCTCCTTCAAGGGCGATTTTGGTGTTCTGATCGATCTCGGGAACCAGGTAGTGGTAATTGGTGGTGAACCACTTCTTCATGGGCAGGGCGGTCACGTCACCCTGCTCCCCCTGGTAGCCGCGGCCCATGGCGAAGAGGATGTCTTCGGGACCCAGGCCCAGCTTCCGATAGCGCTCCGGCACGACGCCTAAGAGGATGGAAGTATCCAGGACCTGGTCGTAGTAGCTGAAATCATTGACGGGAATCAGGTCGACGCCGGCCTCCTGCTGAAGCTGCCAGTGCCTGGAGCGCAGGTCGGCGGCCGTGCGCCGGACCTCCTCCAGATTCCGTTCGCCCTTCCAGTAGCCCTCGATGGCCCTCTTGAGTTCACGATGCGCACCGATGCGCGGGAACCCGGACACGGATGTAATCGCTGCCATGAAACCTCCCAGTTTCGTCCTGATGTCTTCGGTCAGCCTATCAGCGGTGGGGTGAGGCGGGTAATTGGTGCAAATAAGGTGTCGCCATAACCTGAATCGATAACGACATAACCGCAGCCACGGGATTACCGGTCGCTAAGACTGCCTATAGAGGATTTCCACGGCTTGTTCTTCCGGTCAGTCTTCAAGATCCTGGGGCCCAAGAATACCAAGCAAACGGGACTGGTGGGTTCCCCAGTCGGTCAATGGTCGCTCAGACCCCAGCACGACCATAGTGGCCGGAGGGAGTCCTAGATTGAGCAGGTCCAAAAGGTCGGGGTCGGAGTTGTCCTCGGCCAGCCACTGTGAGCAGATAGACATGGTGGGCTCATGACCCAGGATGAGGACCCGGCGGTCACGGTCCTCGGTCTGCGCCAACTGGTCGAAGACCGCCTGCATGCCGGATTCATAGAGGGATTCCCGGTAATCGACCCGCGGCCCATCCCCCAGGGGCTTGAGCATGCCGTCCAGGGTCTGACGGGCCCGAGGCGCACCCGAGCAGATGATGCGGTCGGGCACCAGGCCCAGAGCGGTCAATCCACGGCCCATGGTCCGGGCCTGCCGCTGGCCCCGGTCGGTCAGCTGACGGCTGCGATCGCCCTGTGACCCCTGGCGTTCGGTCTTGGCGTGACGCATGAGCATGAGGGTTCGGCTGCACCGCCGCAGATCCTCAACCTTCAGACCCTTTCGCAAACCCATGCATACTTCCTTTCCCGACGATCTCATCAGTCGCCATTTCCATTATGGCAGAGCCCGGAGGATACGCCGGTCATGTGTAATCAGTCTTCCTGACCCTCCCCGCCCCGCAGGGTGCGCACCTGGTGGTCAAGGTCGCGCAACACCTTGCGCAGCTTGCGATCGGAGACCCGGCGCAGCTCCAGATCCTCGAGATCCTCCAGGTCCTCCATGTCGCGCTTCTGACCGGAACCGCTGCTCGTGGCAGTCCGCCGTCCCTGATCCACGTCGGTCTTGTAGTCCTTGGTGGCCCGGATATGCTTGCGCAGAGCCTCCTGGCCGGGAGCCATGGCCCTGCTGATCAAGAGGAAGCCGGTGTGCCCGATCATCTCATGCTCGGGGCGGACCGCCAGGCCGTCGGCCTTCCAGGAGCGTTCCAGGCTCTCCATGATCTCAGGCTCGGCCCATCGGCCATCGGCGCGCAGGGCCTCGGCAAGTCTGCTGAGCTGGGTGGTGGTGGTCACGTAGGCGGTCAGCACGCCGCCGGGGGCCATGACCCGATAGGCCTGCCCCAGACGGTTCCAGGGGTCAAGCATGTCCAGAACAATACGGTCGAATCCGTCCTCGGGCAGGTCGGCCGCAACGGTGTCAAAGTCGCCGGTACGCAGGTCCCAATGGGCAGGGCGCTGCCCAAAGAAGACCGTCGCGTTGCCCATGGCCACCCGGGCGAACTCCTCCCGCCGTTCGATACTGGTCAGCTTCCCCTCCGTGCCAACGGCATCCAGGATGCCCAGACTCATGGCCCCTGACCCGGCTCCCGACTCCAGGACCCTCATGCCAGGACGGATGTCTCCCAGGAGGATGACTCTGGCCACATCCTTGGGGTACATGATCTGGGCGCCGCGAGGCATGGAGAGAATGTAGTCCTCCAGCCTGGGACGCATAACGGTGAATGCCCATCCTCCGATGCTTCGCGAGGACTTCCAGGGCTTGGCCCTGTCAGGCGTCTCTGTGTCAGTGCCGGCATCCTGATTGTGACGCATCCGGCGCCACTTGTCTGCCGAGATGGTCACCACTACGGATCCCTCGGGCAGACCGATCATGGCCTCGTGCGGCAAGAGGCCATGATCCGTTTGGGTCAGGCCGCCTGGTTCCAGCATGACCGTCAGCTTGCGACCACGCCGATCAGTCAATTGGACCCGCTCCCCTACGCTCAGCGGACCGCGTCTCAGGCTCATGCCTTCTCAGCCCTCCTCGCCCTTGGTGAACTGGGAGTTGTAGAGGGAGGCATAAGCGCCGCCGCGCTCCAGCAGCTGGTCGTGGGTGCCCTGCTCGACCACCGAGCCGTGGTTGACCACCAGGATCAGGTCGGCATCGCGGATGGTGGACAGCCTGTGCGCGATGACGAAGGAGGTCCTGCCCTTGCGCAGGGTGTTCATGGCCTGTTGGACCAGCAGCTCGGTCCTGGTGTCCACCGAGGATGTGGCCTCATCCAGGATCAGGATGTCGGGGTCGGACAGGAAGGCCCGGCAGATGGTCATCAGCTGGCGTTCGCCCTGGCTGAGCTCGCTGCTGTCCTCATTGAGAACGGTGTCGTAGCCCTTAGGCAGCTTGCGGATGAACTCGTCCACATGCGTTGCCTTGGCGCCATCGATCATGGTCTGCTCTGGGATGGTCTGCCCCTCGTCCAGCCCGTAGAGCAGGTTGTCGCGGACGGTCCCGTCGAAGAGCCAGGTGTCCTGCAGAACCATGCCGAAGTGGCTGCGCAGGTCGTGACGGGTCACCCTGGAGGTGTCCACGCCGTCTATGGTGATGCGCCCGCCCTGGATCTCGTAGAAGCGCATGAGCAGGTTGACCAGGGTGGTCTTGCCCGCCCCGGTGGGTCCGACGATGGCGATGGTCTGCCCGGGCTTGGCCTCGATGGACAGATCCTTGATCAACGGCTCGGCCGGATCGTAGGAGAAGCGGACGTGGTCGAAGCGGACGTGCCCCTCGACCTTGCCTCCGGTCTCCTGGCCCAGATGGTCGGGATGCTCGATGTCCGGCACCTCCTCGGCCTCGTCCAGGAAGTCGAAGACCCTGCGGCAGGAGGCCAAAGAGGACTGGAGCATGGTGCCCATGGAGGCCAGCTGGCCGATGGGCTGCGAGGCCTGACGGGTGTACTGGGTGAAGGCCTGCAGACCACCCAGGCTCATGCTGCCGTTGAGCACATGCACGCCGCCGATGATGACCACGATCACGAAGCTCAGGTTGCCGAAGAAGGTTGACATGGGCGTGACCAGGGCGGAGAAGAATGAGGCCTTGAAGCTGGCCTGGTAGAGCTCCTGGTTGCGCTCCTCGAACTCCTCCTCGGCCTTGCGCTGGTGGCCGAAGGCCCGGACCACCATGTGGCCGGAGAACATCTCCTCCACGTGGCTGTTGACCTGTCCGGTGCGGATCCACTGCCGGGTGAACTGGGGCTGGGTCTTCTTGAGGATGAAGCCCGCGCACAGGGCCATGACCGGGATGATGATGAAGGCGATCAGGGTCAGCAGGGGCGAGATGGTCAGCATCATGATGAAGGCCCCGATGATGGAGAAGACCGAGAAGAGCAGCTCGCCCAGGATCTGTTGCAGGGTGCCCGAGATGTTGTCGATGTCGTTGGTGGTCCGGCTCATGACCTCGCCGCGCGGGGTCCGGTCGAAGTACTGCAGGGGCAGCCGGTCCAGCTTGTCCTCGATCTGCCTGCGCATGGTATAGACCGCGTCGGAGACCAGCCGGGTCATCAGGAAGTTCTGCACCAGCCTGACCAGGATGGAGACCAGGTAGATGCCGATGACGAACATGAGGATGGTGCCGAAGCGCCCCCAGTCGATGCCCACGCCCACCTGGACGTTCATGGAGTCGATCATCCGGGCGAACTTGTCCTGCCCTCGGGACTGCAGGTAGGTGACCACAGCCTGCTTGGGAGTGCCGGGCTTGGCGCCCATCTTGACCAGCATGGACCCCAACAGTCCCTCGAAAAGGACGTTGGTGGCCTCGCCCATGACCTTGGGGCCGATGACGATCATGGCAACGGCGGTCATGCCGGCGAGAACCATGACGATGACCCTCCAGGGGCTGGCCAGCAGATAATGGACCAGCCGGCCCACGGTGTGACGGCGGCCGCCCACGGCCTGCGAGCCTGTATTCGTGCTCAAGTCCTTAGCCATCTACTCGGCCCTCCCCTCGTCAATGCTGAGCTCTTCCACGTCGGGACCCTGCCCGCCCTGGGACTGGACGATCTCCTGATAGGTGGGGCAGTCCTCCATGAGCTCGTCGTGGGTGCCCCGGCCGACGATGCGGCCTCGTTCCAGGACCAGAATCTGGTCGGCCTGGCGGATGGATGCCGCCCTCTGGGCTACCACAATCTGGGTGGCTTCGCGGGTGACCGGCACCAGGGCCTCATGCAGGGCACGGTCGGTGGTCATGTCCAGCGCGGAGAAGGAGTCGTCGAAGGTGTAGATGCGGGGGTTGCGCAGGATGGCCCTGGCCATGCAGAGCCGTTGCTTCTGCCCGCCAGAGAAGTTGGTGCCGCCTTCGGCCACGCGAGCGTCCAGACCCTCGGGAATCTCTCGGACGAAATCCTCGGCCTGGGCGATGCGCAAGGCTTCCCAGATGCGGTCGTCGTCGGCGTCGGGGTCCCCATAGTGCATGTTGTCGCGAATGGTGCCTGTGAAGAGGGTGGCCTTCTGCGGGACCGGCCCGAAGATCAGGGCCAGCTGGTCCGGGTCGTACTCGCGCACGTCGTGTCCATCCACCAGGACCTGGCCGTCGGTGACGTCGAACATGCGGTTGGCCAGTCGGATGATGGTGGACTTGCCGGATCCCGTGGCCCCGATGATGGCCGTGGTGGTTCCCGGCCGGGCGGTGAAGGAGATGTCGGAAAGGACCGGGTCCTGGGCGCCCGGGTAGCTGAAGTCCACCTGCTTGAACTCCAGCAGCCCCTGGGGCTGCTCGTTGCGGTAGGGGTGCTCAGGAGCGGCGATCTCGCTGGTGGCTTCCAGGACCTCGTTGATCCTTCGGGCGGCCACAGCGGCCCTGGGCAGCATGACCGACATCATGGCGGCCATCATCAGACCTGACAGGATGATCATCAGGTACTGGATGAAGGCCTGCAGGGCGCCGATCTGCATGGCGCCGGAGTCGATGCGGCGGCCGCCGAACCACATGATGGCCACATTGGACATGTTCAGCAGGAACCACATGAGCGGCACCATCATGCTCATCAACCTACCGGTGGAGATCAGGACGCCGTAGACGTCGCGGTTGGCCTTGTCGAAGCGTGCTGCCTCGGTTTTCTCACGGACGAAGGCTCGGATGACCCTCACCCCGGAGATCTGCTCGCGGACCAGGCGGTTGACGGAGTCCAGCATGTTCTGCAGGCGTGTGAACAGGGGTCCCATCCTGCCCATGAGCACCAGGGCCACCACCAGGATCAGGGGGACGATGACCGCCAGTGACCAGGTCAGGGGTCCGTCCTGGCGCAGGGCCAGAACCAGCCCGCCGATCAGCATGACCGGGGCCTGCAGGATGATCATCAGGGTCTGCATGGTGGTCATCTGCATCTGCTGGACGTCGTTGGTGGTGCGTGTGATCAGGGAACCTGCCGAGAAGCGCTCGATCTCGTTGAGGCTGAAGCCCTCCACCGAGGCGAACAGGTCCCTGCGCAGCTCATAGCCCATCCTCATGGCCAGCCGGGTGGCGCAGTAGACGGCGACCACGTTGGCCACGATCTGAATGGCAGTGATGCCCATCATCTCCCAGCCGATCCTGTAGATGGCATCCTGGTCGCCTACGGCCACGCCCTTGTCGATGATGTCCGCCTGCAGGTTGGGCAGGTAGAGGTTCAAGGCCGTCTGCGCCACCTGAAAGAGCACCAGAACGGCCACCTGCAGCCAGTAAGGCCGCAGGTAGCGGGTCCATATCTTGATCACGTCAACATCCTTCACGCATACAGGTCTGCCGCGGTCCCCGGGCAGACAAACCACCACAGTCTATACCCGCGCCTTGGTGAACAAATTTCCTATTCCTTGAGCTGATACGGGCGTGTCAGAACGTCGGCGGCCAGTGTCCTTCAGACGGCGAAGGCACCCCAACGTCCGTCGCGGTGGACCACAGTCAGGTCCAGACCGAAGAGCTCGCTCAGACGCGGACCTGTCAGCCCATCCTCCAGGGGCCCCTGGTAGACGATGGTGCCGGGATCCGGATCGCCCGTGTCTGCAGTGTCCACAGGACGTCGTCCCATCATGGCTATCCGATCGAAGCCCAGAGGGATCTCCTCAAGGCGGTGGGTGACCAGGATGACCGTGCGGTCCCTGTCCTCCCGGCCGATATCGCTCAAGGCCCTGAGCACCAGCTCGCGTCCGCCCAGATCCAGACCGGTGGTCGGCTCGTCCAGGATGAGCAGGTCGGGATTGGCCATCAGCGCCCGGCAAATCAGCACCCGGCCGCGCTCCCCCTCTGAGAGTCGGTACATCCGCTTGCCCTTGAGGTAGGCGATGCCGAACCGGTCCATCAGGGCCATGGTGGCCTCCTCCTGCTCGGCCGTGAAGGTCTCCCTCCAGCGGCCGGTGGTATCGCTGAATGCGGTCAGCACCACGTCGTAGGGATCCTCCTGAGGGCTGATGGTCTTGGCCAGGCCAGCAGAGGCCAGACCAATCCGGTGACGGTAGGAGAAGACGTTCACCTTGCCCAGCCGGTTGCCCAGGATCTCTACACTGCCGGTGCTGGGGAAGCCTCGGGTGCTCATCATGGCCACCAGGGTGGATTTGCCCACGCCGTTGGGCCCGAAGAGCACCCACTTCTGCCCGCGGCCCACCTCAAGATTGACATCGTCGAGAATGACCCGGCCCTGACGGCGGAATCCCACATGCTGCATGAGCACAGCCCGCTTTTCTGCCACGCTTTCGGTCATGGTCACAGGGCCGTTCCGTAGGAGTCCAGACGGGGATTGTCCCGGTTGCCGCCGACCAGGAAGAGCCCCAGTACGCCCAGGCAGAAGACCGCCGCGATGGCGATGGTGGCCCAGATGGGAACGTGGGGCAGCCACATGCAGACCAGGAAGGCCAGGCCGGAGCAGATGATCAGCGCCCAGACCAGGATTCGCAACCATTGACGCACGCCGCTGGGAGCCCTGAGCAGACGGGGGTTGCGGTCGTTGGGGTCCACGGAGTCCTTCTGCACCAGGTCATCGGTGTGCCCGGTGGGCTTCCACTCGGCGCTCTGGCCAGCCTCCAGCCGGCGGGAGCGCTCCTGCAAGGCCCGCTCGTCCATCACACCGGCCCTGCCCTTGGCCGTCATCCTCCGGTCGTCGCTGCCGCCACGGCGGCTCCGCTTGGCCTGCGCCCTACGTTCAGCGCGGTTGGTCATATCCCACTGCCTCCATCCCTTCGATCGGCACCATTCTTTTTCATATTAGCGTGGGCGCCGGTCGGCCGCGGGCAGGGTCATGGCGCGCTCATCGGCTCGGATGGGGGCGGGCAACTCGGTAGCGCCGGTCAGATACCGGTCCACGGCCGCCGCGCAGGAGCGACCCTCCGCCAGGGCCCAGACCACAAGGGACTGCCCACGTCCGGCATCGCCGCACACGAAGATGCCGTCGCGGTCGGTGGCGTAGTCGGCATTCCGGGCCACGTTGCCGCGCCCGTCCAGGCCCACGCCGGTCTGTCCTGTCAGGGTGGCCGTCTCCGGATGGGCGAATCCAATGCTGATCAGCACCAAATCGGCAGGCAGGACCCGCTCGGTGTCAGGATGCGGGATGATTCGGTCCTGATCGTCACGACTGACGTCCACCACGCGAACGCCACGCACCTGCCCCTCAGAGTCACGGTCGAAACCGGTGGGGGCGCTGGTCTGATCCAGGTTGATCCGGTCATCGGAGCCGTCGCCCAGGTATTCCAGACTGTCCACAGCGTACTCGTAGTGGCCTCCCTCCTCCATGGAGGAGGTGGGATTGTAGAGCCGGGCGTAGGTCGGCCAGGGCCGGTTGTCGGGTCTGGAAGAGGGCTCCCTGGGTCGGATCTGCAGGACGGTGACCGATTTGGCGCCCTCTCGCAGGGCCGTGCCCAGGCAATCCGAACCGGTGTCGCCACCGCCGATGATGATGACGTCCTTGCCGGCCGCATCGATCTTGTTGAGGGGCTCGCGGCCCATGAGTTTGCGGGTGGGGTCGGGCAGGAAGTCCATGGCGTAGTGGATGCCCTGCAAATCCCGTCCGGGCAGGTCAACCCGCCGAGGTTCGGTGGAGCCGATGGCCACCACCAAGGCGTCATAGCGGGCCCTCAGCTGGTCCCAGGTCAGGTCTCGGCCCACCTCGACCCCAGTGCGGAAGCGGGTCCCCTCGGCCTCCATCTGCTCCAGCCGACGGTCCAAGAGGGACTTCTCCAGCTTGAAGGCGGGAATGCCGTAGCGAAGGAGCCCGCCTATGGCATCGGCGCGTTCATAGACCACCACCGTGTGACCGGCACGGGTCAGCTGCTGGGCGCAGGCCAGCCCGGCGGGACCGGACCCGACCACGGCCACGGTCATGTCGGTCAGCCTCTGAGGCGGCCTGGGCTTGACCAGGCCTAGGGACCAGGCCTGGTCTATGATGGTCTGCTCGTCCAGCTTGATTGTGGTGGCCGGTTGGTGGATGGAGAGCACGCAGGAGGACTCGCAGGGAGCAGGGCAGATCCGCCCGGTGAACTCCGGGAAGTTGTTGGTCAGGCTCAGCCGCTCGTAGGCCTCCTCCCAGCGGCCCCTGGACAGCAGGTCGTTGAACTCGGGGATCAGGTTGCCCAGGGGGCAGCCGGTCATGCAGAAGGGGGTGCCGCAGTCCATGCAGCGGGCGGCCTGCTCGGCGGTCCAGGGCCCGGGGCCGGTGGACTGGTGTACATCCCGCCAGTCCTTCAGACGTTCAGCGACCGGGCGCTCGGCCAGCTCGTGCCGGGTGCGTACCTTGAGGAATCCCTTGGGGTCGACCATATCAGTGCGCTCCTTCCATGACCTGGGCGTAGGTGGCGTCCCAGACACCGGGCGCGTTGAAGTCCACCTGCTCGCGTTCGGCCTCTTCCATGGCCTGCTTCATGGCCAGATAACGACGGGGTACCAGATGGGTGAACCGGGCCAGCGCGCTTGGCCAGTCTTCCAGCAGGGCGGCCGCAGCCTTCGATCCTGTCAGCCGGACATGCTCAGTAATCAGTTCCTTGAGCATGGCCGCCTGGCTCTGGTCGGGCTCCAGGGCCAGCAGGGAGCCGTCATTCCAGGCTTCAGGATTGAGCCGGGAGGTATCCATGTCCAGCAGGTAGACATCCCCTCCCGAGAAACCGGCGCCGAAGTTTCGGCCAGTGGACCCCAGAACGACCACCAGGCCGCCGGTCATGTACTCACAGCCGTGCTCGCCCAGGCCCTCGACCACGAAGCGTCCGCCGCCATTGCGTACAGCAAAGCGCTCCCCGGCCCGTCCAGCCACGAACATGTCGCCCGAGGTGGCACCGAATCCAGCCACGTTGCCGCAGATGACGGTCTGGTGCGGATCGAAGCGGACGCCCTGGGAAGCGTGGAGGATCAGACGACCGCCGGACAGACCCTTGCCTGCATAGTCGTTGGCTTCGCCAATCACCCGGATGGTCTCGCCCCTGGGAATGAAGGCGCCCAGGGATTGACCGGCCGAGCCTGTCAGCGTGATGTCCACGGTGTTCTGCGGCAGGCCGGCTGCGCCGTATTTGCGAGTGATCCTGTAGCCCAACATGGTGCCCACACTCCGGTTGACGTTGCGCACGGTTCCCTGGATGGCCACCGGCCGTCCCTCGTCCAGGGCATCGACGGCCTGGTTGATCAGATCCACATCCAGGGACTTGTCCAGCTCATGGTCTTGGGCCTGGGTGTGGTGCAGCACAGTGCCGGGGGTGGGACCGGGCTTGCGCAGGATGGCATCCAGGTCGATGCCCTGGCTCTTCCAGGTCTGCACAGAGGGGTCCCGGCGCAGGCACTCCACGTGGCCGACCGCCTCCTCCAGGCTGGCGAATCCCAGGGAGGCCAGGATCTCCCGCACCTGGCGGGCCATGAACATGAAGAAGTTGATCAGATCCTCGGGCCGCCCGGTGAAGCGCGAGCGCAGTTCCGGATCCTGGGTGGCTATGCCCTGGGGACAGGTGTTCTTGTGACAGGCCCGCATCATGACGCAGCCTTCCACCTGGAGTGCCGTGGTGGCGAAGCCGAACTCCTCGGCCCCCAAAAGGGCGGCTATGACAACATCGCGGCCGGTCTTGAGCTCTCCGTCGCACTGGACCACAATCCGTGAGCGCAGGTCGTTCATGACCAGGGTCTGCTGGGTCTCGGCCAGGCCCAGTTCCCAGGGAGTCCCCGCGTGCTTGATGGCGTTGAGTGGGGCCGCTCCTGTGCCGCCGTCCTGGCCGGAGATGAGGACCACGTCGGCATGGCACTTGGCCACCCCTGCGGCCACGGTTCCCACCCCGTGTTCGGAGACCAGCTTGACGTGGATACGGGCTCTTGGGTTGGCCATTTTCAGGTCGTGGATGAGCTGCTTGAGGTCCTCGATGGAGTAGATGTCGTGGTGGGGCGGAGGCGAGATGAGCTCGACCCCAGGGGTGGAACGCCTGACCTGGGCGATCCAGGGCGGAACCTTGGCGCCGGGAAGGTGGCCGCCCTCCCCCGGCTTGGCTCCCTGTGCCAGCTTGATCTGCAGGTCGGTGGCCGAAACCAGGTAGTCGCTGGTCACCCCGAACCGGGCCGAGGCCACCTGCTTGATCCGGCTGGTCCTGGCAGGGTCTGCGATTCGGTCCGGGGACTCGCCCCCTTCGCCCGAGTTGGACCGGGCTCCCAGGCGATTCATGGCCAGGGCCATGGTCTCATGGGCCTCCTGGGAGATGGACCCGTAGCTCATGGCGCCTGTGGAGAAGCGGGTGACGATGGACTCGGCAGCCTCCACCTGGTCAAGCGGAATGGGCGCCCTGTCGGAGTGCAACTCCATGAGTCCACGAAGGGTCATGCCCTGCTTGGCGGCCGCATTCACATGGTCCGTGTAGGCCCTGAACAGTCCGTAGTCCCCTCGCTTGGTGGACTGCTGGAGCAGGAAGATGGACTCTGGGTCGTTCAGGTGATCCTCGCCGGTGCGCCGCCAGTGGTAGTTGCCGCCTGTCTCGAGGTCATGCCCGGATCCGGCGGTCCACTCAATGGGGTAGGCCACCCGATGGCGCTGGGCAACCTCGGCGGCGATCTCATCCAGTCCTATGCCGCCCACCAGGGAGGTGGTGCCGGTGAACCAGCGGTCGATGACCTCCTGGCTGAGCCCGACGGCCTCGAAGAGCTGGGAGCCCCGGTAGGACATGATGGTGCTCACGCCCATCTTGCTCATAATTTTGAGGACACCGGTGCTCAGCGCCCGGACCAGGTTGTCGGAGGCCTTTTCGGCATCCACATGCAGGTCCCCGCTGTTGGCCAGGTTCTCCACAGACTCCAGAGCCAGATAGGGGTTGACGCAGGCTGCGCCATAGGCAATCAGCAGGGCCACATGGTGGACCTCGCGCACGTCGCCGGCCTCCACCGCCAGGGAGACCTGGGTGCGGGTGTGCTGACGCAGCAGGTGGTGCTGAACGGCACCGGTCAGCAACAGGGAGGGTATGGGTCCCCAGATGTGGTTGGAGTCCCGGTCGGACAGGACAAGCACATTGCAGCCCTCCTCGATGGCCTGGTCCACCTCCCCTTCAATGGCCTCCAGACGCTCCTCAAGGGCCTTGCCGCCTCCGGCAACCTGGTAGAGGCCACGAATCAGACGGGGGCGGAAGCGGCCTTCCAGGACCGGCGCTCGGTCCAGACGCTTGATCTGCGCCATCTGGACGGAGTCCACCACAGGAAGATCGATGTGGATCTTCCAGGCGTGCTCGGGGGTGTCCTCCAAAAGATCGGGCTCGGGCCCGATGGCCGAGGCGATGCTGGTCACCAGCTCTTCGCGCTCCCAGTCCAGGGGCGGATTGGTGACCTGGGCGAACTTCTGGGTGAAATAGTCGAAGAGCATACGGGACCGGCGTGAGAGCACGGCGATGGGCGCGTCATTGCCCATGGAGCCGATGGGCTCACGGCCGGTTTCGGCCATGGGCCCCAACAGCATGGTCAGGTCCTCCCGGGTGTAGCCGAAGGCCTGCTGCCGGCGGTGGACCGAGATGCGCGAGTAATTGACATGCTCGCGCTCAGGCAGATCGTCCAGGCGGACGGTACGCTCGGAAACCCATTTTCTGTAGGGGTGCAGACCGGCCAGCCGGCGCTTGATCTCGCTGTCAGGCACTATCCGGCCCTCTTTGGTGTCGGCCAGGAACATGCGCCCCGGCTCCAGCCTGCCCTTGGCGACGATGGACTCCTGGGGCGTGTCCTCCAGGACACCGGCCTCCGAGGCCAGGACCAGGTGGCCGTCATCAGTCAGCTGCCAGCGGCCTGGACGCAGGCCATTGCGGTCCAGTTGGGCGCCCACCAAGGTTCCGTCGGTGAAGACGATGGCCGCCGGGCCGTCCCAGGGCTCGATCAGGGCGTCGTTGTACTCGTAGAAGGCCTTCAGGTCCGAGTCCATGTTCGGGTCCTGCTGCCAGGCCGGGGGCATCATCATGGATACGGCGTGGGGCAGGGACCGACCCGCCAGGTGGAGCAGCTCCAGGGTCTCGTCGAAGGTGCCAGAATCTGAGGCTCCAGGGGTGTTGACCGGCAGGAGCGGGGCCATGTCACCCAGCAGCTCCGAGCTCAGCATCCCCTCCCTTGCTGACATCCAGTTGCGGTTGCCCTGGATGGTGTTGATCTCCCCGTTGTGGGCGATCATCCGGAAGGGCTGGGCCAGGGGCCAGGAGGGGAAGGTGTTTGTGGAGAAGCGGGAGTGGACGATGGCCAGGCGGGCCTTCATGGCCGGATCGCTCAGGTCGGGGAAGAAGCCCTGCAGCTGCTTGGTGGTCAGCATGCCCTTGTAGGTGATGGTCCGGCAGGACAGGGAGGCGAAGTAGACGCCCAACTCGTGCTCGGCCCGCTTGCGGACCCGGTAGCCCAGCCGCTCCAGGTCCAATCCTCCTCGGCCTTGAGGACCGGCATCACACATGATAGGCATGAGGAAGCGGGGCATGGAGGCCAGAGCCTGCAGACCCAGCCCGTTCGGGTCGGTGGGCACTGCCCGCCAGGCCAGGACACGCAGCCCCTCCTGGCCGGCAATGGAGGCTATGGCCTCCTCCTGGCCGGCAGCCTGCGCCGGATCCCTGTCCAGGAAGGCCATACCCGCCAGATAATGGCCGGCTTCAGGCAGATTCCGGTAGACCCGGGTGCGCATGAACTCGTCGGGCATGGAGAGCATGATGCCGGCCCCATCGCCGGTGTTGGGCTCGGCTCCCACGGCCCCTCGGTGGTCCAGGTTGACCAGGACGCGGATGCCCTGCTCGACGATCAGCCTTTCGTCCCGTCGGTTGAGGGTGGCCACCATGCCGAAACCGCAGGCATCGTGTTCCGTATCAGGGTCATAGAGCCCCTGAGGGCCGTGGACATGTAGATCGAGAGGGGCCGTGAATGACACCGCAATCACCTCATTCGTGGACGGGGGCGGGGCCGGCATGCTCCGCCCTTGAGGAGCCTTGTCAATGGTGAATCAACAGAATAATGCATCCACAGGTGACATCCGTGTAACGTTCCGCAGTGTCTAACGAATTCCTACCGCCTCCAGGACCTGGTCGATGACCAGATCGTTGAGCAGGCGACCCCTTCGGGTCACCTGGATTCTGTCAGGCACGGGCAGCAGGAGGCCCTGATCGACCAGATCCTTGAGGATCTTCGGATCGGCCGGACGACCGGCCAGCCTGGTCAGTCGATCCAGTCCCAGGCCTTCGGGCAGGCGCAGGGCCAGCATGACCGTCTCCTCCAGGTCCTGCCTCCAGCCCAGAAGCTCGGCATCCTGCCAGGGCACATGTCCTGCATCCATGGCGGCCGCCCAGTCCCTGGGGTGGGCGATGTCCCAGGAGCGGATGGCCCGGGCACGCCGCTCCTCCAGGCCGGGCTCCTGCGAAAGCCACCAGGATGTCCACGGATCGGCCTTTTCCGCTGATGCTGTTCCGGTGGCCCTGAACCCAGGCGATACGGAAGGCATGGGCTTCTGCTCCCGGGCTTCATCCACCGGCGCCATGCCCGAGTCCTGACCATCCAGCCCCCGATAGTGGGAGTGGGCGCCGGGCCCGATGCCGGCCCAGTCCACGTTGTGCCAGTAACCCAGGTTGTGGCGACTCTCCTGGCCGGGGCGGGCCCAGTTGGAGATTTCGTACCAGTACAGGCCCGCCTGGGAGAGCATGTCATCAGCCATCTCGTACTTGGTCGCCTCGTCATCGTCATCGGGGGCGGGCAGTTGGCCCCGGCGCACAGCACGGCCCATCTTGGTGGTGGGTTCCAGGGTCAGGGCGTAGGCGGAGACGTGGTCCACCCCCAGGTCCAGGGCCGCCTGCAGGCTGGTCCGCCAATCCTCGAGCCGCTCCCCCGGCGTCCCATAAATCAGGTCCACACTGGCTCTGAGACCCAATTCTTTAGCAGCGGCCACATCGGTGGTCACATTGGCCGGCGTATGGGTGCGGTCCAGGGTGGCCAGGACACTGGGTACCGCTGACTGCATGCCGAAGGAGACACGGTTTATGCCGCCCCTGAACAGTTGCTCCAGATAGGCCCGATCGACAGTGTCAGGGTTGGCCTCGGTGGTAATCTCGGCCCCGGGGGACAGCCCCCAGAGGTCGGCTACGGCCTCGACCATGCGCACCAGGTCCCGGGCGGGCAGAATGGTCGGGGTGCCTCCGCCGAAGAAGATGGTGGACACGGGCGGCTCTATCAGCCCCCTAGATGTCTGCCAGTCCCGGACCATACGCATCTCCTGGATGGCCAGATCGGCGTAGTGCTCCCGGCTGGCGCCCCCGCCCAGGTCGCTGGCCGTATAGGTGTTGAAGTCGCAGTAGCCGCAGCGGCGCATGCAGAAGGGTACATGGATGTAGACCTGGTAGGATCCCACCCGTTCAGCCCTCCTTCTTGGCGGCGGCCCGTATCTTGTCCTTGGTGTCCCGGTCCTGGGCCTGGCCTGTACTCAGAGCGGCGATGAAGGCCTCCTGGGGCACCTCGACATGTCCCAGCATCTTCATGCGCTTCTTGCCCGCCTTCTGCTTCTCCAGCAGCTTGCGCTTGCGGGTGATGTCGCCTCCGTAGCACTTGGCCAGCACGTCCTTGCGCAGGGCGCTGATGGTCTCCCGGGCGATGATCCGGGACCCTATGGCGGCCTGGATGGGAATCTCGAACTGCTGACGCGGAATCAGCTTGCGCAGCTTCTTGGTCATCATCACCCCGTAGGCGTAGGCCTTGTCCTTGTGGACGATGGCCGAGAAAGCGTCGATCTTCTCCCCCTGGATGAGGATGTCCACCTTGACCAGGTCGGCGGACTGGGTCCCGTCCGGCTGGTAGTCCAGGCTGGCGTATCCCTTGGTCCTGCTCTTCAGCTGGTCGAAGAAGTCGAAGACGATCTCGGCCAGGGGCATCCGGTAGTGCATCTCGACGCGCTCGGGGCTCAGGTACTCCATGGTCCCCATCTGCCCGCGATGGTCCTGACAGAGCTCCATGACCGGTCCGATGAACTCCTTTGGCGTGATGATGTCGGCGCTGACCACGGGTTCCAGAATCTGGCGCACCTTGCCGTCGGGGAACTCGCTGGGATTGGTCACCGTGTGCTCGCTGCCGTCCTCCATGGTCACCTGGTAGGTGACGTTGGGGGCCGTGGCGATCAGGTCCATGCCGAACTCCCTGCTCAGGCGCTCGGTGACGATCTCCATGTGCAGCAACCCCAAGAAGCCGCAGCGGAATCCGAAGCCCAGGGCCACGGAGGTCTCAGGCTCGTAGACCAGGGCGGCATCGTTGAGCTTGAGCTTGTCCAGGGCGTCGCGCAGCTCGGGGAACTGGGCGTTGTCAATGGGGAAAAGCCCGGAATAGACCATGGGCTGGGGATCCTGATAGCCGGGCAGGGGCTCCTCGGCGGGATTTGCCTCGGTGGTGACCGTGTCGCCCACCTTGGACTGGCTGACGTCCTTGACGCCGGTGATCACGTAGCCGACCTCTCCGGCACCCAGGGCCTTGGTAGGGGTCATATCGGGGCTGATCACGCCCAGCTCGATGGGGTCGTGCACGGTCCCCCGGCCCATCATGCGGATCTTCTGGCGCTCCTTGAGTTCACCATCCACCATCCTGATGTAGGTGACGATTCCCCGGTAGGAGTCGTAGACCGAGTCGAAGATCAGAGCCCGGGCCGGGGCCTTGGGATCCCCCTTGGGGGCCGGTATCCGGTCCACGATACGGTCCACCAGTTCGCGAACACCTTCGCCGGTCTTGCCCGATACCCGCAGCACCTCGTCCGTGGAGCAGCCGATCAGGTTGGCTATCTCCTCAGCGTGCTTGTCCGGCTCGGCCGAGGGCAGGTCGATCTTGTTGAGGACGGGGATGATTGTCAGGTCGTCCTCCAGGGCCATATAGAGATTGGAGAGGGTCTGCGCCTCGATGCCCTGGGTGGCGTCCACCAGCAGGACCGCACCCTCGCAGGCCTCCAGGGCCCGGGAGACCTCGTAGGTGAAGTCCACATGACCGGGGGTGTCAATCATGCCCAGGGTGTATTCGACGCCGTCCTTGACCCAGGGCAGGCGAACGGCCTGGGACTTGATGGTGATGCCGCGCTCCTGCTCGATGTCCATCCTGTCCAGGAACCGGTCGTGCATCTCGCGCTTGGGCACAATCCCGCTCAGCTGCAGGATCCGATCGGCCACCGTGGATTTGCCGTGATCGATATGGGCGATGATGCAGAAGTTGCGGATCAGCGATTGGTCGGTGAATCCTGGTTGGTTCTTGGCTTCCTGCACCGGTCTGCTCTCCTCACGTACGTCTGGTCTAACGATTCTAGACGATGCCCTGGGCCGAAGCACCCGCCTCTGGCGGATTCTTCTCCCGGTCGGGTGCTAGTATGGTGGGTTGTCTGTACAGATACATTCATCGTTTGGAGCAACATTGGCAAACATCAAGTCGCAGAAGAAGCGGGTCATCACCAACGAAAAGGCGCACCTGCGCAACAAGGAGGTCAAGAGCGCAATCAAGACCTCCGTGCGTTCCGTGCGCAAGGCCGTGGATGCCGGTGACAAGGAGGCCGCTCAGGCTGCCTACCAGGTGGCCGCCCGCCGTCTGGACAAGGCCGCCGGCAAGGGTGTGATTCACCGTAATCAGGCCGCCAACCGCAAGTCCGGTCTGGCCAACGCCGTCAACGCCCTCTGAACCGGGTGCCCCATTGGGGCCGGTGACCCAAGCGCTTGGGTCACCGGCCCTTTTTGGCATCCGGGTCCTCGTCGGTGTGCTTGATGGTGACACTGATATTCGACCGGCCACGCATCAGGTGACGGATGGCCCTGGCCAACTGGGCGTCGCTGAGTGGGAGTCGGGCCGAGTGCCGGTCCACTGCCCCAGGCACCAGGATGTCGAATTTTACCGAGATAATGCGCAGGACGACCACCAGGGCCACGATGGCCAGGTCCAGGATCATGTCGACCCGGGCCGGATAGAGGCCATGCTGCTGAGCGCGCGTGGAGGCTAGGGTCAGCAGGCAACCGATCAGGGAAGGCAGCGCGTACCAGTGCTGGTCCTGGATGACCGCAGGCACCTGATTGAGCAGGATGTCTCGCAGCAGTCCCCCGACCAGGGCCGTTGCCATCCCCATGAAGATGGCCGTCATGCCGCCGGTTCCACACATCAGGGCCTTGGCGGTCCCGTTGACGGCGAAGGATCCCAGGGCCATGGCATCGGTGACCAGCATGGACCAGGTCATACGGCTGATTTCGGGATGTGCGACAGCCACCACCAGGCCGGAAGCCAGGGTGACGATGACCGAGCCCTTGTCGGTGATGCCACTGGGCGGCACCTGACCCAGAAGAACGTCACGGACCACCCCGCCGCCCAGGGCACTGATCCAGGAGACCAGGAGGATGGCGATGATGTCGTAGCCCTTGCGCACGGCAGCCAGACCGCCCGAAAGCCCGCAGCTCAAGATGCCCAGGTACTCGATGACCATGAAGATCAGGTTCCCCTCCAAGGCCGTCTTCATCCCGCGCCTCTCCTCCCGGAATCGTCCCGCACTCAAATCCGTCTATAGATTAGCCAAATACAGAGCTGAACAGGCCGGTGATGTGCGCAAGGCCACAAATATGAGAAAGGCGGCTTCAGGGCGACATTTCGCCCTGAAGCCGCCTTCCTTTCATGACCTGTCAGGCTGGAATGAGGTCAGCGCTCAGCAGACCTTCCACATCCAGTCGTGCGGATCCTCGATTTCACCCAGCTGGATGCCCAGGAGCTCGTTGCGGAAGTCCATGGTGACCTTGCCTGAACCGCCGTCTGCCACCTGGACGTCGAAGTTCTCGGACCTGAAGCGCCCGATCGGGGTGATGATTGCAGCAGTCCCGCAGGCGAACACCTCGGTGACCTCGCCCGAGCGGATGTCGTCCAGCAGGGTGTCCAGACGGATCATGGTCTCGACCACGTCGCGACCGTGATCCTGGGCCAGAGTGATCAGGGAGTTGCGGGTGACACCAGGCAGAATGGTTCCGGTCAGGCTGGGGGTCTCCAGGTGCCCGTCCTTGTGGACGGTGAACATGTTCATGCCGCCCAGCTCCTCCAGGTAGGTCTTGGTGGCCGCGTCGACGAAGCAGACCTGCTCGCAGCCGTGCTCGGCACCGCGGTTCTCCCCCAGCAGGGAAGCCGCATAGTTGCCGCCGCACTTGGCGAAACCGGTTCCGCCTGGGCCGGTGCGGAACCACTTGTCCTCCACCCAGATGCTGACCGGCTTGACACCACCGGCGAAGTAGGGTCCCGAGGGCGAGGCGATGACGCAATAGTCCACCGCATGCGGGGCGCGCACGCCCAGGAAGGGCTCGGAGGCGAACATATAGGGACGCATATAGAGCGTGTACTCGCGCCGCCTGGGCACCCAGGCTGCGTCACGGCGGACCAGGGCCGCGACCGATCCCAGAAAATCATCGGGCTCGAGCGGGGGCAGGGCCAGACGCTTGGCTGAGTTGTAGAAGCGCTGTGCGTTGGCATCAGGCCGGAAGAGCCAGATGGAACCGTCGTCGTGGTAGTAGGCCTTGAGTCCCTCGAAGGCCTCCTGGGCGTAGTGAAGCACCGAGGCCCCCGGATCCAGGCTGATCGGTCCGTAGGGCTCAACCCTGCGATCCTTCCAGTCGCCTTCCGAAGTCCATCCCATGTGGGTCATATTGTCCGAGAAGAGCTGGCCGAAGGCGGGCTTGTCAATCAGCCGGGCACGCTCCTCGTCAGAGGCGGGATGATCGTTGGGAATGACCTTGAAAGCGTCCGCCAACTCATTGAGTGCCTTCGGGTCGTGATGTGATTGCTCTGCCATTATCTACCACTTCTTCTTGCTACTGTATTTGGTTGCTCGGGTGCGATGCTTGTGGCGATGCCCGGTACCCGAACTATCGCATAGGCAGGCCTTGACCTGTCCGGCGCATTTCGCATTGTGACCGTCTTGGACAAAAAGGCCGCAGGATCGTGATGATCCCACGGCCTTGCAAATTGAACCTTTGGGTTCACTCGCCCTGGTCGTCGGCCTCCGGAGCAGCTTCCGCCTCGGCCTGATCGGTCTCCTCGGTGGGGGTCTCCAGGCTCTCCTCCTTGGGGATCTCGACGGAGACGATGGATTCCTCCATATCGTCGATGATCAGCTCGGAACCTTCGGGCAGCTTGATGTCCTTGGCCAGGATCTTGTCACCCTCGGCCAGGCCTTCAACGCTGATGTCGATGCGCTCGGGCAGGTTGGACACGTCAGCCCGGACCTGCAGGTTCTGGGTGTCAATCAGGGCCACGGCAGCGCCCTTGGTCTCGCCGCTGACGAAGACGGGCACCTCCACGGTGACCTTCTCGCCGGCGCGGACCTCATAGAAGTCGATGTGCTCCACCTGGCGCTTGACCGGGTTGCGCTGCACGTCCTTGACCACGGCCGTCTTGGTCTGTTCGCCGAAGCTGATGGAGAAGAGGGCATTGGCGCGACGCAGAGCCAGAGTGGTCTCGCGCATGGGCAGCTTGATGTAGTCGGGCTGGGCGCCACCGGCGTAGATGGTGGCGGGAATCTGCTGGGCCACGCGCATGCGGCGTGCCGCCCCCTTGCCGAATTGATCGCGGACTTCGCCCTCGAGCTTAATGGTATTAGCCATGTTGGCTTCCTTCCTTGAATGGTTCCTCAAGACCGACCTGGGCCGGTCCTGGCGCATCGCCGCGTCGGATTCCGGACCGCCCAAAAGGAAAGGACGCCGATGATCCAGCCGAGTCGATAACGGAGGCCATGAAGCCTCCCTCGCCAAAGCAACGTGGCTACTCTAGCACCGGGCCCGCCCTTCTCCAAGTAGGCGGCTATTCTGGACATATCCCGCGATTATTGAAGGAGACAACGTGTCGTTACTAGCATCGGTCAAATCTTTTGTGGCACACCAGGTGGGTCATGGGGAGGGACCGAATGGCGAGGAGAATGCGAATCCGTCACAGGCCGCGCCTCGGACCGCCGAGGAGTCCCTCTCCCTGCCCAACACGCATTTCTGGTCGGCCGACTACGCCACGACCTCGAGAATGGATCCGGCCTCGGGACTGCTTTCGGCAACCACCGCCGGCATGGGACCAGTGCCTGACGACATGACCGTCTATGACATCTACGCCGACCGGGCCCGCCGCACCCCAGACCAGCCGGTCCTGCACTTCGTGGAGAACGGGAGCTGGACCTACCGGACCGGCCGAGAGATTCTGCACGACATCAGGACCACCGCCAAGGGCTTCTTGCACTACGGGCTGAAAAAGGGTGATGCCGTGGCCTTCATGTGCAGGACCAGCTACGAGTGGGACATCGTGGACGCCGCCGTCCTGTCCATCGGCGGGGTCATCGCCACCATCTACGACACCGATTCGGCCGAGCAGATCCGATTCATCGTCAACAACTCCGATGCCAGGCTGCTGGTGGTGCAGACCGCTGAGATGCGGGCCAAGGCCGAAGGAGCCGACAAGGAGTGCCCCACCCTGGAGCGGATCGCCTGCCTGGAGTCCGGTGCCCTGCAGGAGTTGCAGGCCTATGGGGAATCGGTCAGCGATGCCGAACTCGACGAGCGGATCAATTCCATACGGAAGACGGACCTCTGCTCCATCGTCTACACCTCCGGTTCCACAGCGGCCCCCAAGGGCGTGGAGATGACCCATGAACACTACTGCCAGCTGGCCAGAAACCTGAACGCCTTCATCCCCAATCTGACCCACGATCCGGATGGATCCATCCTGCTCTTCCTGCCCCAGGCCCACACCTTCGCCCGGGCCATCAGCTACGGGGTCGTCTACGGGACCATGCACGTGTACATCTCCTCCGGACTGGCCACCCTGCTGTCGGACCTGCAGGAGTCCAAGCCCACGGTCATCATCGGCGTACCCAGGGTCTTCGAAAAGGTCTACAACGCCGCATCCCAAAAGGCCGGGCATGGCATCAAGGGCAGGATCTTCAACGGGGCGGCACGGGCGGCACGCACCTATATGGAGGACATCTCCCGTAAGGGCTGGCCGACCAGGCGCAGCGCCCTGCGGCGAGCCCTCTACGACCCGCTGGTTTATTCTTCCCTACGCCAGGTGCTGGGCGGACGGGCCAAGTGGATCGTCTCCGGAGGCGCTCCCCTGGACCCTGAACTGTTGGGCTTCTTCCGCGGCGCCAATGTGCCGGTCTACGAGGGCTACGGCCTGACCGAGACCACCGCACCCTGCGCCTTCAATCCCCTGGGCACCCCCTACCACAGGGGCTCGGTGGGCATCCCCTTCCCGGGATTCACCATCCGCATCGCCTCGGACGGCGAGGTGCAGATCAAGGGCGTCTGCGTATTCCACCGCTACCACAAGAACGAGGAGGCCACCCGCGATTCCTTCACCGAGGACGGCTGGTACGCCACAGGCGACCTGGGGCGGCTCTCCCGTGATGGGTTCCTCTTCCTGACCGGACGCAAGAAGGACCTGATCATCACGGCCGGCGGCAAGAACGTCTCCCCCAGGCCCATAGAGGAGGTCATCGAGCGTTCCGAGATCGTCTCCCAGGCCCTGGTTCTGGGCGACAAGCGGCCCTTCATCTCGGCCCTGGTCACCCTGAACGAGTCCGCTCTGCGGCCCTGGCTGGCCTCCAAGGGCCTGGATCGCAACATGTCCCTGCAGGAGGCGGCGCAGAACGCAGTGGTCCGGGCCGAGGTCCAGGAGTATGTGGACCGGGCCAACGAAGGGGTCTCACGGGCCGAGTCGGTCCGCAAGTTCATCATCCTGCCCGAGGAGTTCACGCAGGACAACGGACTGATGACACCATCCATGAAGGTGATTCGGCCCAAGGTCATCGAGCGCTACGCCGACCTGCTCAACACCCGGATGTACACGGCCAAGCGCACCCCGGCACCCCGCCGCTGAGCAGGATCAGAACCCCAGGCGCTCCAGCTGCTTGGGGTCGGTCTGCCAGTTGCGGGCCACCTTGACGTGCAGATCCAACCGGACCTTGCGGCCCATAGTCCGGTTGACGGCGGTCCGCAGCTTCTTCTTCACCCGTACCAGGTGCTCGGCCCCCCGTCCGATGACGATGGGCTTCTGGGAGTCGCGCTCTACATAAATGCCGATGTGAACCGTGTCGCGCCCGCCCTCCGAATCCGGCTCAATGGACTCCACACGGACGGCCAGGGAGTGGGGCAGCTCGTCGTCGAGCTCCTCCAGGTAGGCTCCGCGGACCATCTCTGCAATCATATCCTCGGGACGCTCCTCGGTCAGCTGGTCGTCAGGGTAGAGCTGAGGTCCCTCGGGCATGGCATCCATCAACACCTGGGCCACCTCGTCCACGTTGTCAGCCTCCAGTGCGCTGACCGGAACAATCTGCGAGAAGTCGGCAAAGTTGCCAATCTCCAGGAGCTTGTCCACCAGTTGGCCTTTGCTCAGCTGGTCAATCTTGGTCACTACGGCAATCAAAGGCTTTCGCCAGACCCACTTGCCGTCCTTGTCCTTGCGGGCGAAGTCGGACCGCAGCCGGCTGAGAATGCGGCGGTCGCCGGGGCCGATGGCCTGATCGGCAGGCAGCAGAAATGCAATGGCGTCCACGTCCGAAAGGGAGGCCTCCACCACGTCGTTGAGCCGCTGGCCCAGCAGGGTGCGAGGACGGTGAATGCCTGGGGTGTCCACCAGGACCACCTGGGCTTCAGGACGGGTCATAATCCCCCGGATGGCCTTGCGGGTAGTCTCCGGCCGGGAGGAAGCTATGGCGATGGGCCTGCCCACCAGGGCGTTCATGAGGGTGGACTTGCCCACATTGGGTCGGCCCACTACTGCCACGAATCCCGATCGGTGGACCGGCACCTTGGCATCGCTCTGTTCTTCCTTGGTCATGAATTCTCCTGACTGTCCTGCTCGGGTTGATCCCTGTCGGCCTGTTCGTCTTCTTGTTCTGCACCGTCCTCCAGGGCGATGCTGGATCCGTTGGCTGGTTCGACCACGATGGTGGCGATCTTCTTGCGGCGGCCGACCGCCTCGCCTGCGGTCAGCCTAATACCGCGCGTCACCGCCGACGAGCCTGAGACGGGCACGGAGCCCAGCAGTTTGGTCAGCAGACCGTAGACCGTATCCACATCGTCCTCATCGATGGTGATCTCGTAAAGCTCCTCCAGGTCGGCGATGGGCGTGCGGACCGGCAGCTGCCAGGTGTGCGGACCAATCTGCTTGGGCTCGTCGTGCTGGACCCGGTCGTGCTCGTCCTCCAGCTCACCCACGATCTGCTCAATGGCATCCTCAATGGTGACCAGGCCTGCGATGCCCCCGTACTCGTCCACAACCACAGCCAGGTGGTGGCGGGAGCGCTGCATGTAGTGGAAGAGGTCGTCCACCGGCTTGGACTCTGGCACCAGAACGGGCCGACGGATGATGGAGGCGACCGATCTGTCACCCTTGTGGTTGAAGGCCAGGGCCCGGACCACGTCCTTCAGGTAGACGATGCCGACCAGGTCATCTACGTCGTCCCCGATGGCAGGAATACGTGAGAATCCCGACCGGGAGAAAAGCTTCATGGCCGAATCCAGACTGGCATCCTTTGAGATGCAAATCATGTCGGTGCGAGGGACCATGATCTCGCGGGTCAGTGTGGTCGACAGGGTCAACACGTTCTTCAGCATCTCGGAGATTTCCGGATCGAAGGCACCGGCCTCCACCAGCTGGTCGACCATGGCACGGCCCTGTTCGATCTGGATTTTCTCCAGCTCCTCGTCGTCGGAAAGGTCGCCGCGATGGTTTTTGCGGGAGCGGGCTTCAGCCTGCCGACGGCGCTTGAAAGGCGTCAGAAGAACGGCCAGCCCGACCAGGCGAACGTGCTTGAGCAGTGCCTCCATGGGCTGGCGGGAGCGGCCATGCGGACCCAGGGTGACGGAGACGGCGGCCACCAGGATGGCCATGATCACCCCGCACAGCAGCTGTTCCCAGAGGGGTAGGCCACCAAGAGCAGCCATGCAGGCCACCAGGACACCGACCATGATGTCACAGATTATGCGGAAAAAGGCACAGGCGCTTCCCGTCACCTGCCGCTGGGAAATCAGGCTCTGGGCCTGGTGAATGCGGTCGATCCGCTTCATCCTGGCGAACTGGCTGAGTTCCTGGTCGGTCTGCAGGCCCAGGATCAAATTGTTGAGACTGGATCGGGTCACCCGGTTGAGCGCCCCCTGGGCCTCGGCCAGCGCCAGGGAGAGTACGACCAGGGCGATGGCGGCCAGAGCCATGATCACCAGGGCGACGATAGTCCGTTCACTCATGGGATCTGCCTCTCTGATGGGCACCACGGCCGTACCGCTCATAGATCTCGAGAGCGTTGGTGGCCCCGGCCGGCAGCGCGGCATCAACGATAGGCCCCTGGCGCAGAGCCAGGAAGGTCAGCAGCAGCTGGCGTTGCAGACCGAACATCTGCGCCTCCTGCTCCCTGCTGGCGTGGTCGTATCCCAGCAGGTGCAGGGTGCCGTGAATGGCCAACAGCAGCATCTCCTCCATGGTGGAATGGCCGGCTGCCAGGGCCTGCTGGGCAGCCACCCAGGGGCAGATGACAATGTCGCCCAGGATGCCCTCCTGTCGATGGTTCTCGTCACCGGGGCGCAGCTCGTCCATGGGGAAGCTCATGACATCAGTAGGGCCGGCCAGGTTCATCCAGCGCTCGTGCAGCACCGCCATGGGCTCGGGATCGTTGAAGATGATGGTCATGTCGGACTGCGTGCTCACCTGCATCTGGTCCAAAACCCATACCCCTAGGTCAGAGAAGGTCTTGGCATCGATCAGCCACTGGGTCTCGTTGGTCACTTCTACGCTCATGCCTGCTCCCGTCCCCGGCTGCGGGCCCGATCAGCACGGTCGTAGGCCCGGACAATCTGCCCGACCAGCCGATTACGCACCACATCAGCCGCCTGCAGGTGCACAAAGGCGATATCGTCGATGCCGCGCAGCACATCTTCTATGGTGGCCAGACCAGATGCTGGCCCGCCCAGATCCACCTGGGTGACGTCGCCGGTGATGACCATCTTGGTGTTGAAGCCCAGGCGGGTCAGGAACATCTTCATCTGCCTGCGAGTGGCGTTCTGCGCCTCGTCCAGGATGACGAAGGCATCATTCAAGGTGCGCCCGCGCATATAGGCCAGCGGGGCCACCTCAATGGTCTCGTCGGCCAGAAGACGGTGGAGCCGCGAGGTGCCCAACATGTCAGCCAGGGCATCATAGAGGGGCCGCAGGTAGGGATCCACCTTCTCATTGAGGGTGCCAGGCAGGAAGCCCAGACTCTCCCCCGCCTCCACGGCAGGCCTGGTCAGAATGATGCGCCCGATGCGTCCGGCCCGAAATTCCTGAACCGCCTTGGCCACCGCCAGATAGGTCTTGCCAGTTCCAGCCGGGCCAATGCCGAAGGTGATGGTATGCGTCTCAATAGCCGCCACATAGGCGGACTGGCCAGCGGTCTTGGGTCTAATCGGACCCTTGGAGGCCTGGGTCAGGGGGCGGCTACGAACTGCCCTGGCGGCAACCTGACGGGATTGGTCGACGTCTTCCAGGGTGCTGTCCTCATCCGGTTCTGCAACGCTTGTTCCCCGATAACTGCGGTCTGCAGAAGTACTGTCTGTCGTAGTCCGATCCTGGGTTCTGTGGTCTACAAGGGTTTGGTCTGCAGCATTGTTATCTGTAATTTTCTGCTCTTCTGGGTGGGAGTAAGTGTCAACGGCCCCCAAACGGCGGTGGTCCAGTATTCGCCCCACCTGATCGGCATCCACGGGAACCTGATCGGCGGTCTGCATGAGTTCGGTCAGTAAATCCCGGATCTGAGCCGCCTGAACGTCGCCCTGTCGGTCCTGTGCGCGCAGCATGATCCGATTGCCACGAACCAGGATGGACACTGCCGGGAAGGCACGCTCAATCCTGTCGATGACTGCATCCTCTGGCCCCAGCACCTGAACCGGGTCGATTCCCTCCGGAATCTCAAGGGTTCGCGTAGTTACCGCCACGGATTCCCTTCCTGCACGATGACGACGGTGAACATGGACCTCATTCGGGCAGCACCTGTCCGGTCAGGACGTGGGCGTGGACATGGAAGACGGACTGGCCGGCATCCTCTCCCGTGTTGAAAATCAACCGGTAGGCTCCATGGAAGTCCTGGTCGGCAATCTGTTGCGCCACCTGGACGATGTGGGCAAGAGTGTCAGGATCAGCCTTGGCCAATTCGGCAACTGAACCATAATGATGACGCGGGACGATCAGGACATGAATGGCGGCCTTGGGGTTGGCATCCTTAAAAGCGTAAACGGTCTCATCTTCGTAGACCTTTTCGCTGGGGACCTCCCCTGCCACGATTCTGCAGAAAATGCAGTCCTCCTGTCGATCGTCATCGCTCATGACCACTCCTTAGTGTTTGCCGATATTGCTGTTTTTGCTGTTTTCTCTGTTTTCCATCTTATGGGCGAGGATGTATATTGCGTGCGACTTCATGCGCTGGGCTCAGGGGCTTCTGACTGCCAGCGACCCAGCATGTCCGCCAGCAGGGTCAGGGCCACAGGTCCGGCCAAAGCAGCCCGGAGGATGTTGCCGCCCAATCGGACCGGCAGGGCCCCCTCCCTCATCATGGCCTGGACCTCCTGATCCGCAATCCCGCCCTCGGGACCCACAACCACGGCGACCGAGGAGCCAGCCGGCAGTCTGTCGACACGGTTACGGACCGCATCCCATCCCAGGTCGGCATCCTGGTGCAGAACCAGGACCAGGCCTCCTCGATCGGTCGCCTTCCGGCACCAGGAGACCAGACCATGGCTGTCCAACTTGTCCAGTAGTCGAGGTCGGTAGGCCCTACGACTCTGTTCGGTGGCAGCGTCCAAGGTGGCCTGCCAGTGCCTGTCGTTGCGGCCGGGCCGCCATTTGGCTATGGACCGGTCAGCCTGCCAGGGGATGACCTGATCCACCCCGATCTGTGTGGCCATGTCGATGGCCTCCTCGTCCCTGCCACCCTTGGCCAGGGCCTGAACAAGAATCAGTTCCTTTTCGGGAGGTGCCTGCCGCCCTACAGCTGTGACCTCCACCAAGCCGGTCGAAGCATCCCTGACCAGAGCGCCGATGCGCAGTCCGCCCCCATCTGAAAGATCCAGCTGGTCACCGTTCTTCAACCTCATGGAGCCCAGTGCATGGCGACGGATGTGCTCGGGCAGGGTCAGGCGCCAGCCAGTGTGGAGCTCATCGCTGGCCAGTGGGGAGTCATCGTGGTCGGGATCCAGCAGGAAGAGGGGTGCAGTCATGGTGTCAGGCTACAGCCCGCCACCGAAAAGCGCTCTCTTTGACGACACGCTCCTCCAATCGCCCAGTGCGCAATGTCGCCTTAGATGCTATGATTATCTCCGTTGCGATTACGCACCTGTCCGGGTGGCGGAATGGTAGACGCGCTAGCTTGAGGTGCTAGTGCCTATATATATACAGGCGTACGGGTTCAACTCCCGTTCCGGACACTCAATTCCCCCACAAAGAGGCCGCTTCCTTTAGCATCCTTCCTAAATATCCATATTTATTGAAAATAAGAGTCACATAGAGAATTCACGCATCCATGTATGGCTGGAATCGTTGTTTTTCGTCGATGCAGCTTATCAAAACGGCTCTTTCTGACTTGATATTCCCGTTCTTCATCGAACATGACCCACGCTTGGTTTTCGGTTGCACCGCCTATGCTGTTACCAGGACCAGAAGGAGGAACGGCAGGCGTGCTCAAGGTGAGAATCGACTCCATCGAGGATGACAGAATCGAGGCCTACACCAGGCTGACCGAACCGCAGCTGCGCAACCGCCTGGAACCCGCTAAGGGCCTGTTCATCGCCGAGTCCCCCAAAGTTATCTCCCGCGCCCTGGATGCCGGAGTTGAGCCGATCTCCTTCCTGGTTGAGGAACCTTGGCTGGATGGGATGCGCTCCATGTTCGACCAGGTGGATGCAGCCTTCGGACCGGACGTTCCCGTCTATGTGGCCAGCCCTGCACAGCTGAAGACCATCACCGGCTACCGGCTCCATCGAGGCGCGCTGGCCGCCATGCGACGCTGGCCTCTGCCCACTGTGGAGCAGATCTGCCGATCGGCAAGGCGGGTGGCCGTCATGGAGAACATTGTTGATCACACCAACATCGGCGCTCTGATGCGTTCCGCGGCAGCCCTGCAGGTGGACGCGGTCCTGGTCACCCCCTCCTGCTCCGACCCCCTTTACCGCAGGGCCGCGCGTGTCTCCATGGGCACCGTCTTTCAGGTTCCCTGGACCAGAATCGGCGGCGACGACATCCACGCATGGCCCGACCAGGGCATGCGCCAACTACACGATCTGGGCTTTACCACGGCGGCCATGGCCCTGAACCCGGATGCCATCAGCCTGGATGAACTGGCTGAACGACTGGGTCCTGGGCCTGACCAGATTGAGCGTCTGGCTCTGATCTTCGGCACCGAAGGTGACGGGCTGAGCCGCAGGACCATCGCCCGGGCGGACCTGACTGTGCGCATTCCCATGAGCCACGAGGTGGACAGCCTGAACGTGGCTGCCTCAAGCGCCGTGGCTTTCTACGCGACCAGACCCGAGCGTGCCAACTGAGTCTTGCTGGCTGACCAAGCCGGGCAACTGACCGATCAATCCAAATCAGCCAGTCAAGCAACCAACCAAGCCAGCCAGCTGACCAAGCCAACGACTGAGCCCTATGAAATGTAGCAAATTCCTACTGCCCTCCGCCGCTTCGCCTCATAACCGGGCACCTAATATCGGGGAACCATTGACATCAGGTGATTTTCTGCATCGAGCCAACCTTGACATCAGGCATCTTCAAGTATCAGACAGCCGCGAAAGACGAATGCCCTCGACGCAATCAGCTCTGCTGTGAGACGGCCTGCGAATCCTCATGAATATAATCGTCCGGATCGATGGTTCCCCGCCAACGACCAATGGCCTTGAGACCGTGGTACATGACCAGCGTGGCGACCGAGCCGATGGCGATACCGTTGAAGCTGACTCCGGCCACCGCGAAGGTGAAGTCGGCGATGCCCACGATCATGACGACGGCGCCAACGGTCATGTTGACGGACTTGCCGAAGTCCACCTTGTTCTCCACCCAGATTCGGATCCCAAGCATGCCGATCATGCCATAGAGCATGGTGGTGACCCCGCCCAGAACGCCGGTGGGGATGGTGTTGATGATGGCCCCGAACTTTGGGCAAAGGGAGAGCAGGAAGGCGAAAATCGCGGCGCACCAGTAGGCGGCCGTGGAGTAGACCTTGGTGGCGGCCATGACGCCGATGTTCTCCGCGTATGTGGTGGTGCCCGAGCCTCCGCCCAGCCCGGCCAGCGTGGTGCCCAGACCGTCGGCCATCAGGGCGGTGCCGATCTGGTCGTCATAATCGCGGCCGGTCATCAGGGCCACCGACTTGACATGACCGATGTTCTCGGCCACCAGGACAAGCACCACGGGGATGAACATAGCCAGGACTGATGGGTCGACCTGAGGAGTGTGGAAGTGAGGCAGACCGAACCAGGCGGCCTTCTCCACAGCCGCGAAGTCGACCTGGCCCTGGGTGACCGCGAAGATGTAGCCGACGATGACTCCCAGAAGGATGTTGAGACGGCCAATCAGACCCTTGAAGAGGACCGCTATCAACATGACGGCCACCAGGGTGACCAGTGCGGTCAGCGGGGCAGACTTGAAGTTCTTCCAGGCCGAGGGGGCCAGGTTGAAGCCGATGATGGCGACGATGGCACCGTTGACCACCGGGGGCATGATCATATCGATCCATCGCGAACCTGCGAAGTGGACGATCAGACCAATCAGGAAGAGCAGGGCGCCGGTGACCATGATCCCGAAGGAGGCCACAGCCAGACCCTTGTGGGCGGTGGTCACTGCCAGGACCGGGGCGATGAAGCCGAAGGAGCTGCCCAGGTAGGAAGGCAGGCGGTTGCGGTTGATCAGCAGGAAGAGGGCCGTGGACATGGCCGTGAAGAAGAGGGTGGTGGAGGGGTCGAATCCAGTCAGAATGGGAACCAGGAAAGTGGAGCCGAACATGGCGATGACATGCTGTGCACCGATGCCAGCCGTACGTGGCCATGTGAGTCGCTCATCGGGTTCCACCACTTCGCCCGGAGCCAATGTTTTCCCGTCGCCGTGCAGTTTCCAGCCCATGGACAATGCCATTTCACTGTGCTTTCTCTCGTGCGCCGTGCCGGTCACGGCGGACCGGAATCATCAGTATATTCACATGGGAGGACCCGAAACCATCTACCGGGCGGATGGTCTCACTGATAGGTGGGCATGTTCTCGAAGTTGAAGCCGATGGCGGCCAATTGTTCACGACCCTCAGGGGTGATCATGTTCAGGGTCCAACGTGGCGACCAGGTCCAATCGATGCGGAACTCCTCGACCAGGCCCGCCAGGACGCTGGCACACTGATCCTCGATCAGGTCAGTCAACGGGCAGGCCGGCGTGGTCAGGGTCATGGTAATGATGGCCCGTCCCAGTTCGTCGATTTCAATGCCATAGACCAAGCCCAGATCGACAACATCAATACCCAGCTCGGGATCGATGACCTGGTGCAGGGCCTCCCTGACATCCTCTGCAGTGGCCCGGCCGATGTCGTCAACTGCCTTCAGAGGGATGGCCTCCTCAGCAGCAGCCTCGGCATCAGCTGCATTCTGATCCGCAGGCTTCTCACCATTGGTGGCTGACGCACTTTCCGCGGATTCTACATTCGAACCCTGTCCAGCCGACGCACCTTCAGTGGAAGCTTCAGGGGTAGCTGCGTCAACAGGCTTATCGTCAGACTTGGCCGAATCGGACTTCTTATCCTCCTGGCCATCGACCTTACGCATGGAAGTGCCCTCGGCCGATTTCAGAACCGTCTCCGCGCCCAGGGGATTGCTGGCCAGAGCCTGCGCCGTGCCAGGGTCGCTAATGGCCCTGCCCACCGAGGCCAGGATGGAGTCCTGGGGCTCGGGAACCAGATTCGTATTGCCACTCATACCTGCTCCTCCTTCTCACCTTCGCCGCCCTCACGTCCAGCCGACAGGGCCTGGGCCACCGAGGCCTTCATGCCCTCCCAACCCAGCAGAGCGCACTTGATTCGCATGGGGTACTTGGACACACCCTGGAAGACCATGGCATCGCCAAGGGCATCCTCGGCTTGCTCATCCTCAAGTCCAGCTCCGCGAGATTCCATGAGCCTGCGGAAGTCGGCAGCCAGGTCCATGGCATGATCAACGGTCTGCCCCTGGACCAGATCCACCATGATGGACAGACTGGCCTGGCTGATGGAACAGCCTGAACCCTGCCAGACGATTCGCTGGATGAGGTCGGGGCCGCCCTGCTCGCCAGGCGCCACTTCCACATGGATGGTGGCCTGGTCCCCGCAGGTGGGATTGAACTGATGGGACTCGGCAGCCAGGCAGGCCTCGTGCTCCACCCGGATGGTCACGCCGTCGCCATCGGAGTCTCCTCCCCCATCAGCCTGATCCCCTACGCGCCCGTGAGGATCACGGGCTGCGTCCAGAATCACCTCCTGGTACATCTGCTCCAGTTCTTCGTCATCCATCCCGAAATCCGCCATGTCCTTAAACCTACCAGTAAGTCTTTGCTAAAACCGTCAATGTGCCGCCGGTGAAGACCCTCAGCCCACTTTGAAGAAGCTGCGGACACCGGAGACGGCATCCAGCAGGGCATCCGTGTCGGCCACAGTATTGTAGACGCCGGTAGAGGCCCGGTTGGAGGCCATCAGGCCAAAGTGACGATGCACCGGCTGAGCGCAGTGGTGCCCCACGCGGATGGCAATGCCGCGTGAATCCACGTACTGGCCTACGTCGTGGGGATGGACTCCCTGAACGTCGAAAGCGACCGTGCCGATCCGGTCCTCTGGTGTGGTCGGACCTAGGATGCGCACTCCGTCCAACTCCCCCAGCCTCAACAGACCGGCGGTGATGGCCTTCTCATGTTCGGCCACCTTATCCATGCCCAAATCCATCAGCCAATCGGCGGCTACTCCGGCCCCGATCATCTGTGCCACCGGCTGTGTACCGGCCTCGAACCGAGCCGGGGGATCCATATAGCTGGCAGGACGATCCAGATAGGCCAACTCCACCATGGAACCGCCGAATGATGCCGGAGGCAGGGCCTCCAGGAGCTCCCTACGGCCATAGAGGAAGCCCACACCGGTCGGGCCATACATCTTGTGGGCGCTCCAGGCAGCGAAGTCCACATCCATGGCGTGCAGATCGACAGGCAGATGAGGCACCGACTGGCAAACGTCCAGCACCACCAGGGCGCCCACCTGATGGGCACGGCGGACGATGGGCTTTATGTCGGTGATGGCACCGGTCACATTGCTGACGTGGGTGACGGCGACCACCTTGGTGCGCTCGGTAATGACCTGGTCGGCGGTATCGGCCAGAACACGGCCCTCCGGATCCAGATCGAAATACCTGAGGACCGCTCCGGTCCGGTAGCAGAGCTCCTGGAAGGGCAGGAGGACCGAGTGGTGCTCGGCCTTGCTGACCACCACTTCATCGCCAGGCTTCAAGGCGAATCGACGTGCCGCCTTCCCACCGCGACCCAGGCTGGCGTTGCCGAAGGCCGTGGCCAGCAGGTTCAGTGCGGCCGTGGCACCGGCGGTGACCACAATCTCCTCGCCGCCCTCTTGGCCCTCTGCCCCTACCAGGGCGGCCACACGGGAGCGGGCATGCTCGAAGGCCATGGTGCTGCGGGCCGCCAGCTCATGGGCACCCCGGTGCACCCCGGCGTTGTCCTTCAAGTAGAAGTCCCGAACGGCATCGATGACCGCCAGGGGCTTCTGGGCAGTGGCAGCCGAGTCCAAGTAGACCAGAGGGTGTCCATGCACCTGCTGGTCCAGAATCGGAAACTGCTGGCGAATGCTGTCATCGATGACCATTGCGGACCTCTTCTCTCATCCTCAGGCCAGGGCCGATTCCGAGTCGGCGCCCTCAGGCAGGTACTGGTCATACCCGGTCTCCTCCAGGGTGTCGGCCAGCTCGGGGCCACCGGTCTTCACAAAGCGGCCGTCGGCGAAGACGTGGACGATATCAGGCTTGATGTACTTGAGGATCCTGGTGTAGTGGGTGACCATGAGCACGCCCATGCCGGTGTTCTCCTTGGCCCTGTTGACACCTTCCGAGACGATGCGCAAGGCATCAACGTCCAGTCCGGAATCAGTTTCGTCCAGGACGGCGAACTTGGGCTTGAGCAGCTCCAGCTGCAGGACCTCGGCGCGCTTCTTCTCACCGCCGGAGAAGCCCTCGTTGACCGAGCGCTGGGCGAACTTGGGATCCATGCGCAGCCGCTTCATGGCCTCATTCAGATCCTTGGTCCACTGGCGGATGGCCGGGGCCTTGCCGTCGACCTCGGTCTTGGCGGTACGCAGGAAATTGGTCATGGATACGCCAGGCACCTCGACCGGGTACTGCATGGCCAGGAAGAGCCCGGCCTTGGCCCGCTCGTCCGGGGTCATCTTGAGCAGATCCCGCCCATCCAGCAGGGCCTGGCCCGAGTCGACCTCATACTTGGGATGGCCGGCCAGGGTGTAGGCCAGGGTGGACTTGCCCGAACCGTTGGGCCCCATGATGGCGTGGGTCTCACCGGAGTGGACGGTCAGCGTGGCCCCCTTGAGGATCTGCTTGCGACCCTCCTTGGTCTCCACCGAGACGTGCAGATCCTTGATTTCCAATGTGGACATGTCAGTTCTCCTCCAAAACGTGCTGCATCTCTTGATCCTCGCCGGCCGCCAGCCTGCGGTCGATGACCCCCATCAGGTGCCCGGAGACGCTGGGGACGTCGATCTCCTCCACCAGTTCGCCGAAGAAGCCACGAACCACCAGCTTGCGGGCCTCCTGTTCGGGAATGCCACGGGACTGCAGGTAGAAGAGCTCCTCATCGTCGAAGCGTCCGACCGAGCTTGCATGGCCTGCCCCGATGATGTCGCCGTTCTCGATCTCCAGGTTGGGCTCGGAATCGGCGATGGCCCCAGGGGTGAGCACCAGGTTCCGGTTGAGCTCATAGGAGTCGGTTCCAGGCGCCGTGGGCTGAATGAGCGCGTTGCCCACCCAGGTGGTGTGCGCGCCGATTCCGTCCAGGGCCCCCTTGTAGACCACACGGGACTTGCAATTGGGATGGTTGTGCACCACCATGGTTCGATGCTCCATGTGCTGGCCGGGATCGACGAAGTAGATGCCCAGCATGTTCAGGTCACCCTGCTCGCCGCCGAAGTCCTGGTCCATGCGCAGCCGCACGACGTCTCCACCCAGACTGACCACGGAGTGACGCAGGGAGGCCTCGGCACCCAGGTGAATGCGGTGGTTGCCGATATGCTTGCTGCCCTTGTCCCACTCCTGAATGAAGGTGGTCGACATCTGCGAATTGTCACCGATGTCGATTTCAACACCCTCAGCCAGACGTGCCTGGCCCTGGTGCTCGACCACCAGATCGGCCTTGGTGCCCGCTTCGGCCTTGATCACCAGGTGGAAAGCATCCAGATCGAGGCCGCCACCGTTGACACGGACCAGCACAGGCTGATCCAGCGTGCCCTTGAGGTTGACCACAGTCGCCTGCCTGCCGCTCGCCCACTCCACAGCTGCCGCTCGGTCGCTGGGCTTGAGGACGGTGCCGCAGGGAGCCTGATTCATGGGAATCCGGCTGAAGCTGACCTGATCTGTGGGCGGTTCGGACCCGTCGATCATGGTGACTGAGACCTTGGTCAGACCGCTGGGCTTGAAGACAGCGAAGAACTCCTCCATCCGGTCGATGGGGGTGAACCGCCAGTCATCCTGCTTGCGGGTGGGCATGGGGAAGTCATCAGGGTTGAAGGAACGTGGCTCCTTGTCGGCACTGGACGGCATAGTGGCCGGGAAAGCGTAGGGATCCTTTGGATCCGCATGCGGAATGGTTATTTCGCTGTTTTGTGACATCAGCCTACCGAACCCTCCATCTGCAATTCGACCAAACGGTTAAGCTCCAACGCGTACTCCATGGGCAGCTGCCGGGAAATGGGCTCCACGAACCCGCGCACGATCATGCCCATGGCCTCCTTCTCCTCCAGGCCGCGGCTCATCAGATAGAAGAGCTGGTCCTCGGAGACCTTGGAGACGGTGGCCTCGTGGGCCATGGAGACGTCGTCCTCGCGAACATCCACGTGCGGGTAGGTATCCGAGCGGGAGTAGTCGTCCACCAGCAAGGCGTCGCAGACCACCGAGGAGGAGGACTTCTCGGCGCCTTTGATGATCTTGACCAGGCCCCGGTATGCGGCCCTTCCCCCGTTGCGGGAGATGGACTTGGAGACGATGGTGGATGAGGTATGGGGTGCCAGGTGAATCATCTTGGCGCCCGTGTCCTGGTACTGCCCCTTGCCGGCGAAGCCCAGGGAGAGGGTCTCGGCCTTGGCGTAGGGCTCGGCCAGGATGCAGGCCGGATATTTCATGGTCGCCTTGGACCCGATGTTGCCGTCCACCCACTCCATGGTGCCGCCCTCGCGCACATAGGCGCGCTGGGTGACCAGGTTGTAGACGTTGTTGGACCAGTTCTGGACCGTGGTGTAGCGCACACGGGCGTGGGGCTCGACCACAATCTCCACGTTGGCCGCGTGCAAAGAGTCAGTGGAGTAAATGGGTGCTGTGCAGCCCTCCACATAGTGGACGTAGGAACCCTCGTCGGCAATGATCAGCGTGCGCTCAAACTGGCCCATGTTGGGTGTGTTGATACGGAAGTAGGCCTGCAGGGGGATGTCCACATGGACTCCCTTGGGCACATAGACGAAGGATCCGCCCGACCAGGCCGCCGTGTTCAGTGCGGCGAACTTGTTGTCGTCCGGGGGGATGACCGTGGCGAAGTACTTGCGGAAGAGGTCCGGGTACTCTTTCAAGGCAGTGTCCGTATCCAGGAAGATGACCCCTTGTTTGCGCAAGTCATCGCGGATGGAGTTGTAGATGACCTCGGACTCGTACTGGGCGGCAACACCGGAGACCAGCCGCTTCTTCTCGGCCTCGGGGATGCCCAGCCGGTCATAGGTGGTGCGGATGTCGTCGGGCAGGTCCTTCCAGTCCTTGGCCTGCTCCTTCAGGGGCTTGACATAGTACTTGAAGTCGTCGGCATCGAACCCGCTTAAATCCACGCCCCACTTGGGCATGGGCTTTTCCATGAAGGCCCGATAGCCCTTGAGACGCATCTGCAGCATCCAATCAGGCTCGCCCTTGTCGGCCGAGATGGCCCGGACCACGTCCTCATCAATGCCCTTGTGGGCGTTGCGCCCGGCATCATCGGAGTCGTGCCAGCCATAGGTATAGTCGCCGAACTCGGAGATGATCTGGTCGTCTTTTTTGATTTTTTCTTCGTTGACGCGGGAGCGGTCGGCCACATACTGGCTCATTTCCACATCCCGCGATGTGTCTGTCCGCTGCGAGGTGCTGTCCACGAGCTGAGACCTCCTAACACACGCACGGCCGCCATATGCGGCCGTTCACACCATTACAGGATAACCGGGACGATAGTGAACCGCCAGACCTGGGCTTACGCTCTCTAAGGAATCCAGCCCGCCCTCTTGACAAAAGCACCGATACGGACAATCGCCCGCCTCCCATAAGAGGGAAACGGGCGATCATGGTCAACGTTTTTGAAAAGGGATTGACCTCAGGCGGCCTCCTGGCCTCCGTGCTCCAGGCTGGCCTTGACCAGGCCGGCGAAGAGGGGGTGCGGCTTGGTGGGCCGGGACTTGAACTCCGGGTGGGCCTGGGTGCCCACATAGAAGGGGTGCTGGTCCTGGGAGAGCTCCACGAACTCGGTCAGCTGCCCGTCCGGGCTGGTGCCCGAGATGTGCAGGCCGGCCTTGTCCAGCCGCTCCTTGTAGGCCACGTTGACCTCGTAGCGGTGGCGGTGACGCTCGGAGATCTCGGTGGAGCCATAGAGCCGGGCCACCAGGGAATCGGGCTTGAGCACTGCCGGGTAGGCGCCCAGCCGCATGGTGTGGCCCATGTCGCCGTGGCCGGCCACGATGTCCTTCTGCTCCTCCATGGTGGCGATGACCGGGTTCTCGCAGTCAGGCTCGAACTCCGAGGAGTTGGCATCCTCCAGCCCCAGGACGTGGCGGGCGAACTCGATGACCATGGACTGCAGACCCAGGCAGAGACCCAGTGCGGGCAGGCCGGTCTCGCGAGCGTAGCGCAGGGCGCCGATCTTGCCCTCGATGCCACGGATGCCGAAGCCGCCGGGGACCACGATGCCGTCCACGCCCTCCAGGGCCTTGCGGGCGCCGTCCATGGTCTCGCAGGTATCGGCGGCCACCAGCTTGACCTGGACCTGGGACCGGTTGGCGAAGCCGCCGGCCTTCAGCGCCTCGATGACCGACAGGTAGGCGTCAGGCAGGTCGATGTACTTGCCCACGATGGCGATGGCCACCTTGGTCCGGGGGTTGTGGACCCTGTCCAGCAGATCCTCCCACTCATTCCAGTCGACATCGTGGAAGGGCAGCTCCAGCTTGCGCACCACATAGGCGTCCAGACCCTCCTTGTAGAGGATCTTGGGTACGTCATAGATGCTGGGAGCATCAACACAGTTGACCACGCCCTCGGCATCCACGTCGCACATCAGGGAAATCTTGTCCTTGATGGCCTGGTTGAGCGGCCGGTCGGAGCGCAGCACCAAGGCGTCAGGGGCGATGCCCAGCTGGCGCAGGGCCATGACCGAGTGCTGAGTGGGCTTGGTCTTGAGCTCGTGGGCGGCGGCCACGTAGGGAACCAGGGAGACGTGGACGAACATGCAGTTGTCCGGGCCGATGTCCCGACGAACCTCGCGGGCAGCCTCCATGAAGGGCTGGGACTCGATGTCGCCCACAGTCCCGCCGATCTCGGTGATGATCACGTCCACGTCGTCACTGGCCTGGGCCCGCATGCGGCTCTTGATCTCGTTGGTCACGTGGGGAATGACCTGGACGCACTGGCCCAGGTACTCCCCCGCCCGCTCCTTGCGCAGAACGGACTGGTAAATCTGACCAGTGGTCACGTTGGCCTTCTGGGAGAGGAAGACGTCGGTGAAACGCTCGTAGTGGCCGATGTCCAGATCGGTTTCGGCCCCATCCTCGGTCACGTAGACCTCGCCGTGTTGGAAGGGGTTCATGGTCCCCGGATCGACGTTGATATACGGATCCAGCTTCTGTTGAAGAACGCGGATTCCGCGGCTTCTCAGCAGTCGGCCCAGAGAGGATGCGGTCAGTCCCTTGCCTAGTGAAGAGACCACGCCGCCGGTGACGAAAATGTGTTTGGTGATATGCCCTTGCGAATTTCCATGTTCTCTGACCATGGAACTTCAGCCTATCAGCCAGGAGCGACCAGAAACCGGCCAACACTCGAGGAAGCGGGACGGATTCAGGGACGTCTCAGATGCAGGTGGTCGGCCAGGTAGCGGCCGGTCACCGAATCCGGGTTGCGGGCCACGGATTCAGGGTCGCCCTGGGCCACGATTCTTCCGCCCCGGTCGCCGCCTCCCGGGCCCATATCGACCACATGGTCGGCGTTGGCGATCATGTCCAGATCGTGCTCGATGAAGATCACCGTGGCCCCCTTGCCGACCAGGCGCTCCAGCACTCCAATCAGGACACGCACATCCAAGGGATGCAGGCCTGTGGTGGGCTCGTCCAGGACGAACATGGAGCCGTTCTGCCTGCGGCCCAATTCGTTGGACAGCTTCAGCCGCTGGGCCTCCCCGCCAGAAAGCGAAGGGGTATCCTCCCCCAGGGTCAGGTAGTCCAGGCCCAGATCCTTCAGGGTCTGCAGGCCTCGGCGGATGGCCGTGTACTCGCGGCCATGCGCGAAGACCTCCAAGGCCCGGCCCACCTCCATGGCCAGCAGATCGGGCAGGCTCAAAGGCTCCGAATGGGTCGGCGTGGACAGACGGTAGTGCTCGGCCTCCGGACGGTACCGCCGACCATGGCAGCTCGGGCAGGTGATCGGAATGTCGGGCAGGAACTGTACATCCAGGCTGATCTGGCCTGTTCCGTCGCACTGGGGGCAGCGCAGGGATCCGGTGTTGTATGAGAATGCCGAGATGCCCAGCTTGTCCTTTTTCGCCTGGTCAGTAGCCGCGAAGAGACGGCGCAACCGGTCCATCAGCCCCGAGTAGGTGGCCACCGTGGAGCGCACGTTGATGCCGATGGGCGAGGAGTCCACCAGGCGAACCCGGTCGATGCCGGCCGGGTCCAGGCTGCGCACATGTTTGGGCATGGGATCGCCCTGGATACGGGCTTGCAGGGCGGGGACCAGGGACTCCAGGATCATGGTGGTCTTGCCGGAACCGGATACGCCGGTCACTGCTGTCATGCATCCACGAGGAATGGCCAAATCCAGCGGTTGGACCGTGTGAATGGATCCTGCCTGCATACGGATCCACTCATTCTCTGCGGGCATGGGATGCCGATCGCGTACCAAAACGGGCTCGCGTCCATCCAAAAACCCGGCAATGCGCGAGTCAGGGACGGCGGCAATCCGCTCGGGGGCTCCCTGGGCCAGGATCCTGCCGCCGCGCTCGCCTGCTCCGGGACCCATTTCGATCAGATAGTCGGCTGATTGCAAAACCTTGACGTCGTGGTCGACGAAAACCACTGAGTTACCGTCGGCCAGCAGGTCGCGCATGACCCCTATCAGCCCCTCCAGGTTGGCAGGATGCAGGCCGGTCGAAGGCTCGTCCAGCACATAGAGCACGCCTGTGGTTTCATTGCGCACAGCCCTGGCCAGCTGGGCCCGCTGCCGCTCACCTGTGGATAGTGATGCGCTGGAGCGGTCCAGGGTCAGGTAGCTCAGTCCCAGCTGCATCAACCGCCTGCCCATTTCGTCCAGGGTCTTGCAGAGGGCCGATGCCATAGGCCGCATAGGTTCGGGCAATGTGGGCGGCAGTCTCCGACCCCAGTCCAGCACCTTATCCAGGGGCCAGGAGGTGACCTCGGCCAGATTGTCCCCGTTGATCTCGGGCAGACGCGCCCGTTGGTTGAGCCGGGTGCCCTTGCAGTCCGGGCAGGTCCGTTCGGTCAGGAACTTGGCCACCTTGGCCAGGCGCTTGTCGTCGTTGGCCCTCTTGAGCTCCTCGGTCACGGTCAACCGTGCGTTCCGGAAGGTGAAGTCCAGCTCATGGACCCCCTTGACCGAGGTGATGGTGATGTGCTTCTTTTCAGCCGGGCCCTCGAAGACGATCTTCCGCTCCCGATCGGTCAGATTCCGCCAAGGTACGTCGGTGCGGACTCCGAACTCGCGCACGATGTCGGGCTGGACGTTGAAGCCGAAGGTCCGCCAGGGCACCACGGCCCCTTGGTCGATGGTCAGGCTGTCATCGGGAACCAGGGTGGCGTCGTCCACCTCGCGCACGGTCCCGGTCCCCTGGCAGGTAGGACAGGCTCCCAGTGAGTTGAAGGCCAGTTCCTCGGCGCTGGGAGGCTCCACTTTAGCGCCGCAGATCGGGCAGGTGATGGGGATCTCGGCCGCCACTGCCAGGGTGGGCTCCTGGCGATGGCCATTGGGGCAGACATGGCTGGCCAGCCGGGAGAACATCAGCCTGAGCACGTTGAGCAGCTCGGTGGCAGTGCCGAAGGTGGATCGCATGCCGCCCACTCCCGGCCGCTGGCGCAGAGCTAAAGCCGGCGGCAGGAAACGCACCGACTCCACCTGGGGACGTTGGGCCTGGGTCATCCGCCTCCTGGTGTAGGTGGACAGGGATTCCAGGTAGCGCCGGGAGCCCTCGGCATAGAGGACCCCCAGAGCCAGGGAGGACTTGCCGGAGCCCGAGACCCCGGCGATGCCCACCAGGTGATTCAAAGGAATGTCGACATCCAGGTTGCGCAGGTTGTGGACCCGGGCGCCGCGGACAAGGATGGCCTTGGGCGGTGCGGAGAGTTCCTTGCTGGTCTCTCCGCTGTCGCTCATGCGGTCTCCAGCAGGTGGGCCACAGCTTCCAGGGCCAGCCGGTAACCGTAGAAGCCCATGCCGGTGATGGTGCCGGTAGCCACCGGCGAGATGACACTGCGTCGGCGGAAGGCCTCCCTGGACGAGGGATTGGAAATATGGACCTCCATCAGCGGCAACCCTGCCTGGGTGACCTGGACGGCGGCATCGGCAAGGCCATAACTGTAGTGGGTGAAGGCGGCCGGGTTGAGCACCACCGCGCTACCCTGGTCCACGGCCTGATGCATCCAGCGGATGACCTGACCCTCGTCGTCCGATTGCAGCACCTGAGCATCCAGACCCAGCTGCTGACCCCAGTGTTCGCAGTCACGGGTCAGCGCCGCCAGATCCTGACGACCGTAGACCTCAGGGTCGCGCACACCCAGCCGACCCAGGTTGGGTCCGTTGACCACCAGAACCTTCTGCCTGCCCTTGTCGGCATCCGCCATCTGTCAATCCTCCTTGCGTATGGCCTGGAAGGCCTCCTTGATCGCCGAGACCGGCGGGTCGTCCAGGTGGGTGGGTTTGCCCAAACCGTCAAGAATGATAAACCGCAACTTGTTGCCACGGGCCTTTTTGTCCCGATGCATGAGGGCCAGCACCTGGTCGAAGTCTCCCCCATTCCACCAGGTCCTCAGTCCCAGGGAGGAAAGAAGCCGCCGGTGGTAGTCGACCGCCCCCTGATCCAGATGGCCGGTGATCCTGGCCAGCTCTGCTGCGAAGACCATGCCCACAGACACGGCCTGACCATGCCGCCAGGTGAAGTGTTCAATCTTCTCGATGGCGTGTCCCAAGGTATGGCCGTAGTTGAGGAACTCCCGCAAGCCAGACTCCTTGAGATCCACCGAGACGTGCCGGGCCTTGACCTCGACGGTGCGTTCGATCAGATCCTGGACCACGGTGCCCAACCACTGGTCGGACTCTCCTCCGTTGAAGGCACGCAGGGAGTCTGCCCGCTCCTCCAGCTCACGCAGAATACCTCCGTCCATGATGAATCCGGACTTGGCCACCTCGCCCAGACCCTCCACAAAGATTTCATTGGGCAGTGTCCGCAGAGTCCGCAGATCAGCCAGGACGCCGACAGGGGTATAGAAGCTGCCAACCAGATTCTTGCCCTGCTCCAGGTTGATGCCGGTTTTGCCTCCGGTGGAGGCATCCACCATGGCCAGCAGGGAGGTGGGGCAATTCACATAGCGGATGCCCCGCATCCAGGTGGCGGCGATGAACCCTGCTTGGTCCGTAGCCGCTCCCCCGCCAAGTCCCACGACCGCGTCGGAGCGGGTGAAGCCCTCGGTGGCCAGGCGCTCCCAGATACCCTGGCTGACCCGGATGATCTTGCCGGCCTCCGCGTCGGGAATGGTCAGATCCACCACCTGATACCCTGCCTGGCGAAGCAGGGCCCGGGCATGGTCGGAATGGCGCTGGACCGGCTGGGTATGAATCAGGGCCACCCGCATGGTCTGGTCGCCAAGCAGTTCATGCAGTCGTCCGGTCACCCCAGCGCCGATTCTCACATCGTAGGGGTCTGGACCGCTGACGTGAACCACCCGCTCAGTCAAGGCATCGGCCAGCCGTCGGGCCAGAGCGCGGGGGGTGGTATTCCTGGATTTGAGGGTGATGGTGGCCAGTTCCTGGTAGACGCTGCGGCGCTCACGATAGAGAGCCATCCAACGTTCCGATGCGCCGCCGCGCAGAAGGGGCCGATGATCCGACAGTGCCGCCCGGCTCACCCCCTCCTCGGGATCGATCTGCAGGTAGACCACGGCGCCGCCTGCCCGCCGATAGTCCTGCAATGCCTGGAAGACCTCGGTGCTCATGGGGGCTCCTCCTCCCAGGGACAGGATGCCGCCAGGGAAGTCTTTCAAGAGGTTCAGGACCGCCCTGGTCTCCATACCCCGGAAAGCCTGTTCGCCCTGAGTATCGAAGATTTCGCTGACCGATCGGCCCGCTTCCTCCTCAATACACTGGTCCGTATCCCGGAAGTCCGCCTTGATAAGGGCGGCCGTCTCCCTGCCCAGCCTGGTCTTGCCCGCACCGGGCATGCCGATGATGACGGCCTTGGGCATGCTGCTGCTTTCAATCATGCGATTCCGCCCCTCACCGCAGATGCTCGGGCCAGGACTGTAGGTAGGCCTGGGCGTTGCGCCGAACCTCGTCGAGCGAATCTCCGCCGAACTTCTCCAAGGCGAATCGCGCCAGGGTCAGATTCATCATGGCTTCGCCGATCACCGCGGCGGCAGGCACAGCGGTCACGTCGGAACGCTGATGGATGGCCTGGGCTGGGAGGCCCGTGGCCACATCCACCGTGCGCAGGGCCCGCGGCACCGAGGAGATGGGCTTCATAGCGGCCCTCACCCTGATGGGTTGCCCATTTGAGGTGCCACCCTCCAGGCCGCCTGCATGGTTGCTGAGTCTGCGGATGACGCCGTCGGGACCGGGCTCCATCTCGTCATGGGCCTGCGAACCGGGTCGGTCAGCCTCGCTGAATCCATCGCCGATCTCCACGCCCTTGATGGCCTGAATGCCCATGAAAGCACCGGCCAGGGCCGCATCCAGACGCCGGTCGCCTTCCACATAGGTGCCCAGGCCTGCTGGCACACCATACGCGATGACCTCGAAGACCCCACCGGCGGTATCGCCGTCCTTCTTGATCTGGTCGATCCTGGCTATCATCCGCTTCTCGGCATCCTTGTCCAGGGTCCTGACCGGTGATGCGTCCAGGGCTGGTCCGTCCTCAGGGCCGGGCGTGACCTCATGACCCTCCAGGCCGACCCCGGCTATGGAAATGACATGGGAGACGGTTCTTATGCCCAGAGCCTGCTGCAGGAAGTCGGCGGCCACCGAGCCCAGGGCAACCCTGGAGGCGGTCTCCCTGGCAGAGGAGCGTTCCAGTACCGGGCGCGCATCCGTAAACCCATACTTGCGCATGCCGGTCAGATCAGCGTGGCCGGGCCTGGGCCTGGTCAGGGGGGCGTTGCGACCAGTCGCCGGCGGCTCCTGATCGGTGGGCAGTTCGTCCACGCTCATGATCCGCTCCCACTTGGGCCATTCGGTGTTGCCGATCTCGATGGCCACCGGTGAGCCGAGCGTCCGTCCATGCCTGACCCCGGTCAGCAGACGTACCTTGTCCTGCTCAAAGCCCATCCTGGCCCCGCGGCCATAGCCCAGCCGACGACGGGCCAGGGCCGATTCGATGTCCTTAGTGGACACGGCAACCCCGGCGGGCAGACCCTCCATCATGGCCACCAGGGCCTCTCCATGGGATTCCCCTGCCGTCTGCCAGCGCAACATATTCAAGCTCCTCGTTTGTTCCTCGTTTGCCAGGTTAGGGCTACGTATGATTATCTTAGAAGATGGTCTACCTCATCCCAGCGCCGGGATTGCTGACCGCCCTCCTCCTGGCCCTGATCGACATCCGTTCCCGGCGAGTCCCGCGTCTTTTGGTGCTCTTGGGACTGGTCCTGCAGACCATAACGCTGCTGGTCTTTTCGCTGATCCAGGGTCAGCCGAAGCTGCTCGTCCAGTGCCTGCTGCTGACCCTGGCTTCTGCAGGCCTTCAGTTTCTGCTGGCCCTGGTCCGGCCCGGCGCCCTGGGACTGGGCGACGTGACGTCCACGGGTCTGGTCGCCCTGAGCCTGTCGGTTCTCGGGTGGACAACCATCCTGGTCTGGTGGCTGATGATGGGGCTGCTGGGACTGGTCGCCCTTGCTCTGGTCTGGTTGGCTCGTAGCCGCATACCACCCGACAGAACACACAACCCTCTCTCGCTGGCCTATGTCCCGGTCATCCTCGTCGCGGCGCTAGTGGCCTTGATCATTGATGTCCTCTAGGACCGGCAGGCCTCTAAAGTCACTGACAATAGAGATTCCATGAAAAGCGCTACTGGCTCTGCTCGTTGTGCTGAGCCTCCCAGGCCTTGTATTCCTTGACATCGCGGTTGAACTGATCCTGATTGTCGCTGAACCTGGTCTCTCCCGTGTCCATATTGACGGTCACAAAATAGAGCCAGTCGCCCGACTCAGGGTGCATGACCGCCTGGATGGCCTCATCTCCAGGACTGCCGATGGGACCTGGGGGCAGACCCTGGTGGACCCTGGTGTTGTAGGGGTCATCGGCGTTCTGCAGCATGGCGTCGGTCAGCTTCAGGGCGGAGACATTGTTGGAGTATGCCACGGTGCTGTCCATGCCCAGGGGCATCCCCTTGGCCAATCGGTTTTCGATGACCCGGGCCACCTTGCTGTAGTATTCCGACCTGTTGACCTCGGCCTCGGTGATGGATGCCGTGTTGAGAATGGTCTGCCGATCCTGGCCTCCGGGGACGCCCAACTGGTCCAGGTGCTCGATCCGCTTGGAGACCAGATTGGTCAGGATGGCCTTGGCCGACCCGGCCTTCCGCACGTCGTACTCGCCAGGCTGCAACCATCCCTCGAAGTTACCCTGTGCTTCCTGGGGTAGGATGCCCTCGCCCTTGGCTTGAATCAGGGCATCGAATTCGTTCTGCGGAACCCCGGAAAGCTGGACGGCCCGGGTAACCACATCACGGACCCGCTCGCCGGCCCGTACCTGCAGGAAGCCTCCGGCCTTGCTGCTGTCGGTCAGAATAGCCACCACATCCGAGGCCTTCATCCGCAGACGCAGATCGAAGGTGCCGGGCAGAAGCCTGGATTCGGACTGTGTGCTGGCGATGGCATGCAGGAAGGCAGCCGTGGACTTGACCACCCCGGCCTTGACCAGATTGGCACCCACCTGATCCGCCCCCTGGCCGCTCTCGACCGTGAACTCCAGAGATTGTCCGCCGGGGCCTGGATAGTCTGGGGCAACCTCCTTGGTGGCTACGATCCTGGGGGTGCCATGGCGCAGCCCTCTGACCAGTATCGCCATGCAGGATGAGGCAAGCACAACAGCCAAGACGATGATGACAATCATGATCTGTTTGCGACGTTTGCGTCTTTCACGCCGACGGCGCATCTCACGGCGCGAACGAGGAGGACGAGGCGGCATAGCGGACACCGGGGCCTGCCCATCGGCCATCCACTGAACCTTGTCCTGGAAGAACTCCTGCATGTCATCGGCCAATTAGCACTCCTTGTCGGCACGTTGGTCGTCCAGGGCCGACTGCAACAGCACAACAGCGGACTGCTGATCGACCACGGGACGATGTCTTCGCCCGTCCACGCGGGCATCATAGAGCTGACGATGGGCGCTGACAGTCGTCAGTCGTTCGTCTCGCAATACTACACTGGGAACTTGCCCAGGGGCAATGTCCGCATCCTGTGCAGCCTCCTGCAGACGGCCAGTCAGGGCACGCACCCAACGGGCCGCCTTTTTGGCGCTTCGACCAGCCTGGCCACTCAGGAGCAGGGGGTGTCCGACTACGACCCTGGACACACACTTGTCCATAATAAGGTCTTCCACCGGGTCCAGGGCTTGAAAGTAGTCGCCCTGAACCCTGATGTTGCCAGCGGGAAAGGCCAGGGTCAGCTCCGGGTCCGACAGGGCCAGACCCACCCTGGCTTCACCAAGATCCACCCCCAGCCACACGGCTGTCTGTGATCCCACGGGAAGCTCAGCCTTCTTGGACCTGAGCACTCAGGGCTTTCAAGGCCTGATCGATGGCCGAAGCATCCTGGCCGCCGCCCTGGGCGAAGTCAGGCTTGCCACCGCCGCCGCCTCCCAGGACCTTGGAGGCCGTCCTGACCAGGTCGCCGGCCCTGAGACCGCGGTCACGGGCAGCCTGGTTGGTGGCTACGAAGATGACAGGCTTCTCATCCTCGCTGACACCGGCCAGTGCGACCACAACCGGGTACTCCTCGCCCATCCGGGCCCGCAGGTCGGTCACGGTCTTGCGCAAGGCATCGACCGCGCCGAAATGCCCCATGTTCCTGGATGCGATCTTGACCTCGCCCGGGGCATGCAGGGCCTGATTGGCCAGTTCAGGCACAGCCTGGGCCATCTGCTGCTCATAGGTGGCCGCCAGTCGGCGGTCGGACTCCTTGAGCTTGGCCAGCAGGGCCGAAATCCTGGACTCAAGCTCGTCAGGGCGGGCGTTGAGCTTGTCGGAAAGCTGAGAGACCAGGGCGTGCTCACGGGCGTTGTATTCGTAGGCCCCCTGGCCCACCACGGCATCCACACGACGAACGCCGGTGCCCACCGAGGCCTCGGACATGATGGAGACCGCGCCGATTTTGCCCACGTGGTCCACGTGGGTTCCCCCGCAGAGCTCCCGGCTCCAGCCGTCCTCGCCGATGGAGACCACACGGACCACGTCGCCGTACTTCTCTCCGAACAGGTGCATGGCTCCCAGGGCGATGGCGTCGTCGTACTTCATCTCCTGCGCGGTCACGGCCAGGTTGTCACGCAGGCGGTCGTTGACACGTGCTTCCACCGCATCCATGGCCTGACGGCTGGGTGCCTGCGACCACTGGAAGTCAAAGCGCAGCCTGTTGGGCGCATCCTCGGAGCCGCGCTGCGTGGCCTGCGGACCCAGCTCCTCGCGCAGGGCCTTGTGGACCATGTGAGTGGCGGTGTGCGAGCGGGCAATGGCGCCGCGCCGGTTCCGGTCGATGGTGGCCGTGGCCGTGGCCTGCAGGGTCAGCGTTCCTTCAGTCAGCCGGCAGCGGTGGATGGTGAGTCCCTTGATGGGCTTTTGCACGTCGTCCACCTCCAGGACGGCCCCATCGTCGGTCAAGATCTCGCCCTGGTCGGCCAGCTGGCCGCCGGCCTCGGCGTAGAAGGGCGAGCGATCCAGAATCACCTCAACCTGGGCAGGGGCCTTGACAGCCGGAACCGCCCCCTTGCCCTCCTGGATGATGCCCAGGACGGTCGAGCGGCTGGAGAAGTCGGTGTAGCCCAGAAAGACCTGAGGCTCGTCCAGGCTCTTGCGCATATCGTCGTAGACGCTCAGATCCACGTTGTGCCGCTTCTTCATGGCATCGGCGCGGGCTCTGGACTTCTGCTCGTTCATGAGCTTTCGGAACTCGTCCTGGTCCACTTTGACGCCCTGCTCGGCAGCCATCTCCAGGGTAAGTTCGATGGGGAACCCGTAAGTGTCATGCAGGGTGAAGGCATCCTTGCCGGAGACCTCGGGTTCGCCCTTCCCACTCTTGGCCTTGTTGACGGCCGTATCCAGAATGGTGGTTCCCTTGTCCAGGGTCCGGCGGAAGGCCAGCTCCTCGCCATAGGCCGATTCGGCCACCTCGGAGAAGGTGTCGTTGAGCTCTGGGTAGCTGGGGGCCATGGCCTCCTTGGAGACCGGGAAGAGCTGGGGCAGAACCTCCTGGTCCACGCCCAGCATCTTCATGGAGCGGATGGTCCGGCGCAGCAGACGGCGCAGCACATAGCCACGGCCGACGTTGCTGGGACGGACACCGTCGCTCATGATCATCAAAGCCGAGCGAACATGGTCTGCCACCACACGGAAGCGCACGTCATCCTGGGCGTCATCGCCGTAGTGCCGGCCGGACAGACCCTCGGCCGCCTGGATGACGGGATAGACCTCGTCGGTCTCGTAGATGTTCTGCTTGCCCTGAAGCAGGTAGGCCAGGCGCTCCAATCCGGCGCCTGTGTCGATGTTCTTGTGCTCCAGCTCGCCCACGATGTGCAGGTCGGTCTTGGAGCGGACGTTGTCCACCTCATAGTTTTCGAAGACCAGATCCCAGATCTCGATGTATCGGTTCTCGTCCGCCGAGGGACCGCCCTCCTTGCCGTAGGCAGGCCCGCGATCCACATAGATCTCGGAGCAGGGGCCTCCGGGGCCGGGGCCACCGGTGGTCCAGAAGTTGTCCTCCATGCCCAGGATTTCCATGTGCTCGGGGTCGAAGCCCTCGTTCTTCCACAGGGAGCGGGCCTCGTCATCATCGGTATATGTGGTCACCCAGATTGTATCGGGATCGAAGCCGTAGCCGCCCTGGTCCTCGGGCTTGGTCAACAGGTCCCAGGCGTAGTGGATGGCCTCCTCCTTGAAGTAGTCTCCAAAGGAGAAGTTGCCCAGCATCTGGAAGAAGGTGCCGTGACGGGTGGTCTTGCCCACCTCATCGATGTCCAGGGTGCGCACGCACTTCTGGTTGCTTGCCATCCGGCTCTTGGGCGGGGTCTGCTCCCCCAGCAGATAGGGGATGAAGGGGACCATGCCGGCGATGGTGAAGAGCGTGGTGGGATTGGGCGAGATCAGGGAGGCGGAGGGAACCACCAGATGATCCTTGTCCTGGAAATAATCGAGGAAACGCTTGGCGATTTCCGATGTGCGCATGCTGCTTCTGCTCCTTCAGACCCGGTGAACGCCGACGGGATTACGGGTTGTCCAAATGACTCGGTTGTCCGGAGCACGAACAAGTTGCCCGTACTCCGGACTCATAGCTGAATATGGTGATTTTACACCGGCCAGGCGCATCTGTCCTGGCCTGTCCGCCCCAGGCTCAGCCCTGGAAACGGTCCAGATAGCGGCGGTCCAGCTCGTCCTGCCGCTCCTGCATTGTCTGGGTGAACTGACGCACCAGTCCGGCCAGGGTCCGGGAGGCCACCTGGTCCTGGTCCTCACCCAGTACGAATTCCCTCGCTCGCTTGGGGGTATTGGCCCTCACATAGGCCTCGGCCTTGGTCACCAGGACCACGCCTGCTGTGACGCCCAGTCCCAGCCAGAAGATCCGTTTGAACATCAGCGGGTCCTCCCCTCGTTCCCCAGGCCGTCATTGGTCTTTTCCGCTGTGGAGGACTTGGATTTGGCGCTCTCGCGGCCTCCTGAAAGGAATGACGAAATCGTCTTGCGCAGGGCGTAGAAGAAAGCCGCCACTTTGATGACCGGCTTGCCCAGCATCGATCCGTACAGGTCGGTCAGGGCGCCGACGTTGCCTGCCGTGGTTGAGGCCGCTGCGGAGATGCGATTGACGTCAGTCAGGGTCTGATTGAGCTGGGTGACCGTGCTGGTGGACTCGTCCAGGGTGGGCACGACATGGTCACCCGTCTGCTTGATGGTCTGCGCCAGCTGATCGAAGAGCTTCCCCAGACGAATCAGGGGGTAGATCAGAAACCCCGCCAGGATAGCGAAGGCAATGGCCGCTATCAGGCCGGCAATCTGTCCTACGTCCATCTGCTACCTCTCTTCCATTGGTACGATACTGGGGACAACGCTAGCACGCGCCGTCTATCAGGCCAGGCCATGAACGGCCGGTTGAAGTCCGTTCAGCTGTTGAAGGACCGAACCTGCAAGGCCCGCTCGAAGGGGGCCTCCGTATCGAAGTCGAATATGGTGACACTTCCGTTGCTTGGGCGGCTGCTGGTGTCGTAACGCCCGCCGCCGAAGCGGTTGACCAGACTGAGCAGGGTGTTGCCGTGCGAGATCAGCAGGACGCAGTCATCATTCTTCAGCTGCTGGTCGGCGGCAATCATGGCGAATCCGCCGGCAATCCGAATCCAGTACTCGCTGTCGGACTCGGCATCGCCGAAGGGATCGGCCTCCTTGAGGAAGTCCCTGGTGGCGGCCAGACCAAACTGGTCCACAATCTGCTGGTAGGTGCCTGCTCCATGGGGCGCTCCTGCGGCCCACCAGGCCATGGCCATGTCCTGCCCCTCGAAGTAGCCGTAGAACTGCTCTCGAAAGTGGCTGTCGCTGATCGGCTCGGGCTTCTTCCCCGACTGGTTCTGGGCCAGGATCCTGCGGACTGTCTCCTGGGCTCGGGTGGTGTCCGAACAGTAAGCGGCCGCAAAACTCACCTTGCTCAATTTACGACCCGCACGGTCGGCATCCTCCAGCCCCGATAAAGTCAGGGGCGAGTTGGACCAGCCCTGAAGACGGTTGTAGCGATTGAAATAGGTCTGTCCATGGCGGACAGCATACAGATGGAGCAACATGCCCCTATTATCCCACCCACACCCCAGCAAGGGCGGCAGATCCTGGCACGCAAAGGGCCCCGGACGAACCGGGGCCCCAAAGTCGCAGGTGATCAGCGAGCGTAGAACTCGACCACGTACTGGATGTTGATCTGAACCGGAATCTCTTCGGGCTCAGGCTTACGGACCAGGCTGGCCTTCAGGGAGGCCAGATCCACGTCCAGGTAGCCGGGGACTGCGGGCAGCACATCCCGGTGGACGCCTTCAGCGGCGATCTGGAAAGGCACCATGGTCTGGCTCTTGGGCTTAACCTGAATGGTCTGGCCTGGCTTGACCCTGTAGGAGGGTCGGTCCACGATGTTGCCGTCGACCAGGATGTGGCGGTGGACCACGTACTGACGGGCCTGGGCTGTGGTGCGGGCGATGCCGGCGCGCAGGACCAGGTTGTCCAGGCGGCACTCCAGCTCGCGAAGCATGGCGGCACCGGTCTGGCCGGACTCGTGGGTGCCCCGTTCATAGGCGGCACGCAGCTGCTTCTCGGATACGCCGTACTGGGCGCGCAGCCTCTGCTTCTCGCGCAGACGGACGGCGTAGTCGGACTCGGTGCGACGGCGGCTGCGGCCGTGCTCGCCGGGGCCGTAGGGGCGCTTCTCGAACAGGCGCTGTGCCTTGGGGGTCAGGGCGATGCCCAGAGCGCGGGACAGGCGAACCTGGCGACGCGCACGCTGAATGTTGGTCATTGATGCAATCCTTACTTGCTTCTGTCGTTATCTGAACGAAGACGGCCGGAACCGTCGAGTCAGGCCTCTCCAATGCTTCACCGTGCCAAGCACGAACGACCTTGCGGCCGCCGACCCATTGACGGGCTGAGACTCCAGATAGGCCCGCGCACAAATGCGCAAACCAAGTGTTTATTAAACCACATGTGCCCGACCTGCGGGGACGAGTATGTTGTGATATATTCATACCAACGGTCGGTATGTTATTTAATCAAGGATGACCGACTTCCCCAACCGATCAGCGACGACTCGTTTCGGCAAACTGAAAGGAAGGCTAGCATGGCCCGCAATGCGCATCCCGAGTTGACGCAGGAGCGAATCATCAAAGCCGCGACCGAGCTCTTCACCAGCCAAGGTTACGACAAGACCAGCATGCAGGACATCATCGATGCGACCGCAGGCTTGAGCAAGGGAGCCGTCTACCATCACTTCCGGTCCAAGGAAGACCTCTTCGACGCCGTGGCCAATAGGTTGATGAAGACCATGAGCGAGGCGACCGACAAGATTCAAACCCAGACGGAACAGGGCACGGCCTTGGAGCAGCTGCAGTCGCTCTTCTCCCCTGAGCGAGCGCGAAAGAGGCTGGAGGCTGCGGATCTGATGTTCAGCAAATTCAACCCAAAGGCCAATCCCAAGATGATCGGAATGGAATTCATCGCCTTGGTGGATGAGCGGGACGACTTTGTCGACCTATTCAACCAGGGCAATCAGGACGGTTCACTGCATGTGGACCATGTCGAACAAACCGCGGAGATCTTCCGCCTGCTGACCAACATGTGGCTGCTGCCCTTCTTTCGCCGGGGCACGCAGACGGAGCTTCGCACCAGAGCCGCTTGCTTTTTCTCGATCATGCGGGGCCTGGGCATCCCCCTGCAGGACCAGGGATTCTCCGACCTACTGGCCTCCTTCGGCACCAATGCCAAGGGCAACAACAAGGAAAAGACTGAAAGCGAAGGCAGCAGATGAACCCGCCCGCTCACGACCAAACCTCAAGTATGGACCACTCCAAGGGCAAGGGGCTGCTGACACTGCCGTTCATTGCTCTTCTGACGACTGAGATTCTCTCCAATCTAGGGCAAACATGCTTGGTCTTCGCCCTTCCGCTTCACCTGCTCAACATCTCAGGATCGGCATCCCTCTATGGCATGGTCTCCGCTCTGGCGGTCCTTCCATCCATACTCCTGACCCCCCTGGGCGGAGCCCTGGCCGACCGGCTGCACAAGCAGTCCACCATGGCGGTGCTGGACATTCTGTCAGCATTGACCGCCTTCTTGTACATCCTGATAAGCCAGAAGATCGACCCGGTTTTTTTGACCGTGGCCTGCATGATGCTGGTCAATGCCTACAGAGCCTGTTACAGCCCAACGGTGCAGGCGGCCCTTCACTGTCTGGTGGACAGAAAAGACCTGACCCGCGCATCAGCCCTGGTTTCCCAGGCAATCTCCCTGGTAGGAATGATCGGACCAGTATTTGCCGGCATGGTCATGGGCTTCTTCGGAATCATGCAAGTGGTCGGGGTTGCCGCTTTGGTCTGTCTTCTTTCTGCCGTCTGGATCAGAATCGCCGTCAGGATTCCCGAACCGGCACAGGGTCCCTCCCAAGGCCCAGGAGCACTGGTGCGCCATCTGGCTGCGGACACCAAAGCGGCTGCACAGTTTCTGGTCAGGCACAGCAACCTCAAAGTGGTCATAGGACTCAGCCTGGCGGCCAACCTGATCTTTGCCTCGTACATCAACGTGGCCCTGCCATATATGATCACTCGGACACTGGGTCTGAGCAATGCCATGCAGGGGCTGGCCGAAGGGATACTGGCATGCGGGAGCCTGCTTGGAGCCATCTTGGTGTCCATCCGCCCTAGCTGGTTCTATCTGCAACGGATACCCTTGCTGCTCTCGGGCAGCGCCCTGGTCCTCCTGCCCATTGCCGCAGGGCTGCTTCTGCATTTGCCTGCTCATGTCCTCTTCGCCCTGGTAACCGGGTGCATGGCTCTGGCTGCGGGAATGGTGCAGACGGTCAACATCACTTCCATGTCCTATGAGCAGATTCATACCCCTGCAATGCTGATAGGCAAAGTAATAGGGCTGACCAACAGTCTATGCATGTGCGCGATTCCGCTGGGACAGGCCGCCTTCGGCCCGCTGATCGACCACTGCCCCATGACCTTGATCATCACTGGTGTTGTCATGGTGACACTGCTGACATGTCTGATTGCCAGACTGGCCATGAAGCCGGATGAATGATCAACGAGGTGAAGGCCTTTTGAATGCCGCGCCGGCGCTTTTTCGCTATTGGCGACCAAGGATCCATCGCTTAGCGACATAGACACAAAAGCGTCTCGATAAGGCTGACAGGCCTTACTTTGCTGAGGGGACTGTCTCGCAAATCCTCCGAGTGAAGGCGTCGCGGCGTTCAGGTGTATCAATCTTCGAATCTATGCAGCCCAGAATGCTGGCCCAGGTGAATTTGATACCGCAGAATTTCAGGATGAAGTACTTCCATCGGGTCACGGTGGAGCCATACATCTTGGAGACGAAGGCCGGCCCATGGCTGCTACTGATAATTTGCGCCGTCTTGCCTCTGAGCAGCCCCTCCGACTTAAGGCTGCTCTCATATCTGTAGGCAAATTGGGGCGTGAGTACCCTATCCAGCCAGCCCTTGAGGATGGCCGGTTCGCCCGCCCACCAAATGGGGAAGACGAAGACCAGATGATCGGCTCGTGCAACCATGTTTTGATAACGCTTAGGCGCTGATTCGTCCTCCATGTGCTTGACATAGCCGTAGCGAAGCACTGGGTCAAAGTCTTCCTGGCTGAGGTCGATCATTTCGACCGTGTGGCCTTTACGCCGGGCAGCTTGTGCATAAGCCTGGGCGTTGGTGTGGCTGAAACTACCTCCATAGGGTGATCCTTGAATAATGAGTATGTTCATATCATTTACTTCTTCAGTTGTGCTGCATTTGGTTTTGGCTCTATTCTCCAAAATTATTTTATATTCGGTAGATTACCGTAAGCAAAACCGTTGACAGAAAGATGATATGAATGCAGAAAAACTACCCGATCATACTGGGGTCGGAGCTGACAGGAGCGACCAGGGTGGCCCGGGTGCGTGTCAGGCGTGAGACCATAAGGCCGACACAGGCATAAGCCAGCGCGAACAAGGCAACCACGGTCAGCGGAAGGCCCCAGGAGGCCAAGCCTGCTGCGCTCGAATCCATGATTGATTGGACTGCAGTGTTGTACCACCAGCCCGGCGTCAGTTTGCCGATGGTCTGCATGACCGGAGGCAGGGGGCCGCCGGAACTTGACCCGGAGGTGAACATAACCACCAGGCCGAAGGTGACCCCGACGGAGTTTATGAGCGAAGAAGAAGGATTAAACTGAGCAAGCATGAATCCAAAGGATGCCGCCGATACAGCGAATACCAGCATGACGAAAAAGCTCAGCAGCAACCTCCCCCAGCCAAGCGAAGCCAAGGACACCCCCGATGCCGCCATGCTGAAGGCAACGAGTGCCACGTAGTATACCCAGGAGAAGCCTGCCAGGATGAGGACTGCCGTGAGCTCCTGTCCATTCAGGCTGCTTGACCGCACTGGAGAGGCAAGCAGGCGTCGATGTCGGTCGGGAGAACTGAAGGCTCCGAAGAGCGTGGCAACGCAGACCGTCAGCGCCGTCATCAAGGGAAAAGCGGCCAGGCCGACTGTCGTAGCGAAGCCTTTCAACAAAGCTCCATGGTTATCAGTCTTGGGGCTGGCATGGATGCCCATATGTGGCTGGTTGCCGGCATAGTGTGCCACTGCATAGGCAGCCGCATCCTTGACCGCCGCAGATGAATGCAGCTCCATCGAACCTTTTTGGCCCAGACCCGTAAGCAAGGCAGTACGAAGAGCATCAAAATAACTGTCCACCTGCAATTGTGCCAGACTGCCGCGGCTGGAATTATAGGAGGCAGCCGTTTCAACTTTAGGAAAACTCGGTGTCTTACCGTCGCTGTGAGCTTGGGCAGCAGTGTCTTCAAGCGCATCAAGGAACCGTTGGCCATATCCGGCTGGGATGATAACGGTCAAATCGCTTTTGCCGGACACATTGGCATCCTGCAGAGCTTGAGGCTCATCTTTGACTGTCACCAATTGGGCTGACTTGCCCAGATAATGCTCCAGACCCTGGCCCATCGCGCAAGCAGCCTGGTTATCGCAGTCCCGGTTGATGACGACTATTTTCGCCTGCGCAGGTTCAAAGCGACCAACCGAGCTTGAGGTATTGGCACGTACCGCGGCCTGCATGTTCGTGGAACCGATGACAATCATGATCAGGCTCATACCCACCAAATACAGGAGCAGGTAGAACTTATGCGCCCAGATGACACGCAGTGCTGTTTTACAAGTATTCATACCGTTGTTTCCTTAGGAGCAGACCACAGATGGCCAGGAAGATGGCAGCCATAGTGACCAGAATGCCGCAGGTACGGGCGAAGGGTGCCAGGCTGTCGTAGTAGACGATGTCGTAAAAAAGGTTGGAGACCTGTTTGACGGGGTTGAGCAGGTGAAGGATGGGGGCATGCTCCTGGATGGCATTGTTCAAGTCCATGGCCAGGCTGCCGTAGAGACCGATAAAGGCACTCAGGGTGCAGTCGATGCCTATGACCAGGCCAACCTTCGTCTCGGTGGGGAGTTTGGGAATCGCGCCCATCATAGAGCCGAAAGCAGTGGCCATGAAGGTGCCTACGGCGATAGCTATGAGGGCTATCGGGTCACGACCACCGGTTTGCACTCCACAGACTGTGCGGACGAAGATGTAGGCAACCAGTAGGCTGACTGCGGAGAAGAGCCAGGAGGCCAGGAAGGCGCCCGCTGCCTGCCGCCACTTGGGGCTGGGAGAACTGGCTCGTCGGGCTCCCAAGGCTGAAAGGTTGGGCTGAGTCTTGGCTATCATCTCGGCAGCGGTGCTGGCACCGATAAGGCAGGCCATAGCCAGCACAGCGAAGAAGTAGGGCGCGGTCATAGAAGGGTGGATGTGCGTCAGGCGGATTTGCTTGGTGTAGGTCGGTCCGCCGGATTGCAACAGAATTTGATTGCTTGGTGAGGCAATGGCTGCCCTTGCGGAGTTGGCTTGGTTGAAACTGCCCAGCGAAGCGGACAGAATGGAGACCGCTATGCCTTCTGAGGCGGTTGCATCGGATTGGATGCTGGCGGCTTCGCGGTCGGACAGGACCATGTTGACCAGTCCGTCAGAGCCCGCGTACAGGTATCCGATGTCCTTCCGGTTATCCAGACGTGTGTTCGCTTCGGCCTTGGAAGCCACCGTCGTCGGGATAAGCAGCTGAATGTCATCGGACCCGGCCTTGGGTTTCTTCGATAGTGAGGAAACGAGCTCGTCAGCACCTGGGCTGGCTTTCCAGTTGGCGTCCGAGACAATGGCGAAGTGCTGTGCCTCGGCAGTGTAACTGTCTTGCAGGTTGCCCATGATGCCCAGCATCAGAGCGGCCAGAATGACCGGGAAGGCCAGAACCCAGAATAGGGAGGAGGTGTTGCGTATCGACGTCTTGACGTTGATCAGGAATGAATTCCACATGGATAGGTGCTCCTTACGGCAATTGAGCCTGGGGACCGCGCTCAGTCGCGCAGTTCCTTGCCGGTCAGTTCCAGGAACACGTCGTTCAGGGATGGCGGACGGCTGGTCAGGTGGCCGTAGCTGGTCTGGGTGGATTCCAGGACCGTCAGCACATCCTGGAGGTTGTGCTCGCCCTGTCGGCAGTGGATGACCAGCTCCTTGCCGTCATAGTCGACGGATTGGGCCAGGGGCAGGGCACGAATCTGGGCCAGGGTGGAGTCCTGCAGATCCAAAGTCTCGACGGTGACCTGCTCGCCGGCCTGGACCATGCCCTTGAGCTCCTCGGCAGTGCCTAGGGCAATTTGACGGCCGTGGTCCATGATCATGATGCGTGTACAGATTTGTTCGACCTCCTCCATGTAATGGCTGGTGTAAACCACCGTGGCCCCCTGGGCGTTCAGCCGTTCGATCCCCTCCAGAATGGCGTTGCGGCTCTGTGGATCAACGGCGACGGTGGGCTCGTCGAAAAAGATGAGGTCGGGCTGATGGGCGATGCCACAGGCGATGTTGAGCCTGCGCAGCAGACCGCCCGACAGCTTGCCGGGACGGAATCTGCGGAAGTCGCCCAGACCCACGAAGTCAATGGCCTGCTCGACCAGGTTCCTGCGGTCGGCCTTCTTGGGTACATAGAGGGAGCAGAAATAGTCGATGTTCTCCTGCACGTTCAGTTCGTTGAAGACGGCCACATTCTGTGGAACCACGCCGATATGACTTTTGAGGTCGTAGGAGGTCGGAGTCATCTCCTGCCCGAATATCCGAACCGTTCCGGATTCAAAGCTGAGCAGTGCCAGTATGCAGTTGATGGCGGTTGACTTGCCTGAACCATTGGGGCCAAGCAGTCCGAATACTTCACCACGACCGACTTCCATGTCGAAGTGGTCCAAGGCCACCATGTCACCGTAGCGCTTCACCAATGCGTTGACCTTCAAGGCCGGCTCTTGCTCACGTGAACTGTTCATGATTCCATCATCCCAGCTACGGCTGGCCCAACACCGTGACAGCCGTCATCAATGTTGTGGATGCTCAAACCACAACTTATGACATTTGTCATGGGTGCTCCCGCATGCGGATAGGCGCAGGAAGGGGTAGCCCGCCAATTACTATTTGAGACAACAGGGCAACGGGCGAGGAGACATTCATGGGCAGGATAGCTGGCTGGCTGGTCCTGCTTAGTCTGGGGACCTTATGCGGATCATGGTCTGGTTCAGGGGTTTCAGGAACCCTGATCGCCGGGCTTCTGGCCTCAATAGCCGCAGGAGCCCTTTGTGAATGGCTGCTGCCAGCGCCAGGTTCCATCTGGGGCGGTGCTCTGGTTTCGCTTCTGGCAACGTTGATACCAGATTGGCTTTTCTTCTTGCCGGCCCTGGCCTTCGAGGCGGGAGTCGGGCTCGGAAGCATGGTCCCGGCTACCAGATCAGCCAGCCTGAAAGACTCCCAGGCCAAGGATTCTGGACTGGCCTGGCCCAGGCTACTCTCGGCCTTGCTTCCGGCATTCCTTTGGCTGATACCTGCCATGGCCGACCTCATCCTGTTCACAGGCCTCACCCAACGCTATGCCCTGTTAACTTTGTTGACATCAGCACTGGCGCAAGGCGGCGGACTGACGTGCGCGCACTTGGCCGTAGCCAAGGGGCGTGTATGGCAGATCGAAGACACCGAGCGCTACAGGATCCGCCAACTGCACGGCCGCATCAGCGACCTGGACGAGGAGCGGGCCCAGGCGACCCGGATGGCGCACTTATCCGAGCGGACCCGGATCGCCCGGGATATTCATGACAATGTGGGCCACCTGCTCACCCGAGCCATCATGCAAGTCCAGGCTGGCCGGGTGGTTGCGCAGAGCAAGGGCGATCAGAGCACCGAGCGGATACTGGATGATGTCGGCAAGACCCTGAATGAGGCCATGACCACAATCCGCCGTTCGGTGCATGACTTGGAGGATGAGGGCACCGACTTCGCATCCCAGATGGAGGATGCCAGCTCCGAGGCTTCTATGGGGCGGCTGAAGGTCGATCTGAACAACGGCATCGAGACAGCGCCTGCACCAGTGTGTCGTTGCCTGGCCACCATTGTTCGCGAGGCCCTTACCAATACGGTCCGCCATTCTTCAGCAAGGTCGGCACAGGTCATTCTGCGCGATCTACCAGCCTTCTGGCAGATGGCGGTGCAGGATGATGGTGGAATTCAGGACTCGCAGCCTGACAGCTCGCCCATTAAAGAGCCAGGGCTCCAGCGCGGCATGGGGCTGGCTGATATGGAAGCCAGGGCCAGAGCCTTGGGAGGCACAGCCAACAGCGGCCCCAACCGACAAGGATGGAAGGTTTTCGTATCCTTGCCCAAGGAACCCTGGTTCAGCCAGAGTGCAACTGAGCATGTAGAGGATAAGAAGGTTATGGCATGAAAGTCGCTATCGCTGATGACGATCCAATCGTCTGCTCGTCCCTGTCAACGATTCTGACCGCAACCGGCGCTGCAGACGTGCTCTGGACAGCCAATGACGGCCAGTCAACCCTAGATTGTTTTCAGGCCGCTGGTGGCAGGCCTGACATACTGCTGCTTGACGTGCAGATGCCTGGTATGGACGGCCTGGAGGCGGCGGAGCGCATCATCGCCATGGATTCGACCGCCCGTGTACTCTTTCTGACCACCTTTGCAGATAAGGAGTATATTTCCCGTGCCTTGGCCTTGGGTGCCAAGGGCTATGTAATCAAGCAGGACGTGGCTTCTGTGGTGCCGGCCCTCCAAGCCGTGATGGCAGGGCAGACGGTTCTTGGCGCTGAAGCAGTGGCTAATCTCTCACTTGGCAAGCAGGAGGAGCAGACACGAAAAGACCCAGCAGAACCTGTTACCCGGCGCTTCCAAACACTGACCGACCGTGAGCGTGAAATCGTCGCCCTGGTGGCCGACGGCCTCGACAACCAGGCTATTGCCAAGCGGCTCTATCTCAGTGAGGGCACCGTCCGCAATCACATCTCAGCCATCCTGGCCAAGACCAACCTGGCCAACCGGACCCAGCTCGCTGTGGAATGGCTGTCCTCGCAAGAGTCGTGAGCATACAGCTTTTGGAGTCTCGTCCGTTCAGAGCTTTTCAATCGGAGCCAAGCGCAGCATCAGCCTCTTGGTCCCCTCGGAGCCGAAGTCCACTGTCAGAACCGAGTTGTGCCCCTTATCCTGAATGTCGACCACCTTGCCCAGGCCATACTGGTCGTGGGCCACCCTGTCACCCAGGGAGAAGTCCTGAATGGACAGGCCATTCGATTTTGGTTGGGCTGAGGCCCTGCCAGCGTGTGAGGTTGACGATGAGCTTGTTGTGCTGCGTCTGGTCGTGACCCTTCCATTTCTTGAGGAGGAACCGCGAGAGCCATACCCGGATGATCCGAACGAGCGCTGCGAAGGAGTCCGCGAGCGCCCGTACCCATTGCGGGAAGAGCCGAACCCACCGAATGAATGATGACCGAATGCACGGCCGTCGCTTTCATCCTCGAAGCCGCCGAATTCGTCCTCGTCGTCACCCAGGTCCCAGCCTGCGCGCATCCGCTCGTTGCCGGCCTGCCGACGCTTCCAGTCGATCAGACCGTCAGGGATGTCATCCAGGAATTGGCTGGGCAGCATCTCATTGACCTGCCCCCACTGGGAGCGGACGGCCGCCCGGGTCAGGTAGAGACGCCTCTTGGCACGGGTTACGCCCACATAGGCCAGTCGACGTTCCTCTTGCATCTCATCGGCATCCTCAAGGCAGCGGGAATGAGGGAAGGTCCCCTGCTCCATGCCGGTCAGGAAGACCACCGGATACTCCAGACCCTTGGCCGTGTGCAGGGTCATCAACGTTACCTTGCCCGAGTCGTCGCCCAGACCAGGCAGCTGGTCCGAGTCGGCGACCAGTGCCGTGGTCTCCAGGAAACCGGCCAGCGTAGCGTCGGGGGTCTTCTGCTCGAACTCGGCGGCCACGGACTGCAGCTGGCCAAGGTTCTCCAACCGGGAGGCATCCTGCGGATCGACCGACTTTCGAAGCTCGTCCAGCATTCCGGACTCCTCCAGCACCTTCTCAACGATCTGAGACGGCTTGGTATCGTGCTCTGCGGCAAAGTCGATCAGGGAGGCAATCAGATCCCTGAAGGCCTTCATCCGCTTGACCATCAGCGTGGAGGCCCCGGGCACCTCCTCGATATGCTGCACCCCCTCCCAGAAGGAGACCTGATGCAGATCCGCATAGGAGGTCGCCGCCGCCTCGGCACGTGCAGCCAGGCCCCGCTTGGGCACGTTGAGTATCCGCCGCATGTTCACATCGTCCTGGGGGTTGGCGATGGCATGCAGGTAGGCCAGGGCGTCCTTGATCTCCTTGCGCTCGTAGAAGCGGGTCCCGCCCACCAGCTGATAAGGCAGGCCGGCATTAATCAGCCCCTCCTCCAGGGCGCGGGACTGGGCGTTGGCCCGGTACATGATGGCCATGTCGGAGTAGGGAATGCCCTCCTCGCTGCGCAACCGGGCGATCTCGGTGGCAATCCAGGCGGCCTCCTGCTGGGCGTTGTCGGCTGCATAGCCCACGATGGGCTCCCCCTTGCCCAGGGCAGTCCAGAGTTTCTTGGGCTTGCGGCCCTCGTTCTTGACGATGATGGCATTGGCCGCATCCAGAATGGTCTGGGTGGAACGGTAGTTCTGCTCCAGGAGGATGGTCCGTGCTCCGGGAAAGTCCTTCTCGAAGTCCCTGATGTTGCTGATGTCAGCCCCTCGGAAGGCATAGATCGACTGGTCGGAATCCCCCACCACCGTAATCCAGGCGGAATCCTGCTTGTCGGCATCGGCGCCGGCCAGCTCGCGCATGAGCACATACTGGGCATGGTTGGTGTCCTGGTACTCGTCCACCAGCACGTAGCGGAAGCGATGGTGGTAATACTGCGCCACCATCGGGGACTGCTGAAGCAACTGGACCGTGCGTACGATCAGATCGTCGAAGTCGACGGCGTTGGCCTGAGCAAGCCGATGCTCGTACTCGGCGTAGATCACGGAGTAGAGCTCCTCCTCGTTGCCGAAGCGGGCGGTGATCTGCTGGCCGCGCTGCCCTGGCCGGTAGTCGGGGGCGTACTCCTGCAACTGTCTGCGCCAATCCTGCAGGTTGTTCTTGTAGTCGGATATGTGGCTCAGAATGTTTCTGGGGGTGTAGCGCTTCAAGTCGATGTTGAGATCCTTGCCGATCAGCTTGATCAAGCGCTCGGAATCGGCTGTGTCATAGATGGTGAAGCCCGACCGCAGGCCTATCTCTTTGCCGTCCCGCCTGAGAATACGCACACAGGCCGAGTGGAAAGTGGACACCCACATGCGGTCGGCTACGGGCCCGATCAGCCTGCGCAGACGTTCGCGCATCTCGGATGCCGCCTTGTTGGTGAATGTGATGGCCAGGATCTGGCTGGGCCAGGCGCCGAACTGGCTGAGGATCCAGGCGATTCTGCGGGTCAGCACCCTGGTCTTGCCTGAGCCTGCGCCTGCCCCGATCAGCAGGGCCGGCCCCTGGTATTGCACTGCCTCGGCCTGACGATCGTTGAGACCCTTGAGCAGCTCCTTGGCGCTGCGCTGGATCAAGTCCGGTTCCTCGTTCACAAGCCACCTCTTGCCATCTGGTCTCGGTCACCGTCACAGGCCGGATGGCGCACACCCGGCAAACAACTATTTCTACCACAAAGCGGTGTCATCGACCTTGGCTCAAGGGTTAGCCGCAGACATACCGGCAGACATAAAAGACCCCGTCCGCTTTAGATAGGGAAAGCGGACGGGGCAGGTCGGGGAAGTCGAGATGACCCAGTCAGTTGCGCATTTGGTCCTTGGCGTTGTTGACAGCCTCGGTGGCGCCCTGCTCAGCCTTGGCCTTGCCGACCTTGACATCGGCCTTGGCCTGGTCCATCTTGTCGGAGGCGGCGTCCTTGGCGTCGCCCATCTTGTCCTGGGCAGCGTCCTTGGCGTCGCCCAGCTTATCGGCAACGGCGTCCTTGGCATCGGATGCCTTGTCCATAACCGTATCCTTTACATCGCCAGCGACGTCGGAAATCTTCTCGCCGGCAGACTTCATGGCATCCTTTGCATCATCCAGAATCCCCATATGGTCCTCCTTAGGTCCTTTAACGCATCGTGACGATGCGTGACCATTGCGGTCAATTTTCACTGTAACAGTCAGGGCCTTGAATCCGCGGATTGACGGACTGACACGCCAGGAAGACGCTCCAATGCGCTGGAGGTGAAACCTGGCGGATCCGTGCAACCGGACCACAGTCGCAGAACCGGGTTATCTTGGTTTCTATCCGTCGGGACCACAGGGGTCCCGCTTTCATGACGACAAGGACGATGACATGCAGGAACTTGAGGAGCGAATCCGCCGCCAGGGCACGGTCAAGCCTGGCAATGTACTCAAGGTGGACGCCTTCCTCAACCATCAGTGCGACGTGCGGCTCTTCGACCACATGGGCGCTGAATGGGCCCGCTTGTTCGCTGGACACCGGATCGACAAGATTCTGACCATCGAGGCATCCGGCATCGGCATCGCCTGCCTGGCCGCCCGCCACTTCGGCGACGTGCCGGTGGTCTTCGCCAAGAAGACCCAGTCCATCAACCTTGACGGCGACCAGTACACGGCCCGCATCTACTCCTTCACCAAGCAGCGTGAGTACCCCGTCATCGTGGCCAAGCGCTTCCTCAAGGAGGGCGAACACGTGCTGATTCTTGACGACTTCCTGGCCAAGGGCAACGCCCTGCATGGTCTGATCGACATCTGCCACGACGCCAAGGTCATCATCGAGGGCATCGGCATCGCCGTGGAGAAGGGCTTCCAGGAGGGCGGCCGCACCCTGCGCAAAGAGGGCTATAACCTCAAGTCCCTGGCCATCGTGGCAAGCATGGACCCGGACCAGGGCACCATCACCTTTGCTCACAATCCTGCCTGAGCAGGTCGGCACCCGGTCCGGGTCGCAGGAACAATAGCGTCAGTCAACCTGATGCTCGCTGCTGCCGCCCTCCAGGATGGTCTTCACATCGTTCAGGGAGATGTTGACCATGGCGTTCACGGCGGCATCGGTGTAGAAGCCGATGTGGGGCGAGACCTCCACATTGGGCATGGCCTTGAGAGTCTCCAGGGCCTGGTTATCGACCTTGGTTCCGCTCAGATCCTTTTCGAAGATGCCTGCCTCACCCTCGATGGAGTCGATGGCGGCACCAGCGATGGACTTGGTCTGCAGGGCCTCAATCAGGGCCGGGGTGTCCACAATGGGGCCTCGGGCGGCGTTGATCAGGAAGGCCGAGGGCTTCATGGCTTCCAGGGCCTGCGCGTTGATCAGATGGTGTGTGGTCTCGTCCAGCGGCGTATGAACGGTGACGATGTCGGCCCGCTTCAAAAGTGTGGGCAGATCCACGTAATCCAGGGTGTCTGCCAGCTCGGGGCGGTGGACCGGATCGTTGGCGAGGACGGTGGAGCCCAGCGCCCGGAAGATCCTGGCCACGGCCGATCCGATCTTGCCGGCTCCGATGATCCCCACGGTCAGGTTGTGGATCTCGTGGGCCTGAAGCCCATCCCAGGTATAGTCGTCCTTGGCCTCGCGAGCGCTGGCCTCCCCCAGATGCCGGACCAGACGCATGACCTGGGCCAGAACCAGTTCGGAGACCGACCGGGGTGAGTAGGCAGGCACATTGGTGACGACCAGCCCGTTCTCTCGAGCGGCTTGCAGGTTGACGATGTCATACCCGGTGATTCGCAGGGTCAGTTGCTTGAGACCATACTCCTTGAGCCGCTGGTAGAGCTCGGGCTCAGGCAGGGCCGCATGCTGCTGGATGACGATTCCGTCGTATCCCTTGATCATGTCCACGGTTTTCATCCCCAGATCGTGGTCGGTGGTGTCCACCTGAATGTCATTGGCTTGCGCCCAGGCCTGAATGGCCTCCTGCTCGTCGGGGCGTACTGAATACATGAGAATGCTGGTCATTTTCTAGTCCTTGGTAACTGTCCTCGTTGATTGTTGCTAGATGATGGTTGTGATGATTGCCGAGTGAATCGCCGGAGGGATCAGCCGCGATTTTGAGCGCGCATATAGTCGCCGATCCGCTCCACGGCGGTATGCAGATCATCCATGGAGGCAGCATAGGAGATGCGGACGTAGCCTTCTCCCCCAGGCCCGAAGCTTGCTCCGGGGATTACCGCCACCTTGGCCTTTCGAGCCAGGTCGTAGACGAAGCTCCAGCTGTCGCGCATACCCTCGGGCAACCGGGCGAAGATATAGAAGGCGCCCTTGGGATCGATGACATCCAGACCGACCTCGGGCAGGGCCTTGACCAGATAGTCCCGCCGCTTGCGGTAGGCCTCGCGCATCGGATCCGTGTCATTCATGCCCTTGGTCAGAGCCTCCTGGGCCGCATATTGGGTGTTGGTGGTCACCGAGGTAACAGTGAACTCGTTGACCTTGCTGATCTGATCAATCACGTCGGCGGGACCAGCCGCGATACCGACCCGCCATCCAGTCATGGCATGGGACTTGGAAACCCCGCCAAGAACGACTGTCTGCTCGGGCAGGATGGTGCCCATGGACACATGGTCGCCCTGGTAGGTCAGCTCGGCGTAGATCTCATCGCTGAGCACGAAGAATCCATGCTTGCGGGCCACCTGGGCCAGGGCCTCCAGATCCTCACGGGCATAGGTCACCCCAGTGGGGTTGGTCGGATAGTTGAGCACCAGAGCCTTGACCGGCCCATCGCTGTTTTCTATGGCGGACTCCAGCTTGTCCGGCCTGAGAATGAAGCCGTCATCGGATGTGTCGACGAAGACGGTTTTGGCGCCGCTCAGCTGGGCGATGGGGATGTAGAGCGGGAAGATGGGCGTGGGCAGGATGACCGTGTCGCCCGGGTTGATCATGGCGGTAAGGCCCGAGAAGATGCCCCCGGTGGCCCCGGCCGTAATCACCATCTGCGTGTCAGGGTCGTAGTCCAGTCCATACTTGGCGTGTAGATAGCCGGCCGCCGCCTTGCGCAGACTGGGCATGCCGCGGCTTTCGGTGTAATGACTGTGGTTGTCCTGGATGGCCTGGATGCCCGCCTGCTTGACGTGCTCGGGGGTGAAGAAGTCCGGCTCCCCCAGGGTCAACTTCACGATGCCGTCTATTCCGGCGATCTCCTTGTTGAATTCGAGAATGTCGCTCGGCGCCAGAGCTTTGACCCTGGCATTCATATGATCCGCCAATGTCATTGGCTTGTCCTTTCCCATGCCGTTACTACAACCATTGTCGCTGGTGCTGCCCTACCGACTATGCGGTGACGATGCACGGGAAATGCTGTCGACGACTGCAGGGCCGGTGAGTTCCGATCCATGCAACCGTTCCTACAAGGCACGCGGCGTCACAGATCGAATCCGTGCCACCAATAGGTAAATCGTGTGCCCTGCATGCCGAAACCTCCTGCGGTGTCTACAATCAGCATTGATAGTAAGCGTACAGCGAAGTTGCGGCAATCCGATAAACGCGACCATTATTTGACCAGGCACTTCCATTTTGCGGACGCGACAGGTATCCAAAACACATTTTTATAGCAGGTGACATGGTACCAGGCCAGATTAATCTTCAGGTTCCCTGGTAGGCTTCCTCGGCTCACCCATTCACCAGGCTGGCAAATCGCAGACCGCGAATCTTTACCAGCACATTGAGATAGCCCCCTCCCCACACAAACTCTCATCTCATTCCAACCCATTACATCCCGAAGCATTTATCGGTTGTATGCTGAGCTCATCTCTTCGCTATGGTCGGCAAGCTATGGTCAGCTCAAACGAATCGGGTAAAGAGTCATGTCAAAGCTGTGTCGTACTACCAAACTCGATCATAAAAGTGGCCTTGTCTGACTGTACAGGCCTTTGCATTGAGATCGCCGTCATATACTTTTGCCTCAAAGACAGGCAAGAGACAGAATTCTTGGATGTCTGTCAAAAAGGGGTGAGGAAATGACCAATCGAGTGGCGCTGGTCACTGGAGCCACCAGCGGCATAGGGTATGAAACCGCTCGGATGCTCGCCGAGCATGGATACCGGGTGTATGCAGCAGGACGACGTGTCGAACGACTGAAGCCGCTGGGCGACAAAGGGGTGACAGCCGTGCGGATGGACCTGACCGATTCCGCCTCCATCGAGAAGGCCGTCGCACGAATCCTGCAGAAGGAGAGGCGGGTTGATTTGCTGGTCAACAACGCCGGCTATGGCTCCTATGGCCCGGTCGAGCAGGTCTCCATTGATGAGGTCCGCCGACAATTCGAGGTCAACCTCTTCGGCCTTGCCCGCCTGACCCAGCTGGTACTGCCCGCCATGCGCCGGGCCAGACGCGGCCGGATCGTCAACACCTCTTCCATGGCAGGCCGGATGGTTACCTATATGGGTGCCTGGTACCACGCCACCAAGTACGCCCTTGAAGCCTTCAGCGACGCACTGCGTATGGAAATGCGACCCTTCGGCATCGACGTGGTCCTGATCGAGCCAGGAGCCATCGCCACCAACTGGGGCGCAATCGCCGCCGACCATCTTCAGTCAGTCACCCGCAAAAGCGCATATCAAGAGTCAGGATCCCGAGCCACTAACGGACTGCGCAAGCTTTACTCCAGCACACTTTTGACCCAGCCATCGGTTATCGCCAGGGCCATCGTTCGTGCCTCGACGGTACGCCATCCCCGTCCACGCTACCTTCTGGGCTTCGGCGCCAAACCTTTGGTCGCACTTCATGCCCTTCTCCCCACCCGTGCCTGGGACTACCTGATGGTTCATGCCAAGGACCTATAAACGCTAAAACTATGTGCCAGAGCAGTACACCATTGAAGCCAGGTGTGCGCAAGGAAGTTTAAGTTTGGTGAGGCAAAATTCTGACCCAGCTATTGTGAAATACCAAGAGTCTGATATACATCACTTTCCTTGCCTAAGGCTAGTGCTGATGAGGACGGCCGTGTGGATGACGTTAGGTTGGGATGTTGCAAATACTGTGCCGCACCATTCGTTGATATTTGTTTCAGACTTTGACTACTCCCAAACAAAGCAATTGCTTTAAGCGCCTTTGAGCAATGGACGGTTATAATGTAATGAATTATCGTCAGCTATTAGCGCACAGCCTGCATGTCTTTCGATAGGGGGTTTGGTTGAAGCCTGAAGAATCTGAGTTCAGCGACGATCCGGACTCGCCCTTGGCATTTTTCCGGAACGGAATAAAGAATGGCATCACTAAGGGCAATACCGCCATCAAAGACATCGTTCATGCACTGGAACGTGAATCCTCCGAATTCGCCTTGGCTCATAAAGCCATGAATAGCGATTTGCGTTTGGTGGTAGATGCTCCAAAAAATACCCTCGATGCCATCGCTAATGGTGACATCAAGCTAACCACCGATAGAGCAGGCAACACCTTTGCCCAACTTTTGGATACCAACGGGCGATATGGAAAGAAATTACCCATCAAGCGCGAGGATTTCAGCGAGGGAATTGATCCCGTTCAAGCGGCGAACGCAATACAACTCAGGGCAATTCAAGGTCAACTTGAAGACATCGCCCGCCAGATTGCAGTCATTGATGTGCGCGTGCAGGAAGTACTCGAGGGGCAACAGAACGACAGGCTCGGCCTCCTACAGAGCGGCATGCGCCTTTATCTGCAGGCCCGTGAAGTTGACGACGACACTCTTAGAAAGCTGCTTATATCTCAGGCTTTGCGCGCTCTATCGGACGCAGAGGCCCAGCTCGAGCTGAAGATGGAGTCTGACGTAAAATATCTCGCAAATGGCGACTACGAACATGAAAAAGGCAAACGTACAAAACTCATCGATGAAAGAATGGAGAGCATCAACGGTTGCTTTCCTGCCATACACGAGGCGTCAATTGCCAGAGCAGCCATTTTTTGCGAACAGGGAGAACCCAAGGCCATGGTGAAAGCCCTGGAAACATATTCGCACTTTATCAAAACGACTGTAGGAGACAATGCGGGCCTTCTAGCGGAATGCGATCGCTCCGATACAGGAACAGAACAGGGAATTTGGCGATCTCGGGCCGCACTCCAACTTGACGTATCCAAACTAAGCAAATCCCTAGCGTTGCCCGAAAAGCACTTGTACCTAAAGATAACTGATAAAAAGGATGAGAGCCATGAAGAGCGTTAGAGGCTGCACCAACCAGGAATGCGACTCTTACAAAGAGAACTTGAAATATAAAAAAGACTTCGATTACTGTCCGAAATGCGGCTCAAAACTGATGACCGTATGCAACTCCCGTGGATGCCACACTTTCTTGGATAACCCGGATAGCATCTTCTGCGCCCGCTGTTTGGCCAAAAGAAAAGACCGTGCGGATCATGTGAAGAAGAGCATGTCCACCATCGGCGGAAGCATGTTGGTAGCAGGTGGTTTCCTCGCAAAAAAAGGCAAGACAATCGCCTCAGTTTTAGCGACGGCAAGCAAATTCATACCAAAATGAAGGCCTTCATGGACCGGAACAACATGCCTTGGGCGTGGTGGCTGGCATCCAACATGCACTCCACCCCATATGCGTGGCCAGATGACTGAGTCGACACCATACCAGCAGTTTGCTGACCGGCCAGGGAGCAACACGCTACGCCCAGATCAGTAGGTTCGAAATATGCAACATACTGACGGATAGAGCCAGAAGGCGTTGGGAGTTGAGAGCGGCCAAGGCCGCGACATCAGAGTTTGACGACACAAAACGTGCGATTAGTGATTCCATGATGTTGTTATATAGTTGTTATGAAAGTGAGTCATAGGCGATTCATGAAAGCGTTGAGGTATCGGCGGCTTCTGTGACGACGACTCTCGCGGCTGGATTCTAAAAGTGATCAGAACTTCAGCGGCCAACAATGAGCACCAGGAATTTTGAGAGGAATAGCCATGAGCTTGACGAATGACAAGAATCCGAGGGTTGAAGTCACAAAGATATTTGCCGACTACGAACACCCCATGACTGCGGCAGTGGAATGGGCCCAAAGCATCGCCACTTCCAGGGGAATAAACCCCAGCAAGGATCAAGTTGTGTTTATCCGTGAACTCAGGCGTGCGGAGCCGAGTCTAAGTCTGAAATCCGCCGTGTACCTTGCTCAGATGACAGAGAAAGCTGTCCGAACCGAACACAACGCAGATGAAACAGGCATCTAGAGTCTGCTGGACACTGATAGCATTATTCCGTGAGCCCCACCAGTCCCATTCAAGCGAACTGGGGATATGGGTATACCTCGAAGTCATCTAAGTGACGATATATTGGGCTCACTATGATTGGGGTCCTTTTGTTGAAGCCAACCTCTCCCCCAATAAGATAGTGCTTTCAATTTTCTCAACTGCTATGTGGCGATGAGCCGCCTGCCCTCTGGTCGGGTATAACACCAGTGTGGCCATACTCTGATCTTAATGATGGCGGTGCTTCCCGAAACGCTTACGTGGATTGCCAAAGATCTGGGTCAGACTTGGCTTTAACCACTTCGCTAACCTTGCCCCTCGCATTACTCGGAGCCGATAAAGCGCCCTCTAATCGCGCAATAGAAGACTTCGAGACACCATATGTTTCCCTACATATTTATCTCTTCAGCAATTATGTTGGCTTTTTGTTTTTCTGCAGCTAATGCACGGCTATGCCATTTGGCATACATGTCAACCAAAGGAAACTGATATGCAGTCATAGAACACACACAAGGTACTGGCTCTAGTGCAAACAAGCGCGTCAGCGGCACCGATGTTGGTGTTACCGGAACGGCTAGCGTTCCTGAACTCATTACAACTGCGCAGAAGCCAATGATTGAACAGATCCGAACCAGAGAAAATGGTTCATCCCTCAGCACTACAGAACTTGATCAATTGGCCGATTGTCTGGATCAGCTTCCTACAGAGATTAAAAATGCCGACTCCAGGACCATTCCGCATTTCGCTGAAAAACTGGATAACTTCTTAGCTGACGGAACCTTCTTTTATAACTGACCCTCAGATAACCAGATCCAACCGAGGTTTGATTTGGGAGGGTTCATTTTCCAGACGGGAATTGTCTTTATCCAATACGGTGTCCCGGCCTATAGAATCATCAGCGGAATCAGCACGCTCGGTAAAGTCTGGGGCGGAATTTCCGGTATCAAATGGGCGCTGCGATCAGGTCATGCTGAGCTCTGATTGGAGGAGATGTTGCCAGAGTGCTGTTGTGAATAATTGGGATTGACTGTGTAATAAGGGAGTGCTTCGGCTGATTTATGCTCTGAGTATTTGCAATTCAGGTGACCACTGACACCATAAATGTTGATGGTCGCCAACTCTACTTGTAATTAAAGGAGTGTCGAATGAAACCTGGAAGAGACGCGGAACTTGTTCCGGATCCATTTATCGATATCTGGATTGTCAGTATCATCGTTAGCGACGTTGACGGGTCGATATTTACACTGGTCTTTCTCGTTGTAACCATTATCGAAAACTGCACATATAAGTTCAACAATTCTCGTTGATATCCAGCTGATAATCGTATTCCTTGTTGGTTCCCTAGAAGCCCTGAATATATTCGTTCAATCAAAAAACAGAACACCGAAAGTTCCTCAGGGCAGTAGTTTCAGCGGGAAACATAGTTATTACACTGGTTATCACTTCTCCTATGGCAGTTTTTATGCTCGGATAGGCTTTATGCTCGGATGGGGGCCATCTTCATGGCTCTTGATTCTCGTGCTCATCACTGGAAGCTTGCCATCGAATTACTATTTCCATCACCGACTGCTTCCAAAAAGAAGTAACGATAATCATGAACAAGAAGACCGTCCATTATTCTTGACCATTCAGTCAAATAATGCTATCTTGGCGTGCATGGGTCGCAAGAGAAGTTTCGATGATGATGAGGTGCTTGCCCGTGCCCGCGAGGTTTTCCTGGAGCATGGCTATGAGGGAACGTCGATTGATGCTCTGGTCAAGGCTACGGGTCTGCTCCGGGGCAGTCTCTACGGTGCCTTCGGCAGCAAGCGTGGCATGTTCGTGGCTGCGCTTCGTGATGCAACGGATTCGGAGTCGCGCGACTCAGGAGTGCTCAATCTGGTATTGGTGGCACTCATGGAGCTGTCAGATCATGATCTAGAGGTTCGCAGGCTGGTCAGGGATTACCTGGTAAAGCTGTCCAGCTCAGGATCTGACGATACCAATGCTGTGACCGTTGATGTCGCCACGCTCCTTGGTGAGACGCTGCTGCAGCGTGCACATATTCGGTTGCAGCCTGATGATGAAAGAAGATAAGTCATGAACAACAAAGTGGCAATTGTCGGACAAACGCTGGAGATTGAACCGCAAGGCTTGGATAAGATGTGGTCGTTCAAGGGGAAACTGGTGGTGCCGCTCGAGCATGTTCTCGGTGCCAGCGAGGATCCGGGCATTCTTGATGATGCCAAGGGGCTGCGTTCGCCCGGCCTTCATGTTCCCGGTAAATGGGCCGGCACATACATTGAGCATGGGGGAAAAACATTCTGGAATGTCACCAGACCGGAAAGTCCCATCGTCATCCAACTCAAGGGTGAGCACTATGACCGACTGGTGCTCGGAGTGGAACATCCCCGTGAGCTGGTTGACCGGATAAACGCGGCCATCATCGAAAAGTAAACGACGAATTGCAGCACCTGCACTCTTCTATTCACTATCGGCGCTCAAGTGGTTAGAAGGTTATCGAATGGGCCGACAAATTATATAACGTATCGGTATATGACTTGTCGGCCCAGATGCTCACTCCCACTCGATAGCGGCGATTCTGCTGTTCCGCCATTCCAGTTACACCCAGTTTCCGCGCCATCTCGAAGCGCGTGCCACCGAGTGACGCGACGATACGCTTCGTCGGCTTAATGGACAAAAACTAGGACAGTTTCGAAACTCAAACGCCATGACGCTTTGGGCAAAAGCCAGCCAACTCAACGACTTCCGTATCATAGAAACCACTTGGAGCAGAGGCCGACCTGAAACACCGGATAGACGAGCATCAAGATTCCGAAGCAGACCATCATCACACAAAGCCCGATTCCGGCCCATTTTATAAAAGAGTCTTTTCTTTGCTTGTCGGAATTCAACTCCAGCCGGTCGGGAGAATATGTCTTGCTGTACTCGTTGGCCCTTGAGGCCACTCTCGAAAGCAGTTCGAAGGCTTCGTCGAGATCTTCGGCGAGCCTGTCCACGTCGAACCTAACTTTGAAAAGATACGTTTCGTCATGCTACTTGAGCGCCGATTTGCCCTGCGGCAGTAGAACCTCTCGCCGTTCACCTCGTTTGCCAGAGCGGTCCTCTCGAGCAGCTGATGCCCACTCGTCCGCCCCACCTTGCGCAGACATCCCTCCCGCAATGTCCATGTCTCAACGGGTGGGTACCACTTATCTGGATGCGCCTGGGGCAACAGGCCAACAGCACCCCAGGTCGCGCGCAGAACGAGCAGCAGCAAATACTACAGAAAAGGCGCACGACAAATGCTGGACCTCGGACAACAGCACCGCGGAGGGCGAGCATTCTGACCACGACCGAGCAACTCTGGCTACTAGACAGGCGCTCGTATGGGGCGCCTTTTATTTTCCAGAGACTTAGCTGCCAGCTAAGGTATGCGCCTCATGGCTGTTTCGCGAAGTCCCGACCAGCTCGACCGACCTCGACCTGTCTCCGCTCCCACCAGTTGCGCCGCACACTTCCAAGCGGTTCAATCATCGCGCAGACGAAAAACACACGGTGCCATGCGCTGTGCTGCACGGGAAGATTGGAGGAATCATGTTGTAGACAGTCGAATGCACCGCACCCGAGAGCAACCAGAGCTGTGATGAATGGATGACGTTAATCGAGATGCAGGGGTGTATGAGGGCGAGCCGAAAAAAGGCGAACGACCTCATCTGGTCAGGAGAGATCGACTCGTACATGCTCGGCAGGAAACTCCTGGTATCGAAGGCATCTATGGACACCCACGTCGAGTCGAGGAGCAGCAGGAAATGAAGGCAGCGACCGCCCCAAGAGCCGCCCGCGGCCGAGCACGTGAGGGAGCCTCGAGACGAAAGGAGTTCGAGGACGACCATAATCAAGAGCATTAGCAGGAGCCAGGTGAGGTTCATCGCATCGACCAACGCGATATTCTGCGCCGACGAGGCGTACGCGACGCCATGTACCGGCTCGTCAAGGATCCCCACGACCCGTTCCCGAACAGCTATATCAACGGCAAGACGCGCGACGGCATCGTGCTGCATGACGAGCTCGTCGCATGGGTCGAGCGAAACAGCGTCGTCGGCTCACCCAGAAAGAGGTAGCGCCGATGGCGGCCGCAGGCACGAGGGAGTGCGAGGCGCCGTCGAACAGCCCCATGATGGTGAAGCCTGTGGCCACTGGCTGGGCAAGCTCACGGAACACCTTGTCACCGAGCGCCTCGTAGTCGCGCGCGGGGCGACTTCCCGGCTCGAAGGCCGCCACCGGCTTCCATTACCAGTTGCCCTCGTAGACCTTGCTGCTCGCGTAAATGACCATCCCGAACTGCTCGTCCGGGACGAACTAACCCGTGGCCTAGGCGTTGGTCATGCGGCCGAGCACGCAGGTGCGCAGTATCCGCCAGCGGGGCATGGGTATGCGCAGCGCGACGGCGATGGAGCACGTCGCTTCAACGGTGAGCGCCGTTCCGCACATCACGGTGGAGTCGAGCTTCACGGGGATGATGACCATGCCGCCCTCCGCAACAGCGAGATAGGCGTTGGGGGCACGGGGCTGCAGTCGATGAGGCAGACAGTGTAAGAGCCCGAGACGTCGTTGAGGACGGACTTCAGGCGCTGTTCGCGCAGCAGCATCTCGTTCTGGTCGACGAGGTCGATCGTCGACGCCACCACGTCGAGGTTCTCCGCGATGGCTTAGGCGACCTCCTCTACGGGGGCGCCGCCGTAGAGCAGCTCGACCAAGGCGCGCCGCTCGGAGACGACCCGTTCGTAGACGCCGAAGGATTCGGTGGCCGGCACATGCGGGTTGAGGTCGACGAGCAGGGTCCGAAGGGCCCGGGCGGCGCAGGTAGCCGCTAGATTCACGGCGGTCGTCATCTTGCCAACGCCGCCCTTGTAATTGACAATGGCTATCATGCGCATGGTCGCGTCCTCTTTAGAGTGGGGTGCGCCTCGCTGCCTTCGGGTCAGCGCGCCCCGAACCTTGGAGCGTCGGAACAAAATCGCACGGATTTGTCCGACAAACGGTCTGTACCACGGAAACGTACGGATATGTACGCTTTCATAGTGACAGGGCCGGAACCGGAAGGGCCGCCTAGGAGAGCAGCTCCATCTCGCCGAAGCCGTTGCTGCAGTGGCCGAGAAGAGCGTAGTTCTCCTTGACGACCATCATTGCCGCCTCGTCGAAGCAGACCGGGGTGTCGGCGTAGTCTTCGCAGTTGCCTGCGAGCTACTTCGCCACCAGCGCCTCTCGAAGCCCGCGCAGTCTGTGGGCCTCGAGGAAGCCGTCCGTCCCGATCCGGACCGTGACTTCGATGAACACCAGGATCCCGTCCTTGTCCACCGCCACGAGGCCGATCTCGCCGATGCCCTCGGGTCTCTGTCAGGCCTTGTCGACGATCTAGTAGCCCTTGGGCTCGTGGAATGTCTTGACCGCGCCCATCGCTTTTTCCTTCATGCCGTTCACCTCTTGCTCCTCAGACTCGGAGGCCCGCCTCTGTGGCGTGCCTTGCGTCACGTGAGTCGCATGCGGAGCAGATGGGCCAGCAAGGTAGGAAGCAAAGTCGGGCGTGGATACAGGAGTCTCCCTTCAGAAGTTTTTCGCGTTGTTCGCGCGCGCCGTGCATGGGGCGAAGAACCCGAAAAAGTGGCGCGGCCTGTCGGCGGTTGCCGGAATACCCCTGAGGATTAGCACCAACGATGTCGTGGCGCGGACGGCAGGCTGTCCCCGGGTCGCGACGCCGCGGTCCGAATCGGAATGGTCTTTCCCCGCGGCGCTTGCAGCCGATATGCGCACGGGATCGCCGGCGTTGTGCGGCTCGCTACGCGAAACGGTTATGGTACTGCACGACACGTCGTTGGGAGAAGAAGGCAAGCCGATGCTAGGCTACGAAGAAAAGGCGGAGCGCCTCAAGCTGATCGATGCCGGACGGCTGGCGAGAAGCCTGGATAAGTTGCTTGAGTCTTTGGCGCACGCCGAACAGTTGGATCCGCTCGATGTCGAGAGGATCCCGGCCTTGAGGTCGATAAGCACGAGGTGCGCCGCGCACATCCTGAAGGCGCAGAACAAAGTCCTCTACGCCGAGGAACGTGCGGGCGCCAGACCCAGCGAAAACCAAGAAACGCAGCTCAGGTCGAAAACTTTTCTCTGATTCCAATCGAAAACCTCTCACACCCTGTGTTTGCTTAGAGCCCGTACATCGGTTGTCCCTCCATTCCAAGTGCCGCGCCGTACCTCTGCGTGATAATGTTGAAAACGCATTTGTATTGTATTTCAAACGATAGGGACACAAATGTCTGACGGCTACAAGAAATTCATCCAGAGTGACGCCGACGAGACTGAGATCAGAAGCTTTCTGGTGGATGGCGACCAGATCTCCGTGACCCTGCGCATTACCGATACCCTAGGTGACGCAGCCAAGGAGGAGACGGCCCTCCGGGGCATGAGCTTCTCGGCGTTCGTGCGCACATGCATGATCGAAGAGCTGGCAAAGAAGGGACAGTAGCCGTGACCGAGCCCATCCATGATATATCGGCCGAAGGCTTCATAGAATCCTTCAACAGCCGATACACGACTTTCATTCTTAAAACACTACTGTGCGACCGCACGACGGGACAAAACATCATATGGGCCGACAACGAATACGAGGCCTTGGGCGATGGCTACATGGGTGATGACGAGATTACCGTTGAGAAGATCACAGGCATGAACTCCGACGCCATCAAGCCGCGTATCGCAAAGGAGCAAGAGAAGCAATCTCAGCGTACCAAAAGCCGCGCCGAGGTTTTCACTCCGTCTTGGCTTTGCAACCAGATGAACAACGATCTGGATGAGGCATGGTTTGGTCGACGCAACGTTTTCAACACCGAAACTATTGCGAATGATGGCACCAATACATGGACGACCACCAATGAGCCGATTAAATTTCCCAAGTCGAAGGGGCATGGTTGGCATGCCTACGTAAAGGCGCCGCGACTGGAAATCACTTGTGGTGAAGCACCGTTCGTGTGCTCACGTTACGATACCGTGGCCGGCGACGAACTGCCTGTAGGTGAGCGCGTGGGTTTTTTGGACCGCAAGCTACGCGTCGTGACCGAAAAGACCAAGACGCGCAAGGAATGGGTGCGACGGGCCCTCGACGCGCTGCGTGCGACGTACGGCTTTGAGTATCAGGGTGACAACCTGCTCATCGCGCGCATCAACGTGCTCGAGACGTTCGCCGAGCATTTCCGCAACCGCTGGGGGTCAGACGCTGAGCAGGATGAGCTTGAGCAGGCGGCTTGGATCGTTTCCTGGAACTTCTGGCAGATGAACGGCTTCACCGACGCCGTGCCCACCAACAAGATGGGTGCCGATGTGGAGTCGACTCTGAGGACACTCGATGAGCCCGAGCTGGGGCCGACACAACCTTCGTTTTTCGACCTGTTCAACGACGTGTTCCCCGACGAGTCAACCGAAGAAAACGAAGAAGAGGAGCCAAAGGAAACAGTTCCCCTATGCGTGATATACGACTGGCAGAACGACGAACCCTTCGAGTTCGCCAAATTGAAAGGCAAGGCAACAGCTATGGGAAAGAAGTTCTACGCGGTGATTGGGAACCCTCCTTACCAAACCAAGTCAAGGGGTGACAATAATAGCGATACTCCTGTGTACCATTTTTTCTATGATTCATCCTACAGTGTTGCTGATAAGGTCGAACTCATTTCACCCGCGCGCTTTCTATTCAGGGCGGGAAGCACCCCTTCTGCCTGGAATGAAAAAATGCTAAATGATGAACATATTAAAGTTGAGAAATACTATCCGTCTTCCACGGATGTGTTTTCCGATGTAGACATCAAAGGTGGTGTTGCTATCGTTTATCGCGATGCAGCGAAAGACTTTGGGTGCATAGGTTTTTTCTCACGCTATGAACAGTTGAGCGCAATTATCAAAAAAATTAAACCCCTTATGACGGATAACGTGGGCAGCATTTTTTCCAACCGCGGCTTGTATCGTTATTCAGAGCTAGCATATAAAGAGCATCCTGATGAGCTGACGCAAACATCCGATCCTCGAGTTGCTCCAAGCTCGTTCAATCGTATGCCGACGTTATTTACTGACGAAAAGCCTCGCGACGGTCATGATTACGTCAGAGTACTCGGACGAACCAATTCTGGACGTTCTTATAAGTATTTTCGTAAAGACTATCTAAAACCTGTAAGAAATTTAAACTGCTACAAAACTATAATTTCTAAGGCAAGTGGAACTGGAGCCTATGGGGAGACGCTTTCAAATCCAGTTATTGGCGAGCCAGGAATTGCCTATACGGAAACTTACGTTTCGATGGGCGAATTTACCACGCGCGATGAGGCGGAAGCACTCGCAAAATATATACAGACAAAAACCTGCAGAGCGCTACTAGGCGCGCTGAAGGTTACACAGAATATCGCTAAACCTCTTTGGCAGTTTGTCCCTCTTCAAGACTTTACTTCTAACTCAGATATTGACTGGTCGCTGTCCGTGGCTGAAATCGACCGCCAGCTCTATGCGAAGTACGGCCTCAGTGATAACGAAATCTCCTTCATCGAATCCCATGTGAAGGAGATGGACTAGCCATGGCAAGCATTGACATCTCCCAAATCATCGAGACTACCGCGCCTGCAGCGCCGCAGATTTACGCTTATACGACGCCCGAAATCGACCGCCATAAAGGCTGGACAAAGATTGGCTACACCGAGCAGGACGTGCGCGAACGCATCAAGCAACAGACGCACACCGCCGACGTGCGGTGGCACCTGGAGTGGAGCGGCAACGCCACGTGGGAGCACCGCGCGGGCACGTTCCACGACACAGACTTCCATGCGTATTTGGAGAAGCAGGGCGTCGAGCGCGAACAAAAAACGGAATGGTTCAAGATCAGCGGTGAGGAATCCCACCAGCAGTTCTATCGATTTCGCGACACCGACGGCGTGCTGGACACACCCGGCTCCGCCTCATACATCCTGCGCGCCGAGCAGCAGCATGCCGTTGAGCAGACGGACGCCTTCGCACGCGCCCATTGGGACAAGGGCGGCGCTCACGGTGGAGAGTTCTTGTGGAACGCCAAGCCGCGCTTCGGCAAGACCCTCACTGCCTACGACCTGTGCCTACGCATCCACGCGCAAAAGGTGCTCATCGTCACCAACCGTCCCGCCATCGCAAACTCCTGGTACGACGACTACGTGAAGTTCGTGGGCCTGGAGCACGGCTACCGCTTCATCAGCAGCGTGGACGCCTTGGCAGGCAAGCCCTACTGCCTCAGCCGCGAGGAATACCTGCGCGCTATCCGCAACGACCCGGAAGGCCCCAAGAGGTTCATCGAGTTCGTGAGCCTTCAGGACCTCAAAGGCTCCATCCGCTTCGGCGGCGTGTACAAAAAACTCAACGAGGTGGCCGACCTCACTTGGGACGTGCTCATCATCGACGAGGCTCACGAGGGCGTGGACACCTTCAAAACCGACGTGGCGTTCGACCACATCAAGCGGCGCTTCACGCTTCACCTCTCCGGTACTCCCTTCAAGGCCATCGCCAACGAAAAGTTCGCCGATGATGCCATCTATAACTGGACCTACGCCGATGAACAGCAGGCCAAGCGCGACTGGCCCGCCGACTCCGAGCTGCCGAACCCCTACGCCAACCTCCCCAAGCTCAACCTGCTCACCTACCAGATGAGCGACATCGTTGAGCAGGAGGCCCGCGGCGGCATGAAGATCGACGGCGAGCAGACCGAGTTCGCCTTCGATCTCAACGAGTTCTTCTCGACCAAGCAGAACGGTGACTTTGTGCACGAAGATGACGTGGACAAGTTCCTCAACGCGCTCACCACGCAGGAGAAGTTCCCGTTCTCGACGCCCGAGCTGCGCGACGAGCTGCGGCACACGTTCTGGATACTCAACCGCGTCGACTCTGCCCGCGCCCTCGCAAAGAAGCTACAGGCGCACCCCATCTTCGGAGACTACGAGGTGGTGCTCGCAGCCGGTGACGGCAAGATCGACGTCGACGACGAAAACGAGAAGTCGCTCGACAAGGTGCGCCGCGCGATCAAGGACCACGACAAAACCATCACGCTGTCAGTGGGCCAGCTCACCACGGGCGTGACCATACCCGAGTGGACTGCCGTGCTCATGCTCTCGAACATGACGAGCCCCGCATTGTACATGCAGGCGGCCTTCCGCTGCCAGAACCCGTGCCTGTTCGACCTAGGCGGAGGCAACTACGCACGCAAGGAGAACTCCTACGTCTTCGACTTCGACCCCGCACGCACGCTCACCATCTTCGAGCAGTTCGCCAACGACCTGTACGGAGAAACCGCGCAAGGTGGCGGCGACGCGAAGACGCGCGAGCGCCACATCCGCCAGCTGCTGAACTTCTTCCCCGTCTACGGCGAGGACGACGATGGGCAGATGGTCGAGCTCGACGCCGAGCAGGTGCTTAGTGTGCCGAGGCAGATCCACGCCCGCGAAGTAGTCAAGCGCGGCTTCATGAGCAACTTTCTGTTCCAGAACATCGCGAGCGTCTTTCATGCGCCAGCAGAGGTCGTGGAGATCATCCAGCGCTTCGATCCCTACGAGCAGGGCAAGGCGCAGAACGCCGAGAAGACCAAAGTCAAGATCGACGAGGGCACAGCCGACAAGCTCTCGATCAACGACGAAGGCGAGGTGGAGATTCCCGACGAGCAGGTCGTTGGCAAGGCGGCAGACATCTTCGGGCCGAAGGTCTACGGCGACATCACCGTCGAATTCTCGAGCTACGTGGACGACATCGCAAAGGCTCACGAGGCCGATGACGATGACAGGGCGATGCTCGACAACCTCAAGAAAGCCTTCAAGAAGAGCGTAACCGAGCCTTTGGTGCAGGCCGGTAAGGAGAGCTACGGCAGCGAGCTCAAGCCTCGCCAGCAGCAGCAGATCGAGCGAAAGGTTCAGGCGGATGCCGACATCCAGCTCAACCGCCAAGTAGGCGACTATCAGATCCAGGCGCGCCGCATCAAGCAGTTGCGAAAAGACGAGCTCAAGGCGGCAACCAACGCAGCCGAGCGCGCTGTGGTGAATCAACGGTACGACGAGCAGAAGGCCGAGACTTTCCAAGCGCTCGCCCAGAAGCTCGAGGACACCCGTAAAGAGCTCGTGCAGAGCGCCGGCGAAACCGTGGTGCGCGAGATAGAGACAGCGAAGAAGGAGGACGAGAAGCAGGGCATCGAGGACAAGGTGCGCGCCCATCTGCGCGGCTTCTCGCGTACTATCCCGTCGTTCCTCATGGCTTACGGCGAAGAGGGCACGACGCTCGCGAACTTCGACACTGTGATCCCCGCCGACGTTTTCCGCGATGTAACGAGCATCACTGTGGACGAGTTCCGCTTCCTGCGCGACGGCGGCTACTACACCGACGCCGAGACCGGCGAGACGAAGCATTTCGTCGGGCACATCTTCAACGAGGTAGTGTTCAACGACTCCGTGTGCGAGTTCGTCAAGCTACGCGAGCGACTGGCCAACTACTTCGACGAGTCCCAGACAGAGGACATCTTCGACTATGTGCCGCCCCAGAAGACCAACCAGATCTTCACGCCGCGCAATGTCGTGGTTGAGATGGTGGACCTTTTCGAGAAGGAGAACCCGGGCTGCTTCGACGATCCTAACCACACCTTCGCCGACCTGTACATGAAGTCTGGCCTGTACATCACTGAGATCATCAAGCGGCTGTATCGAAGCGCCGGCATGAAGGCCGCCTTCCCAGATGACCGCGAGCGACTGGACCATATCCTGGAGCGCCAGGTGTTCGGTATCGCGCCCACCAAGATCATATACGAGATCGCCACGCACTTCATCCTGGGCTTCCACGACGAGGTCGGCCAGGGATGCGACTCGAACTTCGAGCTCGCGGACTCCGCAGAGCTTGCCAAGGAGGGCACGCTGGATGCTTACGTTGAACGCGTTTTCGGGCCCAAGCTAAGCGAGGCGTAAAGCGCCATGGCAGACGCACTCGACAGCCTGCAAGATGGGCGTGCGGAGGCAGCACGCGCAGCGGCGGATGCCGTACGACGCGACGGCGCCGAGCTGTGCGCCCGCCTGGTTTTCCGCACCTCACGCAAAAAACTGAGGCGCGCAGGGATCACCACCCCTACCGAGCTCTATGACGAGCTGAAGCAGATCTTATGGAACGCTGACGAAAGCGTCACCCTGGGCGACCACCTCTCCGTCGGGTTCGGCAAGGTCGACCGCCGCCGCCAGGTGCGCGCCTTCGCCGAGCGCCATGCGGATGAGCCTGAGGACGTTGTTGCTAAAGCTTACGAACGCGAATACGGCTTCAGCGCGGGCATCGCCGCGATATGGCTCGACCTGTTTGCCGAACCCGCGCACGTGAGCGTCTCGGAGTGGCTTGGCGTCGAGACTGCCGAGCACTCAATTGGCGACGAGATCGCCTGCGCGGACGCGCCCGAGACACGCAACGTCGATTACGGGGCGCCCGCCCTCAAGGGTTTTCTCGCTCGGGAGCTTGCCGACCGCATCTGCGACGCAGGACTTGTGCGTCGGCGTTTCGCCTTCGAGTTTCCCGACGAGCGACCCGAAGCGCTCGACCACGGCATCGAGAGCGTAGGCTACTATCGGGATCATGGCTTGTTCTTCCAAGAAGGGAAGAGCCCGAAAGAGCACTTCACGCGGCTATTGGCCGACCATTCATCCTTTGCGAAAGGCGACGCCGGGTTTGAGAACGCCGTGTGGCAGCATCCCGCCTTCCACTACGTGCTGCGCCAAGCGCTTTCAAGTCATCGCGTGCTTGTCTACGAGGGCGACAGCTACATCTCGTTCACGCGACTGAACGACGTGGTGGGCGTAAGCATGGCGGACATCGAGTCGTACGCGCCCGCGGTGAGTATGGACGCGTCCAAATGTGAGCCCTTCACCGTGGCGAGCCTGCGTGCGAGCGGCGCCACCTCGCATCCGCTGTACAGGCTGGACATGCCCAACGACTTCTACGAGGGATTGCTCGACGCGGGAGGGCTCCTACGCAGCTGCACGCTCTCTGGAACCAAGGTGTTTGTTGCCGGCGGCGAGGCGCGGCTTTCCGCCTGTGACCTCATCGAGTGGGTCGTCGCCCATCACGAGGGAATCGAGCGCGATGACCTGCCGCGGCTTCTCGCGAGCGATTTGGGCATTACGTGCCCGGCGCCACTTCTGACAACGACCATTTACAACTCCGACATCTACTACGATGACATTTTAGGCGCATACTACTCATCCATAGAGGCATGGAAGAAAGAGGCACGAAATGGACTTGCTTGAGGAAGGGATCGCGACCGGCAACGTTTTGTCGACGGGGCGCAAGGAAAAGCACTCCATCGACAACGTGACGCGCGACTTCGACATCTACCGCATCAAGTGCGACCTTCTGTTCTATAACGACCAGAACGACCGAATCGCCACTTGGGTGAGTGAGTACAACTCAGCGCAGAGTGCGGACCTGCTCGCCCTCGGCCGCAACGAGTACAACGACGTCATCGAGGACTTCATCGTCGAGAGTAATCCCGGAGCGCTCAGGAAAACCGAGACGAGTATCGCCCTTCGCGGCCAGCTGAGGCCGGGCATCGTGCTCAACGACGGGCGTGTCATCGACGGCAATCGACGCCTGACCTGTGTCCGTCGCCTTGCTCGGGCAAACAACAAGGCGGGATGGTTCGAGGCCGCCATCCTTGACGACGCCACCAGCAGTGACCCCAAGCGTATCAAGCTGCTTGAGCTGGCAATCCAGATCGGCGAAGAGGAGAAGGTGGCATACGACCCCGTCGACCGACTCGTTGGCGTATACCGCGACGTGGTGAAGAACCACCTCATCACCCCCGCGGAGTACGGTAACGCGACAGGCATGTCCGAAGCCGAGGTGCGAAAGCTCGTCGACCGCGCCCAGTACATGGAGGAGTTCCTCGAATTCTGTCAAGCTCCCGAGCAATACCATCTCGCTCGCGCCCTCAAAGTTGACGGCCCCTTGGGTGAATTCAGCCGTGTGCTTAAGAAGTACGACAACAAGCGCGACAAGCAGCTCGTCAAACAGCTCATGTTCGCCAACATGGTTGTGCAGCCCGAGGGCGACATCACCCGATATGTCAGAGACTTCGGCAGCGTGGCGGGCATGGAAGCAGAGGCCGACTTCAAGGCTGCCGAGTTGCAGGCCATGTCCGAGCTTTTCGAGAAGATGGGGCCGAACGCCCTCACGCGCGAGAAGGTAAGCGAGCTACGCTCGGATGGCAACCTCGTCGACGGCTTCAAGCGCGCCGGTGACCGCGCAAGGGAGACAGTGCGCCGCGTCAAGCTCATGGACACTCCAGCCAAGAAATCCGCCGACTGCCTCTCGGAGCTTGAAAAGATCCTTCCCGAGATGCTCGACGAGCTAAGGCCCGACGATCTCGAGAAGGTGCGCCGCAACCTCCTAGCCGTCACCAACAAGGTGGAAGAATTGATTGGTGAGATTGATGAGCGTGCCTAGGGCCGTCGTCTGCTACGACGAGGCACGGCCAGGTATGTACCTGCGCATTGAGGGGCAGGACGTTGCCACATTCATGACCTCAGCGGCTTGGCGCGCCTGGCTGTACTACCCGGCGAGCGCAGTCGACGGCATCGACCGCGACCACATCCTGCTCGACGGCGGCATGGGTCTGCGCGAGTGCCAGGACATGCTAGAGGCTGTCAAGGAGGCTGACGGCCACGGCGTCGAGGTCGCGGTGGACCCAAGCTTCGACGCCTTTGTAAATGCCGGCGAGACGTACATCCACGAGCGCTCCGAGGTGGGGTTGGCCATCAAAGCACAGACCGCTGAGGGCATCGCCGACGACCCTCAGCTAGGGCCGCGCTTCCGAGAATTCCGCGATGTAGTGAACGCCTCGATGGTACGTTCCTTGCGCGACCGGCAGATGCTCGACGCCTTCTTCATGGCAGCAGTTGGGCACGCGGCGGACTTCTCGGTGCCCGGCGCCGGCAAGACTGCGACGGTGCTCGGCGTGTTCGCCTACCTACGCCACCTGGGGCTCGCGCGTCGCATCGTGGTGGTTTGCCCAAAGAACGGCTTTGAGTCGTGGGAGAAGGAATGGGTCGCCACTTTCGGAGAGAAGCTACCGCTGCGGTGCTTCTCGCTGGGCGACCCCTCCATAGCGGCAATGTCAACCGAACGCAAGCGCAACGCACTATCTCTCGACAGCGGCGCATGCAACCTGTTAACGTTCAACTACGAGTCACTTTCTGGCTACCTGCGGGAGCTGCACGCCATCATCCACGAACAGACGCTGCTCGTCTTCGACGAGGTGCACCGGGTAAAGGCCATCGGCGGCAGGCGCGCGAAAGCTGCGCTTGAGGCGGCTGACGGCGCGAAGTTCGTGATCGCCCTGACAGGGACGCCCATCCCGAACACCTACCAGGACATCTACAACCTGCTGCACATCCTGTATCCCGAGGACTACGACACGTTCTTCGGCTACGAGCCGGGCGAGCTACGCGCACCCGATGCGAATCTTCAGACAAGCCTTAACCACAGGCTGGCGCCCTTCTTCTGTCGAACGAACAAGGATGAGCTCGGTGTGCCGCGCCCAGAACCCGACGAAATCGTGGGGGTCGAAGCGACGCACGACGAGAACACGCTGCTGCGCGTCCTGTACGCGTCTAGCTCCAATGCGCTCGCGAGGATCATACGCACCCTGCAGCTTGAGAGCGACCCTGAGATGCTCTGCTCGGCCGTGGATCCCAGCGACCTCGAGTACGTGCTTGATCAGATTGGCGACGATTACTCGGACATCGACTACGTTAACTTCTCTCAGACGTTCTACGAAGCAATCGAACGAAGCCGCCCCAGCTCGAAACTCCTGGCGTGCGAGCGGCTGGTGGGGCGCATCGTGACCGAGGGCCGCCCTGTCATCGTATGGTGCATCTTCGTTCGCAGCATCAAAAACCTCCGCCGCGAACTCGCCGCCATGGGAATTCCCACCGAGGCAATCTACGGCGCAATGCCACAGGAAGAGCGACGCGAGATTTTGGACGACTTTCGTGCAGGGCGCTTCATGGTGCTCGTGACCAACCCTCAAACGCTCGCCGAGTCAGTCTCTCTACACAGTGTCTGCCACGACGCGGTTTATTTCGAGTACAGTTACAACCTGGTACATCTGCTACAGTCGAGAGACCGCATACACCGCCTGGGCCTGCCAGACGACCAGAAGACGCGCTACTATTTCATGCGCGAGAAGTTCATGCACGATGACAGGGATCTATCCCTCGACGCCGTGATCTACGACCGCTTAAAGGAGAAGGAGCAGACGATGCTCGACGCTATAGACCGCGGTTGCCTAGAGAGCGGCTACCTTGACGACGAGGATCTGCACATCATCTTTGAGCGGCTGCTGGGAGAAGGTGCCAGGGGCCTGGAATATTAAAAAGCAGAACGGCACATTGACGAAATTGGCTCACCAGTAATAACTGCGAAAAATAGATAAGTCTGAAAGGATAGATGCAGGAAAATCTACGATAAGTGACGTGCTCAACGGATTGTGCCTGCTTGAAATACCCTTCTCTACCAAAGAGCGTACTTTTGGGATAAGGGTAGTGGGTGCGCTTCCTCGGCCATATGGAATTCGTCACGGTTTCGGAGTGACTATATTTTCTGGGCTCCATCCTCCTGAAGCAGGCCTCCTCCGACAACACCTGGTCCGAGGTGTCCGAGGTTTGCACCGTCATCAACGGCCAGCGGGCGCCTCACAAACATGGTCATCTCCTTCAAGGCACCTTTCGCGAAAATCGACGCAAACAGATTATTCGAGCGTGATTTCATTCTAGAGACCAGAGAAGTCGCATTCAGGCATGACAAGTACGACCGACAGGATTTCGAGAAGGTCATCAATGCCACAGAGGGCAAGCCCGTTGAAGGCTCCTCGTCTATCATCCTTGCCTACAATTGTTTCCTTAAAACATTGACCCCGACAAAATCGACAGGAACACGATCAAGTCGAATGTTCGGCTCATTTGCATAGACCTTGCTGAGGGTGAAGACGAACAGCAGATATTCGACACCATCAACTCTTTCAAAGTACGCCTGACAACAGCGGAGCTCCTTAAGAATTACTTCTTCAATCGCGGGAACGAGCAGGCGTTTAAGGCGTGCGCGAGACGACGTCTTTGAACCCACGGTGGGCGGGGGGGTATTGGGAGCAGAAGGTCGTGACCGGAACCATCAAGCGCACGCTTGTCGACCTTTCTTCAGTGCCTTCCTTCAGATTCCAGTTCAGGAAAAGGAATGCGTCGCCACAACCGAGGACAAGCTCTGCTATTCACGCACGTCCAACCTCTTCCAATCCTATAAGGATTTCATCGGCAGATATTGCAACAATGATAAAAATGAAATTATGAACAGTATGAAGGCATATGCCGAAGTGTTCGAATCTACATTCGATCCAAGCTGCTGCGACGCGAACATTTCCTCCACCTCTGGTGTCGAGCGAATGAACGTGCCGATATTCAGCCTTAAGAACTTGACGCTTATCCCATATGTGCTTTTCGTTCGCAAGAGCGTGGAGTCTTCGGGCAAGGAATCAGGGGTCTATGCCCTGCTTGAGAGCTACATCGTTCGCCGGATGCTGGTTCAGGCGATCAAAAAAATTAAAATGGGATATTCACCTCGCTGATCTTGAACGAGATGAAGGACGCGTAGGGTCCAAGGAAGGCTTTTACAACCAGCGAAGAGGCAACGACGTACACGTCCGCCGATGTTGAGGTTCGAACAGCATTCGAAGAATTGCGCCTGTACAACCTTCAGCGCAGGGGCATCCTTTATCTACTAGAAAGAGCCATACGTCCGGGCATGAGCAGCACGGCTTTGCTCGGATTCAACCAATACACCTTCGAGCACATGATGCCCTAAAAGTGGCGCAATAAATAGTGAAATCTCGACGACGAAGCCGCCAGGCGAAGGGACCAGAAGCTCCTTACGCTCGGCAACCTCGCCATCATCACTCATTCGTTCAACGCCTCTATCCGAGACGCCGATTGGACCATCAAGAAGCAAGGAAAGTGATACAAAAACGACCTGGCTCTCTGATCTACTGGCCTTGCAGCAATGGCAGACGCCTTGAAGAAAGAGTCTCGAGAGTGAATGCCGCGGTGGCTTACACGGCGGCATATGGCGACACTTTCCCTGGATACTCCCGTTTTTCTTGAGATGGCGAGTTTCTTTACTCCCCACTAGTCGCCTGGAAAAACACAGAACAGATACCACTGAGAAGCCTATTGCGTATGATTTGAGTTTCGCAAGCCCTGAAATAGCTCCGTTTCGCCCTCGGTGACAAAAAATGTGCATCTACTCACTCGGGATAAATCTTTACTTCCCTTCCTCCGAATACCACCCTGTACTTTGCCGTCTTGAGGTACGTGGGATAAAATGAAATTGCAGGTGATAGGGAATAAAACGGCAAAGAAAAAGCCTCCGTTCCAACGCGGGAACGAAGGCCTGTTTATCGAGTTTATTCATCGCCGTCGCAGGCGGCTTTGCCGTGATTCACGTATGAAACGAAAATCGACGCCCCTGCACCGCATTCAAAAGCACAGGTCAAAGCTCTATCGGTCTACTCCCACTCGATGGTTGCCGGAGGCTTGGAGGTGCAGTCCAGGACCACGCGGTTGATGCCCGGGCACTCGTTGGTAATGCGCGTGGAGATGGTGGCCAGCACGTCGTAGGGCAGACGGGTCCAGTCGGCAGTCATGGCGTCCTCCGAGGAGACCGGACGCAGCACGATCGGCGAACCATAGGTGCGCTCGTCGCCCTGCACACCTACTGAATGCACATTGGCCAGCAGCACGACCGGGCACTGCCAGATCTGCCGATCCAGTCCAGCCTTGGACAACTCTTCGCGAGCGATGGCGTCGGCCTCACGCAGGGTCTCCAAACGTTCGCGGGTGATCTCCCCGATGATGCGGATGCCCAGACCGGGGCCCGGGAAGGGCTGACGCCAGACGATCTGGTCAGGCAGGCCCAGTTCGGTGCCGATGGCCCGGACCTCATCCTTGAAGAGGGTGCGCAGGGGCTCGATCAGCTTGAACTTGACATCCTTGGGCAGACCGCCCACGTTGTGGTGGGATTTGATATTGGCCGCTCCGTCTCCGCCGCCAGACTCGACTACGTCCGGGTAGAGCGTGCCCTGCACCAGGAACTTGACTTCCTTGCCAGTCTTGCCGGCTTCCTCGATCACCTGCCGCTGGGCCTTTTCAAAGGTGCGGATGAACTTCTCTCCGATGATCTTGCGCTTGCGCTCAGGCTCGGAAACACCCTTGAGGGCAGTCAGGAAGTCCTGCGAGGCATCCACGGCGATCAGCTTGATGCCAGTGGCGGCCACAAAATCATGCTTGACCTGCTCGGCCTCCCCCTTGCGCAAGAGCCCATGATCCACGAAGACGCAGGTCAGCTGGTCGCCGACGGCCCTGTGGACCAGAGCAGCCGCTACAGCTGAATCTACGCCGCCTGACAGGCCGCAGATGACCTGGTCGTCACCCACCGTGCTACGGATCTTCTCCACCTGCTGCTCGATGATGCCCGAGGCGTTCCAGTCCGACGGCAGTCCGGCACACTGATGCAGGAAGCGGTCGATCATGTCCTGCCCCAGAGGGGTGTTGGTCACCTCGGGATGCCACTGGACCCCGTACAGTCCACGGGAAGGGTCCTGCATGGCTGCCACCGGAGCACCCTCGGTATGCGCCAGAACCTCAAAGCCTTCGGGCGCACGATTGACGGCGACACCATGGCTCATCCACACGTCCTGGCGGGCGGGCGAATCCTGCAGTATTCCCTTGGCGCTGTCGATGAAGGCCTCGGTCTTGCCGTACTCCCCCAGTGCCGCCTTGTCCACCTCGCCGCCCAGCTCATGGGCCATGACCTGGAAGCCGTAGCAGATGCCCAGCACGGGCACCCCCGACTCGAAAATCCGCTTGTCTATGGTGGGCGCCCCGTCCACGTAGACGGAGGCCGGGCCGCCGGAGAGGATGACCGCCTTGGGATCCTTGGCCAGCATCTGATCCAGGCTCATCGAATGAGGCACCAGCTCGGAGTAGACCCCTGCCTCCCTGACTCGACGAGCGATCAGCTGGGCGTACTGTGCACCGAAATCGACCACCAGGACGGGACCCTGTGCCATAAGACTCCTTATATATATACGTATGCTGTATCTGCCATGAATGCCCGGAAGCGACAATTCAACGCCCGCGGACAAGTCCAGTATGGTTGCAGTTTTCGACAATGCTACAGTCATTGAGCCCTCATCGGCACCCCCGACTGCAATCCTTACCTGCAAGCAGACAATTCCATCGCATTTTCTCACAAGAGCGAACACACTATGCAAGAAAACGTTCAGAAAAGTCTGCTCGTTCACGTACCATGTAGGCATTGGGTACGAACCCGACAGATGCCTGAAATGACACTGTACGAGCTCGTAACCGAGGTAAATAAACAATCGCACTAAAGTGCAGGAGTACACATGACGAATCCTGTTATCGGCACCCCTTGGGCGAAGCTGGAGACCCCAATCGCCGAGGAGACCATCGAGGCCGTCGACAAGTATTGGCGGGCGGCCAACTATCTTTCCATCGGACAGATTTATCTTCGCAGCAACCCCCTGATGAAGGAGCCCTTCACCCGGGAGGATGTCAAGCATCGTCTGGTCGGCCACTGGGGCACCACCCCCGGCCTGAACTTCCTGCTGGGCCATATCAACCGTCTGATCGCCGACCATCAGCAGAACACCGTTATCATCATGGGCCCCGGCCACGGCGGCCCTGCCGGCACCTCACAGTCCTACCTGGATGGCACCTACAGCGAGTACTACCCCAAGATCACCAACGATGAGGCCGGCCTGCAGAAGTTCTTCCGCCAGTTCTCCTATCCGGGCGGCATCCCCTCCCACTTCGCGCCTGAGACCCCCGGATCCATTCACGAGGGCGGCGAGCTGGGCTATGCCCTCTCCCACGCCTACGGCGCCATCATGAACAACCCCAGCCTCTTCGTTCCCTGCATCGTGGGCGACGGCGAGGCCGAGACCGGCCCTCTGGCCACCGGCTGGCAGTCCAACAAGCTGGTCAACCCCCGCACCGACGGCATCGTCCTGCCAATCCTGCACCTGAACGGCTACAAGATCGCCAACCCGACCATCCTCTCGCGCATCTCCGACGAGGAGCTGCATGAGTACTTCAAGGGCATGGGTTACGAGCCCTTCGAGTTCGTTGCAGGGTTTGACGATGAGGACCACCTGTCCATCCACCGTCGTTTCGCCGACCTGCTGGAGACCGTCTTCGACAAGATCTGCAACATCAAGGCCCGGGCCGAAACCGACGACATGACCCGTCCCTGCTACCCCATGATCATCTTCCGCACCCCCAAGGGCTGGACCTGCCCCAAGTTCATCGACGGCAAGAAGACAGAGGGATCTTGGCGCGCCCACCAGGTGCCGCTGACCTCCGCCCGCGACACGGAGGCCCACTTCCAGATCCTCAAGAACTGGCTGGCCTCCTACAAGCCCGAGGAGCTCTTCGACGAGAAGGGCGCCCTGCGTCCCGAGGTCACCAGCTTCATGCCCAAGGGCGACCTGCGCATCGGCGAGAACCCCAACGCCAACGGCGGGCGTCTGCTCAAGCCGCTGGAACTGCCTGACATCCACGACTACGAGATCGACGTCAAGAAGCACGGTCATGGCTGGGGCGCCACCGAAGCCACCCGCGTCCTGGGCTACTACACCCGCGACGTGCTGGCCAAGAACCCCACCGACTTCCGCATCTTCGGGCCTGACGAGACGGCCTCCAACCGTCTGGCTGCCGCCTACGAGGTGACCAACAAGCAGTGGGATGCCGACTATCTGTCGGAGCTGACCGACGAGCACATGGCCCACACCGGCCAGGTCATCGAGCAGCTTTCCGAGCACCAGATGGAAGGCTTCCTGGAGGGCTACCTGCTGACCGGACGCCACGGCATCTGGAGCTCCTATGAGTCCTTCGTGCACGTCATCGACTCCATGATCAACCAGCACGCCAAGTGGCTGGAGGCCACGGTTCGCGAGATTCCGTGGCGCAAGCCCATCGCCGGCCTGAACCTCCTGGTCACCTCGCACGTCTGGCGTCAGGACCACAACGGGTTCTCACACCAGGATCCCGGCTTCGTCGACATCCTGCTGAACAAGAACTTCAACAACGATCACGTGGTCAACATCTACTTCCCCGCCGATGCCAACATGCTGCTGAACGTGGGCGAGCGTTGCTACAAGTCGACCAACTGCATCAACGCCATCTTCGCCGGCAAGCAGCCCGCCGCCACCTACCAGAGCGTGGACGAGGCCGCCGCCGAGCTGGAGAAGGGGGCCGCCCGCTGGGATTGGGCCTCGAACGCCAAGGATGCCGAGGATGCTGATGTCGTCATCGCCACCGCAGGCGACATCCCCACCCAGGAGGCCCTGGCTGCCGACGACATGCTGCAGAAGCTGGGCGTGAAGGTCCAGTTCGTCAACGTGGTCGACCTGCTGAAGATCCAGGATGCCGAGGAAAACGACCAGGCCCTGTCCGACGAAGAGTTCACTGAGCTCTTCAGCAAGGACAAGCCTGTCCTGTTCGCCTTCCACGCCTATCCCGGCTCCATCTACCGCCTGATCCACGGACGTCCCAACCACGACAACTTCTCCGTGCACGGCTACGAGGAACAGGGCTCCACCACCACGCCGTTCGACATGGTGCGCGTCAACAACATGGACCGCTGGTGCCTGGCCGCCTCCGCTCTGCAGCTGGTGGACGCCAACAAGTACGCCGAACAGATCGACAAGTGGACCAAGTTCCGCGACGAGGCCTTCCAGTTCGCCGTGGACAAGGGCTACGACCATCCCGATTACACCGATTGGGTCTGGCCCGATGCCAACCGCGCCGGCCAGGAGACCATCTCCGCCACCGCCGCGACCGCCGGAGACAACGAGTGACCCTACCCGATAACTCCTAAGGCCGATTGTCGGTGTTCCTTACCGGCATTGCCAGAATTCCCCGCCGTTTTCAACGGCGGGGAATTTTTTATCCATAGCGAGTCATGCATGGCCTCGCTTATGCCACCCTCAATGGAAAAACCTGGCAAACACTCATACTGCTGAACAGCAGGCGGGACAATTAACTCAACACCGCCATGGGGCTGCATAGCTGCAAACCCACGATGAGGCGGTTATTCGCAGGCATGGAATGGCACTTTTCATGTCGAAACGCCAAGGAGGGCACGCATGAAGGCAAGCACAAAGCTCATCAATATAGATAACCACGGTGATTATCTGGATATTGTCACCAATGGAGCCAGATTCAGAATCTACCTGCTTGATCGGAACATCATCAGAATACGGAGCACCTTCAATCAGCATTTCGGACCCGAGCTCTCCTATGCCTTGGTCAAGACCGCCTGGAAAGACAGCACTGACCGTCTTATGGCTGATGAGCGCGAACATGTCAAGCCGATACCAATTCACCTAACCGAATGCAAAGACGGTTCCAAAACCGTTTCCAACGGACTGTACACCCTGACTATCAGTCCGGAACCTTTCGCCTTCTCCATCAGCGACCAGGACGGCAATGTACTTCATCAGGATTTGCCGGGGCGGTCGTTTCTTCAGGATAGTCTTGGACGCTCCACGCACTATTCCAGCATGGGCAATCACGAGCACTTCTACGGTTTCGGCGAAAAATCCGGCGATCTCGACAAGCAGCGCCGCCGAATGCGCATGCACAACACAGACTCGCTGGGATGGGATGCCACTAAAAGTGACCCGCTTTACAAGATGATTCCTTTCTATATCGATTTTAACGAGGATACCGGTCTCGCGCATGGCCTTTTCTACAACAACAGTGCCGACTCAGTCTTCGACATGGATTCCGAACACAGCAACTATTGGCTGCGATATAGCTACTACCAGGTCGAAGCAGGAGACATAGATCTGTTCTTCATAGGTGGCCCGACCATAGCCGATGTCGTACACCATTACACGGATCTGACAGGCAAGAGCGCAATGATGCCCCTATCCTCTCTGGGCTATATGGGATCGACCATGTTCTATACCGAATTGGAGCAGGACTGCGACAAAGCCATCGAAGATTTTGTTGACACCTGTCGTCAGCATGACATCCCCTGTGACGGATTCTTCCTTTCCTCTGGATACACCAGCGGAAAGGACGGCAAGCGTTACGTATTCACTTGGAACAAGAAGCGCTTCCCAGACCCCAAGGGTTTCGTGGATCAGCTTAAGAAAAAAGGTGCGCTTCTCGCGCCAAATATTAAACCGGGCATGCTGACCACTCATCCCCATACCGGGCAGATGGAAAAGGAAGAGGCTTACGTCAGAACGTCGGACGGCAAGGACTGGCAGGAAGATCGATACTGGGGCGGCTCGGCGCATTTCGTTGACTTCACCAGCCCCTCGGGACGACGTGCCTGGGCTAAAGAGATGAAAGAGAATTTACTCAATCTGGGGATTACCAGCATTTGGAACGACAATAATGAATACGAGATCAATGACGATCAGGCTCTGGTTGATGCTGAAGGGCTCCATCTGCCCATCAGTATGCTGAAACCGATCATGTCGACCATGATGGCCAAGACCGCTCAGCAAGCTGTAAAGGAGTCCGCCCCCGGCACGAGGCCATATGTCATCAACCGTGCAGGATTCGCCGGAATCCAAAGGTATGCCCAGACCTGGGCCGGAGACAACGGAACTTCTTGGGATAATCTCAAATACAACGTTCCGACCATTCTGGGAATGGGCTTGTCGGGCGTAGCCAACCAGGGGTGCGACATCGGAGGTTTTGATGGCCCTGCGCCGGAGCCGGAGCTCTTTGTGCGCTGGGTTCAGAATGGAATTTTCCAGCCCCGCTTCTCCATCCACTCATGCAATACAGACAATACGGTCACTGAACCCTGGATGTATCCTGCGTACACCGAATACATCAGCCAAGCGATCTTGCTGAGATACAGCTTGATCCCTTACTTCTATGCCCTTCTTCACCAAGCCTCAATCGACGGCTCCCCCATCATGCGGCCCCTGGTCTACGAATTCGAGAATGATCGCCGTACTTATCAAGAGAGCTTCGAGTTCATGCTTGGCCCGTCCCTTCTGGTCGCCAACGTACTGGAGAAAGGCGCAGACAGCATCCGGGTCTACCTGCCTGAGGGCGCTGAATGGTTCGATTTGACCAACAATCAATATCTCTCGGGAGGACAGGAAATTACGGTTCCAGTAGACCTGGGCAGCATACCTCTCTACCTGCGGACCGGGGGCATCATCCCCACTTGTCAGGGGTTGACAAACCTCCATCAAGAGGTGATCGACCATCTTGAAATCCTCGTTGAACCCAATAAGGAGACCTCATTCGATATTTATGAGGATGACGGTATATCCACAGATTATCTTCAGGGTCTGTATCGTCAGACCAGATTGGGTATCCACCCGGATAAGCAGGGTGTCACTCTGGAGCTGAATAGCACCGGAGATTATGAAACCAAGGTCAAGCAGATGACGATTGCCGTCCTTTGCAAGACCATGGCGCCACTCGAAATCAGTTTGGATGAAAAACCCCTTGATCGTTACCTGAATATTGACCGATTCAAAGAAGCCACGGATGGATGGTTCTTCGATGGGCAGGCCCTGCGTGCATTGATTAAATTCCCCAGGCCTGAAGGGGATCACCATCAGGTCAGATTGGAATTCACGGCAAAGGATCTCATTTCCATTTGAGCGCCAACATACTTCACAACATACTTCAAAGGAGCACAGCATGGTAAAAGCGGAAGAAACCGCGCCAGTAGATGACGACGATATCGCAACTGAAGGATTTAATCTAGCTCGATGGATCATTGGGTACCTGGCCTTTTGGATCATCATGTCGATAGGCTTCGCCATGGTCAGCCAGGTTCTGCTTCCACAGCGCATCAAGGATCTGGGAGCATCCAATCCAACGGCCGTCCTGGGCACGATGACCTCAATCGGTTCCATAGTGGCCCTGGTTGCCAACATCGTGGTCGGCGCTTTGTCTGACCTGACCAAATCGAAATTCGGCCGCCGCTCGCCCTGGTTGTTCTGGGGCGCTTGGTTCACTCTGGCCTTCTACCTGCTCATGGGCAACATCGGCATCATCACCGGTCTGGTCGTCACATTGTGGCTATCTAAACTGAGCTTCAATATGATGAACTCCCCCATTTACTCGACGGTTTCCGACCGAGTGCCCAAACGATACCGCGGCACGATTTCGTCCGCCATCGGTTTTGGCAACACGCTAGGACTGGCGATTGGCGCCTGGGTGGGAGCCAGATTCATCGACAACGTACGAATGGGATTTACCATAGCTTCCATCTGCATGTTTATTTCAGCCATGCTTTTCTTGGCCATAATCCCCAGGGAGCCCGGCAATAAGGATGCAAAAAACGCCGCACCAGAGCAAAGCGCCTGGCGTCACATCGTCTATTCATTCACTCCACCCATGCATGCTCCGGATTTTTGGAAGGCCTTCTGCTGCCGAACGCTGCTCCTGCTCGCCATACAGATGCTTTCCGGTTACTGGCTGTATATCTGCCAGGACTACATTGGTCTGTCTAAGACTTCAGCGGCCGCAGTAGTGTCAACCATCGCCATCTTCCAAATGCTGGCATCAATCGTCGCCATGTTCGTAGGGCCGCTGTCCGATCGTCTCCACCGGCGCAAACCCATGGTGGCCATGTCGGCATTCCTCGCCATAATCGGATTCATCTTCCCCCTGGCCATGCGAAGCATCACCGGAATCTACATCGCTTCCATCTTTGTAGCTTTGGGACAAGGTATCTTTATGGCCATTGACCAAGCCCTGAATGTCGATGTCCTGCCCAGCAAAGAGAATGCGGGCAAAGATTTGGGATTCATCAACGCGGCAACAACAGCAGGACAATCCGCAGGCATGGCCCTGACTTCCATCATCGTGTCGATGACCGGGACATATATCTACATCTTCCCTATCGCGATCGTCATGTCCATCCTCTCCGTATTATTCGTGCTTTCGATCAAATCGGTCAGGTAAGACAGTGGTATACGCATCGGTGAAAGTCTCAGATTCCGGGTGGTCCGGAGACTTCACCGGTGCTTTCTCGTAAAATAAGTTTCGCAGGTACACAACGGACCGTCATTCTGTGATCGGTTATGTGCAGAATCTCATCAATAAGCATCTGAGCGGCTCGGAATCCCATGTCCTGGTGTGGGATGCGAATAGTGGACAGCATCGGAGTCATAAGCCGACCAGCCTGGTTGTCATCTATGCCTAAGACAGAGACCTGTTCGGGAATGGCCATGCCTTGGCGCTTTGCGTATCGTATAAATTCAATGGCAATATCGTCATTGAAGGCGAGCACAGCATCCGTGGGATTTCTCATGAACGACTTGAAAGCTCCAAGTCCCCGCATCTGCGCGGGATAGGCGCACGGCAGCACCTGGTAATCCAAACCGTATTTATCAGCTGAATCGACAGCTGCGTGTAGTCTGACAACGTTCTGCCATGAGTTTTCCGGCCCCTGCATATAAGACACGGAATGATGACCTGTCTGCCGCAGATATAGCATGGACGCATCTATGCTGTCCGACTCGTCCACCCGTATTGAAGCAACTCCAGGCACCACCCTGTTGAGTACCACTATTGGTTTGTATGAGGCGAAATGCCTAATCTGATTGTCGGAAAGTCTGGAAGAACCGAGTATGAGTCCATCGACATGATTCAGGATTCCACGGATGGATGCTGCCTCAAGACTGACGCTCTCTTGCGTATCGATTATGGATAATCCGAATTTGCGCAATTGGCAACATCGCTGTACTCCTCTGGATATACGCACCGATACAATGTTCTCCAAATCGGTGACCACAACAGCAAGAAAACCGTGAAGTCGATTTTCCATGGGTACATCCAGAAGATCATGGTGATACCCCAGCTTTTCAGCAGTCTTCAATACATGATTTCTGGTGCACATTCCGACTCTGCCCGGTCTTGAAAAAACACGGGAGGCCGTAGACAAGGAGACACCAGCCGATCGTGCCACCTCAGTCAAAGTCACATAAGCCTGCTTTTTCATTGTCTCTCCCTTGGGAGGATTCCTACTGTAATGTGACCCATGCCACAAATATATGCATGCGGCACCACACACCCTCCTGCTTTTCAACCAGTTGCATCAGCTACAGCGGATCACGCATTGCATGCACGGATTTTCTTCGGTGCATCCGTCACCTATACTGATAACTGTTTGTGAACAAAGCAGTCACATGAGTATATGGGACAGGAGATACACAGTGAGCCCTGCAAGCATCACCATCATCAGCCCGGAGGCCGCCAACGGACGGAATGTAGTAGCCTACGGCCTCGTCAAGGCCCTGGCATCGCGTATGAAGACCACGGTCGTACGTCCGATTGCCTGTCACAAGGAGATGCTGACGAGTACCCTCATCGCAGCCAGCAGCTCTCCTGATCTGGATCCCGATGTCTGCCGCGGCACCTGCCCCTGCAAAGCAACAAGCGACGAAGAACAGACACGTGCTGATGCCCTGGCAGCCTATGACCGCGTTGTGGCGCAAACAAATCCCGATATGGTCCTCGTCGTCGGAAGCGACCACTCCAAAGTCTTCGACCCTGCTATCATCCAACTCAATGCGGCCATCGCTGCAGATTTACGTTCCCCGGTACTCCTCGTGGTCTGCACTATCGGACGTGAGCCCAAACAGGTCATGAAAACCGTACAGGCCTGCCGTCGAACCATAGAAGCCAGCGGAACCACCCTGGCAGGTGTTGTAGTTTCCGGCTGTGAAGAAGGCCAAAAACAACCTCTTCAGGACTTTTTCAAAGATTACGATCGTCCTTGCTGGACGGTATCGAAAAAGGCATTTGACACTGACGCTGAGGCCGAACAAGTAAGAAATGACGCCTATAAAGCCTTCACTGAGGATGTGAATCCAGATGAAGTACTGAAGGCGGTTGAGGAAGCAAAGCCCAAAGTGACCACGCCTGTGGCCTTCCAGAACGACCTGCTGGCCAAGGCCAAGGCCAACAAGAAGACCATCGTCCTGCCCGAGGGTGGCGAGGACCGCATCATCAAGGCGGCCGACTACCTGCTGGCGCGTAACATCGTCGACCTGATCATCGTGGGCGACAAGGATTCCATTCTGGCTCGTGGCAAGGAGCTCGGCCTCAACAACCTGGACAAGGCATCCTTCCAGCCCATGGACGACGAGCAGGTGCTGGCCCCCATGGTGGAGCGCCTCTGCCAGCTGCGCGCCAAGAAGGGCATGACCCCGGAGCAGGCGCGCAAGCAGCTGGCGGATCCTTCATACTTCGGCACCATGCTGGTGGTGCTGGGCAAGGCCGACGGCCTGGTGTCCGGCTCCATCAACTCCACTGCCAACACGGTCCGTCCCGCCCTGCAGGTGATCAAGACCAAGCCGGGCGCCTCACTGGTATCCGGAGCCTTCCTCATGTGCTTCCCCGACCATGTGGCGGTCTTCGCCGACTGCGCCATCAACCTCAACCCATCCTCGGAGCAGCTGGCCGACATCGCCATCCAGTCGGCCCAAACCGCCCGATCTTTCGGCGTTGACCCGCGCGTGGGCATGCTCTCCTACTCCACCCTGGGATCAGGCAAGGGCCCGGATGTCGACCTGGTCGAAGAGGCCACCCGTCTGGCCAAGGAGAAGGCACCGGACCTGCCCATCGTGGGCCCCATCCAGTTCGACGCGGCCTGGTCTCCCACTGTGGCAGCCACCAAGGCCAAGGGTGATCCGGTCGCCGGAAAAGTCAACGTCTTCGTCTTCCCCAGCCTGAGCGCCGGTAACATCGGCTACAAGGCCGTACAGCGCACCTCGGGTGCCCTGGCCATCGGACCGGTCCTGCAGGGTCTGAACAAGCCGGTCAACGACCTCTCCCGCGGCGCCTTGGTTGCCGACATCATCAACACCGTGGCCCTGACCGCCGTCGAGGCCCAGGACTGATTACCGTCCCTAAAACGTCCCTGTAAACCCCTGGGGCTGCTGCTGAATCTTATCTTCAAGAAGGTTCTGGTAGCAGCCCCAAAATCATGTCGGCCTGGCAATATACCGCGCCTTGTAAGGGCCGACGAGTAATCTTGAAGACTGATTGAGGAGCGCAGGCTCTATACAAGCACATCAGGAGGATGCCCCAATGGCGAAAACCGTCCTAGTCATCAATTCGGGTTCAAGCTCGATCAAGTACCAGCTAGTCGATCTGGAGACCAGCCAGAGCCTGGCCTCGGGTCTGGTCGAGAAGATCGGCGAGCCCACCGACGGCCATTACAAGCACGAGGTCAACGGCGAAAAGCACGAGCTTGAGGAGCCCATCCACGATCATGAGGTCGGGCTCAAGCGTGTCCTGGGCTTCTTCAAGGAGTGTGGACCTGATCTGGACAAGGCCGGCATCATCGCCGTCGGCCACCGAGTCGTCCAGGGTGGAGCCATCTTCCCCAAGCCTGCACTCCTGACGCAGAAGACTCTGAGCCAGGTCAAGGATCTGGCTGTGCTGGCCCCCCTTCACAACGGACCCGAGGCTGAGGGCGCCGAGGTCATGAGCCGACTGATGCCTCAGACCCCGCAGGTCTTCGTCTTTGATTCCTCCTTCTTCTTCGAACTGCCCAAGAAGGCCTCCACCTACGCCCTCAACAAGGACATCGCCAAGCAGTACCACATCCGTCGCTACGGTGCCCATGGCACCAGCCATCAGTATGTGGGCCAGCTTGTTCCCGGTCTGCTGGGCAAGCCCGCAGAAGGCCTGCGGCAGATTGTCCTGCACATCGGCAACGGGGCTTCCGCTTCAGCACAGGTCTCCGGGCATCCTGTCGAGACCTCCATGGGCCTGACCCCTCTGGAGGGTCTGGTCATGGGCGGCCGCACCGGAGACATCGATCCGGCCGTTGTCTTCCACCTGATTCGCAACGCCCACATGAGCGTGGATGAGCTTGACACCCTCTTCAACAAGCGTTCCGGCATGACCGGCCTGACCGGCCATGGCGACATGCGCGAGGTCCATAAGCTGATCGCCGAGGGCGACGAGGACGCCAAGCTGGCCTTGGACATCTACATCCACCGCATCGTCGGCTACATAGGCAACTACACAGCCCAGATGGGCGGTCTGGATGCCATCACCTTCACGGCAGGCGTGGGCGAGAACGACGAGATCGTGCGTCGCCGGGTGATCGAGCAGCTGGAGCCCTTCGGCGTGAAGCTGGACCAGGAGAAGAACGACCAGCGCTCTAAGGAGGCCCGGATCATCTCCACCCCCGACAGCACGGTCGCCGTCTGCGTCATCCCCACCAACGAGGAGCTCTCCATCGCCCGCCAGGCAGAGGTCGTCGCCAGCCAGGGCGACGCCTATGGCAACAAGTTCCAGGCCTGACCGCTGACTTTACCTATCCTCAAAAATTTGAATAATGATTGCAGGATGGATGATTGTGATTGGGATCTGGTTCTAAGAACTTGCTCTCGAAACGAAGAAGGTCGGTGACCACAGCAATGCATGTGGTCACCGACCTTCTTGTATATGTCAATCCCCCAGGGCCGCCAAGGCCTCCTTGTGCAGAAGACCGTTGCTGGCCAGACCATTGCCTCCCCAGGGACCCGGGTTGCCTGCCAGGTCGGTGAAGCTGCCACCGGCCTCGGTCACGATGGGGACCAGCGCGCCCATATCATAGAGGTCAAGCTCCGGCTCGGCCGCCAGGTCGATGGCTCCCTGGGCCAGGAGCATGTACTGCCAGAAGTCGCCGAAACCACGTAGGCGCCAGATCCGGTCGGTCAGGTCGAGAAGCCGCTCCCGACGCCCTATGGCCTTCCACCCGGTCAGTGACGATATGGACATGGAGGCATCTTCCATCCGATCCACTCCTGATACGTGAATGGCCTTGGGGGCTTCGCCCTGACGCGCCATGTAGGCTCCCTGACCCCGCGCAGCGTACCAGCGAGTACCGAGCAGGGGGGCCGATACCACGCCGACCACCATCTGATGGTTCGCCTCCAAGCCAATCAGAGTCGCCCATACCGGGACCCCGCGCACATAGTTCTTGGTCCCATCAATCGGATCGATGATCCACCGTCTGCCGTTGGACTCCTGTTTTCCCAGCTCCTCCGCGTAGATGGTATCATCCGGCCTGGCCTGGGCAAGTACGCGACGAATCACCGCCTCCGCCTCTTTGTCGGCCTGGGTGACCGGGGTATTGTCCGCCTTGCGTTCCACCTTAAGATCCGGTGACTTGAAGTAGCCTACGGTGACCTGATCCGCCTGGTCGGCCATGGCGATGGCCAGATCCAGATCCTCCTGCCAAGTCCGCCTTTCGGCCTCGATGTTCATAACGCGGCTCCTTTCGCTCGAATCGGTATGGCTCAGTCTTGTCCCTCGCCAGCCAGCATCCGCTTCCACATACCCGGGAAGTCTGGCAAGGTCTTGGCCGTGGTACCGATGTTGCGCACCCGGATGCCAGGTATCTTGAGCCCAATCATGGCGGCAAAGGTGGCCATGCGATGGTCCGCATAGGTCTCCATGACGGCCCCGTGCATACGCTGAGTCGGCACTGGCTCGATGGCCAGGCCATCATCAAGTTCACTGGCCTGGCCGCCTATTCTGGCGATTTCGGTAGCCAGTGCCTTCAGCCGGTTGGTCTCATGACCACGCAGGTGGCCGATGCCGTGCAGGCGGCTGGGGCAGTCGGCAAAGACCAGGATGGCCGCAATAGAGGGCACGATCTCCCCTGCCGGGGACAGATCGAAGTCGCCGAGTCCATGGATGGCTTCCCCGCCGGTCACCCTGCAGGTGGCGCTGCCCTGCCCGTCTGGAACCATGTCTACCTTCGCGCCCATGGTCTCCAAATACTTGGGCAGCAAGCCGCCTGGCTGTGTGGTCCGCTCCGGCCACATGGGCACGCTGACTTGCCCGCCTCCTATCAGGGCCGCTCCCAGGAAAGGGGCTGCATTCGACAGGTCGGGCTCCACCTGGACCTGATCAGGCAGCTGCGTCCCAGCAGGCCCTCTACCTTCAACGCTCCACCTGCAACAATCGGGATTGGCCTGGACCTGGACTCCGGCCTGACGCAGATCCTCAACGGTCATGGCGATGTGTGGGAGGCTGGGAAGATGCTGGCCGGAGTGGACGATGGTCGTCGGGCCATCAGCCCTGGCCGCCAGCAGCAGGAGCCCGGAAATGAACTGCGAGGATGCCGAGGAGTCTATGGTCACCTCTCCGCCAACCAGGTGAGCCGGCGGCGTGAGCACAAAGGGCAGGAAGCCCTCCTGGCCCAGGTATTCGATCCTGGCTCCCAGCTGTGTCAGCCCGTCCAGCAGGGGCCTCATGGGACGTCGATAGGCTTGTTTGTCTCCGTCGAAGCGTGTGGGGGCATCGGCCAGCATGGCCAGGCCCGGCACGAAGCGCATGACGGTTCCAGCCAGTCCGCAGTCCACCCGGGCGCCACCGCGGAAACGGCCGCCTGCCGGTGGAATGACCGTTACATTCGTAGGGTCGTCCAAATCAACCCGACAGTCCACGCCGAGAGCCTCCAGGGCCGCAATCATCAGGTCCGTATCACGCGATCTGAGCAGACCAGTCAGCCTGACGGGTCGACTTCCCAAGGCCGCCAGAATCAGATACCTGTTCGAGAGGGACTTGCTCCCCGGTATGGTCACCGTTGCATCCAAGGGGCCACCAGCCTGCGGTGCCTCCCACGTCTCTTCCGCTGTCATGGTAACCATGGTAACCGCAGGCGCAGAGCTGTTCCCACTCCCTGTTCACCCGCCAAGGGTCCAGCGGGGACCTGGCCCTGTGCTATATTGATACATTGTGCTCATACGTTGATGCTTATGAGCGCCGGGCTATAGCGCAGCTTGGTAGCGCGCCTGCTTTGGGTGCAGGATGTCGCCGGTTCAAATCCGGCTAGCCCGACTTTTGCCTTCGTCCCATGTCGGGAGTCGGATCCTTGGCGTTCATGCCAAGCAATCCCGTAAAGAAAATGGCCAGAGCCAACAGGCCTGTCAAGCCCGCATAAAGAGACACGGTAATGACGATGCCGACCAGATTGCCTAGGGCCAGAAAAATCATCTGACCCAGAGGCGCCCCTATCATCATGAAAGTCTGTACCACTCCCATGGTTGCAGCCAGGTGGTCCTCGCCCACAGTACTGATAAGCATGGTCATGAACCGAGGATTAATCTTGCCCAGAAGATAGTTCATGACCAGGAGCGGGAGGAAGAGCAGGGCAGGAATGTGCAGCCATACCAGGTTGACCCCTACCATGGCGGCTGCGGCCATGACTCCGGTCAGCAGGTGGGCCATGGGCAGCCGCCGGAGCGAATCTGAGGCAAGGAGTGCACCGAGGATGAGTCCCAGGGAGGAGATGCCGTTGACGGCGGCTATGGTCGTTCCGTAGCTTCCCCACCAGACTTCGGGCATGGAAATCAGCCCCAGGTTGAGCAGGGGCTGCAGGGCCGTCCCCAGAAGGTTGACCAGACAGCCGAAGCCCACCATCAGGATCAGGAAGGTGGAGCTGCGGAACTCCCCCAAGGTCACACGGAGGCTGTAGGACAGGCCCACATGCTTGCCCACAGGTGAACCCTTGTCTGAGACCTCCACCCTGGCGAATTCCCTATAGCCTATGGCTATCAAAAGCCCCGCCAGCAGGAAGGTGGCTGCGTTGATCAACGCAAATACAGTGAATTTGTTGCCCAGGATGGCAATCAACACTGCACCTCCGCCTGCACTGATGACAGCCGCGACATTGGATGCAGCGGAAGTGATCGAGGTCGCCTGGTGGAGCTGGCCTGGCTGGACCAGGTGTTTGAGGACCGGCATCCACAGACTGCTCGCATATCCCTCCAGCATGGAAGATGCCATGTCCATGGCTACCAGCAGCAGAAAGACGAGTAGGCTCTTGGACCTGCCGATCGCCATGGCAATGACCAGATAGACGCAAACCTGAACCAGTTTGATTACCAGTTGCATCCGTGTTTTGCGCACGGTCCTGTCGGCCAGGTATCCGGTCGGGATGGCCGTCAGGGCTGGAGCCACCCAGGCCATTGAGGCTACGGAGACGGCCAGTCCGGCAAAGGGCATGGTCTGGGCATAGACGATGAAGACGATGTTGAAGAGTTCACCTCCGACCGTATTAAACAGACTGGCCAGAACCATGGTCACGAAAGGCTTGTTCTTCAGAAGCTCCTGCATGTCAGCGGCCGATCAGGGCAGTTCGATCTTTATGAGGGTCCGGTGAAGCAGCCACCAGGCCGGCAGGGAGGCCAGGAAGATGATCAGAAGCACCAGCGCAGACAGCAGCGGGGAGAGGGAGAGCAGGTTGCCCACCACAGCGTCCAGCAGGAGCAGGACCCCGAACATGATGGGCAGGGAGCGCTTCCAGAAGCCCAGGGAAAGGGCGATGCTGACCAGTCCGACCAGTCCTGCGAGACTGGTGGCCAGCATGAGGAGAACCTGTCCGAGCAGACCGCCTGGCGAACCCGTCCCGAGCGAGCCAACAAGGTGGTCGACCAGCAGAATGACAGTGAGGGTGATGACCGCCCCCGCAGAGTAGGACAGGGCCATGAAGAGGCCTACGAATACCAGCTTGGCCAACAGTATTCGGCTCCGTGATACAGGGCATGACAGGGTGAGCGCCAGGTTCCTTCCTGTGTAGGGTTCGATGAAAACCAGGTTGCAGAGGGCAGCAGCAACCAAAGAGAAACCCACCAGAAGGATGACCATGGCCATCTGCAGCACGAAGACCAGACTGGACAGCCGCCGATCAGACCGGCCGCCCGTGTGGCCAATGGCCAGGAACATGCCTCCCAAGGCCAAGGCTGCAGCCACCACTGCCAATCCTGCGAAGATGCAGGGCCATAGTCTCGTCTTTTTCAGCTCCAATTTCAACAGCGTCTTCATATCAGCCCTCCATGGCCTTGATCAGGGTCCGCTCGGCGGTCTCCTGGCTCTTACTGAGCAGTTCCGGCACGCTGGCCCGCAGGCTGACCCTGCCGTCCGCCACCACCATCACGCGGTCGGCAGTGCGCAGCACCTCGGAGAGGATGTGGCTGGAAAAGAGGACCGCACTGCCTTGGGCGGCCAAACTTCGCAGGCTGTCTCGCAGCTGTCCGATAGCTACCGGGTCCAGTCCGTTGAGCGGCTCATCCAGTAGGTAAAGGTCGGGATGATGGCCCATGCATCTGGCCAGGGCCAGCCTCTGCCTCATACCCGTGGAATACCTGCCAACGGGCGTGGCTGAATCCGCAGTCAATCCAACCTTCTCCAAAAGTTGGCTGATTCCAGTGATCTCGGCGATCCTACGCCCCCCGTCTGCCAGCGCGAGGTAGGCCAGATCAATCTCCAGGTTCTCCCTGGCATTGAGGGACTCGTAGAAGACGGGCCCGTTGATGGACACCCCCATTCTGGCGAGAATGCCAGGATAGCCTTCGCTAAGAGGTTTGCCCAGAAAGCGGACCCGACCGCCGACGGGCCTTTGCATTCCGGTCAGAATCTTCAACAGCGTGGACTTGCCAGCCCCGTTGACACCCAACAAGCCCAGAACCTCGCCCTGCCCCATGGTCAGATCCAGTCCGGACAGCACCTCCCTGCCTTCAAATACTTGGACGATACCGTCCGCCTCCAGCACCTTCATGAAACTCCTTTCTAAAATACCACTGGTATGTTTGATGGAAACAAAAACCAGGCACTCGTTGAGTGCCCGAATCTTGCCAGTAGCCAGAGCACTCCTGCCTTAAGAGATCTATCGGCTCTAAGCGACCCCTTGATCCTGATTCAGGTCAGATTCCACTTGCGTGGACTCCCCACCTGTGGCAGTCAGTGGATTGCTCTTCAGATGTGCATGCAAGTGCACAGCTGCGCGAATGACCCGATCATCGATGACCGGAGCCCCTATTCCCTTGAGCATATCGGCCAACAGGGTGAACTTGGAGACCACCTGGTCCCGGGTCATGGTAGAGAATCGGATCCCTATCCACATGTTGAGCAGGATGTATAGCACCTGGGCCAGATCCTCGGGATTGCAGGGGGCGATGGAACCGTCTTCCACACCTTCCCGGACGTAGGGGGTGATCACATCCACAATCCTGTCCATGGATTTCAGGTACATCTCCCCCACCATGCGGGGGCTCTTCAACAGGGTTCTGGCTGAAAAGGTCACATCGAGACGCGAGTAAGCCGACAGGGAGGCGATCAGCTCGTTGCGCAGTTTTTCCAGACCAGTTTTTCCGGGCCATTGCCCCAGCCAGTCCCCCTGGGATGAGGAGGAAGCCATGCGCTCTGTAACCGCACGGAAAATGGCCGTCTTGGAAGGAAAATGGTAGTAGACCGCCCCCTTCGTCATACCGCCCAGACCATCGACGATGTCCTGGATGCTGGTCCCGTCATATCCCTTTTCCAGGAAGAGCCGCTGGGCCACATCAAGGATCTGATTGCGATGTCCTTCGGGATCCTTCGGCGTGCCCATGCGGTGCTCCCCTTTCTGTCGGCGCATCAAAGCTTGACCATCCTGGCCCGACCATCCTGTCCGACAAAAAGCTATCATACCACTGGTATGTTCTGCTTGACCAATCATGAACTTTATGTCTCGACATCAATCCTTCTGCAGACGATGGATGGCCTCGTGCTGAATGGCAACCACCGCCTTGGCATCGGCGACTCCTGCTGCGCAGAGCTCCTGCCAGGAGACCCAGGCCGACTGGATGTGCTCGCCCGGGTCGAAGTCGGTTGGCCCCTGATGCCAGCGACGCAAATGCAGGACCACGATGTGTCCGAGTTCGTTGCTCATGCCCAGGGAGGAGTAGACATCGGGAGCGGCATCAATCCAGCCGTTCTCCGGATCCAGATGGCTTTCCGAGCCCGGAGCACCCTCAGGCCCGGGTACCAAACCGGTCTCCTCACGCAGCTCGCGCAGGACGGCCTTGACGGGGCTCTCGCCCGGGTCGATGAAGCCGGCTGGCAGGCCGAATACATAGGCCTGGGCGCCCACCCGGTACTCACGGGTCAGCAGATAGGCATCGGCAGTGCAGTCGTGCACCAGCATGACCACGCAGGGGGCGTGACGGATGAGCTGTCTGTCGATGATCTCCTTAGAACCGTCACGCCGGAACATGGCCACCTGCTGTTGGTCGATAACGAATATCGGACCGCGGAAGACCTCCCTATCATCCACCAGCTCGGGTACACGGGTCATATCGATGCCCTTGGCCCCCTGGGCATCCCGGTCGGCCAGTCTGTCGGCCAATCGTGCCTGCAGATCCTGTGCTTCATCGCTCATGCAATCATTCCTCCTCGATCATCAACCCCCAGCCGTCAGCGCACCACCATGGTCCAAGGGTCTGTGACGATTGATGAGACCTCCACCTGTGGACGAACACCAGTAGCCATCTCCAGGGCCCTGGCAATGTCTCCCTTGGCGTATCGGAACCAGAGACTTTCGATGGCCGAGTGCGGGGTGTTGATCAGCATGGGTCTGGGCTGATTGGGACGACCCGCCATCCGGGCCTCATAAAGGGCCTGCTGGTAGGCATCCGTGGCAGGATGATGGCGCAAATCGCTGGTGATGTAGACATCTGCCCCCGTGGACCGAACCAGGTCGAACTCGGAGTCCCCCGAGCCGGGCAGCAGGGCGACCGTGGAAACCATGGCCTCGGGCACACCGACCGCCTGAACCCCCAGAGCCGTCTTGGGCAGGAGGCCCACCACTGTATGGACCAAATCCTCAAATGGAATGGGCTCCGAAAGCCGTCCCCAACGACCCAGGCCTACCTGAATCCCCTGATCGGCGTGCAGGTCGCGCTCAGAGACCGGCCGTGGGGCAAGCGGTCTGGACTCCTGCAGATCCAGGGCATCGGCAGCAGCCTGGGCCACGCCACGGTATGCGGCATCAGCGTTGGTGTGCCCCACCCAGAGCCCGCAGTGGCCCTCAATCAGCCTGGTCACTATATCCCCTCGGAAGTCCAGGCCGGAGACCTGGTGGACTGACCTGAAGAAGAGCGGATGATGGGTGATCAGCAGGTCGGCCTGGTGGTCCAGAGCCTCCTGGACCACATCGGGCCGAGGGTCCACGGCGCACCAGATCCGTCTGACCGGCCAGGACGGATCCCCAGCCACCAGACCCGGATGATCCCAGTCCTCCGCGTAGTCCAGAGGGTAGAGCCCCTCCAGCAGATCCACCACCTGGCCCAGGGGCACCGAAGGCCTCTGAACCTCATCCTGTCGGTCAGACATGACGATCCCTCCTCGGATCCTGCTGGTCCCAGGCCACTCCATGTCAGGTCAGTGAGCAGCCAGCTCCCAGTCCTGGCCGATGCCGGTGGACACGTCCAGGGGCACGGCCAATTCTACGGCATGTTCCATGGAATCCTTGACCAGCTTGGTGGCCTTGTCGGTCTCTCCGGGAGCTATTTCCACCAGCAGTTCATCGTGGATCTGCAGGGAGATGCGGCTCTTCAGCCCCTGGTCGGACAAGGCACGGCTGGCCTTGATCATGGCGATCTTCATGATGTCCGCAGCCGATCCCTGGATGGGCGCGTTGAGGGCGGCCCTCTCGGCGGCCTCGCGGGTGGGACGACGCTTGGAGCGCAGCCCAGGGAAGTAGCGCCTCCGGCCGAACATGGTCTCGGTGTAGCCCTTCTCCCGGGCATCGGCCACCAGGGACTCCAAGTACTCATGGACCTTGCCGAAGGTGGCAAAGTACTTGGCACGCAGTACATCAGCCGCAGCCGGGCTGATCTTAAGCTGCTGGGCCAGACCGTAGGTGCTCAGCCCATAGGCCAGCCCGTAGCTCATGGCCTTCACGTGGGAGCGTTGGTCTCCGGTGACCTCCTCCATGGGGATGTCATAAACCAGGCTGGCCACGTACCGATGGAAGTCGGCACCCGACTTGAAGGCATCGATCAGGGCCTGGTCCCCGGAAAGGTGGGCCATGATTCTCAGCTCCACCTGGGAGTAGTCCGAGGAGAGCAACGCCTCATACCCGTTGCCAGGCACGAAGGCCGAACGGATCTCGCGGCCCCGGGCATCCCTGTTGGGGATGTTCTGCAGGTTGGGATCGACCGAGCTCAATCGACCTGTGGCGGCAACAGTCTGTTCATATGTGGTGTGCAACCTGCCATCCCGGGGATTGACCGCCTCGCGCAGGGTCTGCACGATCTGCTTGAGCTTGTTGGTCTCCCGGTGCTTGAGCAGCGCGCCCAGGAAGTCGTTGGCCCGCTCGTTGTTGACCGACTTTATATACAAGTCCTGCAGGACCGAGACGTTGGTCGAGTAGGAACCTGTCTTGGTCCTGTGGGTGGGCACCAGGCCCATATCGTCGAAGAGCACCTTGCTCAGCTGCTTGGGACTCTGCAGGTTGACACGGCTGCCGGCCTTATCCCAGGCTATTTCCTGGGCCTGGCGGGCCTCTGCGGCAAACCGGTCGTGCATCTCCTTCAGGCGGGCATCGTCCACCTTGGCGCCCTCGGTCTCCATCTGCGCCAGGACTGCGGAGGTGGGCAGCTCTATGGTGCGCAGCAGGCCGTACTGGTGACGCTCGTCCATAAGCTCCTGCAGACGCTCGGAGACCATCATGACATACTGAGCCTGGCGGAGAATCCGAGTCCCCCGTCGGCGTTCGTCCTCATCCTCTCGACCGTCCAAGGCCAGGGCCCCCTGGGTGGCCTCAGGTTCCTCCTCTACGGGGATGGCCAGGAAATGGGCGACGGCCTGCTCCAGGTTGTCGGCGTGAAAATCAGGCTCAGCCAGATAGCCTGCCAGCTTGGTGTCGAACAGGGGCAATGGCATATGCAGACCCTGGCTCTCCAAGAGGTGCAAGTGCTCCTTGTAGCCATGGACCACGCAGGTGCCGATCCGCTGGTCAATCAGCTCCTGGATGGCCGCGCGCATATCTTTGTCAATATCTTCTGCCATGAGGACCAGACCGTGGCCATCCATGGAGAGAATGGACAGCTCCTCCAGGCCATAGTCGCCATGCTTGGCCCAGCCGATGGCGTGCAGAACCCAGTGCTCCTTCATGGCCTCGCTGCAACGCATGGCATTCTGGTCGGAGTCGCCGATGTCCTTGATTTTATCCAGGGAATCGGCCATGGCCTTGACATGGTCCGCAGAGCGTCGGCAAAGGGCCTTGCCCGGCAGATGCTTCTCGCACCAGTCCCGCAGCTGGTCAGCGGATTCGGCCTTATCGCGCTCGGGCTGGGTGAACTCCTCCTGCTTGTTGCTGACATCGACCAGGGCGGAAGCTGGAGAGTAATCGTAATCGGCGACGGTATTGAAGCCCCGCAGGATCTTCTTACGGGTCTGCGGGCCGAACTGCAGCTGCTCGAAGATGGGCAGGACCTGATCCGTATGGATGGTGCCGAAGCGCAGATCCTCCACCTTCACGCCCAGGTTCAGGTCACGCACCAGGGCGTTGACCTTACGGTTGAGCCTCACCTGGTCAGCGTTCTCCGCCAGGGCCTGGCCCTTCTTGCCGCCGATTTCGTCAGCGTGCTCCAGAATGGAATCCAGCGATCCATACTTGTTGATCCACTTGGCGGCATAACCGTCGCCCACGCCAGGCACACCGGGGATGTTGTCGGCCCCCTCGCCTCGCATGGCTGCCAGATCCGGGTACTGCTCCGGGGTCACCTTGTAGCGGTCCATGATGGCCTGGGGCGTCATGTGCTTGAGATTTTTGAAGTGGTGGCCGGGGTAGAGCACGGTGATGTCGTCGTCCACCAGCTGGAAGGCATCCCTGTCACCCGACAGGACCAGGGTCCTGAACCCGGCCTGCTCGCCCATGGTGGCCAGCGTGCCGATGATGTCGTCGCCCTCGTAACCGGGCTTTTCGATATAAGTGATGCCCAGGCCCGTAAGCAGGTCCTGGATCAGAGGCAGCTGGCTCAGCAGTTCCTTGGGAGCAGCTTCACGGGTGCCCTTGTATTGGGGCAACATTGCGTTGCGGAAGGTGCCGCCCTTGACGTCAAAGGCCACGCCCATGTGAGTTGGCTTCTCCTTAGCCATGACATCCGCCAGCATGGTGGCAAAGCCCCATACCGCGTTGGTGGGTTGCCCCGTCGAGGTAGTGAAGCTCTCGACGGGAAGGGCATAGAAGGCCCGGAAGGCCAGCGAATGTCCATCGACGACCAGCAGGGTGCGGCCGTCCTTGTCCTGCTCCTTCGTCTGGTCGTCCATAAGAATGACTAACGATCGTTCTGATTGGCCACGTTGTTGATGACCACGTCGGCCACCTCCTGCATGGTCAGCCTGCGGTCCATGGAAGTCTTCTGGATCCAGCGGAAGGCCTCAGACTCAGTCATGCCCATGCTCTCCATGAGCAGGCCCTTGGCCCTGTCCACCCGCTTCCGGGCTTCGAAACGGGCCTTCATGTCGGTGACCTCGTCCTTCAGGGCGTTGATCTGATCGAAGCGTGAAATGGCCACCTCAAGGGCCGGCAGCAGCTTTTCCGGAGCAAAGGGCTTGACCACGTAGGCCATGGCCCCTGCATCAGCCGCCTTCTCGACCAGACTCTGCTGAGAAAACGCCGTCAGCATAACCACCGGGGCCAGATTCTCCTTGCCGATCTCAGTGGCGGCGGTAATGCCGTCGGTACCGGGCATCTTCACGTCCATAACAACTACATCGGGTCTCAGCTCACGGGTCAGATCAATGGCCTCCTGGCCGCTGGCTGCCTGGCCGACCACGTCATAGCCGGCATCCTCGAGAGCTTCGACGGTATCGAGCCTGATCAAAGCCTCATCTTCCGCCACAACCACGGTCCGCCCTTCGGGGGAATCGCTGCGGTTCTTACTCTCTGAAGCCACTTTCAACCTCGTTTCCTGAAAGTCCATCCTGGGTCCACCGAAAACCGATGAGTGACGGATGGGGTTCGCTTTATCGTGCCCCCGGTGAGACTCGAACTCACACTGCACGGATTTTGAGGCCGTTTCCTCTACCAATTGGGATACGGGGGCTTTTCGTTACCACAGAGAATCTACCATACTTTAGCGACGACGCAAGGTTATTCGTGTTGAATCTGCCTTAGAATGAAGACAGTTATGTATACAGGCACATCAGCAGTCGAAGGAGAGCATGATGACCACTCAGATCTATCGACGGTTCGATCCTTGGCGTACCTCCGCCGTCCAGGAGAAGGCCCGCAAGCAGATTATGGACAGCCACTACTTCAGCGTCGACAGGGTCACCTATGAATCCAGCGACAATCAGACCTTTGACCGCAGCATCGTCAGCGAAAAGCATGGGGACACCATCGCCGTCCTGGCCATCACCGATGACGGGAGGATCCCCCTGGTCGAGCAGTACCGCCTGCCCACCCACCGCTGGACCCTTGAGCTGCCGGCCGGCCATCCGCTCAGCGACATGGAAGCCCCCATCGATGTAGCCACCAGACGTCTGCGCGAGGAGGCCGGATACAAGGCTGCCTCCTTTAACCAGTTCGCGAGGTTCATCAACACCCCCAGCTTCTCCACGCAGCACACGACGCTCTTCTATGCCGAGGGCCTGACCCCGGTCCAGCCTGCCAGCCTGGCACCAGAGACCCCCCACCAGAATGTACGGCTCTTCACCGTGGACGAGGCCTATGACATGGTGATCGCAGGGACCATATTGGATGCTAAAACAACCATCGCCATCCTGCGGGCGAAAATCGGACTGTCCGACCTGCACTGATGCTGTTCCTGCAGCAACTGCCTGCTGCCGATACGGCTTGAGCAGCGAGCCAACTGGCGCACGAACATTCGCATAGCGAACCGGTGGCATCTCCCCTACCTTGGCAGGCGGGGAGATGCCACCGGTTCTTTGCTGTGCCAGCGTCAAATGAACCTAATGGTCCATCTGCCTGGTTGACTCAGTCGACAGCCAGGCGGCAGGCCGGAGACTCAGTCGTTGGCGCCAACCGTGTGCACGTAGATGCAGTCGGTGTTTCCTGGCTCATACTCACCCTGGGCGCTGCTGAGCACAACCAGGCAGTCGCCGTCGGAGACCTTGCCCTGCTTCTTCAGAGTGGAGTCCACGAAGGCCATGAGGCCTGCACGGTTGAAGTCGTGGTAGTCCTGCTCGCACATGAACGCCTCGGTGCCCCAGCTCAGTGCCAGCCAATGATAAGTGTGCTCATCGGTGGTCAGCGCATAGATGGGGGCGGCCGGACGCTCACGGGAGACGCGGTGCACGGTGTTGCCGGTCTGCGTGAAGGCCACGATGGCCTTGGCGTTGATCTTGTCTGCCAGATCCACGGCTGCGGATGAGACAGCACCGGAGTTGGACATGTCCAGGTTGTGCATATCCGGAATACGGTCAAACCCGTGGGTGGTGGCGTACTCGGAGATCCGGGCCATGGTGGAGACCGTGGTGTCGGGGTAGTCGCCCACGGCGGTCTCGTTGGAGGTCATGGTGGCATCGGCACCGTCCAGGACGGCATTGGCACAGTCGGAGGCCTCGGCGCGGCTGGGGATGGGCGAATGAACCATGGAGCCCAGGACCTCGGTGGCGACGATGACCGGCTTGGCGTACTGCCGGGCAAGCTCGATGCAGCGCTTGGTCACCAGGGGGACCTGCTCGAAGGGCATCTCCACGGCCATGTCGCCGCGGGCGACCATGATGCCGTCGAAGGCCTTGACGATCTCCTCCAGATTCTCAACCGCCTGGGGCTTCTCGATCTTGGCCACGATGGGGATACGACGACCCTCCTCGTCCATGATCTCATGGGCGCGGTCAATGTCGGTGGCGAAGCGGACGAAGGACATGGCAATGATGTCGGCGCCGGTGCGGATGCCCCAGCGCAGGTCCTCCTCGTCCTTGGGGGTCAGTGCCGGCAGGCTCACGGCCACGCCGGGCAGATTGATGCCCTTGTGCGAAGAGACCGGACCAGCCACGACAACCTTGGTGTGAACCTGATTGCCCTCGACCTTGGTGACCTCCAGGCGTACCTTGCCGTCATCGATCAGGATGGGATCGCCGGGATGGCAGTCTCTGGGCAGACCCTTGAAGGTGGTGGAGGTCATGTGCTCGTCACCCTCGACATCGTCGGTGGTGATGGTGAACTCCTGGCCCTCCTTGAGGATGACCTTGTCTTCGCCCTGCTCGTTCTTCTTGAACCAGCCGCAACGAATCTTGGGACCCTGCAAATCGACCAGGGCCGCCACGTTGCGTCCGGTCTCCTTGCTGGCCTGACGCACGTTGTTGTAAACCTTGAGGTGATCCTCGGGGGTGCCGTGGGACCGGTTGAGCCTGGCCACATCCATGCCGGCCCTGACCAGCTTGGTGATGTTCTCCAGCGACTCCGAAGCCGGCCCGATGGTATCGACGATCTTGGCTTTGCGCATATGCTACCTGCCTGTTCTTTTTCTTACTTGCCGTTCTATTGTACAGACTCGGCCTGATGTGAACCAGTATTTTCCGTTAGCGTTAACAATCCTTGTGGTTCAAGGGATTGTTATTTATTTTTCTCCCTGTGAGGCTGATTCAAGGGACTGATGGCGGCTCTTGATCACAGAGGCCAGTGCGGCTATGCCGATGGCCAGGACGATGACTAATAGGGATACCCAGGTCGGTATCTCCGGCACGACCGTCAGGGGCTGTCCGCCATTGATAAAGGGCAGCGTGTTGCCGTGCAGTGCCTCCATGATCAGCTTGACTCCGATGAAGGCCAGAACGACAGCCAGTCCCAGGGGCAGATACTCCAGCTTGTCCAGCAGGGAACCCAGCAGGAAGTAGAGCTGCTGGAGTCCCAGCAGGGCGAATACGTTGGAGGTGAAGACGATGAAAGGATCCTTGGTCAGGCCGAAGATGGCCGGAATGGAGTCGAAGGCGAACATGACATCTGTAGTGCCGATGGCCAGGAAAACCACCAGCATGGGTGTGAAGTATCGCTTGCCCTCGAAGGTGGTCCGCAGATGCTCACCGTCGTAATGGCTGGTGATGGGGATGACCCGGCGCAGGGTACTGATCAGCCCGTTCTCGTGGTACTCCTCCTGCTTGCCCCGGCTGGAGACCATGTTCCAGGCGGTATAGAGCAGGAAGAGGCCGAATATGAAGAATACCCAGGTAAAGCGGGTGATCAACGCCGTCCCGGCCAGGATGAAGACGCCGCGCAGCAGCAGGGCGATGGTGATGCCGATGCTGAGCACATAGCGCTGAAGTCGCAAGGGCACAGCGAAGTTGCTCATGATGATGACGAAGACGAAGAGGTTATCGATGCTGAGCGAATATTCGGTCAGCCAACCCGAATAGAACTCGATGGCCGGCTTGGACCCGGCCACCTTCCAGATCAGCGCACCGAAGATCAGAGCCATGACCACGAAGAAGGCAATATGCCGCACGCATTCACCGGTCGAAGGCACATGTGGCCGCCGTCCGATCACCAGAAGATCGACCACGAAGAAGACGGCCAGCACAACCAGGCTCACAACCATGAACGGCAGAGGTGTCTCGGACATATCACCAGACTTTAGCGGCAAGATATGACGTGCTGATCGCTCCGCATGTATGTCTCATCATCCTCACAGAAGGCGTCCTGCAGGTCGGGCCTGTGATGCTCTTGCCTGACATCACAGGCCCGCAATATGGCCGAGGCGCACCACCGGCCAAGGGCTCCGACCCAAAAGCCAAACCTACTTCTTGGCCTCGGTCATCTGCCGCAGCTCCTTCTTCAGATCCTTGATTTCGTCGCGCAGACGGGCTGCAAGCTCGAACTGCAGCTGTTGCGCAGCCGTGTGCATCTGATCGCTCAGCTGACGGATCAGGTCGGCGAGGTCCTGTGCCGGCAGACCGGCCTGGAGGATCTCCTGGTGCCGCTTGTCGGCCTCCTCCTTGTCGTAGAGGGGCACGCCCAGGTGAGAGTTGCCGGCCTTGTTAGCGTTGCGATAGCCGCCCGCCAGCAGGGTCTGGGTGTCCACGTCCTCCTTGGCCAGCATGTCGTTGACGTCGCTGATCTTCTTGATCAGCGGCTTGGGATCCACACCGTGTGCCTTGTTGTAGGCGATCTGCTTGGCCCGGCGACGGTTGGTCTCGCTGATGGCCTTGTCCATGGAGTCGGTGACCTCGTCCGCGTACATGATGACCTTGCCGGACACGTTCCTTGCCGCACGGCCGATGGTCTGGATCAGGGAGCGGTAGGAACGCAGGAAGCCCTCCTTGTCCGCATCCAGAATGGCCACCAGGGAGACCTCAGGCAGATCCAGCCCCTCGCGCAGGAGGTTGATTCCCACGATGACGTCAATCTTGCCCTCGCGCAGCTCCCGCAGGAGCTCCACCCGCCGCAGGGTGTCCACGTCGGAGTGCAGGTACTCCACCTTGATGTCGCGCTCCAGCAGGTAGTCGGTCAGGTCCTCGGCCATCTTCTTGGTAAGCGTGGTCACCAGAACCCGCTCATGACGATCCACCCGGGTCTTGATCTCGTCCAGGAGGTCGTCCACCTGGCCCTTGACAGGTCTTACCTCCACCTCGGGATCCAGCAGTCCGGTGGGCCGGATGACCTGTTCCACCACCCCGTCGGACAGGCCCATCTCATAGTCGCCCGGCGTTGCCGACAGGTAGACGGTCTGGCCCACCTTGTCCAGAAACTCAGGCCACTTCAGCGGACGGTTGTCCATGGCCGAGGGCAGACGGAAGCCGTGCTCGACCAGGGTCCGCTTACGGCTGGCATCCCCCTCATACATGGCACCGATCTGGGGAACGGTCACATGGGACTCGTCGATGACCAGCAGGAAGTCGTCGGGGAAGAAGTCCAGCAGGGTGTGGGGCGGCGTCCCGGGTTCGCGCCCGTCGAAGTGGCGGGAATAGTTCTCCACTCCGGAACAGGTGCCGATCTGGGTCAGCATCTCCAGGTCGTAGGTGGTGCGCATGGTCAGCCTCTGGGCCTCGAGCTCCTTGCCCTGCTTGCGCAGCTGGCCCACACGCCAGTCCAGCTCCTCCTTGATGGTCTTCAGGGCGCGCTCCATCCGCTCAGGACCGGCCACGTAGTGGGATGCGGGGAAGATGTGCACAGAGGTCTCATGGGCGATCTCATCCCCGGTCAGCGGGTGCAGGGTGGAGATGCGGTCGATCTCATCGCCGAAGAATTCGATGCGGACGGCCAGCTCCTCATAGACGGGGATGATCTCGACCGTGTCGCCGCGCACGCGGAAGGTGCCACGGGTGAAGGCGATGTCGTTGCGCTTGTACTGCATGTCCACGAACTTGCGCAGCAGGTCGTCCCGGTTGATCCGGTCCCCCTCGTGCAGGAAGAGCATGCGTCCGGCATACTCCTCGGGCGTGCCCAGGCCGTAGATGCAGGAGACGGTGGCCACCACCACGCAGTCGCGCCTGGTCAGCAGATTGGCCGTGGCGGCGTGCCGGAGCCGCTCCACGTCGTCGTTGATGTTGGAGTCCTTCTCGATGTAGGTGTCCGTCTGGGGAATGTAGGCCTCGGGCTGGTAGTAGTCGTAGTAGGAGACGAAGTAGGAGACCGCATTGTCGGGCATGAGCTCGCGGAACTCGGCGCAGAGCTGGGCGGCCAGGGTCTTGTTGGGCTCCAGAATCAGAGTGGGCCGCTGCAGGCGCTCAATCAGCCAGGCCGTGGTCGCGGTCTTGCCGGTGCCGGTGGCGCCCATGAGCACCACGTCGTTCTCGCCATTCTCAATCCGCGTAGCCAGCTCCTCGATGGCCTCTGGCTGATCGCCGGAGGGTTTGTAGGGAGACTTGACTACGAAGGGCTTATCGGTCCGCTCAATGTTGAACCCCATGAAACTCCCTTCCAGGATGCGTCATTCGCCAAGGCCCGTCAGCCGCTGTGGGAGGAGCCCTGGGCCAAGGATTTCAGCTCTTCATATATCCTATCAACAGACTCGAACATTTGTTCGATAGGCTGGGACCCGTCCACCAATAGGTCGGCCTGAGCGCGCCGCGCACTGCTGTTGGTCTGTGATCCGATGCGCTCAACAGCCTGACTCTGAGTCATATGCCGCTGATTCACCATGCGCGCAATCCTCACCTGGCTGGGGGCTTCCACCAGCAGAACCCTGTCAAAGTGAAAAGGTATGGCTGAGCGCACCTCGGTCAGCAGGGGCACCTCATGAACCACCACCTCGGAACCCTCCAGCCAGGGCCGCTCGGCCTTGGCGGCCAGGTCATAGACCAGCGGATGGATGAGATCGTCCAGATCCTTGCGGTCCCGGTCGGCCGTCGGCCCTCCGAAGACCCGCGCAGCCAGGGCTGACCTGTCCACTCCCCCATGGCCGTCCCCGCAGTCTGCTCCGAACCGCCCGAGGACCGCCCCTACCCCAGGTCCGCCCGGAGCGATGACCTCGTGGGAGAGCCTGTCGTAGTCGATGATTTTGGCGCCGTTCCGAGCCAGCCGAGCCGCCACCGTGCTCTTGCCGGCCGCAATCCCGCCGGTCAATCCCACACGTATCATCCACACCTCCCGTATATACCTTATGGCGGCACATATAAATGGAGGGGCCCGACCGAGGCCGGACCCCTCCATTCACTGCCTAATGCTCACTTCTTTTCCTTGAGCAGCTGCTCGCGCAGGGCGGCCAACTGGTCGTCGGAGGCCAAAGTGCCCTCGGAGCTGGACTCCGAGCTGTAGTTGGTGGTCTCCTCGGAGCTCTGACGGTGGGAGTGAGAACCGGAGGCGGGCGCCTGGGAGGACCTGCTGTCCTCGGCGGCCGAAGCCTCGGCGTTCTCCAGCTCCTTGGCCACGAAGGCTTTATGCTGCTCCCAGAGGTCGTGGGCGGCCGCATACTGGGACTCCCACTCCTCCCGCTGCTTCTCGTAGCCGGCGATCCACTCATTGGTCTCGGGGTCGAAGCCCTCGGGGTACTTGTAGTTGCCGTCCTCGTCGTACTCGGCAGGCATGCCGTAGATGGCCGGATCGAAGTCCTCGGAGGTCGGGTCGACGGAGTCGTCGGCCTGCTTGAGGGACAGGGAGATACGGCGGCGATCCAGGTCGACGTCGATGACCTTGACGAAGATCTCCTCGCCCTGCTTGACCACGGTCTCGGGGTTCTCCACGTGACGGTTGGCCAGCTCGGAGATGTGGACCAGGCCCTCGATGCCGTCCTCGACGGAGACGAAGACGCCGAACTGCACAATTTTGGTGACCTTGCCCTTGACGATCTGTCCGGGCACGTGGGTCCGGGCGAAGCGCTGCCAAGGATCTTCCTGGGTGGCCTTGAGGGACAGCGAAATGCGCTCGCGGTCCATATCCACATCCAGCACCTCGACGGTGACCTTGTCGCCCACCTTGACGACCTCGCTGGGGTGATCGATGTGCTTCCAGGAGAGCTCGGAGACGTGGATCAGGCCGTCCACACCGCCCAGGTCGACGAAGGCGCCGAAGTTGACGATGGAGCTGACCGTGCCCTCGCGGATCTGGCCCTTCTTGAGCTGGGCCATGAAGGTCTCGCGCACCTCGGACTGGGTCTCCTCCAGGTACTGGCGGCGGGAGAGGACCACGTTGTTGCGGTTCTTGTCCAGCTCCAGGATCTTGGCCTTGATCTTCTGTCCGATGTAGGGAGACAGGTCGCGCACGCGGCGCATCTCGACCAGGGATGCGGGCAGGAAGCCACGCAGGCCGATGTCGACGATGAGTCCGCCCTTGACGGCCTCGATGACGGTGCCCTCGACGACACCGTCAGCCTCCTTGATCTTCTCGATGTCGCCCCAGGCACGCTCGTACTGGGCACGCTTCTTGGAAAGGATCAGACGGCCTTCCTTGTCCTCCTTGGTGACGACCAGAGCCTCGATGGTGTCACCGACCTGGACTACGTCGTCGGGATCGACATCCTTCTTGATGGAAAGCTCGCGGGAGGGAATCACACCCTCGGTCTTGTAGCCGATGTCCAGCAGAACCTCGTCATGGTCGATCTTAACGACCGTCCCCTCGACCAGATCCCCATCGTCGAAGTTCTTGATGGTGGAATCGACTGCCTTGATGAAGTCTTCCTCGGATCCGATGTCATTGACCGCGACCTGGGGGACTTCCTTCTTGTTCTCTGCCATTAATTAAATTGTTTCTTGTATAGTTGGTGGATATTTTTACCGTATTGAGTTATGTGTTCCCGCCGGCAGGCGCGAACATTCCCTATGATAGGAGACACCACGGTCATTGTCGCCAGGGAGCCTCGGGCGTGTCGCAGGCAGGAATCTTTGCGGCTCGCTCAGCGGATTCGACCACATTGACCAGGAGCATGGCACGGGTCATGGGTCCCACACCGCCGGGGTTGGGCGTATAGGCGGATGCAGACAGCCTGGCGGCCGGATCTATGTCGCCCTTGATCCTCCAGCTCCCCTCCTGCTGATCCCAGATCCGGGAGACGCCTACATCCACCAGGACGGCACCCTGGCGAACCTGATCCTGACCTACCAACCCTGCTCGGCCCACGGCTGCGATGATTACGTCGGCCCTGCGCAGATGGGCATCAACATTCCTGGTGCGGGTATGGCAAAGCGTCACGGTGGCATCCACCCCGCGGTTGGTCAGGAGCAGACCGATGGTGCGGCCCACGGTCAGTCCTCGGCCCAGCACGCAGACATCCTTGCCGGCCAGGTCAATCCCGTAATGGTCCAGCAGGTACAGAATCCCCCGCGGTGTGCAGGGCAGGGGGGTCCGCACCCGGCCGTCGGCATGCAGAACCAGCTGGCCCAGGTTGTAAGGATGCATGCCGTCGGCGTCCTTGGCCGGATCGATGCGCTCGATGATCTCAGTGGGATCCACGCCATCCGGCAGGGGCAGCTGGACGATGTAGCCGGTGCAGTCAGGATCCCGGTTGAGCTGATCCACCGCAGCCAGAATCCGCTCCTTGCCGGCATCGGCAGGCAGATCCACTCGGATGGACCGAATGCCAACCTGACGGCAGTCCCGGTGCTTGCCCTCTACATATTTGAGCGAACCAGGGTCATCCCCCACCAGAATGGTCCCCAGGCCAGGGGTGCGCCCCATGGCCGTCAGCCTGGCCACGCGAGCGCGCAGGTCCTCCTTGAGTTCCGCAGCCGCCGCTTTTCCGTCCAGTTTCACCGCAGTCAATACATCTCCATCATCCAAGCGGGCGCAAACCCTTGCCGAAGTCGTCTGAGCCAGCCTAGCGCAGATTCCTCCACCAATGGAACCGCCGTCCAAGGGCCGGTCCGGGAGGACCCGACGGATGAGGTTGCGCGCTGTCCCATCCCCAGCGATAATGAGAATCATGCTCAATAAGAGCAGGATCACTACTTTGAATCCCTGCTGGAAAGGACGCCATGGATACGGACACGGATAGGACATCCACGCAGGCCTGCATCGTCTTCGACCATGCCGCCATCCGCAGATCCGGGCGACTGATCTGGTCGGAGGGAACCTTCACCATCCCCTCGGGAACCGTGACCGCCATCGTAGGCACCAACGGCACTGGCAAGACCAGCATGATGCAGGCCGAACTGGGCCTGCTCCCCTTGGATGCCGGCAGCCTGCAGGTCCTGGGACAGCCGGCCGGCCAGGCCAACGACCGCATCGGCTACGTACCACAGAGCTACACCTCGGACATCGACTCCAACCTGACGGCTGAGCAGTCCGTCCTGCTGGGGCTGACCGGCACCCGCTTCGGCATCCACCCCGTCACCCGGCAGGACCGCGAGCGCGCCAAAAAAGCCATGCGCTTCGTCGGCGTGGAGGACAGGGCCCATCTGCGCCTCTCCCAGCTCTCCGGCGGCCTGCGCCAACGGGTGGCCATCGCCCAGGCCCTGGTCTGCGATCCCGATCTGCTCATGCTGGACGAGCCCCTGGCCAATCTGGACCTGGCCGGGCAACGCGCCACCGTCCACTTGCTGGCACAGCTCAACAGCCGACTGGGGATGACCATCCAGGTGGTGGCCCATGACCTGAACATGTTGCTGCCGGTGCTGACCGGGGCGGTCTACCTGCTGGACGGGCACCCCCACTACGCCCGCATGGACGACATGCTGGACTCCGACCTGCTCACCCACCTCTACGGCACCAAGGTGGAGGTGGTCACCACACCCCAGGGGGACATGTTCGTGGCCCCCGACATGGACGAGCCGATCGGCCCCGTCCACAATCGCTATCAACCCAGCCAGGTGGCCCGCCTGCACGGGACGGACCGGGAAAGGACCTCATGACCACACCAGTCTTCGACCCCCATTGGATGGAGATCCTCGCCGCCCCCTTCATGCGCAACGCCATGGTTGCTGGATTGTGCATCGCCGTGGCCGCCGGAGCCATGGGCTACTTCACCATCGCCAGGCACTCCACCTTCGCCGCCCATGCCCTGGCCCACATCGGCCTGCCCGGGGCCACGGGCGCCGTCCTGCTGGGGCTGCCGGTATCTGCAGGCATGGGCCTGTTCGCCCTGGGCGGGGCGCTGGTCATCGGAGCCCTGGGCAAGCGGGCATCCCAGCGGGAGATCGCCACGGGCACGGTCCTGGCCTTCGCCACCGGTCTGGGACTCTTCTTCGCCAGGATGTCCAGCTCGGCCTCCCAGCAGATGCAGGCCATCCTCTTCGGATCGATCCTGACCATCACCCGAGGGCAGGTCATCGGCTTCCTGATCTTCGATGCGATCCTGCTGATCCTGCTGGCCCTGATCTACCGGCCCCTGCTCTTCAGCTCCCTGGACGAGCAGGTGGCCCAGGCCCGCGGCGTGCCCATCGGGCTGATGAACCTGACCTTCATGGCCATCATGGCGGGGGTCATCACCATCGCCGTCCCTGCAGTGGGGACCCTGCTCATCTTCGCCCTGGTCGTCACCCCGGCGGCCACGGCCAACATCCTGGTGGCCTCTCCCCTGCGGGCCATGCTCCTGTCAGGATTGATCTGTCTGGTTTCCATCTGGGGAGGCCTGGTGATTTCGGCCATGGTGCCAGCCCCGCCAAGCTTCATCATCGTGACCCTGTCCACCCTCTTCTGGGCTCTGGCCAAGGGATGGGCGGCTCTGCGCGCCTGATGCCGGTCAGTCCACCAGGGCGGTGGCCATGACGGCGATGCCCTCATCGTGACCGGTGAAGCCCATGCCATCAGTGGTCGTGGCGGTCATCCGAACCGGCGCTCCGACGGCCTGGCTCATGGCCTGCTGGGCCAGGTGACGACGGGAGGAAATTCTGGGGCGCTGGCCCACAATGACCAGGGAGGCGTTGAGCAATCTGCGACCGTGCTCATGCAGGCGGTCCATGGTCTTCTCCAGCATGGCCGCACCGTGCATGCCCGCTCCGGGAGCCTGTGATCCCAGGCCGAACAGGGTGCCTATGTCGCCCAGGTCGGCGGCTGACAGAATAGCGTCTATCAGGGCGTGAGCGGCTGCATCGCCGTCAGAATCGCCCAGCAGGCCGGGGGTTCCGTCATTCCAGGACAGGCAGGCAAGCCAGAGGGGACGCCCACCAGTTGGGTCGAAGCGATGGGCATCAAAACCCAGTCCGACGCTTGGATCCCCCATGACCGGTCCCAGCCTCAGCGCTTGGCCTTGCCCTTGCCCTTGGCCTTGGCGGCCTCCTGGGCCACACGCGCCAGGGTCTTGGAAGCCGGCTCCTTGGGGGACTTGGTATGGTGCTTGTCATCGCCGGGCATGGGCTCCGCATAGCCCAGGTTGACGTCCAGCAGACGCTGGGCCTCGTCCTCGTCCAGCTTCTCGGACAGGGCAATCTCGGATGTCAGGATCTTGCGGGCCTTGATCAGCATCCGCTTCTCGCCCGCCGACAGCCCGTGCTCGTCCACATCGCGCTGGGAGAGGTCGCGCACCACCTCGGCTATTTTGTTGACCTCGCCGGTGGCGATCTTCTCCACGTTCAGCTTGTAGCGACGGGACCAGTTCATCTCCTTCTCCTCGACCACCGGGGTGCGCAGGATTTCGAAGACCTTGGCCACCGCCTTGGCGTCGACGATGTCCCTGACGCCCACCTTGGCCGCGTTCTCGACGGGGACGTTGATGACCAGCCCGTCAGAGGAGAGCACAGACAGCTGCAGGTACTTGCGGGTGACGCCCTTGACGGTCCGTTCGGTGATGGCATCCACCCTGGCGGCCCCATGACGCGGATAGACGACCATGTCACCGACCTTGTAACCCATATGTCCTCCAGAACGAGTCGATAAAATACCATACAATAATGTCATTGCGCATGGACTTGCCGACGGGGCTCGGAGGTGACGCGATTCTCTGCGAGCACACTTCCCCTGGAGGCTCTGAAGACTATTCTGGAAGAAACGACGGTGGTGGAACAAATGCCGGCAAGGCTCCACCCCGCATGACGAGCATCGTTTTGCGGATCAGTGATCGAAGACAGAGGTAGGCATGATCAAAAACACAAGCCGCTACACTACACCCAGCACCATCCTGGTGGTTGAGGACGAACCCACCTTGGCCACCGCCATCGCCCAGCGCATCACCGCCGAAGGGTGGACGGCACGGGTGGCCTCGGACGGTGCCAGCGCCGTGCAGGCCGCATCCCAGATCAAACCCGACCTGGTCATCATGGACATCATGCTGCCCGTCATGGATGGGCTGGAGGCCACCAAGCGAATCGTGGCCGAGCGGCCGGTGCCGGTGCTGATTCTGACCGCCCGGGATGACGAGGCCGACAAGGTGACCGGTCTGGGTGCCGGGGCCGACGACTACATGACCAAGCCCTTCTCCATGCGCGAGCTGATTGCCCGCTGCAAGGCCCTTCTGCGCAGGGTGGAGCGGGCCAAGGTCATTGCCAAGAACTCCGAGAACGAGAAGGTGCTGGACTTCGGATCCCTGGTCATCGATCCGGCCCAGCGCATCGTGACCCTGCGTGGGGAGCAGATTCACCTGACCCCCACCGAATTCGACCTGCTGGCCACACTGGCCCGCCGACCCAAGTCCGTGCTCACCCGCGAGAAGCTGCTGGAGGAGGTCTGGGACTGGGTGGATGCCTCGGGCACCAGGACGGTGGACTCCCACGTCAAGGCCCTGCGCCACAAGCTGGGCTCGCAGATGATCCGCACCGTGCATGGAGTGGGATACGCCTTCGAGCCGCCCGAAGATCAGGAACAGGGCCAGGACCAGCGGTAGCGGCTGCGGATGCACGCCATGAGCAAGGACGGCGGAAGCAGGCGCAAAAGGCCCAGTCTGAGTGCGCGCGTGGACCGCGAACGGCCCATCGGATCCTTCGCCTCATTGAAGGTGGAGCTGAGCGTCCTGATCATCATCTCCACAGCCATCGCCTTCGTGATGGCCTGGTTCCTGCTGAAGATGGGCTGGAGCGGCTGGATCGCCATGCCGCTGACCCTGGCGGTGGCCCTGGGAATCACCTACTTCTTCTCCCGGGGACTCACCGCTCCCCTGCGGCAGATGCGGGATGCGGCCGAGGCCATGGCCGATGGGGACTACACGGTCCGGGTCCACGCCACCACGACCAGCCATGACGAGGTAGGGCTTCTTGCCCAGTCCTTCAACGAGATGGCCGAGGAACTCCAGCACGCCGACCAGATGCGACGGGACATGGTGGCCAATGTCAGCCACGAGCTGCGTACCCCCGTCTCGGCCCTGCAGGCCATGGTGGAGAACATGGCTGACGGGGTGACCGAGCCCACACCAGCCAACCTGGAGGGAATTCTGGAGCAGACCCACCGCCTGTCCGACCTGATTGCCTTCCTGCTGGATCTGTCGAGGATGGAGGCCGGGGCCGCCAGCCTACAGATCGAGGACTTCGACTTCGGGGACTTCATCGACGAGACCCTGCAGCCCCTGGTCATAGCCGATGCCGGGCACGCCCACGACATCCAGGTGGATCTGGAGAAGGGCCTGAGAATGGAGGGCGACCAGGACCGGCTGCGCCAGCTCTTCACCAACGTCATCAGCAACGCCCTGAAACACTCTGCCGACGGCACCACGGTGCTGATCCAGGCCCACGAGGACCGGCAGCGGGAGACCATAGTCACCAACGTGGTCAACTTCGGCTCGCAGATACCCCCCGAGGCCCGCACCGACATCTTCCGACGCTTCGTCAAGGGCAAGGCCGGGCCGGGCACGGAGTCGGGCGGCACCGGGCTGGGGCTGTCCATCGCCCGCTGGGCGGCCCAGCTGCATGGAGGCCAGGTACAGGTGGTGGACGATCCGCGTGGAGCGGACTTCGAGATCACCCTGCCCAGATATCACCGCGATCCAGACGAGGACGAGGGGAACGGGGACCTCACCGAGGGGTCCGACGCGCCGCATTGACGAGGAGGCACACCTCGACTCATAATGAAATCGAACATTTGTTCGAATGTCATCGAGTTCGAGGTGTGCCATGGTCGCTACCATCCATGGGTCGCCGGAGGCGGCCCCTGCTTCCTCCCTGCCGGAGTGCCGGGTCGATGCCCTGAGCCTCTTCCGAGGGCACCCCAGTCCCGTCCCCCAGGCCCTGGAGGCCGTCCATGCCGGCTTCCCCTCAGTGGCCCAGGACTACTTCAGCGGCGACTTCAGCTTCGACCAGAACGTCATTGTCCATCCCGACGCCACCTTCATCATCCACGTGGCCGGCGATTCCATGACCGGCGCCGGCATCTTCGACGGGGACCTGCTGGTGGTCGACCGGTCCCTGGAACCGCGCGAGGGGGACATTGTCATCGCCATCCTGGACGACGAGCTGCTGGTCAAGCGGCTGGCCAGGCATAATGGACGGACCATGCTGCGGGCCGAAAACCCCGCCTACCCCGACTTCATGCCCCAGGAGGGCGAGGAACTGGTCATCTGGGGGGTGGTCATCGGCAACTACCACTGGCAGCGGGTTGATGCCAAGGGTGAACCGCGAAGCGGTTCTCCCCTGCCTCAGGTCACCTATCCCGGCCACACCCTGCACGGACGCAGGCGTACAGGGAGCCAGGACCGGAAACCCGCTTACCCTTCCACGGGGTGGGGGTCGGCATGAGCGCGCAGAGACCGGTTGATCCTGCAGCCGGAACCGCTCTGACAGGCCGGGTGGTCCTGGCTGACGCCAACTCTTTCTTTGCCTCCTGCGAGGCCGTCTTCGACCCCTCCCTGGCTGACCGCCCGGTGGTCGTGCTGTCCAACAACGACGGCTGTGTGGTGGCCCGCAACCGCCCGGCCAAGGCCCTGGGCATCACCAACGGCACACCCTGGTTCACCATTCGTGAACGGGCCCTGCAGGACGGGGTGGTGGCCCGCAGCTCCAACTATGAGCTCTACGCCAGCCTCTCCCGACGCATGATGGCCATCATGGCCCATTTCCTGCCCAACCAGGAGGTCTACTCCATCGACGAGTGCTTCATGGACAGCATCTGGAACGACAAGCGCACTGTCGAGATCTGCCGGGAACTACGCGCCGCGGTCCTGCGGTCCACCGGCATTCCCGTCAGCGTGGGGGTGGCGCCTACCAAGACCCTGGCCAAGGTGGCCAACCACTGGGCCAAGGACCATCCCTCGACCGAGGGGATCACCCTTTGGAGCCAGGTGGAGGCCCAGTATGGCGACCAGGCTCTGGCGTCAGTGCCCGTCGACCAGGTCTGGGGGGTGGGCCGACGACTGACCGGCAGACTCATGGGCATGGGCATCACCACCGCCCTGGACCTGCGCGATGCCGATCCCTCCCTGATTCGGCACCGATTCTCCGTCATGCTGCAGCGCACCGTTCTGGAATTGAGGGGACGGCCCTGCATCGAGCCCGAGGGAGATGCCGCCAGGGGCGTGCGCACCAATCAGATTCTGTGCTCGCGCATGTTCTCCCACCCCATCGAGGGCTACCCCACTCTGGCCCAGGCGTTGAGCATATACGCCCAGAAGGCCTGCCGCCGTCTACGTCGGCAGCATGGCCTGTGCGGAAAAGTGCAGGTCTTCTGTTCCACCAGCCCCTATGCGCCCCAGCAGTTCTGCGCAGCCAGCCGGACCGTCCTCCTGGAGGATCCCAGCGACGATCCGCTGGTCATCGCCGGCGCAGCCAGCCGGGCGCTCAAGGGCCGGGTGGATCCGCACGCCCGCTGGATCCGGGCCGGGGTGGTTCTGCTGGACCTGACCGATGCCGACCACTTCCACACCCTGGAAGGCCTGGACGCAGCCCGGGACACCCATGGCCTGGGGGACGTCCTGGAGGACGCCACCCGTCGTTTCGGCCCCTTCCGTGTGGGCGTAGGCTACGGAGGCATCCGTGGCAAGGGCCGGGGCGATGAGGACACAGGGGCCGATTGGGCCATGAACCGGGGCATGCTCTCCCCTCGGGCCACCACCCGTTGGGACGAGATGGCCGTGGCCCAGGCCCGTTAGAGATCCTCCTGGCCTGGAGGAACGGCCGCCAGAGCCAAGGCAGCCAGCGGTAGGGCGCCTACAGCCTCCAGAGCACGAGCGCACTGGCGGATGGTGGATCCCGTGGTGATGATGTCGTCCACCACCAGGACGGGATGGCCGGCCAGCCTTGAGGGAACCGCAACCGCGATCCGGCCTGCCAACCGACGAGAACGGTCCCGGCGACCGCCCGCCTGGACGGACTTGGTTCTTACGGAGTCCATGGTCAGAGCCGATTCCACCCGGGCATCCAGACCATGCCACTTCAATGCCTGGACCAGGGACAGAAGGATCGGCTTCAGATGAACCCTCCCCCGCTTTCGCAGGGAGGCGGCCGAGGAGGGGGCGGGAACCACCAGAATCGCTTTCGCAGGCTTGGACCGGAGCAGAGGATCGATCAGCCTGGACAAGGCCGGAGCCAGATCGGCCATGACCTGGCCCAGGGGTGCGTCCAAGGGCCGGTTGTCATGGTCCTTCCAGGCCAGAATGATCCGCCGGACAGGTCCGCGATATGGAGCGCAGGCCAGGGCCAGGCCTACGGCATAGGCGGGCGCAGGTACCGTCAGGGGTCGGAAGAGCAGGGATCTGCAACTGGGGCAGAGCAAGAAATCAGGACGTTCACAGCCGGCGCAGGCTCGAGGAGCCAGCAGGTCCAGGGCCGAACTGGCCAAGACTGATGCGACGGCACAGGCGGCCCGTCGGAGCCGGCAGGATACCAATGGAAGATTGCGCATACCGCCCAGCCAACCCTCAACCATAGAGGACAGGCAAGCAGGAAAGGGCCATGTGCATGAACAGGCCGTCTGTTCGCAGATTCAGGCCAGGTCAGCCTCCATAGCACGGATCAGGTCCAATGCATCGGCCGGATTGTGCACACGCAGAGCCATGGCCCCGGCAAGCGCCGCTGGATAATCGTTGCCATCCGGATCCATCCTGTCACCCACGAAGGCGATCTGGCCGACATCCACGCCCAGTATCTTGGCCAGGGAGGTCATGGCGTAGGCCTTGTCGATGCCCTTGGCTGAGATGTCCACGCTGGTGGAGCCGCCGGACCGCACCTGCAGGTGGGGCAGGTCGGCGGCCACGGCCCTGGCCAGGGCGTCCTTGCGGCTGTTGTCCGGATCCCAGGCCTCCTTGGCGTCGACAGGAGCCTGCTGACCCAGGGCGGAGAAGGTTATCTGGCTGCCGCGATCCTCGATGCGAGGACCCCAGACCTGCTCCTCCCAGTCGCCCAGCTGCTTGGCCCTGCACTCCAGGCTGGCCTCGGCGGCCTGCCGGTCCTGGGCGCTCAGGTCGTGGGCGTAGACGCATTCCCAGCTTCCGTCCTGCCAGCGGTAGTAACGGGTGCCACTGGTGGGCATCAGATGCAGCTGGTCGAAACGGGTGTCGTCGGGCAGGGCATCCAGCACCTGGTCGCGGAACTGGCTGAACCGTCCGCCCGAGACGATGGCCACGGGTCGAAGCCGGGTCAGGGCGGCGAAATGGACAGCCATGGTCTGGTCCATACGGGTCTTGGACAGCGCCAGGGTATTGTCCAGATCGAAGGCCAGCACCCGTGCACCTGCGCAGATGGACCTTATGTCTTGGCCGCCCCACCAGGCCACGTTCACCGCACCGTCCTCCGTCATGATTGCTCCCATCCGCTTGTCGATCATCGCTCCATGCTACAAGACACCCTGAATCGACAATGCCTTCGAGATGGGGGCTATGGTGAGTGTCATGATCAACGATCAGCCGCCTTGGGCCCGCACTGTTTATCGGGACAGCCATGGACGGGGGATTCGTCGGCCCACCTTCGGCACCCGTCTGCCCCGCTATCGCACCAGGTGCGGGATCTTCGACGATCTGACCGCGGCACAGATCCGGCGGCTGGGCGCGGGCTGGCCCCAGCTGGTCAAGCCCGTCCAATTCGCCGTCGAGGATGTGCCGCCCTCCGATCCAACCCCCTGGGAGGACCGGTCGGACCTCTTCTCACGTAGTTTCCCGGCGAGCCGTGGCATCCCCGCCAGAATCGTCCTCTACCGGCTGCCCATCCAGAGCAAGACCCGAGACCGCACGGAGCTGGAGCTGATCATCCGCGACGAGCTGGTCCTGCAACTGGCAGACCTTTACGGGCGCGACCCCGAGGAGATCGACCCCATGTGGGGACGCTGAGGGCCGAATCTCAGGGCAGGACGGTGGAGTCCGGGCCGGAACGGATCACGGTGGCGGCAGGCATAAGCCCGTCAGGGGCCATGACCGCCAAACCGGCCAGGCCAGCCTGGTTGACCGCGTCCACGCCCAGGCGTGCGTTCCAGATCAGCCGGGATGAGCCATGCCCGGAGTTCTCGTTCAGCCGTACGGCGGCCACCTGGTCGCCCAAATCGTGGGTTGAAAGCCCATGCGCGCGACCTGCTTCCATAGTCAGCGAGCGCTCCCCCAGCTTGTTGCCTTTTTCGTCGAATCCAACCAGTTCGGCCTTGACCGGATCGGTCGATGGATTGACCAGGGTCAGGACGGCCTGGGCGGGCCGGGATATGGTCAGTGCCGAGGAGGCGGCGGCAGTCCCCGCAGGAATCAGAGCCAGGTCGGACTGGGACTGGTCCTGACCGCCCTGGCTGGTCACCTGCAGGACTGCGTGGACGGGCCGGTCGGCATGCACCTGCAGAGCCAGCTTGCCATCGGGCACGCCGCCCAGATCCACTGCCGTTGCCTGAGAACCTTGCAAATCCACCCGCCGCAAGGATTGCTGGCCGCCCTCATCCATCCAGGACAGGTCTACAGCAGTGGCCTGGGAACCCTGCAGAAGGAGTGTGGCATGGTCTGCCCCGCGCAGGCCGGGAATGACCAGATCACGGCCGGGAGCCGCCAGGGCAGTCACCTGATCCGATCCACGTGGCTCAAGTCCGTCCATGACATTGATGGAGACCGACATGGCCACCGGAGCCTGGGAGCTGCGAGCCTGGACATAGATGGCCTGCTGTCCAGGAGCCGCCGCAGACAGGTCGTATGAGGCATGGCCGCCGGGAGCCACGGTCATGGTCTTCCCGGTCTCCAGGGACAGGTGTCCTGAGGAGTGCGACCCCTGGACCTCAAGACTGATCACCGTGGCCTTGGATGACGGATTGTAGACCATCAGCCGCTGGGTGGTCCCTCTGCTGGTGGCGGGCAGCAGGAAGTCCCCGTCCATGACGGCCCGGGGACAGGCCAGCGCCTGGATTCCTCTAAGATCGCCCTTGGTGGCCCAGGAGACCATGCCGGCGGCAGCCCCCGTGCCCGGTTGAGACTTGAGCATCCGGGAATCGAAGGCAGTGGCCGAAGAGCCGGGGTCGAGCGAAGCGGCCATGACCTTCTGCCCATCCAAGAGATCGGGATCGGTCACCGGGGTGCGTTGCCCACCCCCCATTGGGGTCAGGCTGGAACTGCCGATGGATCCGAAGGCGGCGGCGGTGACACGGGAGCTCAGATCGCCCTCCGATGCCTTGAACTGGTCATCGCCGACCTTGTCCTCGTCCGCCACCGCCATTCGAGCCGGACAGTATGCCGCTACCTCTCGCTGGCTGACCCGGCTGGAAACGACCGTCGATCCTCGGGCGCCATCAGCCAGTGAGGCAGGAGGCGCCCAGATCAGAAGAGCGGCAATCAGGACCGCCACCAGGGGCGCCGTGACCAGAGCAGCCACCGAGGATCCCTTGCTTCGTACACTCATAGCTGCTCCCCTCCAAAGTAGCCTGGACGCGGCAGAGCCACCAGACAGTATCCCAGCAGGACCAGGGCCAGGGTCCACAGCCAGACCCTCCTCCAGGTGCTGGCCTCTGCTTTCGTGACCCCAGTCATGTCAACACCCACATTCTTGCCGGACTGCGAGCTCAGGCGGAAATAGGTTCCCTGGGCGTTGGCTACCACCTGCTGGGCGCCATCGCTGGCGGTGATGTTGGACACCAGGTCATCGTTGGGCGTGGACCCCAAGCCCACAGCATCGGAACGGTCGACGGGCACATAGATTCCGCCAAAGCCCAGGTCGGCCACAGCGGCTACGGCCTTGGAATCGGCATTGGCCATCAGGGCAGCCGCCGAATGCGAGAGGACATCCTCGCCGGCCAACCGAGTGCCATTCACCCTCTGGACACGCAGGGCAGGCGAGGCATCGATCAGCTCTCCTCGTATGGTGTGCAGGCCGGTGTAGGCTACACGGCCATGGGAGGGCGAAGTCAGCACCAGCACCCGGTGGGACGGATCCTTGTCCAGGTAGTCCTCCGCCACTGCCGGAAGTTGCCGGCCGTCCGCGGACAGGGGCCCACCGACAGGCGCCACCAGACCGGCCACCGCCACTGCAAGAGTGACCAGGGCCAGGACCAGGCCCAGCAAGAGTCTCAAAACCCGTCCGCCACCATCAATCGCAACAGCGGATGTTGAGGAGGACTGCGCAGGAGGCAGAGGCGGACGATCAGCATCGCTGTCAGGGGCCTGGTCATGCCCGGGAGCAAGGGGCGAGAAAGGACGAACGGCCCTGCCAGCCAGAAGGCCCAAGCAAGCCAGCAGCCCCATGAAGGCCATCATCATGCCGGGCAGGACCGAGCCGGCCACTGGGCCAGCCTGGTCCAGACCAGTGCAGACCGCCTGCGAAATCAGCGCCAGGACCAGGCCCAACAGGACCGTAATCCAAAGTATCCTGGCCGCCTTGAGCGCCCGAGGCACAACCAGAGCAACAAAGGCCAGCAGAGCCACCGCCAGTAGACAGCAGGCCAATGTGGTCGGGCGCCAGAGTTCAGGTCGCCACCTGATAAGCCCCGGGACCGAAGCATCCAAGCCCAGCAGGCGGGCCAACAGTTCCCCCAGGCTCCCGGTTCGAGGCTGGCCGGTTAGGTCCCCCGTGGGAATCATCAGGTCTGCGAAAAGCTGCCTCCAAAGCCCCTCCTTGGCATGATGCAGGGAGTTGACCAGGGTGGGCGCCAGTGCCAGCAGCGAAGGCAGGGGCATCAGCAGCAGCATGATCCGATGAGACGGCACCAGGCAGATTGCCATGATAAAGAGCGGAATCATGGCCAGTATGAGCTGAGGTTCGGCTGCCAGGACCGGCAGGAAGCAGATGGAAGCAAGAGCCGCCTGCTGCACCGAAGCCTTGGGGTGCACGGGGGCCTCGGTCTGATACAACCCCACAGCCTTGAAAACGAAGGCAAAGGCGGCAGGCATAAAGGCCATGACTGTCAGCATGGGCAACTGCAGACCATCCACGATGCCCAGGGCGAATGCCAGAAAGGCCCAGGTCAACCCCAGCAGGACGCGGATGGGATTGGATCTGGTGACCACGCCGGTCAGGGCCCAGAAGGACAAAGCGGCCAATCCTGTCTCCGCCAGGAGCATCAAGGCCATGGCCTGGGCCACATGACCGCCAGTCAGCAGGGCGAAAGGCAGGAGCACAAGGAGGAAGGGAGCAGGAACTGCGGGCTGTCCCACGCCCCCGGCCCAGGACCAGGAGGTGGTGGCCGCCGCCAGAAGACGGGACCAGTCGGCCCCTGACGAGGGCAGCGAGGGCGCATGGATGGCCCCTCCCGAGAAAACGGCGCGACAGATGGGCCAGTGGGTGGCCACCAGGGCCACCAAGACTGCTATGGTCATCCCTGACGCCCAGGCCAGGCGGCGCAGGAACTGCTGGCGCAAATGAGCCAGGGCCAGGTGGCTGAGCATAGGGTGTTCCTGCTGGTCGTGGAAAGCATGCCTGCGCTGCCGCCACTGCCGTATCTGCTGGCTGTTGGCCTGAAGAATGTCCAAGCGACGGGGACCGCCATGGCAGGCGGAGGTCAGACGGCGACGCATGGTCAGCAAGGCTGCAGGACGAGCCAGAATCCGCCAGGGCGCACACAGGCGGCAGAGGGCCCTATAAGGCCGTTTGCCGATGAGGTCAATGGCCATGAACCACAAAGCCGCCAGAACCCGCCAGAGCCAAATCAACGGCCACCATGGCAGGGCAAAATCAGTCATCAGGTAGCGTTCCCGAGCCAGTATCGGACCCATGGAGGCATCCAAGGGGTGGTCAGGCTGCACCGGCCGTCCATTCCGGTCACGCAATCCGCTCATCCGGGCACCGGCATGGGCCATCCGGGCGCTGGGCACCACCACCACCCGTCCCCCCGACAGGCAGATGCGGCGGCAGAGATCGTCGGCTTGGCCGAAAGTGCCAGCCCAGGCGCCTGGACCACCCAGATTCCTCATTGTCTGCATGGGCACCAGAGCGCCAGCCAGGCTCACGGCGAAGACATCCTGACGCGCGTCATACTGCTCCTGGTCGGGCTCGCTGTCCACTACAAGGCTCACCGTTCGGTGTTGGTAGGCATACCGACCCACGTCCCGCAGTCCCACGCCCTGCCAGTCATACTGCTTGGCGCCCAGCAGGGAGGCGGTGGGATTGCTGTGCCAGGTGTCCACCAACTTGTCCAGGCAATGATTGTCCAATGGACGGCAGTCATCGTGCAGAAGCCAAAGTGCGCGGATCCGACCGGGCAGACGGGCATAGCCAAGCGCCTTGTCGACGGCATCGCCGAAGGAGGAGGCGCCCCGGGCGCGAACCACCTGCACCTCCACCCGCGCTGGCCCGTCCACCGGAAACTGCGCATAGAGAGGCTCCACAGTGGCACCCGAGCAATCAGCGATGATCAGGACCCTGGGCAAGAGGCTCTGTCGCAAGAGGGCACGCAGGGTGTCAGACAGGTAGGTCAGGTCATGCTCGACCGTGATCACCGCCGCAACCGCATCCTCCACATGTGGGCTGGCGGCAGGCGAACATTCTTTTATGCCTGCAGAGAGGACCTGCCGGACATCCTGGGCTTGAGGCGCGACGAAACTCATGCGTTCCAGTCTACGCAATCCAGGTCACCGGATGCCCCGCTCGGGCACCTGCGGCGATTCAGACCTGACGCTGCGCGCGCATCCTCTTCTTGTAACGGCGGCGCTCCCGTTCACTCATCCCACCCCAGATGCCAAAGCGCTCGTCGTGTTCGACTGCCCAGTCCAGGCACTGCTTTCGGACGGTGCAGTCGGCGCAGACCCGTTTGGCCTCCTGAGTGGAGCCTCCCTTGCCCGGGAAGAATGCCTCCGGGTCGGTCTGTGCACAGAGCGCCTCGCTTCGCCAGGATGGTCCGATATTGACTTCGAACCATTGCATCAGCGGCGTCAGCCTATTTTTAGTTGTACTGCTGTATCGAGTGTCTATAAAACCACTCATAGCGACCCCCCAGTCCCTAGTGTGTTTACACACTTTTATTACAGCCGCTGCGGAGGTCTTCTGTCAACCCCTAAATGACTGCAAGCGCAACTGGGCAGCACGTGGAGGCGGCCGTATCGCCCGAAGAGGAGCTGCGGATGGGGGTCAGACTATACTATGACTGGTTTAAGCACGCGTTACCGCCATCCCGGTCCTTTCAGCCGGAATGACCCCTACAGCGACAGCCGATGAGGAAGGCATAACCATTGACGTCCCCAACCAGAAAGATGGGTCTGCCCAACATCAAGGCGGGCAGGAACGGCAAGCCCCAGCACAGCGATGGGTTCCGCAGCAGCCACTCCCTGCGCACGGGCATATGTCTGGCCCTCACCTTCGTTCTTTGCTTCCTGGCCTCTACGGTGGCGGCCTTCTGGACCGACATCAACGGTCACATGCACGTGCTCGAGCCCATCAGCCTGACCCAAGGCCATGGGACCCCAGAAGACATCTACAAGGGCAAAACCTTGAACGTCCTGGTACTGGGCCAGGACACCCGCGAGGGCAAGGGCAATTCGGTCCTGGGCGGCGGCGGGGATGACCTGGAGGAGAACCACCAGTCCGACACGGCCATGGTGGTCCAGATCGCAGCCGACCGCTCATATGTGAACGTGGTCTCCATTCCCAGGGACTCCATCGTGAACGCACCGGCATGCGTCACCAGCAAGGGCGAGACCATTCCGGCCCGCCACCAGGTCATGTTCAACTCCATCTTCGCTGACGGCTACAACCAGGGCGGCGATGTGAATTCGGCCGCCAGCTGCTCCCTGGCCGCGGTCCAATCCCTGACCGGCCTGGACATCCAGCAGTTCGTGGTGGCCGACTTCAATGGATTCAAATCCATCATCGACGCCCTGGGCGGAGTGGACATATGCATCCCCACGGATACCAAGGACACCTACACCGGCATTGACCTGAAGCAGGGCCTGCACCATCTTGACGGAACCCAGGCTACCGAGTACGCCCGTATGCGCCACGGAACCGGCGCCGACGGATCAGACATCATGCGCACCACCCGCCAGCAGTACCTGGTCAAGAGCCTGGTCAACGAGGCCAAGACCGTCGATATTTATTCAGACCTGCCCAAGGCCTACCGTCTGACCACCACCTCCCTGTCAACCCTGCAGCTGAGCGAGGGCCTGGGCAGCTTCCAGACCCTGCTGGGCCTGGGCAACTCGCTCAAGCATATAGACACTGCGCATATCTACGCCAGGACCATACCTGTCGAGGAATGGTCCCAGGACAGATACCGGGTGGTGTGGACTGACGAGGCCGACACCATCTGGCGGCTGCTCCGGGAGGGGAAGCCCTTGACCCAGGCCAACGAGGCTGCAGAGTCGGCATCCTCATCGGACAAGCAGGCCGGCAATAATCATGATGCCCGGAGCGACCAAACCTCACAGGGTTCCACCCGGACAAGAGGCAACGGCTCTGACACAGGGGACGGCACCCAATCCCCATCTGCGTCAGCCACCGCTCTGCCCAAGCCCGATCCCCGTACCGGACTGATCACCATGCCTGACAAGACCCTGATCGATCCGGACACGGGCGGAATCGTGGATCCGGACGATGGAGCCATCAGGGACGCGAACACCGGACAGTACATCGGCATGGCGGACCGCTACCTGTTCGCTACAGTCTGTGCCGTTCCGGCGCAGAGATAGCCGATTAAGCCCCCTGGAGTCATTCAGGCATGCTATTGCTTACCTAGTCGGCCAAAGGAAGGTAAAGGGTATGCGGACTGGATCAGACCAGGGAGGACAAGGACAGGAGCCTCCTAGCTTCATGCCCGCCGGACATCACCGTCCGGCGGCCGACCCCAGAGGCCCAGGTAGCGAGGCCAGACACGGCCATAGCCAGACTCCTCCCAGCTTCTCCCCCTCCTCCGGGACTGGGCATCAGCCGGCGCAGACCAGCAAAGCCCGGAAGGCCAGACGCACCAGCGGCTCCTCCAAGACCACACCCAAGCCAACGACCATGGCTGCACCTGTCGGAAACGACTGGAGCAGCAGAAGCGGCCGGAACCTGCGCAAGGGCACTGCCCTCGTCCGCAGACACCCCGTGCGCAGGTTCATAACCATTTCGCTGTTGGTCCTGCTGCTGGCACTGGTCGTGCTGGCGGGTGGAGGATGGTTCTGGATCAATGGCAAACTCACCCGCGACAAAATGCTGACCGATGCCTCTGACTCAGTAGCCGACACCTGGCTCCTGCTGGGGTCGGACCAGCGCGACGGTTCTCCGGGAGCCGGACAGGATGACAGCATCACCGGCTTCCGCACCGATACCATCCTGGTGCTGACCAGGCCACGCCACGGAGCCGCATCCTTGATTTCAATCCCCCGGGACTCCTTGGTCAAGCAGGACGGGGATTACATGAAAATCAACGCAGTGGCCTACACATCGGGCTACCGGGCCCTGACGGGTCAGATCGAGGACATCACCGGCCATAAGGTCAATCACGTGGCCCTGATTCGCTTCGGAGGCCTCAGTAAGGTGGTCGACGCTCTGGGCGGCGTCAGGCTTTGCTACGACGCAGACGTCAACGACCCCAAATCAGGCATGGTCTGGTCAAGTGGCTGCCATCAGGCTGACGGCGGTATGGCCCTGGCCTTCACCCGCATGCGCTACTCGGATCCCAAGGGGGATTTCGGGCGTGCCGAACGCCAGCGCCAGGCCATTTCGGCCATCGCCGCCAAGGCACTCAAGCCTTCGGTTATTCTCAATCCGGCCACGTCCGGCAAGGTCCTTTCGGCGGGGCTGGATGCCTTGGTGGTGGATGAGCGGACCAACCCCATAGATCTTGTGCGCATGGTCCTGGCCTTCCGTAGTGCCAGCGGCAGCAAGGGCGTCACCGGAAGCGTCTACTGGACAGATCCCGACTACTATCCGGGCGGGGGTATAGGCTCCACCGTTCTGCTGGATCAAGCCCAGAACACCGATCTATTCAACCAACTGGCCCAGGGTAGCCATGCCCCAGGAACCGTCGGTGGCATGTAGCATCCACCACCAATCCCAGCCACATTCCACATTCGACCACATGCCAGGTTTACCCTGGTGCTCCCCAGTCAGACCCTTCATGCTGAAGACATGATAAAGGCCTATTCATCAGCACATGCATTTCCGTTGTCTACCGCCGGGCCGAGAGTCGCGGACAAGGCTGCTGATGGCGATTGGCACCCTGCTGGCATCAAAGAGCGAAAATCCAAAAGGGGAAGGGCCCAGGTCATTCTGACCTTGGTTGCCCAAACGGCTCCAGCACTGGCCCAGGCGGGCATGATCTGGTACGTGGTCGGCCAAGGCCGCTGGATGTTGCTTCTCCTCTTGCTACCCAGCCTGACAGGTACCCTGGCCATGGTGCTTTTGAGCCTGTTGCGAACGCATCGTCAGCCATCGCAATCTCTCCCCGCCCAGGCACAATTGGAATACGGCATAGCATCGAATCGTGCATCCCCATCGACAAGCACGGAGGACCAGACACAACGGGATCTGACTGAGCTGGCTTCATACCCAGGCCCTGCGCTGGAGTCCCGACTGTTGGAATCGGGGGCTTCGGGGGCACATGGCCTGCTCTGGCAGGGCATCGTCCATGCCTGGCTTGCCGCATCAGGGAAGACGGCACCGGCAGTCATCGGTGTCCGCCCTGATCACAGTCCGCTGGTCATCGATCTGCCGCGCGACGGACCCCACGCTCTGGTGGCAGGCACCACCGGATCAGGCAAGTCGGTCTTCCTGCAGACCTGGTGTCTGGCCCTGGCAGCCAGTCAGCCTCCGGACAGGCTCAATCTGGTCCTACTGGACTTCAAGGGCGGTGCCGGATTCGGCCTGTTGGCCCGTCTGCCGCACACTGTGGGCTGCGTGACCAATCTTGATCTGGATCGGGCCGTGCGGGCCCTGAACGGCCTTCAGCGGGAGCTGGAACGCCGCCAGCGCCTGGTTGCCAGAGCAGGGGTGGAAGACACTGCCCTGATGACCGACCCACCGGCGCGACTGGTGGTGGTCATCGACGAGTTCCAGGCCCTGCGCCAACTCCTGCCTGACTATCTGGACAGGCTGACTTCGTTGGCTTCCCAGGGCAGGTCCCTGGGCATGAATCTGGTGGCCTGCACCCAGCAGACCATGGGGCAGGTCAACGCTCAAATGCGGGCCAATATGAACCTGGGAATCTGTCTGCGAGTACGGGACCCCCTGCAATCCAGGGAGTTGCTGGGCTCCTCCTGCGCTACAGCGATTGACCCTTCCTGCCCTGGTCTGGGCTTTCTGGAGCATGGCTTAGGCCCGCAAGCCTTCCGCACCTGCCCAGCGGCTGACCCGCAGACCCTGGTTGGCCAGATCATCAAGGCCAGTCGCTTCTGCGACAACCGACCGCCGGCACCGCTCTTCTCCTCTCCCTTGCCAGAACATGATCCGGCCTGCGGAAAGATCCTCTGGCAGTCGGGACGGCCTCTGATACCCCTGGGACACATGGATGACGGTGTTCTGCTCCATCTCTACCGCCTGTCGCTCAAAGGTCATACGGCCCTGATCGGACCGCCAGGGCGAGGCAAGAGCACCCTGCTGGCCCTCCTGGCTCGTTCCCTGCTCACCCTGATGAAGCCGGGAGCCCGGCCAGAGCCAAACTTCGATCTGCGCATCACACGTCGAGTCGCCCACAGCTACAGCAGCCGGGACTTCCCTGGTCCGGTGCCGGCACCTCCTCATGGCCGGCAGGGTGACGGCCGTGGGCTGGTTTGGATTCTTGACGATGCCCAGGATCTGCTGGATCCGCTCTGCCAGGATCCTCTGGCCTCGCTTCTGCGGGAGGCTCTGGGACAAGGGGGAACCGCGGTGGTTCTGGCCGTGGATACGGCCAGCGCCCTGCGCAGACCTGAGCGTTTCAGCCGTCGTCTGGTGTTCCCCTGTGGCGAACGCGGAGCCGACCTGGCGGCTGGCATCCCCGCCGATCAGCTGGCCACCCTGTCCACTCGGGCCAGTGCCATTCCTGGACGGTGTCTGGTTCTGGAGGGAGGTCTCGCCATTCCGCTACAGGTGTTCTCTTTAGCCGTAAAACAAATGAACCCTTGAAAAAAGTCACTCATCGTGCTTATCTTGCATAGGGTAGTGATAAAGCATCGATAAAAACTTCTTGGAGGCTTAGGTAGATGAGTAATGCGTTTGATTGGCGCGCCAAGGCTGCTTGCCGTGACAAGGACCCTGAGCTGTTCTTCCCCGTCGGCAACACCGGTGCAGCCTATCAGCAGATCGAGGAGGCCAAGGCTGTCTGCAGGACCTGCAAGGTCATTGACGCCTGTCTGAAGTGCGCGCTGGACACCAATCAGGATTACGGTGTCTGGGGCGGGCTGAGCGAGGACGAACGCAGGGCTCTGAAGCGCCGGGCCATGCGCGCGCGCAGGTCCCAGGCTATGCAGATGCAGTCCTGAATCCTTCGCGATTGCGCCAAACAGCAGAGGGGCGATGGCTTGATGCCACCGCCCCTTTCTTTTCCTGAAATGCAGCCTTCGGTTACAGTCTTCCTGACTACAAGGCGCCCCGTTTGAAAGTGCCCTGCATCACACGTCCTGGGCCACGCGCAGCTTGATGTTGATGACCACCCGGGTGCCACCATCCCGGCGGGGTTCCCACTTGACCGTGCCCCCGAAGTCGTTGGTGACGAAAGTGTTGATGATCTGCGTGCCCAGCCCGGACCCGGTGGAACGAGCCTGACCCTGATCCGACTCGGTGCTGTAGCCGTTGCCGTCATCCTCGACCACCACGTTGAGGTTGTTGCCGCCCCGGCCCACCGATATGGTGATATGCCCTTCGTCACGGCCCTCAAAGCCGTGCTCGACCGCGTTGTTGACCAGCTCGGTCAGCACCAGGGACAGGGGGGTGGCATCCTGGGCGGGCATCATCCCGAACTTGCCCACGTAGGAGATGGTGATGTGCTGGTCGCTGGTGGTGGCCAGGTCCACGCTCATCTTCAGTAGGTTGGCGATCACCTTGTCGAAGTCCACAATCTCGTCGGCGGTCTGGCTGAGGCCCTCATGAACCACGGCGATGGTCTGGACGCGGCGCTGGGCCTCCTCCAGCTCCTTGCGGACTTCGTCGGACTTGGTGCGTCGGGCCTGCAACCTCAGCAGGGCCGACACGGCCTGAAGGTTGTTCTTGACACGGTGGTGAATCTCGGAGATGGTGGCGTCCTTGGTCTGCAGCTCCTTCTCCCTACGGCGCAGCTCGGTCACGTCCCGGCAGAGCACAATGGCGCCGGTCCTGCCCTGCTTGCCATACAGGGGCAAGGAGCGCATGGAGACGGCCGACCCGTTGGCGTCCAGCTCCGAGTCCACGGCCGCCTTGCCCGACAGGACCAGTGGCAGGGAGTCGGGCACCGGATCGTTCTCCTTGAGCAGGGAGGTGCCGATCTCGCTCAGGTACTGACCAATCATGGTCTCCACCGAGCCCAGCCTGCGGAAGCAACTGATGGCATTTGGCGAGGCGTAGCGCACAACGCCGCTTGCCGTCAACACAAAGAAGCCGTCGGCCACCCTGGCGTTGTGCCGCTGGTTGAGCACCGAATCCGCGTAGGGGAACTCGCCGCGGGTGATCATCTCAAAGAGCTCCTTGCCCGCATTGATGCTCTCGCTCTCATAGCGGCCATTGGATTCACGGGTGGCCATGTTGGTCTCGCGGACCACCAGGCCCAGGGTTTTGCCCTGGTGTCGGATAGGGGCGTAGACGTCGCAGACCGTGGCGCGGCCGATGGTGCGCAGCTTGTTGGACCGCAGCACCCCCTTGGACCGCATGGCCGCATCCAGCTCCTCACGTCGGTCCGCCGGGAAGTGCTCCCCCACCACATCCTCGGTGCGCAGGGACATGACCGTGGAGGGTCGGCACTGCTCGGCCACGGTGAACTCCCCCTCGCCGGTACGCAGCAGGAGCAGCAGGTCCGCAAAGCTCAGATCGGCGATGACCTGCCAGTCGGCCACCAGGTGGTGGAGCCACTCACGGTCCTCCTCATTGCAGTCGTCGCAGGATGCCAGAATCTCGGAAAAATCAGCCATGCCCTCCATCATACAAAGGGCCCTGGGAAGCAGACAGGCGGGTCATGCCAAGGGCGATGATGACATGCGCGTCCGATACACAGGTCTGGGGTAGGGTGGTTCACGGATGTTTCACCCCTGCGATCCGACCCGACAGGCCGGAGCCAGTCAAGGGGCCAAGGGAGGGCCATGGCAACCAGGACCAGCGAGAACGGCAGACCGTCCGAGGATCAGGAGGTCGATCCCGATCTCGAGCGCCGTCGCCAGCAGCGCCGCCAGGAGCTGACCTACCTGCGCCGGGATGCAGAGGTGGCCCACGAGGCCCATCTGCAGGCCCGGGCCGATGCGGTGCGTGCCAAGGCCAAGGCCAAGGCTGCACGGATCCTGGCCAAGGCTGAGATCAAGGCCTCACGAATCGAGGGAATCCCCGACATGGAGATCGAACGCAAGGTCCGTCTGGATGTGCACGGCCGTCCCAAGCCCCTCTTGCGCGGCTGGATCCACGCCGTGGCCGCCCCACTGGCCCTGGCCGCCGGCATCGTGCTGATCTGCCTGGCCCACGGCACCGGCCTCAAGCTGGCCTGTGCGGTCTTCATGGTCGCCTCACTGGCGCTCTTCGGCAACTCGGCCCTCTACCACCTGGGCGACTGGACCCCGGGTACCACGGACGTGCTGCGCCGCCTGGACCACGTCAACATCTTCCTGCTCATCGCCGGCACCTACACGCCGATCTCCTTCGCACTGGACCCCTTCTGGCGGCGGATCATCATCCTGGGCATGTGGGGGGCCAGCCTGGTGGCCATGATCGTCCACGTCTTCTGGATCGAGGCTCCCCGCTGGCTCTACACCCTGGTCTACGTGGTCTTCGGAGTCTCGGGTGTAGGTTTCCTGAAGCTCTTCTGGGACTCCCCCATGGCCGGTCCGCCCGTGGTATGGCTGATCGTAGCCGGCGGCCTGGCCTACATCCTGGGGGCTGTGGTCTACGGGCTGCGCCGACCGGACCCCTGGCCTCGGGTCTTCGGCTTCCACGAGCTCTTCCACTGCGGGACGGTCATCGGCTACGCCTGCCACATCGTGGCCATCTACCTGGTGGTCTGCAACCTACGCTGAGAGCAACTCTCCAGTTGAACCGCCTTTTCAACAAGGACAATGGACCAGGATCAAGAATCAAGCAGTCACCCATAGACGAAGCCGCCCTCCGTCGACGATGGCGGGGAGCGGCTTCATTCAGGTCGGGTCGGGACAGTAAGGGGTGGTCCCGCTACTTGAGGGGCCTGGCATCCTTGACGGTGACCGAGATGTCCTTGCCATTGGGTGCCTTGTAGGTCACGGTCTGGCCCTTCTTGGCACCCATAAGTGCCGCGCCAATGGGCGACTCGGGGCTGATGACGTCATAGTCGGTTGCCACGGTCAGATCCCTGGAGCCCAGCACATAGACCATTTCGTTGCCGGCCATGGTCAGGGTCACCAGCGAGCCATTGCCCACCGTGCCCGCCTTGGGGGCCTTGAGGATCTTGGCATTGCGAAGCTTGACGATCAGCTCGTTGATCCGCCCCTCGTTCTTGCCCTGCTCCTCGCGGGCAGCCTGATAGCCGCCGTTCTCGCTCAGATCGCCCTCGGCCCGAGCAGCCGCGATGCGTTCGGTGATCTCGTCGCGGTACTCGCCCTGACGGTGATCAAGCTCCTCCTTCAGTTTGTCGTAAGCGGCCTGTGTCAGCAGAATCGTCTTTTCCTCAGCCATGTGATTCCTCCTTGTTTAATGCACTTGTCTCTTGGCCCGACCTGAACTGCAAAGTCAAGGGTATGAAAAAGGCGCCGGCCCTCACCGGCGCCTGGAGACCTCTGTCTACCGTGTCGATATGATGTCGATCACGAAAACCAGGGTATCGTCGCCGCCGATGCCGGCCTGGGGCATCCCCTGACGACCATATCCGTACTCCGGCGGAATGGAGACCACCAACCTGGACCCCACGTTGTGGCCAGGCACCGTCTGGTCCCAGCCGCGAATGACCTGCCCCACGCCGATGCCGAAGCTGGCCGGCTGATGACGCTGGAAGCTGGAGTCGAAGACCTGATCCGAACCCCAAACGACACCGTGATAGTTGACGGTGACGGTATCGCCCTTGCGAACGACAGGTCCGTCCCCCTCGACCAGCTCCACGGCGCGCAGCCCGCTGGGCGCCGGACCATGGAAGGTTATGGTCGGCGTGGCGCCGAATTCGGCGTTCACCTCGGGCATGGATTGGTCACTCATGACAACTCCTTTGGTTTTCTTGCGTACCAGAGTATCGGTTCGTCGGCCGGGTGACAAGTCGCGACACTGCCGTCCAAGCCGATGAGGCCTTGGTGCCCCGGGTGGGAATCGAACCCACAAGCCGGTGAAGGCGGCGGATTTTAAGTCCGATGCGTATACCATTTCGCCACCGGGGCCGTAACCCATAACGCCTTAGTATATCATTCGCGCAGGAGGGTCCGACCGTAGTCCAGGACCAGGCCATCCAGAAGGCCGTGCTCGCTGGCCACATAGGTTCCCGAAGCCAACGCACTCGGGCTGGCCTGGCCCAGCCGCTCCAGCAGACGGCTCCAAATCAAGGCGCCGCCGCCGATCACATCCACACGGCCGGGATGGATGGTCTTGAGTTCCCGACGAGCCTGCCGACTCATGTTCAACACCTGGTCGTCAGCCCTGCGAGCCGCATCGACTGAAACGGACCGGCCGTCGACGGCATGGCGATCATAGACCTCGCATCCCAGGGCCAGGGCGCTCATGGTGGTGACCGTGCCGGAGACTCCGATCAGGCTGCCTACCCCGGCTGCAGGAACCTGGTCGAAGGCCCGGTCGATCCAGCCGTCAACATCCTCAAGCGCCTGGTGGATCTGCTCCTGGGTGGGCGGATCGTCCAGCAGATGGCGCTCGGTCATCCGCACGGAGCCGATGTTCATGGAGTAGGAGGCCCTGACCTGGTCCACGGGCAGATCGCTCCCGTCCCCGCCCAGGACCAGCTCGGTGGAGCCGCCACCCAGATCGACCACCAGGTAGGGCGCAGGAGGCATGTCGGCGCTGACCCGCTGCTCCAGTACGCTGACCGCGCCCAGAAAACTCAGGGAGGCCTCCTGGGAGCCGCTGATAACCTCGGGCTTGACCCCCAGAATGGAGCGCACCCCCTCCTCAAAGCTTTCGCGATTGTGGGCATCCCTGGTGGCCGAAGTGGCCACAAAGCGCAGGCCATCCACCGGGTGATCCTGCAGCTGCCGGGCGAAGAGCCGGCAGGCCTCGAAGGCCCGATCCAAAGCCTGGTCGGAGAAGCGGTGGTTGCGGTCCACGCCCTCACCCAGCCGGATGACCCGCATCAGCCTGGGAGCCACCGGATGGAGCCCCTGCCGATCCACCCGGGCTATCAGCAGCCGTATGGAATTGGTGCCGCAGTCCACGCCCGCCACCGTAACCTGATCCATGGAAGCCCCCTTCATTGGTTCCCCTGCCGGTTCTCTTGCCGTGATGCCTCGGTCCAAGGCTGGGCGCACCTGCAGACCTGCGGATCAAACGCCTGACGCACCAGGTCCAGAACCCGGTCGCCCAGGGGATTGACCCCAGGGCCCATGACCAGGGACTGGGCAGTCAGAGCATGCAGACACTTGACCCTTTTGGGCATGCCACCGGCAGAGATTCCGGCGATGTGGCTCTCGTCGTCGCCCAGACGCTGGGCCAGGGCAGAGCGGAAGGCCAGATAGAGCTCGTGAGCCCTACGGTAAGCGCTGGCCAGATCCGGATCCGAGTCCAGCTCGGTATTCCAGTCGGCCATGACGCCGTCAGCCTCCAGCCGGGAGACGGCCTTGACCGCCTCGGGACTGGTCAGATAGCAGGTTGTTGGAAAGGGCGTACCATCTCCCAGCTGGGGCCGGGTGACCACAGCCAGTGGATTGCCACAGACGCAGCGGGCCCCCACTGCAACCATGCCCCGCGGATACCGACCCAGCTGGCGGTTCACGACGGCTATCTGATCCTCTATGGCCGGGGTCGCCAGAAGCTCCCGGACACGATCCCTGACCGCCTCCAGGTCCTGGTCAGTAACCAGGCCAGAGACTTCGACCCCATTCTGCCCGACCTTGGGCTCGACCCGGACCTTGTCCGCGGCTTGAGATTCCACTGCTGCCTGGGGCCTTCCCTGGGCCTTGATCACGCTGTCCTCATCTTTCCTGATCGTTTCCTGCTACTAAGTTCGTTAACCAACGGCGTGACGAAATCCGAGCCTTCGGAGTTCACTGCGCTCCCCCGCCCTCGGATGGAGAGGGGTCATCAGAGCCACCTGGACTACTTGAACCAGATGGACTGGCAGAGCCGGTCGGACTGGATTGCCCCTTGCCCCTATCGGCAGCAGGATTCTGGTCGGCCTTGGCGAAGGAGTAGGCCATCTCCTGATACCAGGGCAGGGAGTTCTTCCTCGGGGCCCGGACCCCCTTGCTTCCGGCCTGGTCCTCGTCCTTGTTTCCCGTGACCGCCTCCGGATGCAGGACCCGGATGGCATCCTCGTCGGGGAAGACGAATCCCAGCCGATCCCGGGCCTGGGCAGTCACATAGGCCTTGTCGTCCCAGCGTCTGATCTGGTTCTCCAGGTCACGTTTGTGCTCGACAAGCTGGGCCTGCTGGTTGCGCAGGCCGTTGAGCTCGGAAAGATTGATGGCGTAGGCGTGGAAGGTGGAGACCAGCTGAATCAGACCCAGGGCCACGATGATGACCGCCACAAAGAAAGTGATGGGTCCCAACGACCGCCTGCTTGTCCGCCGGTCGGCGCCGTCACGTTTATTGTTGGCCATACCCATAAAAATACCCGCGGCAGCCGACGCGGACCACCACGGGTGAGAGACTTCAGGGTCGGATCAAAACCTGCAAAGGCTCCGAGACCCGACCAGCAAGGCCTTACTTGGTGTATTTCTTGCAGGCCTTGAAGGCGCTGTAGCCGGCGTACTCGGCGGTGGAGCCCAGCTCCTCCTCAATCTCCAGCAGACGGTTGTACTTGGCGATGCGCTCGCCACGAGCCGGAGCACCGGTCTTGATCTGGCGGGTGTTCTTGGCCACGGCCAGATCGGCGATGGTGGTGTCGGAGGTCTCGCCGGAACGGTGTGAAACCATGGAGGTGAACCCGTTGGCAGTCGCCAGCTCGATGGCGTCCAGGGTCTCGGTCACGGTGCCGATCTGGTTGAGCTTGACCAGCAGGGAGTTGGCGGCCTTCAGGTCGATGCCCTTCTGCAGCCTCTTGGGGTTGGTCACCAGCAGGTCGTCGCCCACGAACTGCAGGCGGTCGCCCATGGCGGCGGTGATCTTCTGCCAGGCGCCCCAGTCCTCCTCAGCGAAGGGATCCTCGATGGAGACCAGCGGGTACTTCTCGACCAGACCCTGGTAGTAGTCCAGCATGTAGTCGGCGTCGCGGTCCTCGCCGTCGAAGTGGTACTTGTCGGTGTCCTTGTTGTAGAACTCCGAGGAGGCCACGTCCAGGCAGAGGCCGATCTGTTTGCCGGGCTCGTAGCCGGCGGCCTGAATGGCGTCGACGATGTACTTCAGGGAGTCCTCGTTGGACTTCATCTTGGGGGCAAAGCCGCCCTCGTCGCCCAGACCGGTCTCATGGCCGTCCTTCTTGAGAATGCCCTTGAGGGTGTGGTAGACCTCGACGCCGGCGCGCAGGGCCTCCCGGTAGGAGTCGAAGCCGTAAGGGGAGATCATGTACTCCTGGATGTCGGTCGCGAAGTCAGCGTGGGCGCCGCCGTTCATGATGTTCATGTTGGGCACGGGCAGGATGTGGCCGTTGGTGCCGCCCAGGTAACGGTAAAGAGGCAGTTCGGCGGACTCGGCGGCCGCATAGAGCGCAGCCAGGGAGACGCCCAGAATGGCGTTGGCGCCCAGCTTGCCCTTGTTGGGGGTGCCGTCCAGATCAATCATGGTCTCGTCCAGGGCGCGCTGATCGGTGGCGTCCATGCCGATGACGTTGGGAGCGATGGTCTCATTGACCGCCTTGACGGCGTCCAACACACCCTTGCCCTGATAGCGCTTCTTGTCGCCATCCCTACGTTCCCAGGCCTCGGCCTCGCCGGTGGAAGCACCGGAGGGAACCAGACCACGCCCCTCGGCGCCGTCCTCAGTCTGCAGAACGACCTCGACGGTCGGGTTGCCACGGGAATCAAGAATTTCGCGCGCGAACACGCTTTCAATTGCTGCCACAACTGCTCCTTCAATAAGTTGTTGTGATGTCTCTTACAGGATACTAGTTTTGTTGGACGGGCGAGGGACCCGCTGGCGTGCCATCGTCGGAGGACTTGGGCAGCCCCCAGGCAAGGTCGTCCAGCAGGGTGTCCACCCAGGCGGTCATGGCCGCTGAATCCATGGGTCCCGAACCCAGGGAGCCCGCGAAGGGCGCTGGAATCAGCAGGTTCTGCGTCACCGGGCGGTACTGGCTGCCCTTGTATATTCGTGCGATCCTGGCCTGGAGGGAGTCGGGCATGGTCACGGGTCTGATGCGCACCCTGGAGCCCTGGGAGGCAATCTCCGCTATGCCCAGGGAGCGAGCCTTGGCCCGCAGCCTGGCTACGGCGAAGAGGGTGTCGAACTGGGCCGGCGGACGACCATATCGGTCAGTCAGCTCCTCGTGCAGGTCGCGCAGATCCTGCTCGTTGCGGGCCGAGGCCAGCTTGCGGTAGGCCTCCAGACGCAGCTTGTCCGAATCGATGTAGTCCACCGGGATTGAGGCCTCCAGAGGCAGGTCGATGCTGACGGTGACCGGCTCGGTCCGCCCGGGTTCCTTGTACTCTTCCACCGCCTCGGAGACCATGCGCACGTAAAGGTCGAAGCCGACCCCCTCGATATGTCCGGACTGCTCGTCGCCCAACAGGTTGCCGGTGCCACGCAGCTCCAGGTCCTTCATGGCCACGTCGTAGCCGGATCCCAGGGCCGTGTTCTGGGCGATGGTGGCCAGCCGGTCGTGGGCGGTCTGGGTCATGGGCTTGCTGGGGTCGTAGAGGAAGTAGGCGTAGGCGCGCTCCCGGCCACGTCCCACCCGGCCGCGCAGCTGATGGAGCTGGGAGAGCCCGAAGCGGTCGGCCCGGTCCACAATCAGCGTGTTGGCATTGGGAATATCCAGGCCGGTCTCGACGATGGTGGTACAGACCAGCACATCGATGTCCCGATGCCAGAAGTCGCGGATGACCCCGTCCAGCTGCTTCTCCCCCATCTTGCCGTGGGCCACACCCACCTTGGCCTCTGGGACCAGGGTCTGCACCTTGGCCGAGACCTTGCCGATGTCCTCCACCCGGTTATGGATGTAGAAGATCTGGCCCCCGCGCAAGAGCTCGCGGCGAATGGCCGCAGTCACCTGGGCATCCTCGTAGGCACCTACATAGGTCAGCACCGGAAGACGGTCCTCGGGTGGCGTGGCCAGGGTCGACATCTCCCGGATGCCGGTCACCGCCATCTCCAGAGTGCGCGGAATGGGCGTGGCCGACAGGGACAGGACGTCCACGTTGGTTCGCATGGCCTTGAGGGTCTCCTTGGCCTCCACGCCGAAGCGCTGCTCCTCGTCCACGATCATCAGACCCAGATCCTTGAAGCGGATGCGCGGGTTGAGCAACTTATGGGTGCCGATGACCACGTCCACGGCCCCGCTGGCCAGGCCCTCCATGGTGGTCTGGTTCTCCTTTGCGGTCTGGAAGCGGCTCATGGCGGCCACATCCACCGGGAAGCCCTCGAAGCGCTCGGTGAAGGTCTGGTAGTGCTGCTGGACCAGCAGGGTCGTGGGCACCAGGACCACTACCTGCTTGCCGTCCTGGACCGCCTTGAAGGCGGCACGGATGGCTATCTCGGTCTTGCCGAAGCCCACATCCCCGCAGATCAGGCGATCCATGGGCACCGGCTTTTCCATATCGGCCTTGACATCGTCGATGGCGGTCAGCTGGTCGGGGGTCTCCTGGTATGGGAAGGCATCCTCCAACTCCTTCTGCCAGGGGGTGTCGGGGCTGAAGGCGAAGCCCTTGGTGCGCTGCCGGGCCGAGTAGAGCTTGACCAGGCCCTGGGCAATCTTGTGGACATGCTTGCGGGCCTTGGCCTTGGTGGCCGACCAGTCGGATCCGCCCAGCTTGTTGAGCCTGGGAATCTCGGCACCGATATAGCGGCTGACCTGGTCCAGCTGGTCGGCCGGCACGAAGAGCTTGTCTGGCGGCGCGTTGCGCTTGGAGGGGGCGTACTCCAGGACCAGATACTCCCGGCTGCCCTTGCTGGGGCCCACGCCCACGCTGCGCTGGCGCATGCCCAGGAAGCGGCCGATGCCGTGCTGGTCGTGGACCACATAGTCGCCGGGCTTGAGCTCGTCCAGGTCGATGGCCTTGCGCCGGCGGTTGGAGGTCTTGCTGCCGGCGGCCACACTGGTGCGGCCCGTCAGGTCACGTTCGGTGAGCAGGGCCAGATGGGCGGACTGGTCCACGAAGCCGTCCACAGCCAGGGAGCGGTGGTACTCCAACCCAGTGATCCCCGTGGTCTGCACGGCCCGACGCAGACGGCTCAGCGTTCCCTGGGCCGGAGCGGTCACCACAACCCGGTCGCCGCGCTCCAGCAGGGATGCAATGCCCGAGGCGGCCCGATCCTCGTCGCCTCGGTACTGGTCCGGGGCCAGGGCATCCAGACGCTCGGCCCCCTCCCGGTCCGGATCCACCGACAGGTCGGTCAGCTTCCAGACCTCCCCCCTGCGGTACTCCAGGGATGAGATGACCTCGTCGTAGTCCAGGAAGCTGGCCCTGTCGAAGCTGATGGGTGCGCCCGAGCCTTGTCCTGAGGCCGCTACATGCCAACTGGCGGCCAGGAACTCGTTGGCGGTCTTGACCAGGTCCTGGGCGGAGCGGGCCAGCAGCTGCGGCTCAGACAGCAGAATCAGAGCGCCCTCAGGCAGCATGGACCCCACCGGCACCAGGTCGTCGACCAGGGCAGGCAGAAGGGATTCCATGCCCTCCACCGGAATGGCCTGGGCGATGGATTCCAGCATGTCGTCGGCGTTGGGGATGCTCCCGATCAGGGAGCGTGCGCGGGCTCGGACCTGGTCGGTCAGCTGCAGCTCGCGGCAGGGCGGCGCCCAGATCCGGTCCAGGTCGGGGCCGTAGGTGCGCTGGTCTGAGGCGTGGAAGCTGCGGATGGTGTCCACCACGTCGCCGAAGAACTCAATGCGCACCGGGTGGGCCATGGTGGGGACGAAGACATCCAGGATGCCGCCTCGGACGGCGAACTGGCCGCGCTCCATGACCAGGTCCACCCGGGTGTAGGCGTTGCGGACCAAAGCTTCGACTGCCTGGTCCAAGGGCAGGTCCTGGCCGCGTAGGAAGACCAGGGGCTCCAGATCCTGCAGACCCTTGACCACCGGCTGCAGCAGGGAGCGCACGGGCATGACCAGGATGCGGATGGGTCCGAAGTCAGGGTCGCCCTGGACCGGGTGGGCCAGCCGCCTGAAGACGGCCATCCGGGAGGCCACGGTGTCTGCCCGGGGCGAGAGCCGCTCGTGAGGCAGGGTCTCCCAGGAGCGCAGCAGGGCCACATCACCCGGGTCGCCCTCATACCAGGAGCGGATGGCGCCGGTCATCTCCTGGGCATCACGTTCGGAGGGGACCACCAGAACGACCGGGGCACGTCCGGCTGCGGCAGCTGCCAGGGCTGGCCTGATGCCCTGGGGAGCCTGGACCATAAGGGAGGTGTCGGTGTCGGCAGCAGGCTCGGAGTCTCCTTGGACCAACCTCTTGAAGGCGGCATCCGCCTGCAGGTTGTCCAGAAGAGGACGCAGGGACCCATTCAGCGATTCCTGGGGCTCTTTCTTACCAGTCTCCTGCACTGACTGAATGTGCTCATCGACCATTGAACAGCTCCTGAGCCTGGCTGAGGCCCTTGGTGATCACGATTTCTGCGGCATCCGCGCCGTCGCCCAGGAACTCGGGCAGGCGCTTGCGCTGATCGCCGACAAAGGTGCCCAGAACCCAATCCACGGTGCGGCGATGGGCGTCCGGACCCCTCCGGGCATGCCCCACACCCATGCGGACCCGGGCATAGGCGTTGCTGCCCAGGGAACGGTCGATGGAACGGATGCCGTTATGCCCGCCCGAGGACCCACCGGCCTTGACCTTGATCCGGCCGAACTCCAGATCCATGTCGTCATGGATGACCACGACCCGCCCAACCGGTATGTGGTAGTAGGAGCAGATCGAGGCCAGGGCATCGCCGGAGTCGTTCATGAAGGTCAGCGGCTTGGCCAGGAAGAAGGGTATACGGCGTCCTTCAAGATCCAGGGTGCCACGGCCCAGCTGGGCCAGACCCTTATGGTCGCGCAGGTTGACCGACCAGCGTTCGGCCAGCAGATCGGCGCACATGAAGCCCATGTTGTGCCTGGTGCCCTTGTACTCGTCACCCGGGTTGCCCAGTCCGGCTATCAGCCAGAAATCGGATGCCATGTAGGTGATACCTCCTGCTCTCAAACGGGACGGTGAGATTCTACACAGGCTCCCCGACCCCTTTACGCTCAAGGGACAGGCTCCAGTAGGAGACGTCATGCAGGACGAACCGGTCCCAGGCGGCCTGGGGCAGGAGGCCGAAGCGGCTGAACCCGAACCGGTGCAGCAGAGCCTTGGAGGCCGAATTGTCATCGAAGATGATGGCCACGGCCAGACGCATGCCCTCCTGCCGGGCGCGCTCCAGCAGGGAATGGACCATCAGGGCGCCCAGACCCCGTCCACGGCTGTCGCGATCCACGTAGTAGCTCAGCTCGCAGGTCTCCTGGTAGCCGGGCCGGTCGTAGTATGCCGACAGGGAGCCGAAAGCCAGCACCCGGCCCTCCTGCTCCAGGACCAGGACCGGATGGCCCTGGTCCGGATCATGGGACAGCAGCCATTCCAAGCGCTGGTCCAGGCTGACCGGGGCCGTATCCGCCGTGGAACCACCATCCATGACCGCCTGGTTGTAGATGGCGGTGACCGCCTCCAGGTCCCCGCGACGGCAGAGCCGGATGCGCGGGGTGGCGCTCACTTGTTGCCGCCCTCCTGGTCGGATGCCTCCTTGAGGGCTTCACGCAGACGGTTCTGCGCCTCGCCGTAAGCGCTGAAGTCGCCCTTCTTCAGAGCGGCATCGCCGTCGCTCATGGCCTGGTTGGCCTTGTCCAAGGCCTGTTTCAGAGCCTGCCCGCCTGTCTCAGACGTCCCGCCGGACCCGGCGGACTTGTCCGGGGCCTTATCGGATTGCTCACTCTGGTCGGCATTGGAATTGGTGCGTCCTGTGTTGTCGGCATCGCCTGCCGATGCGCCCGAGTTGCCCTGGAAGGTCTTGTCAAGGGCCGCATCCAGGGTGGCTGAGGAAGAGACCTTGTCTCCGAAGGCCACCAAAACCCGCTTGAGCAGGGGGAAGCTGGTGGCGCCGCTGGACTGGACGTAGACCGGCTGGATATAGATCAGTCCGCCACCTATTGGCAGGGTCAGCAGGTTGCCGCGTTTGACCTTGGTGGATCCGGACTGGAGCAGGTTGAGCTCGGTGGAGACCGCAGCGTCCGAGTTGAAGTTGTTCTGGGCCTGCCCAGGGCCGGGCACATTGGAGTTCTTGGGCAGCTCCATCAGCCGGATGGTCCCGTAGTCCGGTCCTATCACCCCCTTGGTCGACCCGGCGTCGGAGTCCACGGAAAGGAACCCGGTCAGGATCTCCCTGGTGGAGGTTCCGGCGGGGATGAAGGTGGAGGTCAGCGAGAAGGCGGGCTTGTCGGTCCCCGGGGTCTGCAGGGTCAGATAGTAGGGAGGCTGCTTGATACCCGCCTTCTGCTCCTTGCTGGTCCCGGTCGGATCCACGGGGGTCTGCCAGAAGTCCTCGCCGGAGAAGAACTGGCTGGCCGAGTTGACGTGGTACTGGGACAGGAGCTGGCGCTGCACCTTGAACAGGCTCTCCGGGTAGCGCATGTGGCTCATCAGGTCGCCCGAGATGGACGAGAGCGGCTTGACCTGGCCGGGGAAGACCTTCTGCCAGGCCTTGAGCACCGGATCCTTGGCATCCCAGGCATACAAATCCACCGAACCGTCGTAGGCATCGACCGTGGCCTTGACGGAGTTGCGGATGTAGTTGGCCTTCTGGGAGCCCAGGCCCTTGACGGCCTCGGAGCTCAAGGTGGTCGTGTCCTGGGTGATGGGACCAAGGTCCACCTTCTGGGAGTAGGGGTAGGCGTCAGAGGTGGTGTAGCCGTCGACGATCCACTTGACCCGGCCATCCACCACAGCCGGGTAGACGCGCCCGTCCAGGGTCAGATAGGGGGCGATCTGGGCCACGCGCTCCTTGGGGGAGCGGTTGTAGAGAATCTGCGAGTCGGGCGTGACGCGGTCCGAGAAGAGGATCTGGTCGGATCCAAAGCGGATGGCGTAGAGGACCCGGGCCAGGAAGTTACCCACCGAGGGGCCGCCGTTGCCCTTGAAGGTGTTGGTGGCTCCCTTGGAGCCGGTGGGATAGTCGAACTCCCAGCCTGACGCGCCCTGGGGCGCGCCGACGATGGAATACTCGGGAGCATTGGGCGAGAAGTAGATTCGCGGCTCGTAATGCTGGCTGTCGGTCAGCTTGCCCTTGGTGGGGATGTCCTGCTCGAAGAACTCAGGCTGCCCGTCCGGGGTGACCTTGTTGCCGTAGGCGGCCACGATGCCGTAGCCATGAGTGAAGACCGTGTGGTCATTGACCCAGTTGCGGTTGTCGTTGCCCTCCAGGTCCAACTCGCGAGCGCCGATGACCGTGTCCTGGCTGACTCCATCGATGTCGTACTTGTCGACGGCCAGGGTGTCTTCGAAGGTGTAGTACTGCTTGGACTGCTGCAGCTGCCGGAAGGTGGGCGAGACAACCTGGGGATCCAGCAGACGAATCTGTGCGGTGGTCTCGGCATCCCGGGAGAGGGCGCCCGACTGGACCTCGGTGGTTGCGTCATAGGCCTCGGTCTTGAGCTTGTCCAGCCCGTAGGCCTTGGTGGTGGCGGCGATGTTGCGCTGGATGTAGGCGGATTCCATCTCCTGGGCGTTGGGGTTGACCCGGAAGCGCTGGACCAGGGCCGGCCAGAAGACGGTCAGCAACAGGGACAGGACGACGGTGACGGCCACAGCCAGGACGGGAATCCTCCACTGCCTGACTGCCGAACCCAGGGATCCGGCATGGACTCGGCCGGGTTCCAGGGTGGGTGAGCGCAGAATCCAGACGGCCAGGATGATGCCAAGCAGAGCCATGACCACGGACATGATCAGGGTGACGGGGATGGCCGCCTTGACCGAGGTGTAGGAGGCGCCGGTGATCCGGTCGCCCTCCTCGGTCAGCCTGCCGAAGACGCCCAGGGCCGTGTCGCCGGCCCAGACCAGCATGAACAGGAACAGCCAGACGGCCACCTGGCGACGGGCGGAACGGGTCATCTCCAGAATGCCGCGGCCCTGCACGGGCATGGTCAGGCGAATGCCGCCCATGAGGAAGTTGGTGACCAGACTGAAGACCGTTGCCGCCAACAGCATCATCAGCAGGGAGGAGACCAGCAGCTGCAGGCCGGGCAGGATGAAGACATAGAAGCCGGTGTCCAGGCCGAACTGGGGGTCGCGCACCCCGAAGGACTGGGCATTGAAGAGCAGGAGCACCTGCTTCCAATCCGCATTGAACTGGAAGCCGAAGAAGACGCCAACGACCAGGGAGACCACCACGGCCACCTTGAGCGCGGTGCGTGAGGAGACGCCCTTGCCCACCTCGATCAGATCGCCCCTGACCCTGATGGTGGACCCGTCAGGCGAATCGGGACGGCTGCGGATGGCCAGGATGGCCGAGAGCAGGGTCACCGCAGCCAGCAACAGGGCGTAGGCCAGCCACAGACCCACCTTGATGCCCAGCTGGGTCCAGACGATCTGCGCCGCTCCCAGCTGGGAGAACCACATGACGTCAGTGATGAAGCGGCTGAGCGCGAACAGGAGCAGGAAGACGACCAGGAGGACGGCCACAACCACGGCGAGGATCCTCGAGCCCCGGGAAGGTCCGTCACTGCCCTTCTTGCGGGAGGTGAGCCGGGGGTCACCCGGTCCGGGGAAGCGGAAGCGGGGTGTGCCGCCACCCCCCTGGCTGGGACCCTCGCCATCGGTTTGCACGTGCAGGATGACCGGGTCGTCTTCATTGCGACGCCGGCCTGGTCCGCCTGGACCACCCTCAGGGTCGAACATGGAACCGAAGAAATCAAAGAATGACATGTACCCAGCCTACATGAGACGGCGGTCTTGAATGGCTTGCCGGTAGACCTCCTCCACCTGATCGGCCACGGTGGTCACGTCGTAGCGGTCCAAGAGCGCCAGCTGGTCATGGCGCACCTTCCGCCTCCAGGAGGGGTCCCCCAGAGCCTGGGCGATTCGCCGGGCCAGCAGTTCGGGGGTGTTGGGCGAGTCGACGGCCACCAGAGCCCGTTCATCGCCCATCAGGGTGGACCGGTAGCCGGAATTGTCCCCAGCCAGCACCGGAGCCGTGCCCGAAGCGATGGCCTCCAAGAGGACGATGCCGAAGGATTCGCCCCCGGTGGAAGGAAAGACGGTCAGGTCGGAGGAGGCCAACAGGGCGGGCTTGTCCTTCTCGTCCACAAAGCCGGGGAAGGCCACCGGGATGCGTAGGCCGGCGGCCTTTCGACGGCAGTCCTCCAGCAGCGGACCCCTGCCGGCCATGGTCACATGCAGGCCTTCGGGCAGAATGCCGGCCCGCTCCCCCGCCCGGAGGGCCGAAATCAGGATCCCAGCCCCCTTGCGGGCCACGAACCGTCCCAGAAAGACCAGATGCTGCCCCTGGCCGTGCAGGCGCGCCACCTCTTGGTCACCGGCGGCCTGACGGGCCCGGCGCAGGGCAGCCACGTCCACAGGGTTGGCCACCACCCTGCTGGACACACCGGCGGTCTTCCGGGCATAGCTGGCCGCCACTGGCGAGACTGCGATGACCCTGTCGATGCGTCTATGGGTCCTGCGGTTGATCATCCCCAGCAGCCGGCCGCCCAGCAGCTGCAGGCTTCCCGTGGGGGCGATGTGGTAGGTGGCCACCAGGGCCGTTGACGGGTTTGCGGACCGAATGACCCGCCCTGCCAGGAAGGGACTGTATGGTGCCTGGACGTGCAACAGATCGAAGTGCCCCGCCTCCAGGACCCGGCGGATGGGCGCCTTGGGCGCAGGCAGGGGTATGCGCATCCTGTTGCCGTTGAAAGAGACCATGACGTTGCGGGAGAGGGAATGAACCCCGTCAACCGGCGGATGGGCGGTCTGCCCGACCAGATACTGAACCTTATGGCCCCGCCTGCCCAGCTCCCGTCCCAGGGTCAGAATGTGTTGCTGGACCCCGTCAAACACATCCAGGGTGTCATCGAAGACGAACCCGATGCTGAGCGTCACTGAACGTCCCGATCCGCTCCGGGCTCGGTCCCTGCGGCCAGTTGACGGCCCTTGAGGGCCAGGGCCACCAGGTGCCGGTCAGCGGCCTCCCGCTCCTGCTGCTCATCGTTGCCTGAGTCCAGATTGTCCACATAGATGGTCTCCACTTGCGCGACCTGGCAGTACTTGAGGAAAGTCTGCCTGCGCAGCTGGTTGTCCAGGGCCTCACCGATGCCGCTGGACCGGTACCATTCCTTTTCCCCACCGGTCAGCATGACCAGCTCCACCCGACGCCCGGCCAGGCCCCCCGGGGTTCCATCGGCGTTATAGGCGAAGCCCCGGCAGATGACCCGGTCGATGAAGCCCTTCATGATTGCCGGCATGCTGTACCAGTAGACGGGGAAGACCAGGGCCAGCACGTCCGCATCCTTGATGCGCTCCTGCATGGCCTGAACATCCTCGGGCATGGGTCCCTGGCCCAGGTAGTGGGTCCTGTCCTCCATGCCGAAGACGGGATTGAACCCCTCGGCGCAAAGGTCGATCAACTCGGTGCGAGCCCCGCCTTCGGCCGCCCCGTCCAGCAGGGCATTGCCCGCCGCATCGGTCAGACTCTTGGGTTCGGGGTTGGCCGTGACTGCCACGATCTTCATAGGGATTCGCTCCTTACATGTCATTTCGCACCTGCACCGACTGCGTGCAGACCCTTGTCATTGTCAGTCCTGGCAAGGACGGCAACACTGGTTAGGCAAATGCTTGACACTGCCCCCGGGGCCCATCTATGTTATTGGGTGGTCGGTAGGTGAAGCTACCGCATGGACAAGGCATGCTGCCGCAAAGTGGTGGAGACACCCCGCGCAGGTCAACAGTCCCCGTCGGATCAAGGCAGGGACTAATGCAGGGCCAAATACCATGCGAAGCCGAAGCTTGAACGATGACAATGGTCGGCTCATGGGCCGATCGCCACGCCGTCTTCGAGGCTGCCGACAGGGATGTTCCGCACCTTGGAGGGAGGCCATCGTGAATACTGTCGCACTGCCAGGAATGCTCCGTTCGCCACTGAACGACGACCGCAGCCAGGCATCGCGCTCCACCCGCATATGGACGGGCCTGGCCGTAGCCATAGGCGCACTGGTCCTGCTGGGGGCCCTGGCCTACCTGCTGCCGGCCCTGGGTGCGCCCATCGGCCCTGCAGGCGTACCCTCGCACGTCTCCACCGACCCGACCAACCTGCCCTACTACGCGCTGCGCTCCCTCTTCCGCATGTTCGCGGCCCTGATCATCTCCCTGGTCTTCGCCTTCCTCTACGGACTGGCCGCCGCGCGCTCCCGCCGCCTGGGCGCCGTGCTCATCCCCCTGCTGGACATCCTGCAGTCGGTGCCTGTGCTGGGCTTCCTGTCGGCCACCATCTCCATCTGGCTGGTCCTCTTCCCCGGGTCCATCATGGGCGTGGAGGCGGCCTCCATCTTCGCCATCTTCACCAGCCAGGCCTGGAACATGGCCTTCTCCTTCTATAACTCCCTGACCAGCGAGCCCGCCGACCTGGACGAGGCGGTGAGGCTGATGCGCCTGACCCGATGGCAGCGCTTCTGGAAGCTGGACGTACCCAACTCCATGATCCCCCTGCTCTGGAACTGCATGATGAGCATGGGCGGCGGCTGGTTCTTCCTGACCGCCTCCGAGATGATCTCGGTCAACAACAGGACCCTGGCCCTGCCCGGCATCGGCTCCTTTGTGGAGGAGGCCACCGCCGAACAGGACCTGGGCAAGGTGGGTCTGGCCATCCTGACCATGATCGTGGTGGTCCTGCTGATTGACTTCCTGCTCTGGAAGCCACTGACCGCCTGGGCCGAGAAGTTCCGCTACACCAGCAGCCAGTCCACCGAACCACGACGCAGCCTGGTGTTGACGGTCATCCGCCTGTCCGGAGTCAAGGACCTATTGGGCCTGGTAGGACACCCCCTGGCCGACCTGCTGGACCGGATCACCCGCCCCCTGGGTCGCACAGGAGCGCGCTGGAGCCGTGGAGGCGGACGCAGGCGGGCAAGCGACCTGGTCTGGTGGGTCTGCCTGGCCCTGATCGGTCTGTGGGGACTCTGGCAGCTGGACCGTCTGGTCATCCGTCCGCTGGGCCTGGGCGAGGTCGGGCATGTCTTCCAGCTTGGTCTGCTGACATTCCTGCGAGTGCTGATCCTGATGGTGGTCTGCACCATCGTCTGGGTCCCGATAGGCGCCCTGATCGGCATGAATCCGCGCATCTCCCGCTACCTGCAGCCCCTGGTGCAGATCTTGGCCTCCTTCCCGGCCAACTTCATCTTCCCCTTCGTCACCATGATCTTCATCATCTGGCGGATCGACATCAACTGGGGCAGCATCCTGCTCATGGCCCTGGGCACCCAGTGGTACATCCTCTTCAACGTCATCGCCGGGGCCTCCTCCATTCCCGACGATCTGCTGGAGATGTCGCGCAGCCTGGGCCAGAACCGCTGGCAGCGATGGAAGACCCTGATCCTGCCGGCCCTGTTCGGCTCCTGGTGCACCGGCGGCATCACAGCTGCCGGCGGGGCCTGGAACGCATCCATCGTCTCCGAGGTGGTCTCCTACGGCAAAACCGAACTGACAGCCAAGGGCCTGGGCGCCTACATCGCCCAGGTGACCGCCACCGGCGACACCCCCCGCATCATCCTGGGGGTGGCCGTCATGAGCATCTTCGTGGTCCTGGCCGACCGGTTCTTCTGGTCTCCCCTGCAATCACTGGCACAACGGCGCTATTCCCTGACATGAGAAGTCTGAGAGGTTCGACAATGACCAAGATCAATTCCAACGGGATCATCACGGCCGAGCACGTGACCAAGACCTACCAGTCCGACAAGGGCGCGGAGCTGACCGTCCTGGACAGCATCGACTTCACCCTGCACGAGGGCGAGGTGGTGGCCATCCTGGGCCGCTCCGGCGCCGGCAAGTCCACCCTGCTGCGCATCCTGGCCGGCCTGGTCCCGGCCAGCAAGGGCAGCGTCGAATACCGGGGCAAGCAGCTGAACGGGCCCAACCCCGGCGTGGCACTGGTCTTCCAGAGCTTCGCCCTGATGCCCTGGCTGACCGTCAAGGACAACGTCGAACTGGGCCTGCAGGCCCGAGGAGTTCCCAAGAAGGAGCGCGAGAAACTCTCCCTGGCCGCCATCGACGCCATTGGCCTGGACGGCTTCGAGAGCGCCTACCCCAAGGAGCTATCCGGCGGCATGCGCCAGCGTGTGGGCATCGCCCGGGCCCTGGTCCTCAAGCCTGATGCCCTCTTCATGGACGAGCCCTTCTCGGCCCTGGACGTGCTGACCGCCGAGAATCTTCGCCAGGAGGTCCTCAAGGTCTGGTCCGAGGAGGCAGGCAGCGTCAAGTCGGTCCTGATCGTCACCCACAACATCGAGGAGGCCGTGGAGATGGCCGACCGGGTCCTGGTCCTGGACTCGCATCCCGGCCGGGTCATCGCCGACGTGCCCATCAACCTGGACAGGCCTCGGGACAAGCAGTCCGACCTCTTCCAGTCCTGCGTGGACTACCTCTACTCCATCCTGACCGGTCAGCGCGACAGCGAGGACATCCGCCGCCGTCTGCAGACCAAGGTGCGCAACCGTCAGGCCGTGCGGGACTCGGTCCGAGACGAGGACACGGCCGAGCGCAACCTGCCCGACGCCACCCCCGGCGGACTGGCCGGTCTGGCCGACGTCATGGTCAACCAGCCCAACGGCATGGACCTGGCCGACCTGGCCGCCAAGCTCTCCTTCGAGGTGGACGACCTCTTCCCCCTGATCGACGCCGGGCTCATGCTGGGCATCTTCCAGGCGGACAACGGGCACGTCAGGCTGACCGACCAGGGCCGTGCCTGGCACGACGCCGACATTCTGGAGAGCAAGGAGATGTTCTCACGGATGCTGATGGACCACGTTCCGCTGATCCGCATCATCGACCGGGCCCTGAAGAACAGCGACGACAAGAGCCTGCACGGCTCCCTGATCCTGGACCTGCTGAGGGCCCACCACTCGGACAAGGAGGCCGTCCAGCAGTTCGACACCGCCATCACCTGGGGCCGCTACGGCGAGCTCTTCGACTACGATGCCGACGACGACCGGCTGACCCTGGACCCGGAAAACCACACCGAGTGAGCAACTGCAACAGCTATGGCAGTTGCGGTCCCCTTGGGCTCCTAGAATGAGCATCGGGCGATGGAACCCGCCCGGGGCTTGAGCCCCGAACCGCAAACTGCTGATAGTCCCTGCACCATGATTCGACGACCCCCGTCTGCGGGTCGGGTGCAGGCGCATGCCATTCAGCCCGACCCTGCGGATGCTGATCCGTCGGGAACCGAGGCCTCCAATGACCAAACCCCCTACCGGACCTGACATGGCCACGGCCCTGGTGGTGATGCTGGGCGGAACCCTGGGCACCGGCTGCCGGTACGCCTTGAGCCTGCTGCCGGGCCAGAGCGGTCCGCTGCATCCGGGAACCCTCCTGGCCAACCTGATCGCCTGCGCAGGCTACGCCCTGCTGACCGCCTTCCTGGCCGGGCTTCCCAAAAGCGCACATGCACGCCGAAGGCAGCTGACCAACAAGGGCCTGGGCATGGGCCTGTGCGGAGGGCTGTCGACCATGTCCACCCTTTCGCTGGAATTGGTCCAGGGCCTGTCTAGCGGTAAAGTCCAGGCAACCCTTGCCTACCTGCTGGTCTCCTTCGTCGGAGGCCTCTTGGTCTCCTCGGCCATGGCAGGGCTGGGAGTGCGTTTGGCCGCACGCATCCAGGCGGGTGCGCGATGACCATTACGTTTACATTGCTGATTTGCCTGTGCGGCGGCCTGGGTGCCGGACTTCGCTACCTGCTGGATACTCTGGTCAAGGCCCGCTGGCAGGTGGATCTGCCCCTGTCGACCATGGTCATCAACTTGTTGGCCGGATTGGCTGCAGGGCTGGTGGCCGCCCTGGCCGCCTTCCACGGACTGCCCGCCTGGGGATGGCTGCTGCTGGCCACAGGACTGCTGGGCGGCTTCTCCACCTTCTCGACAGCGGTCAACGAAGTGCTGGCCCTGGCCCGGCGGAGACGGCATCTGGCGTCTCTTGGCTATCTGGCAGCTTCGATCTTCCTGCCGCCTCTGTTGACGGCCCTGGGCTTCCTGCTGGCCGGACCCGGCATGTAGCAGGTCCGGCCAGCAATCGAGGCGTTCCAGAATCAGGCGCGAGCAGGTTCCGGACGACCCTGGGCGGAGTCTGCGGCAATCCCCAGCCGGTCGTCATGCCGACGCCACCAGGCGGACAGGACCGAGCCGGAGATGTTGTGCCAGACGCTGAAGAAGGTTGAGGGGATGGCCACAATCGGGTCGGCGGCGAATGCCTGCAGGGCCAGGGTCGCGCCCAGTCCCGAATCCTGCATGCCCACCTCGAAGGTGATGGCCTTCTGCTGGGCGTAGCGGAACCCCTTGGGATAGAGGCGGTACATGAGCCGGCTGAAGAGGAAGCCCAGCCCGTACCCGCACAGGTTGTGGAGCATGACCACCGGCAGGACCAGGGCGGTGGCGGCGGTGAAGAGCTTGGCATGGTTGACGGAGACCACCACGCCGATGATAATCAGGATGGCGATCTGCGAGACCGCCGGCAGGGCCACGGTCACCTTCTGCACCTTCTCCTTGAAGAAGGCGTGGACGGCCAGGCCCAGGGCGATGGGGATCAGCACCACCTCAAGGGCGGTCAGGAAGAGCTGCTTGGTGGGGATGGCCACATACTGGCTGGCCAGCAGGTTCATCAGCATGGGGATCATGAAGGGCGCGCACAGGGTGGAAAGCAGGCCTATGGACACGTCCAGGGCCACGTCGCCGCGCGACAGGTAGGACATAACATTGGAGGAGGTCCCCGAGGGGCAGCAGCCCACCAGGATGACACCCACAGCGATCATGCCGTCCAGCCGGAAGATGCGGCAGAGCAGCACGGCCAGCAGGGGCATGATCAGGTAGTGGGCCACGGTGCCGACGATGACCATGAGCGGCATCTTGACGATTCGCTTGAAATCGTCCAGACTCAGGGTCAGCCCCATGCCGAAGAGAATAATGCTCAGGAAGTAGTTGGTGTAGCTGCGGGCCCAAATGCTAATCTGCGGGACAAAGAAGTTGATGGCGGCCCAAACTAGGACCACCAGAATGAACCACTTAGTCAACCAGTCACTGAACCGCTGCACCTTTTGCATGATTCCTGACCACTTCCTCTCGATAGTTCTCTCTGTGGTAGAGCAAAATTAGAAAACCGAGGGCAGGCACGACGGCGAATGGTCACATTTTGGACGAGGATGCTCCGGCACCGACTGGAATTCAGTTGACCAGGACGGGAGTGCCCATGGGCACGGACTGCATGATCCACAAGGCGTCAGGCACGGTCAGCCTGATGCAGCCATGGGAGCTGGGTCGGATGCCCAACAAGTCAGCCTCCTCCTTTATGTAGCTGCCACTAAGATCAGTGGGAACCGAGTGGAAGAGGAAGACCCCGTGGTTCAGAAAGCTGGTGTAATAGCGGGCGCCCATCCCCTCGCTGGGGTTGTAGAAGTGGTCGCCGCGCTCGGCTTGGATACGGAAGTTGCCCCTAGGCGTGGAGTCATCCATACCTGTCGAGGCATACATGGTGTAGAGCAGTTGAGACCCATCACGCACGTAGACCCGCTGATCCTGAAGGCTGACCTCCAAGGAGATGCCAGGGTGGGCCGCAGGATCCGGGTAATCGACCTGCTGCGAAGGCTTGAGCCAATCGACAGGCTGAGTGGAGGAGCAATCAGGGTCTGTCTTCTGAACCTTTGTCTGCTTCTTTGCCGCTGATGAAGAGAAGGACTTGGATTTGCTGGGATGATGCGCCTTGGGAAATTGTCTCACCGAAACGGTTGATGTACTGGAAGTGCTCGCATCTGCCGATCGTTCTGTATGAGCCGCATCCACCGGCTGGAACAGATTGTCGACCAAAACTGTCAGCAACAGCGTCAACAGGGCGGTTGTCACTACCACAGGCGTGCGGCGGACAGGGTCCAGCAGCCAACGGAGCATGGCAAGCAGACGCCGCTTAAGGCGTTTGCTATCCAATCCCCAGACAGCCATGTCCTTCCCCTTCTTCGCCATCGAACGAACCTGTGTGCACAGTTCATTTTAGCGGCAGAAGGAACCAGGGCGGACCCAGCCTTTCAGCACCTGCCTGGCCCAATCCTCCAGCAGGTCGCAGACCAGGGCGGTCTGCTCAATCTGCACATTGTGGCCGGCCCGGTCCAGCACCGAGTAGGAGGCCCTGGGGAAGCGGCAGGCCAGGTCGAACTGGTCCAGGTAGCCCACACGGTCGTCCTGGCGGGCGCAGACAAAGAGCACAGGGGCTATGAATCCGGACCAGACCTGGTCAAAGTCCATATCCAGCTGGTAGTGCCCCTCCATTCGAGCCACCGTATCGGCATCGGCCGAACGAATGCCGGGCATGATGGTGCGTTGGTAGGCCTCAAGATGCTCCCGGGATTCCACCACAGCCATCTGCCGGTAGGCATGCCTGGTGAACTCGTCCACGTCGGCCAGGCCCTGGTCGTCCCGGACCAGCACCTGACGCGGGGGCAGGCGCCTGTGGGCGGTCACCGGGTCGACCACCGAGGAGAGCAGGGCCATCCCCCGGCAGCGGTCCAACCGACCGGCGGTGGCATGGCGGCTGAGCAGCCCACCCAGGGAGTTGCCCAACAGGGCGAAGGGGCCGCCGCCGCTGAAAATGTCCACCTGGTCATCCAGCCACCGGGCCAGACCGTCCAGGTCGAGGATGGACGGGTCAGGCGGCGTGCGGCCGAAGCCGGGCTGGTCCAGATAAATCCGCTCGAATCCGCCCACCCGCTCGAAGACGGGGTCCAGGTCGTCGAAGATGTGGTGGTCCACGCCGGACCCATGCACGAAGATCAGTGGCAGCCCATGACCCCGGCGAATGGCGAACCCGGGCTTGGAGTTCACTTCTTTGAACCGGAAGGGATGCCGGTCTTGAACTCCACGATGTCGCCGTCCTGCATGACGTAGTCCTTGCCCTCAAGGCGCATCTTACCCTCCTCGCGCACCTTGGCGTAGGACCCGTCTGCGGCCACGAAGTCGTCATATGAGACCACCTCGGCCTTGATGAAGCCCTTCTCGAAGTCGGTGTGGATTACGCCAGCGGCCTGTGGGGCGGTCCAGCCCTTGTGGATCTGCCATGCGCGCACCTCCTTGACCCCGGCGGTCAGGAAGGTCTGCAGACCGAGGATGTCGAAGCCCACCCGGGCCAGCTGGTCCAGGCCGGACTCCTTGAGCCCGGCATCGGTCAGCATCTCTCGGGCGTCGGCCTCGTCCAGCTCGGTCAGCTCGGACTCGAACTGGGCGTTGAGGAAGATGGCGGGCGCGGGAGCCACGGAGTCGGCCAGCTGCTTCTTCATGTCCTCGTTCTGCAGCTCGTCGTCGTCCACGTTGAAGACGTAGATGAAGGGCTTGGCCGTCATCAGATGCAGGTCGTAGAGCTCGTCCTTGTCGATGTCCCCGGCCTGGGCCGCCTGGTCGATGGTCCGGCCTTGACCCAGAATCCCCTTGGCCTTGCGGACGGTGTCCAGGTAGGCGGGCTTGATCTTGCCGCCTCGCTGGTCCTTCTCCAGCTTGGGCAGGGCCTTGTCGATGGTCTGCATATCGGCCAGGATCAGCTCGGTGTTGATGGTGTCGATGTCGTCGGCCGGATCCACCTTGCCGTTGACGTGGACGATGTCGTCGTCATTGAAGGCACGAACCACCTCGCAGATGGCGTCAGCCTCGCGGATGTTGGCCAGGAACTGGTTGCCCAGCCCCTCCCCCTCCGAGGCCCCCTTGACGATGCCGGCGATGTCCACGAAGGTGACCGTGGCGGGCACGATCTTGTCCGTGTGGACCAGCTTGGCCAGGACGGGCAGCCGGTCGTCGGGCAGGGGCACGATGCCGGTGTTGGGCTCGATGGTGGCGAAGGGGTAGTTCTCCGCCAGAACGTTGTTGCGGGTGAGGGCGTTGAAGAGTGTGGACTTGCCAACGTTGGGCAGCCCGACGATTCCTATGGTTAACGACATATGCACCAGTCTATTGCCCGGACTGCCCCGGCGTGGCTCCCCCTAGTCGCCGCGCTCCACCGCATCGATGGCCTCGATGACCGCTCCACGGAAGCCGTGCTTCTCCAGGGAGGCGACCCCCTTGATGGTGGTTCCGCCCGGCGAGCAGACCGCGTCCTTCATGGCCCCGGGGTTGGTGCCGGTGGCCAGGTAGAGGGCTCCGGTCCCCTCCACCATTCGCGCCGCCAGCCGGTAGGCCGCCTGCCTGGGCAGCCCATGCTCCACCCCGGCGTCGGCCAGGGCCTCCATGTACATGGCTGTGTAGGCGGGCGCACATCCGGCGATGGTCGTACCCACCGAGACCAGCTCCCGAGGCAGACGCTCGATCATGGCCACCGGGTCGAAGATCTGGGTGAAGAGCTCCCGCTCCTGGTCGGTCAGGGTGTCTTCCTCCTGGGTGACCAGAATCCCCTGCCCTACCGAAATGGGGGTGTTGGGGATGGCGCAGATCAGGTGGGTGCCCTCCTCCAGGATGTCGGCATAGTCCTCAAGGGTCATGCCGCCCACCACCGAGAGGACCATGCGGTCCGGGTCAGCCAGCTCATGGCGGATGGGTTCGCAGACCTGGGCCACCTGCCCCGGCTTGATGGCCAGAATCACCAGGTCGGCGGCCGCTGCCACCTCGGTTCCGGAGTGCATGGGCCGCACCCCCAGCTGGGCCGCCCGCTCCACCAGCCGGTCGTAGTGGGCTGCGCAGGCCACAATCCGGCCGCCGGGCAGCACACCCGCGTCGACAAGCCCCTGGGCCATGGCCTGGGCCATGTTGCCGTAACCGATGAATCCGAGAGTCAATGAGTCCGTGTCCATGCCCTCAAGTCTAGCCGCGCGCCGGGAAGAGACCCTCCAGATCGCCGCGCTCCAGGGCCAGCCGGTAGAGGTGGGCGAAGACCCTGTCCCCGTGCAGGCCGTCGTGCTCGAACTCGTTGGTCACCCAGGCATAGGCGTGACCCACGCGCGAGAGGGTGTCCAGCTGGAGCTCCGAGGGCACATAGAGGTCGTCGGCATAGACCGCGGCCTGCAGGGGAACCTGATTGTCGGCCAGACGGTCTGGATCGTACAGGTGGCCCCAGGAGCCCTCCTCCATGAGCAGGCTGACCGCAGGGCCGAAGGGGCGCAGGGCCGCCTCCTGCTCGAACATCCAGGGGAAGATCGCCTCCCCGGTGAACATGAGCGGGCGGGCAGCAGTATCGAATTCAGGACGGGCATCGCGCACCCGCTGTGCAGCCCAGCGCAGGGGTTCGCAGTCCCCGTCGGCGTAGATGAACTCCTGCAGGGGCCAGTAGAGCGGTGTGACGGCAGTGGCCGACCGCACCCCCTCCAGGAAGGCCTGCGAGAGGGTGGCCCGGGAGCTGCTGGCGCCGGAAGCGGGCAGGCTGCCGTCCCCGTCCAGGAAGGCTGTGTCCAGCAGCCAATGGAGACGCTCGAACCCGCCGCTCTTGCCCAGGTCGGCGCCCAGGGTCTGCAGCCGCTCCACGCTCAGAGGGTCGCCGCCGGGCAGGACCACATCGCCCTGGGCCAGCCGGTCGGCAATGGCCGCTACACGGTCTTGGTCCCCCGGATAGCGCTGGTAGAAGGCCTGGGACCGCTGGGCCATCTTGTCGAAAGTATGGGAGTAGAGCTCATAGGCATCAGCGGGAATGTGCGGTACGCCCCCGGTGGTAAAGGCCGCAGCCAGCCCCTGGGGATAGTTCGACAGGTAGGCCATGGTCAGGAAGCCGCCGAAACTCTGCCCAAGGGCCACCCAGGGATGGCCGGCGAAGACCGTGCGACGCAGGTGCTCGAAGTCCCGGATGATGGAGTCCGCCAGAAAATGCTTCAGATAGTCGGCCTGGGCCCGGGGCTCTCCCAGGGAGGCCATGGTGGAGCCGTCGATGGCGTTGGACCGGCCCGTACCCCGCTGGTCGGGCAGGACAATGCGGAAGTGGCGCAGGGCCTCGGGCATCCACCCGTCGGCGGTGGCGTTCAGTGGCCTTGGGGCGCCCGAGCCTGGTCCGCCCTGCAGGTAGACCAGCAGCGGCAGGTCGTCGTGGATGTGCTCGGGGGCGCAGACCACGCGGTAGAAGCAGCGGATGACCGCCTGGTCCGAATGACCTTCGGCTCGCCAGACGCCAGGTTTACTGCCCGCCCAGTCCAGAGGAACAGGAATGGACCCCTCGCGGACGTAGAGTCCCGGCAGATAGTATCCCTGGTTGGTCATACGCTGGCTCCTTTCTTTAAAATCAGTCGGGTTCATTGTCACCGGGCGGTTGGACCTGACTTGTGTGTTGTTGTCGGGCTGGGTGCTACGGTGAGAGGCGGGGCGTCGCTAGACGGCTGGCTTCCGCCAGGATTCGCGCAATTTGATACAGGTCTGGCGTTGGCAGGCAGAAAGACTTTCCGACAGTCAGAACTTTAAGGGGCAAGTGGCGCTGATTCTGCATGTTGTCGGTGGGAGGTTTTTTCATGCATCTGGTTTCCCGTCTGCGTCGTGCATCGGCGACGACGATCGTCCTGCTGGGTCTGCTTGCGGGCCTGGGCATCGCATCCGCCCAAGCTGACGCTCCTATCCTTGATCGTCAGACCCCTCGCGCATCTGACGGCACCTCCGCCACTCTCCCCAACAACGCAACCGACACCCCACTTTCCTCACCTTCACCGATACAAACCACCACACCATTAAGCACCACGCCAGGCACCCCGTCATCAGCCACCCCGTCATCGACGGCGGGAACACCTGACGGCGCGGGCCCCTCTCCGGCCAAGCCATCCGACAAGACGGATGCGCAGGCCGCGCACACCGTGCGTTTCGACCCGGCCGACGGCGGCAAGCCCACACAGGAGGCCGTGAAGACCGGCACCCTCGCCACTCCCCCACAAGAGAACCCGCAGCGTGAAGGCTTCAGGTTCGACGGGTGGACATACAACGGCCAGCCCTATGACTTCCGGACCCCCGTCCTGCAGGACACGATCCTGACTGCAAAATGGACCAAGGTCACGGACTGGAGGCTGAACCCGGACCATGGGCCCGCCACCGGCACCCGGCTGACCATCAGCCCGCCCGACAGGCAGGAACCCTGCTACATCAGCGTCCAAGCCGCCGGAGAGCAGATCCTCGGCCTGACCGGGGACGGCCGCATCCACACCTGGACACAGGACCACACACCCAGGCAGGTTCCCGCCCCCGCCCAGGCCGCCGACGGGTTCCGTTACCTGCAGGCCGCGGCAGGCAGCCGCCGGCAGGCCGCAATCGGATCAGACCAGCGGATCTACACCTGGGACAGCCAACAGACCACGCCCACAATCCTCGACACCGGCCCAGACGCCCTGTTCACCAGCATCAGCATCAACGACGACCGGCTCCTGGCCGTGGACCGTCAAGGCCGGGTCCACGCCTACCAGTCCAGCGATGCCGACAGCCGGAATCCGAATCCGAAATTCACACAACAGGCCACGACCGGCCTGCCCGAACCGGCGCAGGCCGTCACCGCCGCCGCCTCCGACAGCCGGATCCTCATCGTGGATTCGGACGGGCAGGCCTGGACCCGGAACGCGAACAACACGGTAAAAGCCAAGCCTGAACGTATCAGGCAGGACCCGGGCACGCGCACCGTCCAGGCCCAGGCCCTCAACCAGGGGTTCCTCCTCCTGGACGCGAACGGACAGGCCTGGTACCTGGCCTATGGCAAGAGCAGCCCCACAGCCGTCAGCCTGCCCAACAGCGAGCAGATCGGCAGAATCAACAGCGGCGAAGAACAGACCATGATCGTTGACAAAGACGGCCACATCTGGGCCTGGAAGCCGGGAAGCAAGCCCATCCGGGCGGACGATGGGAGCCGGCAGTACACGCAGGCCGCAAGCACCGGCAGCAGGATCACCGCCATCAACAGGCAGGGCAGCATGTTCACGTGGGGCCTGGACGGGCAGGGCCGGCCCGGCAAGCCCGTCAGGCTCGACACCATCTCCGAGTCAACCCTGCAATCAGCCAGCATGGACGGCCAGCCGCTGACACCCGACAAGACCGGCGACGCCTGGCAGACGGAGGTTCCCGCACGCCAACCCGGACAAGCCATCATCACCATCACCGGCAAAGAAGACAACCGGCCCTTCACAAGAAGCCTTACGTACACGGTCGACCAGCCGCTGACACGTGACGTCGAGCCACGATCCACATTTACGGTCCGATTCGACACGGGCGGAGGAAACCCCGGACCAGCAGACCAGCATTTCCCCGCCCCGTACGGCAGGGTGAAGCGGCCCTCCCCCGACCCTATGCGCGAAGGCTATCTGTTCGACGGGTGGTTCACCGGGCAGGCCGCCTACGATTTCAGCAGGCCCGTCGACAAGGACCTGACCCTGACCGCCAAGTGGACCGAAAGCCGGAACAGCACGTGGAGCATCAGCCCGGACAAGGGCAGCCAGCTGGGCAACGAGGCCACGACCATCACCCCGCCGGACAGCGCCAGGCGAGGCATCAGGTTCAGCCAGATCAGCGGATCAAAATACAACGGTGACCCTACCTATGGTTTTTCCTTGGCGGTGGGCAGCGACGGGAACGCCTACGCCTGGGGATACAACAGGTATGGCCAGCTCGGCGACGGGACGACCACCACCCGGACCACGCCGGTCAAGGTCAGCAAGCCTGTAGGCGCGCCAACGGATTTCACCTACGTGCAGGTCAGTGGCGGATACTACCATTCGCTGGCCATCGGCAGCGACGGATACGCCTACGCATGGGGACGCAGTGACTCTGGCCAGCTCGGCAACAACACCACAACAACATATTCGTCTGTTCCTGTGCGCGTGCGCGACCCCACAAGCCCCACTGATAAGAACAAAGGGCTGAAAGCTATACAAGTCAGCGCCGGAGGCGATCATTCGCTCGCCGTGGGCAGCGACGGGAACGCCTACGCCTGGGGAAGCAACGGCAGTGGCCAGCTCGGCGACGGAACGTACACCACCCGGACTACGCCGGTCAAGGTCAGCAAGCCTGCAGACGCGCCGACGAACTTCACCTACGTGCAGGTCAGCGGCGGATACAATGATTCGCTGGCCGTGGGCAGCGACGGGAACGCCTACGGCTGCGGAGACAACACCTATGGCAAGCTGGGCGACGGGACAAGCACCAGCCGGGCTATGCCAGTCAAGGCGAGCAAGCCTGCAGACGCGCCGACGGATTTCACCTACATACAGATCAGCGCCGGAGCCGGTCATTCGCTGGCCGTGGGCAGCGACGGATACGCCTACGCATGGGGACGCAGTGACTCTGGCCAGCTCGGCAACAACACTAGCGGCTTCGGTGCGCATTCGTCTGTTCCTGTACACGTGCGCGACCCCAGCAGCCCCACTGACGAGAACAAAGGGCTGAAAGCCACACAGGTGAGTGGCGGAGGGGATCATTCACTCGCCGTGGGCAGCGACGGATACGTATACGCCTGGGGAATCAACAACTATGGCCAGCTCGGCAACAACACCACAAGCGGCTCCACTGCGAACCCTGTTCCTGTACACGTGCGCAACCCCGCCAATTCCGCTGACACGAGCAAAGGACTTCAAGCCACACAGGTCAAAGTCGGATACGATTTTTCATTGGCCATGGGCAGCGACGGGAATGCCTACGCCTGGGGTGCCAACGGCAATGGCCAGCTCGGCAACGACACCACAAACACCAAGTTGGTTCCGGTGCCGGTGGTGTTCAACCTGCAGCTGGTAATCACTGGTGTCAAGTTCGACACCGATTCCGGCACGAACCTGACGCGCGGCGATGGCAGCAGCGTGATCGTGACAACGCCTGCGCACGCGCCTGGCATGGTCACGGTCAGCGTGGACTACACGCTGGGCGGCGCACCCCAAAAACCGGACACCTCCCTCAGATACACGTACACGCCTTTAGGCGTGCTCCCCCAGGCCGGAGGGGAAGGCATCCTGCTCGCCCTGGCCACCGGCATGACCGGCATGGGCGGGGTCCTCGCATCCCGCCGCCACAGAGGAGAAACACGCCAACTGTTTCACACTTCACACGAGTAAGCCAGGACAGGCGCCGTATCAATCCCCCCGCCCCGGCCTTCAACGAGGGCGCACGGAGGAATGTCACATTCAAGGCTCATCCCCAGAGGAGCCGACACTCCTCTTGCACCCCCACCACCACACTACCGTCGACTGCTATTGACAGTAATAGAAAGCAGGCATGCACGCCCCGCCTCTGCCCTTGAAAGGGATAAACTCGGGCAGATCGATTAAGGAGCATAGAACCCCCAAGTCCGCTCGGTTTTCGTCTCTGCTCCCGGTTTCGGATAATTACTGGAAACAAACGCTTTTGCTCAACCAAAAAATCCATTGTCGTCGGCGAATGACTTGGCTTGTGAGTTATAGGCGAGCTGGGTGGTAGGGTGAAAAGCGGGGAATGTCGAGAAGACGGCTGGCTTTCGTCTTGGCTCCTGCAACGTAATGCAGAGCTGGCGCTGAGCTATGGGCGGCTTTCCGACATGAAGAACTTTAAATAGGCAGGCGGTGTTTGCTCCGCTTGGTGTTTGGTGAAGGGGTTTTGGTTTCATGCATCTGGTTTCCCGTCTGCGTCGCATCATGGCGATGATGATCGTCCTGCTGGGCCTGCTGGCAGGCCTGGGTGTCGCGTCCGCCCAGGCGGACGCTCCTGTACTCACCGGGGGGG
>NZ_JACFRA010000001.1:0-339437 GCF_016101165.1 Bifidobacterium sp. W8114 | reverse complement strand
CCCGCCCCCCCCCCCCCCCCGCCCCGCCCCCCCCCCCCCCCCCCCCCGCCCCCGCCCCCCCCCCCCCCCCCCCCCCCCCCCCCCCCCCCCCCCCCCCCCCCCCCCCCCCCCCCCCCCCCCCCGCCGTCAGACCCCTCGCGTAGCTAAGCAAACCACCGGCATTCTCCCGAGCAACGCAACCCGCACACCACTGCCCACACCGTCACCGCTGACACCTTCCTCGCCGTTAGGCACCACCACACCGAACCCGGACACCCCGTCATCGCAGACGGGCACGCCTGACGACACAGGATCCACTTCACCCAAGCCATCCGATAAGACGGATGATCAAACTTCGCATGTGGTGCGCTTCGACCCCGCCGACGGAAGCACACCCACACAGGCGAACGTGAAAACCGGCACCCTCGTCACCCTCCCCCCGCAACAGAACCCGCAGCGTCCCGGCTTCCGGTTCGACGGGTGGACACTAGACGGCCAGCCTTTCGACTTCCGGACCCCCATCCTGCAGGACACCACCCTGAAAGCCCAATGGGCCAAGGCGACGGACTGGACACTGAGCCCGGACCACGGACCCGCCACCGGCACTAGGCTGACCATCAGCCCGCCCGACAGGCAGGAACCTCAATTCGCCAGCGTCCAAGCCGCCGGAGAGCAGTTTATCGGCCTGACAGGCGACGGCCGCATCCACACCTGGACGCAGGACCACACACCCAGCCAAGTTGCTCTCCCCGCCCAGGCTCCCGACGGGTTCCGTTACCTGCAGGCCGCAGCCGGCAGCCACCTGCAGGCCGCGCTCGGATCCGACCAGCACATCTACACCTGGACCAGCGGACGAACAACGCCCACCATCCTCGACGCCAGCCAGAACACCAGGTTCACCAGCATCAGCATAAACGACGACCGGCTCCTGGCCGTGGACGAGAAAGGACAGGTCCACGCCTTCCAAAACAGCCAGGCCGACAGCCAGAATCAGAATCTGAAGCCCGCCGAACAGGTGACGCTCAGCCTGCCTGGAAAGACGCAGGCCGTCACCGCCGTCGCCTCCGGCAGCCAGGCTCTCATCGTGGACGCGGACGGCCAGGCCTGGACCTGGGAGACGAGCAACACCGGCAACATCAAACCTGAACCCATCAAACAGGACCCGGGAATGCGCACCGTCCAAGCCGCAGCCCTCGACCAAGGATTCCTCCTCCTGGACGCAGAAAGGCAGATCCATTACCTGGCCGACAACACGACCAGCATCTCAGCGGTCAGCCTGCCGGAAAGCAATAAAGCCAGCCGGATCAGCGCCAACGATAGCCAGGCCATCATCACCGACACAGACGGCCACCTCTGGGCCTGGAAGCCAGGCGAAACACCCATGCCCGCGGACAACGGGAGCAAGCAATACATACAGGCGGCCGAAGCCGACGGCAGAATCACCGCCATAGACGGGCAAGGCAACTTGTTCACATGGGGCCTGAACCCTCACAATGATCAGGGCAAGCCAGCAAGAATCGCCACTATCACAACGTTCACACTGGAATCAGCCAGCATGAGCGGCCAGGCATTGACGCTCAGCAAAACAGACGACACCTGGCAGGTAGAAGCTCCAGCCCACGAGCCCGGACAAGCCACCATCACTATCACCGGCAGACAAGACGGCCAGCCCTTCAGCAGCAGCCTCAAGTACACCGTCGACCAGCCGCTGTTAAGGGATATCCAACAGGATTCCACCCACACGGTCACCTTCGATACAGCCGGAGGAAGCCAGGCACCCCAACCCCAGCAAGTCGACTACCCCTACGGTAGGGTGAAGCGGCCCTCCCCCGACCCGAAGCGTGCTGGTTACCAGTTCTACGGATGGTTCATCGACAATGTCGCCTACGACTTCAGCAGGCCTGTAACCAAGGACCTCAGACTTACTGCCCATTGGTCGTCAAACAAGTGGACAATAAGCCCTGATACGGGTAGCCAAATCGGCGGTGAAACGACCACCATTACCCCACCAACCAATACAAATGGTATCAAGTTCAACCAGATCAGCAGCTCAAACACCGGTTCATTCTCACTGGCCGTGGGCAGCGACGGGAACGCATACGCCTGGGGAGACAACACGTATGGTCAGCTTGGCGACGGGACGGCCAAAAACTCCCGGTCTACGCCGGTGATGGTGAAGAAGCCTAATCAAGAGAGCTATCCGGACCTGCCGGCGGATTTCACCTACGTGCAGGTCAGCGCTGGAGGTCGGCATTCGCTGGCCTTGGGCAGTGATGGCTACGTGTACGCCTGGGGATACAACGGCTTCGGCCAACTCGGCAACAACACGAAAACGAATTCGTATGTTCCTGTGCGCATACGCGACCCCGCCACCCCCGCCGACACGAGCAAAGGGCTGCAATCCGTACAGGTCAGCGCCGGAGGCGATTTTTCGCTGGCTGTAGGCAACAACGGAAACGCCTACGCCTGGGGATGGAACTGGTATGGCCAACTCGGCAACAACACCAGCGGTTTCAGCGAGTATTCGCCTTTCCCGGTACTCGTGCGCACTCCCGACAGCCCTGCTGATGAGAGTATGGGGATGAAAGCCATACAAGTCAGCGCCGGTAACTTGCATTCGCTGGCTTTGGGCAGCAATGGATACGTGTACGCCTGGGGATGGAACAGCTATGGACAGCTTGGCGACAATACCAACGACATCTCTGAGGATTCACATTCGGCTTTCCCTGTGCGCGTGCGCGACCCCGGCAATCCCTTCGAAACGAGTACGGGGCTGAAAGCCATACAGATCAGCGCCGGATACGATCATTCGATGGCCGTGGGCAGCGACGGGTACGCATACGCCTGGGGATGGAACATCAAGGGCCAGCTCGGTAACAACACCACCAACGACAGCTACAGTGGGAATCCTTTTCCTGTGCGCGTGTGCGACCCCGCCAACCCCACTGATACGAGCAAAGGGCTGAAAGCCACACAGGTGAGCGCCGGATACTGGCATTCGCTGGCCGTGGGCAGCGACGGATACGCCTACGCCTGGGGATACAACTGGTATGGTCAGCTCGGTAACAACACGAAAACGGATTCGTATGTTCCTGTGCCCGTGCGTGACCCCGCCAACCCCACTGACACAAACAAAGGGCTGAAAGCCACACAGGTGAGCGCCGGATACTGGCATTCGCTGGCCGTGGGCAGCGACGGATATCTGTACGCCTGGGGAAACAACGGAAACGGTCGGCTCGGCGACGGCACCACCAACGGCAAGTTAGCTCCTGTGTCGGTGGTGTTCAACCTGCAGCCGGTGATCGCCGCAGCCAGGTTCGACGCCAGCCCCGGCACGCATCTGACTCCTGTCAGCAACAGCGCCACTGTACTCACGCCCGCACATCAGCCAGGCACGGTCACGGTCAGCGTGGACTACACGATGGGCGGCGCAGGAAACACGCTGACCGACACATCCCTCACCTACACATACACGCCTACAGGTGTGCTCCCCCAGGCCGGCGGTGAGGGCATTCTGCTGGCCCTGGCCACCGGCATGACCGGCATGGGCGGGATGCTGGCCTCCCACCGCCAAAGGAAAGAAACGAAGCGATTCCTACATACTTCACACGAGTAAGAAGGCTGGCAGGTGGGTCAACCCCCGTCCACCCGCCTCAACGGGGGCGCATGGAGGAAAGTGTCATACAAGGCTCAATCCCCAAGGAGCCGGCACTCCTCCTGCGCCCCACCACATTTCTGATGGCGGAAATACGAGCAAGCTGCTCTTTTCCTCGGCCTGAGACAGATATTGACGTGGCCAGACTCGCCAAGGTCACATGGCTCCAAGTCAGATCGGTTTCCGTACTTGCTTCACGGCTGGGCATAATTGTTTTGAACAACCGCATTCCCCCAACCTAGCGGGATCATCGTCACCTGGAGGCTATTGGCTTGTGTGTGTTGTCGGCGGGCTGGGTGGTAGGGTGAAAAGCGGGGGATGTCGAGAAGACGGCTGGCTTGCGCCATTGGCTCCTGCGATGTGATGCAGGGTTGGCGCTGGCAGGCAGAACTTGAGTAGGCAAGCGGTGTTGATACCGCTTGGTGTCTGGTGAAGGGGTTTTGGTGATGCATTTGGTTTCCCGTCTGCGTCGCATCCTGGCGATGATGATCGTCCTGCTGGGAATGCTTGCGGGCCTGGGCGTCGCATCCGCCCAGGCGGATGCTCCTGTCCTCACCGGGGGGGGGGGGTCGTCAGACCCCTCGCGTAGCTAAGCAAAACTCCGGCATTCTCCCCAGCAGCGCAACCAGCACGCCACCGCCCACACCATCACCGATACAATCCACCACACCGTTAAGCCCGACAGCAAGCCCAAACACCCCGTCATCGACGACGGAAACACCCGACAGCGCAGACTCCGCTACGGCCAAATCAACCAAAAAGGCGGATGATCAACCTTCACACACAGTGCGCTTCGACCCGAACAACGGCAGCACACCCACCCAGGCGAGCGTGAAGACCGGGACGCTCGCCTTCCCTCCGCAGCAGAATCCTCAACGTGATGGCTTCCGGTTCGACGGGTGGACACACGACAACCAGCCTTATGACTTCCGGACCCCCATCCTCCAGGACACCACCCTGAAAGCAGAGTGGACCAAGACCGCGGACTGGCGGCTGAGCCCGGAGCACGGGCCCGCCTCCGGCGCCCGGCTGACCATCAGCCCGCCCGACAGGCAGGAACCTCAATTCGCCAGCATCCAAGCCGCTGGAGACCGGTTCCTCGGCCTGGCCGGCGACGGCCGCATCCACACCTGGACGCAGGACAGCACACCCAAACAGGTTCCCTCCCCCGCCCAGGCTCCTGCCGGGTTCCGCTACCTGCAGGCCTCAGCAGGCAGCCGATCGCAGGCTGCTTTGGGATCCGACCAGCGGATATACACCTGGGCCAGCAGACAGCCCACGCCCGCCATCCTTGACGCCGATCGGAACATCAGGTTCACCAGCATCAGCATGAACGACGATCGGCTCCTGGCAGTGGACCAACAAGGACAAATCCACGCTTTCCGGACCAGCCAGGCCGACAGCCAGGGCCTGAACCCGAAATTCTTGGAGCAGGCCGCCATCAGCCTGCCCGGAAAGGCGCAGGCCGTCACCGCCGTCGCCTCCGCCAGCCGGACCCTCATCGTGGACGAGGACGGGCAGGCCTGGACCTGGGAGATGAGCAAGACAGGAAGCGGCAAGCCCGTCCGCGTCAAGCAGCAGCCGGAAACCCGTATCGTCCAGGCGCAGGCCCTCAACCAGGGGTTCCTCCTCCTGGACACGGACGGGCAGGCCCGGTACCTGGCTGGCAGCACGACAAGCATGACCCCAGTCAGCCTGCCGGACGGCGCGCAGGCCAGCCGGATCACCGCCAACAAGGACCAGGCCGCCATCACTGATGCGGACGGCCACGTCTGTACCTGGCAGCCCGGCAAGACCCCCAAACGCGCAGACAGCAGGAACCAAGCCTACGTGCAGGCCGCCGCTGCCGGCAACAGGATCAGCGCCATCAGCAGGCAGGGCGGCATGCTCACATGGAGCATGAACCCTCAAAACAACCCAGACAAGCCAGCAAGAGTCAGCACCGCCACAGCGCCCATCCTGGAATCAGCCAGCCTGGACGGCCAGCCGCTCAACCTCAGCAAGACCGGCAGCGCCTGGCGGGCTGAAGCTCCCGCCCGCAAGCCGGGACAAGCCGCCATCCTCATCACTGGCAGGCAGTACGGGCAGCCTTTCGCCAGGAGCCTTGCGTACACGGTCGACCAGCCGCCGGCACGGGCTGCGGAACCAGGATCCGCGTTCACGGTCCGCTTCGACACAGGCGGCGGAAACCCCAAACCAGCAGACCAGACTGTCCCCGCCCCGTACGGGAGGGCGAAACGCCCCTCCCCCGACCCTGAGCGGGAAGGCTTCCTGTTCGACGGATGGTTCATCGGCAATATCGCCTACGATTTCAGCAGACCCGTCGACAAGTACCTGACCCTGGCCGCCCACTGGACGCCGGCAAGCCGGAACAGCGGGTGGAGCATCAGCCCTGATAAGGGCAGCCAGCTGGGCAGGGAACCCACGACCATCACCCCGCCCGACAGCGCCAGCCGCGGCATCAGATTCAGCCAGATCAGCGGAGGAAGGGACTACACCTATGGTTTTTCCTTGGCGGTGGGCAGCGACGGGAACGCCTACGCCTGGGGATCCAACTACTATGGCCAGCTCGGCAACGGGACGAGAGACGACAAGCATGCGCCGGTCATGGTGAGAACGCCTGACCGCAAGGCGTACCCGGACCTGCCAGCGGATTTCACCTACCTGCAGGTCAGCGCCGGAGGCTCTCATTCACTGGCCCTGGGCAGCGACGGCAACGTTTACGCCTGGGGAAACAACAGCAATGGCCAGCTCGGCGACGGGACAACCAGCAGCTATCAGACTGCGCCGGTCAGGGTGAAGACGCCCGACCGCAGCACGTACCCGGACCTGCCGGCGGATTTCACCTACCTGCAGGTCAGCGCCGGATATTATCATTCCCTGGCCCTGGGCAGCGACGGCAACGTTTACGCCTGGGGATACAACGGCGATGGCCAGCTCGGCGACGGGACAACCACCGATCGGCATGCGCCGGTCAGGGTGAAGACGCCCGACCGCAGCACGTACCCGGACCTGCCGGCGGACTTCACCTACCTGCAGGTCAGCGCCGGAGGCTCTCATTCACTGGCCCTCGGCAGCGACGGCAACGTTTACGCCTGGGGATACAACTACTATGGCCAGCTCGGCGACGGGACAGGCAGCTACAGCCAGTCTGCGCCGGTCAGGGTGAAGACGCCCGACCGCAGCATGTATCCGGACCTGCCGGAGGATTTCACCTACCTGCAGGTCAGCGCCGGATACTGGCATTCGCTGGCCGTGGGCAGCGACGGCAACGTTTACGCCTGGGGACACAACGGCAATGGCCGGCTCGGCGACGGGACAACCGTCAGCTACCGGGCTGCGCCGGTCAGGGTGAGGACGCCCGACCGGAAAACCTACCCGGACCTGCCAGCGGACTTCACCTACCTGCAGGTCAGCGCCGGAGGCTCTCATTCACTGGCCCTCGGCAGCGACGGCAACGCCTGGGCATGGGGAGACAACCAGTATGGCCAGCTCGGCAACAACAGCAGCGGCAGCTATGCGAGTTCGTCTGTTCCTGTGCGCGTGCGCGACCCCGCCAGCCCCACCGACAGGAGCAAAGGACTGCAAGCCGCACAAGTAAGCGGCGGATGGAGTCATTCGCTGGCCGTGGGCAGCGACGGGAACGCCTGGGCATGGGGAGGCAACGGCTATGGCCGGCTCGGCGACGGCAGCACAGACAGCAAGTCGGCTCCTGTGCCGGTATCGTTCAACCTGGCTCTGGTGATCACCGGCGTCAGGTTCGACCAGACCGCCGCATCAGGGCTGACGCGCGGCGACGGCAATAGCGTGACCGTGACCACGCCCGCACACCAGCCGGGCACGGTCACCGTCAGCGTGGACTACACGCTGGGCGGCGCACCCCAAACGCCGGACACTAGCCTCAGGTACACGTACCTGCCAGCAGGCGTGCTCCCCCAGGCAGGCGGGCAGGGCATCCTGCTCGCCCTGGCCACCGGCATGACCGGCATGGGCGGGGTCCTCGCCTCACGCCGCCACCGGCAGGAGACACGCCGACTGCTTCACGCTTCGCACGAGTAAGAGCGGCCGGGCGGCGTATCAATCCCCCCGCCCCCGGCCCATCAAGGGGGAGCAGGGAGGACAAGTGCCACTTTAGGCTCAACCCCAAGAGAGCCGACACTTCCCTCCCGCGCCCCCACCACACTTCCGCAGGCAGAAGCCGAGGGCAGGCATGCACGCCCCCGTCCCCGCCCGGGAGAGGAGGAAACACGGCCAGACCGGCCAGAAGGCCTAACAGCCCCAAACCAGCCCGGCCGCTGTTCATCTCCCTACCCCAGCATAATCGCGCAAACAGCAGCTTCAGCCCCTAGCATTCAGCCACGCCCGCCTTCACCCACAGCCAAGCCTCGGCGGGCATGCAGTGAAAGTTGCGGTATCGTTACCGCACTGATATAACTGAAGGCTGTCAGAACCGTTCGCCTGCCCATGGCGGCGGTCAGGCAACCGCCGAGGTCGGCAGTCCGGCCCGGCGGCCGACCACTTCGACGAAAGGCCATGATGGCATACGCGACGATCAGGGATGTGGCCCAACGGGCCGGTGTCTCCGTATCGACGGTCTCCCGAGCCCTCAACGACTCCGGGCGCATCTCCCCCGCCACACGACAGCGCATCAACCAGGTCATCCACGACCTGCACTATGTGCCGGACTCCCGGGCCCGATCCATGCACTCCGCCCACTCGCGCACCATCGGCCTGCTCATCCCCGACATCCGCAACTCCTACTTCGCGGATCTGGCCTATCTGATTCAGGGCCAGCTGCTCAACCATGGCTTCCAGACCCTGATCTGCACCTCCACCCAGGGCGACCCCGGCGAGGATCGGGCCCAGGTGCGCAACCTGCTGGGCCAGCACATCGACGGAGCCATCATCGTGCCCGGGCCGCGTTCCTCGCGCACCCTGGAGGAACTGACCCGACGCGGACTGCCCCTGGTCTGCGTGGACCGTGCCGCCGAGGGTGCCGCCGGACGCGACGGGCGGACAATCCCCTACGTGGACGCCGACCCTAAGCCCGGTCTGCGGCAGGCCCTTGAGGATCTGCACGCCCAGGGCCACCGACGCATCACCCTGGTGCCCGGGCCACTCAAGGAATCGGCCACCTTCCGGGAACGTCTGGACGTATACCGGAACCTGCTGGCAAGCATAAAAGACATGGACGACCCCCTGGCCGACCAGGTTGACCCCGGCACCTTCGACCCCGACATGATCGACCTCTGGGCCCGGCAGGGAATCACCGGCGTGCTCTTCGGATCCTCCCTGGATGCCATACGCGCCATCAAAACGGCCCAGTCCCGGGGAATCAGCATCGGCGAGGACCTGTCCATGATCACCTTCGACGACCTGCCCGTCTTCCGCATCCTGACCCCGGCAGTTTCAACCATCTCCCAGCAGATCGACACCATGGGGACCCGCTGCGTGGACATGCTCCTGGCTCTGATGGCAGGCTCGCCCGTGCGGTCGGTCCGGCTACAGACCAGCTACCGCCACTGCGCCTCGGTGGGGCGCCCGCCCGCGCACACCGGCCAGGATCCCTGAACCTGTCACAGTGTGATTATCAAGGCGGACAAGCTCATCAAGGAACGGAGAAACATGATTAAAGATATGGCGGCGGCATCCGACCAGGTGCTCAAGGGACTGGATACCATCACAGGATCCATCTCGGTGGTCGGGTCCATGAATGCGGACTACACCGTCAACACCGACCGGCTGCCCAAGCCCGGCGAGACCATCAACGGCGGTCCCCTGCAGGTGCTGCCCGGGGGCAAGTCGGCCAACCAGGCGGCGACCGCGGCCCGCATCGGCGCCCAGGTCAGGCTCTTCGGGGCCGTGGGATCCGACTCCAACGCCGACTTCCTGCTGGGGCAGTTGGGCAACGCCGGGGTGGACGTCTCCCATGTGATGACCGTGCCGGGAGCCAGCGGAACCACAGTCATCACCGTGGATGCGCGCGGCGAGAACACCATCGTCTACTCCCCCGGCTCCAACGGCAAGGTGGATGTGGACTACGCCCATCGCTCCCGCCAGGCCCTGACCTCGGCCAAGGTGCTGGGCCTGTGCCTGGAGAGCCCCATCGAGACGGTCACCGAGGCCGCGCGCATGGGCCACGAGGCCGGCATGACCGTGCTGCTCAATGACTCCCCCTTCCGTGCCGACCTGCCCGCCGACCTGATCGCCAACTCGGATCTGATCCTGGTCAACGAGCATGAGATGGCTCAGCTGCTGGGCATCGACGAGCCCGAGGACGGCGACTGGCTGGGGGCCGACTGGGACCGGATCAACCAGACCATGCGGGACTTCGGCTTCTACCGGGCCATCGTCACTCTGGGCGGCGAGGGATCCATGGTGCTGGACCAGGGCCGGACCTACCGGATTCACGCCGTGCATGTGGACGCCGTGGACACCACCGGCTGCGGGGACGCCTTCATGGGCACCGTGCTGGCCGGCCTTGCCTCCGACATGACCCTGGTGCAGGCCGCCCAGCTGGCCTCCTACGTCTCCGCCTACGCCGCCACCGGGCAGGGGGCGCAGGCCTCCTACGGCACAGCCGAGCAGATTCGGCTGCGTTTCTCCTGAGATTGGGCGCTCGGGGGCGGACCATCAAAATCAAGCCATCGGGATTAGTCCACCGGGGTCTTATGACCGAGGTCCGTTGGTCGGGGTCCAACGATTAGGCAGGTGGACCGCTTTTGGCCCCTCCCCGGCTTTGTCAGGCCGACGAACCGTTGTGGAATGCACGACGGGGAGTCGGCCTGACTGGTATTTGAGTGAAGGAACGGCATTAAGCCCCTCGAGGTGGCTAAACCGATGATCAGTAACCACATCTGCAAAGCCACAATCCTTCGACCAATCATCAAGCACCCACCCCCGATTGTGACTGCTCCGAATCATCCACCTTGCGATAGCCAGGGACCATATTTGACCACATCATCCCTCGGACTGATGGCGCCTCCCATCACCCACGAATATTGTTGGTTCCATGAACACAGTCAGTCAAACAGCGCAGCGGCCGATCACCGGGTCCAACGGTCGAACGCTGCTGACTGACACTCTCCTGGCCATCCTTCTACTTCTACTGGTGAGCGGCCCCACCTCCGCTTCCGTTCCAATAGATGGAGCCCTGATCCCCTCGCAGAAAATCCAAATTCTGATCTGGACGATCCTGATCATAGCGCCTGTCATTATCCGTCGCCGATTCCCCGACCTGGCAGCCGGGCTCTTCATCGCTGTGGCTCTGGCTCAGCTCCTGTTGGGGCCTGCCATCATGCTCGCTGATGCAGTCTGCCTGGTAATGGTCTATTCCTGTCTGCTCTACGGACGCCCATCCCTGCGTCGACTCTACCTGACCTTGACCTGGGTCATGATGTCCTTAGCCTGCCTGGCCTTCACGTTGGTCAATTCGGGGTTTCTGCCTCCAGGCAGGACACGGCAGGACCGCACCTTCATGTCGCCGAGCTCATTTAAAGAGCTGACGATCAACTTCCTATTGAATTTTCTGTTCGATGGGCTTCTGCTGCTCGTCGCCATCATTGCCTCCTACTGGACGCAGACCAGGCGGGATGCCCTTGACGAGGCCCGGCAACGCAACCACGCCTTGGCCCTGCAGGCAGAACAAAGCGCGGCCCTGTCTGCAAGCGCTGAGCGGGCCCGCATGGCCCGTGATATGCACGATGTCGTCGCACACACCCTGTCCATTGTCATCGTGCAGGCCGATGCCGGCAGATATGCTGCCACTGCCGATGCGAACCTGGCCCTCAAGACCATGCGCACGATTGATCAAGAGGGCCGTCGCGCCCTACGTGAGCTGAGCTCGCTCTTCGGCAAACTCAGGGCTCCAACCAACCCGGCGGCCGAAACCAGCCAAAAAACAACGGATTTCCCCCCAAGTCAACACCAGTCTTCCCCAAAAATACTTGACCAATCTCAAGCAACTGCCCCAACGAGCTCTACTCGTCAATTTGCGAACGCGCATGATCGCAATTCAGTTGATGCAGAACTTGCTCAACCAAGACAAGCCAGCGGTCATCTTCCCACAATTAAAGAGACTCCAACTGTTAACACTGCCAAGGCCAACGTTGATACGGCCGGCAATGCACATACTTGGCCCTCGGCTGCCACCTCTTCAAGCAATCCACCGACCAGCTACGGATCATGGACAGACCTGATAGATGCGGCTCGACTCACTCAGCCAGAATCACAATTCAGTCGACGAGTCGAAGGCCGGCCCCAACCGCAAAGGTTGGATCGCAGCCGCGCCATAACTGTTTACCGGGTCCTGCAGGAAGCATTGACCAATGTTCGCAAGCATGCCGCTCCTGCTTCACACGTGTTGATTGATGAACGGTGGTTCACGGACGGTTTGAGCCTGACTATTGACGACTACCCGCTTGACCTTGCCACTACTCTTTCAGATTCTCAGCCGCAGATGGAACAACCTGAGCATTCAGGCTTCGGCCTTTTGGGAATGCGGGAACGACTGACGTCTCTGGGAGGCAACCTTCAGGCTGGTCCCAAACCAAATGGCGGTTACCACCTTCAGGTATGGATTCCTTTTGTCGCTCCGCCAAAATCCGACCCCGAAATGGGAATATACGCAAATCGACAAGCTCGATGGTCCCTGCGCTCGATTGTCTCCAAGCTCTTCACTTGGTTTCAACGCCATCCATTGACAGCCGACCTGGGTTTGGTAATCGGACTCGTGTTGGTAGGGAATCCAGGTCAAGCTCTTTCTATAGCACCTGTCACGCCCCAATATGATCCGGGCCGACCAGTAAGGATCATCGCCACGCTAGGTATCACTTTGCCTCTGATTGTGCGCAGAGTCCGTCCCGGCATTTGCGCCGCCCTAGTGGCTGCAGTTGCCGCCCTGCTGCTGCTCTTCTCGCCATGGCTGCCAGAGGCTGCGATCTGTTCCCCAATCGCCGTCTATTCGGCAGTGGTTTACGGTAAAGACACCACCAGGCGATGGGTTCCATTCGCGGTCATCACGGATGTGGTTTTATGGGCTGCCAGATGTGTGGCCAATAACCAAGGGTGTCCCAACGTTCTGTCATACATTACAGAACGACCAGCAGAATCACCTTTTTCTGCGTCCAATTTAACGCATTTCACAGTGATGGCCGCGCCGGCCTTGATCTGTCTGCTGACCATTCTGATTGCGTCGCACCAACGCACTCGTGGTTCGGTCCTTATTCTGCAGCAGGAACGCGAGCGCGCGCTAAGCCAGACCCTGCAGGAAAGCCAGGCTCTGGCCGCCAATCAGGAACGGGAACTTATCGGCGCCACCATGCAGGTAGAAGTAGCTGACACACTAAATACAGTCATTGCATCCACCACTAAAGCCATCGGCGTGTTGAACGATTATCAAGTCAAGGGAGTGAGCCCTCCCCCGGAACAGATAGCACAAGCCTTCGGCGACATTGCAAGTCAAGGACGCGAGGCCCTGGCTCGGATGCGGCAACTGCTAACAGTCCTGCGTCACAGTTCCAGCACCGACCCGCATTCAGACACCGAGACCATCCATGACCCGAACAAGAGTGTTAATTCAGATGGGAGCCACAAGGTTGAATCCACCCACAAAACCCCACCTATGACAGCTCTTCACCCAGCCAAACCCCTGCCAGTAGATCTTAACGATCAGGTTGACAACCCTTCGCAACATTCGCAACGGGACAAGAAACCGATGTATGTCCAATCGGACACCAGGCATGGGCATTCTTGATAATGAGCACTAATGAGCACAGCAGGTAATCAGCACAACCGAAGAATCAAGCACCCCACGAATCATGCATCCGAACATTAACCTGCCCCAGGAATCAATGACTAGGGTAAGTCGTTTAATTATTTGACAGTTACTCCGGCAACGGATATTCAGGCAACACTTACAGCGATTGCCTTAGACACAAATCAAAATCAGCCGTAATTCCTGGCAACACTCAACTCAGATAAAATCTGAATGGTAGCGGTGGCTACCATCTAACGGAAAGAAGCAGGCAATCATGGAACGGACCAAACACATCAGCGTTGCCATCGTGGATGACCAGAATCTGGTCCGGGCCGGCTTTGCCATGGTCATCGGCTCCCAGGATGACATGACCGTGGTTGGCCAAGGCGCAGACGGCGAACAGGCAGTGGATCTGGCCTCACGCCTGCAGCCCGATGTAATCCTCATGGATGTCCGCATGCCCGGCGTGGATGGTTTGACAGCCACCCGCCGAATCACTGCCTTGTCACCTGACCGACCGGAGTCCAGGGTCATTGTGCTGACCACCTTTGATCTTGACGAATACGTCATGGCTGCCATAAAAGCCGGCGCATCAGGATTTCTGCTCAAGGATACCGAGCCTGAAACCCTCCTGTCCTCCATCCGTACAGTTCACCGGGGCAATGCGATCATCGCTCCTTCGGCTACAAAACGCCTGATCGAACACATGGCCCATGACGTGCCTGCGGCCGGGTCCATGCCATCGGGATCGACCTACCGCGATCCCGAAGTGGACCTGCTCACTGATCGCGAGCTGCAGGTCCTGATTCACATAGCCCAAGGTCTGAGCAACCAGGAGATAGCCGACAATCTGGGGATCTCACTGCCCACAGTGAAAACTCATGTCACTCACATTCTCCAGAAGATCAATGCCCGCGACCGCGTCCAGGCGGTGGTCTTCGCTTACGAAAACCATCTGGTATGAACCTGGACGTCATGCAGCATCAATCGTCACCAAGAGCCTCAATGGGTGAAACCTTGACTGCCTCCCTGGCTGGCAGCACACTGGCTGCCACAGCAGCCAGCAAGGCCACTGGCAGTATCAGCACAAAAGCCGACCATGGCACGGTGAAAGTCACGGACCCTAAGGGCACAAAGACCTGGTAGGCTCCTATCCATCCGAAGAGCGTTCCTAGAACGATTCCAGCCAGACTGGCTCCCAGGGCTATCATGCAGGCCTCGACTCCCAAGGATCGACGAACCTGGACGCTGCTCATGCCGATTGCCCTGAGCGTGGCAGTCTCACGACGGCGTTCCAGCACCGACATCATCAAAGTGTTGGAAACCCCTATCAGGGCGATAATCACAGCAACGCCCAGCAACGCCACCATGATTGCCAACAAGGAATCGATTCTTTCGCTCCATGTCCTCATTTGCGTCAGCCCTCCGCTCATAGCCATGTCGTCATGCTCTCCTACAGCCTGACGTATGTCATCCAAGAGCAGTGCGGTATCGCGATCTCCCTGCGTCCTAATCCAGATTTCATGCGTCTTGGTGTCAATCCCAGCGACATTCCGGGAGTCCGTGATTGCATAGACGCCACTGGTATCCAGCCCGCCGAATCCGGCGAAGACCCCGGTCAATGTTCTTCTTGCATCTGCCTCCTTTTCACGTTCGTCGTCCGCCTGAGGATCAGCTATCGACAACTTCAGCTGACTTCCATCCCGGTAACCGGAATGCTTGGAAATCGTTCTGGTCGACACCAGTAGCGCATCCGACCTTTGCATATCTGGACCCAGATCGGCATGAAGCACTCGCCTGATCCGTGAAGCATCCAAGGCATAGACAGTCATGGAAGCTTGTGAGGGGCCTCCTGACTCGACCTTGGCATTAAATCGCTGCACCAGCTCTGCATCTGCAACACCTTCGACACGCTCAATGGCCCGCACATTTCTCTTGTTCAGCCCCTGACCAGATATTTCAATATCCACGGAATAACGCTGATCAATATCCTTGAACAAAGTACGTTTAGCGGTTACCGCACCCGTAGCCAAAGTGGAGACCAGAGTTACGCCAATCAGCAGAGCAACACCTGTGGCAGCGACTCGTGAGGGATTTCGAGCGATATTCGCCACTCCGACCCTGCAAGATGGTCCAATCTTGGACACAGGTTTACCCAAACAACGCAGAAGAGCCGGAATCCATCGCCGAGCCCCTACCAGCGCACTCAGAAAGATCAGCAAAACACCCAATACTGCGAGACCTAGCAATCGTTCCTGCTGATTACTGGTCTGGACTGTGTCGCCAGAGTTTGTCCGGACTAACTCCCCTACGCGCCAAGATGACCAGGTCACCAACGCCAGACCAATGACAGCCAGCAGGATACTGATTCGTAAACCGGTCCGATTCCTGCTGCCCTGCTCCTGATAATCCACTGGCTGCAGGGCTTCAAGCGGTCTGACTCTGATAGCCCTATGACTAGATCCAAAGGCAGCCACCAGGGTTGCCAAAACACCGAGCACAAACGGAACCAGGAGGGAGGAGAGTGTAAGCAGGAGTTCAAACTTCATGGTGCCCGAATGCAAACCAAGGCAACCGGCAAGGCCCATCAAGCCCATGGCCAGCAGGATGCCGATCAGGGACGATATGACGCCAAGAAGCAGGGCCTGCTGCAGCACGCCTACCCTGATTTGCCGTCGATCAGCACCAATAATCCTCAGCAGGGCCAGATACCTGCGCTGTCTGGCCACCATGATCTGGAAGGTGTTGGCAATCACCAAGGCAGCCACCACCATGGCCAGCAAACCAAAAGTCATGAGGAAAAGAGTTGTGATGTCCACACCATCACCGGTCTGCTCTCTGAGCAGCCTGTCCTCTATGGTACGACGATCCTCCAGCTGGTATCCCTTGGGAACGTATCGCCTGATATTTTGCAGAGTGTTCTGAAGCTCCTTGCCTTGGCCATCAACCTGCAGATAGACATTATTCACAGGAGGAGACTCCGGTCCAACTATTCCCGCCATACTCAGCAGACGCTCAATCCGAGAATCCCTCAGCACCACAGCTCCACCGAAGGCATCGTACTGTCGACCACGGCTCTTGCTGATGCCTGAGATGGTCAAGTCCACGGTTCCTTGGTCAACAAGGCGTTCTTTGCTTGCAGAATCCTGAGCACTATCGCTATCACTACCTGGCAGCATCAAGGTGGACAGATGGAGGCGCACCTTATCACCCAGGCCCGCCTGGAGCCTGTCGGAGACGGGATGCGGCAGCACAACCTGATCATCTGAATCCGGCCATTGCCCCCGGACCAGATCAACAGGCATGAGTTCCTGCCTGGCACTCACAATGGCCAGAATCCCCTTGCTGGATTGACCGTTCGCTTCCGTATCCACCAAGAGGCTGACATCAGGGCGCAGACCACGAACCCCCTGCAAGTTCGACAGTCCTTTGCCGTCAAACTCGTCGAACAGGATTGGCTTGTCCTGATCCTCTCTGGAGGCCACAACATAGTTGGCTTGACCAGCATCCACGCTGATCTCGCGACGCATGGAGGCTTTCGCCACGTTGCCAAAAAGGAGCGTCAGGCACATAAAGAGGGTGCCGATAACGATGGCCAGACCAGCCGGCATCATCATACGTGCATCGCGCTTCATCATCGTACGGGTTATCCGCCACACAGTGCACCCCCTAGTCCCGTACCTGGGAATCGCCTGCAGTGCCAGCCGACACTTGTTCAGCCAGAAGGTCATTCATGGCCTTCACTGTCGGATTCTGTCGGTCCGCGACTATCCGTCCGTCGGCAAAGACCAGCGCACGATCGGCGTAGGATGCGGCATAGGCATCATGCGTGACCATGATGACGGTCTGCCCCAGCTCGCGGACCGAATCCCGAAGGAAGCTGAGCACCTCGGTCGAGGAAGCCGTGTCCAGGTTTCCCGTAGGCTCGTCCGCAAAGACGATCGAAGGCTTGGTGATGAGGGCCCTGGCGATTGCCACTCGCTGCTGCTGGCCACCCGAGAGCTCGCTGGGCCGATGGTCCAGCCTCTCCGACAATCCCAGAGTCTCTACCAGCTGCTCCATCCATGAGGTGTCGGGCCGAACGTCGTCCAGTACCAGCGGCATGAGGATGTTCTGTTTGGCAGTGAACATAGGCAATAGGTTGAAGCTCTGGAAGATGAATCCCAGATGCCGTCTCCTGATAAGGGTCAGCTGACGGTCGTCCATTCGTGTCAGGTCGACTCGGCCGGCCTGATCAATCGATGGATGGTGACGATCTCCGCTCTTCGAATGCAGAAGATCAGCGCCCATATAGACATGACCTGAGGTGACAGTATCCAGACCAGCCAGAACGTGCATGAGCGTTGACTTGCCCGAACCTGAAGGACCCATGATGGCCGTGAACCGACCTTGTTCGAAATTCACGTCAATTCCACGCAGGGCATGGACGGCGTTCGATCCTTGCCCATAATCCTTGGTCAGCTGCCTGGCGCTGACGGCCGGCTGACCCACGATGCCTGGACCTGCTCTGTCGATCAACCCTTGTGAAGACGAATTATCCGCTTTGTTCTGCATGGTGCTCCTTATCCGCGAGGAAACCTTTCTCCCGTCAGCTTCCGACCCTATGCGGCCATCGGCTGCCGCGATATGCTCCCTGGGAGCGATGAAGATAATCATCCTTACGGATGAGTGCGCTGAAGAAGTCCTCCTGTTAGGCTGACACCATCCAACTCAACGCGGGGCTGCGGGAATGGACATCTGCGGAGATGAAGCGAATCATGTTCAGCACAAGAGACATGAGTCACAAGACATGCAACCATCGGACCAAGGAATTGAGGCTGTTGCCTAGATCTCCTTGATTGACTACAGGAATAACGAGCTTCCTTAGCTCAAGCTGAATCGTTTCCGAGCAGCATCAAGGAAATCATCACCCGGTAGAATGAGTCATTCATTCCCGACGCCGACCAAAGCATGCCAGGATGAAGGCTGCTTGCCGTCATTCCTCAGCAAGAGCCACGACCGGTGGGGTCCGGTTGACGCGCCTTGCGGGCAGAACACTTGCCAGAATCGCCGCTACGAGCGCCACCAGCAGAATCACCAGCCCGGTGGACCAGGGAATGGGGAAAGCCACCGTACCCAGAGAGGAGAATATCTCATAGGCTGCAGCCCAGCCGAAGAGCAGGCCCAGGACCATGCCAGACAAGGACGACCCCAGGGCTATCAGCCCTGATTCCACAGCCAGTGACCGTCTAATCTGCTTCCGGGTCATCCCAATGGCCCGCAGGGTGGCGGACTCCCGCCGGCGTTCCAGCACCGAAAGGGAAAGCGTATTGGCCACGCCGATCAGGGCGATGGCAACCGCCACCGCCAGAAGAGCCAGGATGATCATGAGCAGGCTGTCGATGGTCCGATCCCACTGCTGCTTCTCAGCCAACCCACCCTTGACGGAAACAGCCGAATACCCAGAAAGCGCGTCTTTCACCTTGTCCATGAATGCCGAGACTGTTGGCGAGCCATCGATCTTGGCCCAGATCTGCACCGTCTGAGGCTGAATGCCATTTAGCAAGGATGAGTCAGTCAGGCCATATATATTGTTGGCATCAATTCCCTGGAAAGGCGCATAGACACTGGTCACGAAGAGTCTTTGAGCCACCGATGCGGATCCGCCATGAGCGCCGCCTTGAATCGGGTTGAGTATATTGAGTCCCAGATTCCCGCCGTCATGAAAATCCTTCTGTTTGTCCATGAGGCTTTTTGGAAGAAGAAGGGCATCTTGTCCGGAAAGATCCTTGCCGACTTTGGCGTTCAGGAGACAATCGATCTTGTGTGGATCCAGAGCGAAAATAGTCATTCCCGCACCGTTCTCGCCACCTGATTTGACCATGGCGGCATATTGGGGCACCAGCTCGGCCTGCGCAACCCCGTCGATTCGACGAATGGCGTTCAGAGCCTCGGCATCCAAGCCATCAGCGCTGATCTGCAGATCGACCGAGTAGTGCTCATCCAGCATGTCGGCCATGGTCTGTTTGGCGCTGGCGGCGCCTGTGCTCAGAGTGGCAACCAGTGTCACACCAATCAAGAGGGCGGTACCCGTAGCCGCCACACGGGAGCGGTTCCGAGCGATGTTGGCCACAGCGATTGTGGACGAGGGCCCGATTCGAGAAACCAGGGACCCGACTCCCTTGAGCAGGAAAGGAATCCAACGATTTGCACTGAAAAGGATGCCCAGGAAGGCCAGGACAATGCCGATGACAGCCATAGCAGCAACAATGTTCGGCCCATCTCCGGATGGCTTGCTGGCCTTGTCTGCCGTAACATTGAGCCTGACCTGCCAGAGGGACCAGACCGTCATGGCGACGCCCAGCAGAATCATGGCCACGCTGACAAACAGACGTATCCTGCTCGTCCGCTTGTTCTCCAGAAGATCGGCAGGCCTCAACGCCTCCAAAGGACTGACCCTGGTGGCGGCCCAAGAGGAGCCAAGGGAGGCCAGGACCGTGACGACGATGCCGAAAACGAGAGGCACCAGGATAACCGCCGGAGTCAGCTTCAATTGGAAGTAGAGGGAACTTGTATGAGCCTTGGCTGCACCCAGAATGGCCATGATGCCGATGGCGGCGCCGACCCCGATAAGGGATGCCACAGCGCCCAGGATGATGGAACGCATCAGAACGCTGGCCCTTACCTGGCTCTTATTGGCGCCTATCGTCCTCAGGAGGGCCAGGTAGCGACGTTGCCGAGCGACTATGACCTGGAAGGTGTTGGCAATGACTGTGGCAGCCACAAACATGGCCAGGGTGCCAAAGACCAGAAGGAAGGTGGTGACGGGGTTTTGGGAACCGCCGAGCGCGGTCTTGACCAGTCGGTCCTCCATAGTGTGACGGTCCTCAAGGGAATAGCCGGAAGGCATGAGCTTGCGCAGAGAGGCCAGACTCCCATCAAGGTCGCTGCCCTGCCCGCCAACATTCAGGTAAACGTTCTGGGCATACAGGTTACCTATGCCACCAAGACCTGCTGTAACCATAAAGACATCTATGGTCTTGGGGGTCAGCACTATTGCGCCGCCCGACTCGCCAAATTCGCCGCCCTCGTTGCCCTGGTTCGAGCTGACGCCCGACAAGGTCAGGGGCTTCGATATGAACCTGCCCGCCACCTGGTCAGCGCCGGCCTGCCCTTTCGGCCCAAGGTCCTCGGCGACATACAGCATGTTGGGCGACAGGTTCAGATTCACCTTGTCGCCCAAGGAGAGCTTGAGCCTGGACACAGTCGGCCCGGGTAGGACCACTTGGTCATCGGCGCTGGGCCAGGTTCCCTTGGCAAGACCGACCGGCATCAGTGATGAATCCGCCATGGGAATGGCGATCACGCTCTCGCTTTTGATCGTGCCGGCGCGGACATCCGCCATGAGCTGCGTGTCTGATCTGACTGCGTGAACGCCTGGGACCTTTGCCAGCTCCTCGGTTTTGAAGTCCTTCACCCTTTTCTGGTCAGGATGGCTCCCTTCCGCGGGGATGATGGCGTAATTGGCCTGGGCAGCATCGGATGAGACCATCCACCGCATGGAAACGTCCATGGTGTTGCCGAAGAGGAAGGTCATGGCAATAAACAGTGTTCCGACAACAATGGCGATGCCGGCAGGAACCATCATGCCCAGGTCATGCCGCATCATTTTTCTGGCAACGAACCACACAAGCATTCCCCTCAGCGATGAGCAGCCGAGCCAGCTGTGGCTGCGGATCCCAAGACCTCCTCGGAGAGCAAGGCGTTCATGGAATCCACAGTGGGTCTGTCCTGGTCGGCCACGATGCGCCCATCCGCAAATACCAGAGCCCGGTCGGCAAAGGAGGCCGCAAAAACATCATGCGTGACCATAATGATGGTCTGCCCCAGCTCGCGGACCGAATCCCGCAGGAAGCTGAGCACCTCGGTCGAGGAGGCTGTGTCCAGGTTTCCCGTGGGCTCGTCTGCAAAGACGATGGAAGGTTTGGTGATGAGTGCCCTGGCAATGGCCACGCGCTGCTGTTGACCGCCAGAAAGCTCGCTGGGTCGGTGGCTCAGCCTCTCCTCCAAGCCCAGGGTCTTGGCCAGAACATCCAACCAGGCTGTGTCCGGCTTGGCCCCATCCAGGATCAGAGGCATGAGGATGTTCTGCTTGGCCGTAAACATGGGCAGGAGGTTAAAGCTCTGGAAAATGAAGCCCAGACTCTGGCGCCTCAAAAGAGTCAGCTGATTGTCGTTGAGCTTGGTCAGGTCGACCACTCCCCTCCGCCCTCCATGACGGCTGGTCCGCCTGCCCTTCACCCCGGCAGCATCGGCGTTCAGGTAGACGTGTCCGGAGGTAACGGTGTCCAAGCCGGCCAAGGTATGCATGAGAGTGGACTTGCCCGACCCGGAGGGACCCATGATGACCGTGAACCTGCCCCGCTCGAATTCGACGTCGACCCCCCGCAGGGCATGGACCAGGTTCTCCCCACTGCCATAGTCCTTGGTCAGTCCCTTGGCCTTGATGGCCACCTGAGCTATCTGCCTCGGTTTCCCCGCACCGGACGACGAATCAGAAGACGCCCTCGTCTTTGCTCCATGTTTCATGCCCCCATCTTACCCACCAGAACATTTCCGCCTGACCAGTCAGGTACTGTCTGCCACTGGAGAAGGAAGGGGAGGCATATACAAAAGTGCCCATCGAAACGTAATGAGGTTTCGACAGGCACCTTCTGTTTTCTCGCCTTCTCGGTCGTATATCACGCATATACGTGACCAGGAAGGAAGTATGATTGCCGGTTACTTGGCCAGACCGGACTCCTTCAATGCCTGGAAGGCACCCCTGAGGTCATCCAGAATGTCCTCGATGTTCTCCGTGCCGATGGAGAGCCGGATGGTGCCGGGATGGATGGCCTGATCCTCCAGCTCCTCCGGCGTCTCCTGGGAGTGGGTGGTCGATGCCGGATGGATGGCCAGGGACTTCACATCAGCCACGTTGGCCAGCAGGGAGAACAGATGCAGGTTGTTGATGAAGACCCTGGCCGCATCCTTGCCGCCCTTCAGATCGAAGGTGAAGATGGACCCGGCGCCGTTGGGGAAGTAGCGCTTGTAGAGCTCGTGGTCGGGGCGGCCCTCGATGGCCGGGTGGCTGACCGACTCCACCTCCGGCACGGTCTGCAGATAATCCACCACCTTTAGGGCGTTCTCAACGTGGCGCTCAACCCTCAGCGAGAGCGTCTCGGTCCCCTGCAGGAGGAGGAAGGCTGCAAAGGGCGAGATGACGGCGCCGGTGTCACGCAGGAGGATGGCGCGAATGCGGGTGACGAAGGCCGCAGCCCCCAGATCCTGGTAGAAGCGCAGACCGTGGTAGCTGGGGTCGGGTTCGGTCAAGGTGGGGAACTTGCCGGGCACTGCCGCCCAGTCGAACTGTCCGCCTTCCACGACGACCCCGCCCAGGGTGGTGCCATGGCCGCCGATGAACTTGGTGGCCGATTCCACGACGATGTCAGCTCCGTGCTCCAGCGGCCGGAACAGGTAAGGAGTGGCGAAGGTGTTGTCGACGATCACCGGCAGGTTGTGGTCATGGGCGATCTTGGAGATGGCCTCGAAGTCGGGCAGGTCGGCGTTGGGGTTGCCGAAGGTCTCGAAGAAGACCAGCTTGGTGTTCTCCTGGATGGCCGATTCGAAGTTGGACGGGTCCGAAGGGTCCACGAAGGTGGTCTCGACACCATCGCGGGGAAGGGTGTGCTTGAGCAGGTTGAAGGTGCCGCCATAGATGTTCTTGGAGGACACGATATGGTCCCCGGTCTGGGTGATGTTCCGGAAGGCATACTCCACGGCTGCCGCTCCCGAGGCCACGGCCAAACCGGCGGTACCGTTCTCCAGGGCGGCGATCCTGTCCTCGAAGACCCCCTGGGTGGAGTTGGTCAGACGGCCGTAGATGTTGCCCGGGTCCTTCAGCGCGAACCGGGCCTCGGCGTGGTCGAAGTCATGGAAGACGTAACTGGTGGTGGCGTAGATGGGCACGGCCCGGGAATCAGTGGCGGGGTCGGCCTGCTCCTGACCCACGTGGAGCTGAAGCGTCTCGAAATGGTACTTGTGCGGGTTCTGGTCGGTCATGTCGATTCCTATCTGTTTCTGATGAATGAAGTACCCGTGGGAGGTTCATCCTTGTCTGAGTTCTTGACTGTGACCATAAGCGGCCCAAGCCCACCAGTTCAAGCCAGAAAGGACTTTTCGATATCGTCCTTTTTTATAACAGCTTCCAAAAGGTTGAAAGCGGGCCTTTTTCATCTCGGTATTCCACACGCGGCGGTGCCCGTTTAACCCCTCCGCTGTAGAGTCGAGTAAGCAACGGAGAAGGCTCCGCTGCGAACAGCCTCAGCAGGCATGAAGGAGTTCGAAAGATGGCCGGACAGACTGACGATCAGAACAGGCTCTACCAGCGCGACAGCAAGTACATACCCCGAGTCGCCGCCGTGCATGACATGTGCGGGTATGGCAAGTGCTCGCTGACTGCCGCCATCCCCATCCTTTCGGCAGCCGGATGTGACGTGTGCCCGGTGCCCACAGCCCTGTTCAGCGCACACACCATGTTCAAGGACTACACCTTCCACGACACCACCGAGATGCTGCCGGGATACCTGGATGCCTGGCAGAAGGAGGGTGTCGAACTGGACGGGATTTACAGCGGGTTCCTGGGCAGCGCCGAGCAGGTAGATATCATTCAGCGCATGTATCGGGAATATCCCAAAGCCCTGCGGCTGGTCGACCCGGTCATGGGCGATGGCGGATCCATGTATCCCACCTACACCGAGGAGATGTGCCGGGCCGTGACCAATCTGGTCGATGGAGCCGACCTGCTCATGCCCAACTTGACCGAGGTCAGTCTGCTGACCGGCATCGACTACGAAGGCCAGGACCTCGACGATGCCCAGGTTGGCGAGCGTCTAGGTCGTCTGCTGGACATGGGCGCGAAAAACGTCATCATCAAGGGCATCGACCGGAAGGACGGCAAGCTGCGCAACTTCGTGGCCTCGGCAGATCACGGCGGAGTCAGCGGGCGCACCGAACTGATCCACGACAAGCTGCCCTTCATGATCCACGGAACCGGCGATGCCTTCGCCTCCAGCCTCTGCGGGGCGCTTTTTGCAGGACGAGGCCTGGCCGATGCCGCCCGGATCGCCGGCGAATTCGTCCGCTCGGCCATGCAGCATACACGCAACCAGCCTGACTATCAGCAACGCGGGGTCAGCTTCGAGCTGGACCTGGGCCTGCTGACCGGATTGGTCGGCTAAGGCGGTCGCCTGCACCTGAGGTCATGGCGTCATAAATATAAATCCATTAATCACAGGTTTCCATAGGACCCCGGAGCATTTTGCGCTTCGGGGTCTTCCTATAACCCCCGTCCTCAGCATGAGGTGAAACTCGGTATCTGCCTATAGATAGACATCCAGACGAAATTGACACTTTGTCAAAGTCGGTTTTATACTTGAGCTGTCAATGTTGACATAGTGTCAAAGTTCAGTTCCTGGGGTCGTCAGACTCCGGAAGGACAGGAAGTAACCATGCAGGCAGCAGCTACAGAAGACAAGTCAGCTTTCGCTCCGCGACCTTCACGCAAGAGGTCCAGGAAAAGCGACGAAATCGTCCAGGCTGTGATCGATATCTGCAGGAACAAGGGATTCTCCCACATCACCATCAAGGACATCGCCAAGCAGGTGGGGATGACCAGGTCCCTCTTCTACCACTACTTCCCCGACAAGGAGACCCTGGCCCAGGCCATGGTGGACAAGTCCGTCAACCAGGTTCTGGGCCGAATGGAGGAATGGAACAGGAAGCGGACACCCGGTGATGTCAAAGGAGCTTTGGAGACCGTCGTACAGGTGGCCCGGTCGATCATCGCCGACAACAGCCCGCTCCGACAGCAGATGATCCACTCGGGCAATGGAGGGCTCTACACGCGATTCGTGGACCAGGTCTCCACGGCCATAGCCGACTACTTCTGCCGGACGGCGGTTCAGGACTTCGCCAGGCACCACCAGGATCAACTGCCCATCGACCATGTGCGCGAAATGCTGATCGTCCTGATTTCCGGGTTCATCACCCTCCTTAGGGTGCAGCCGGACACCAGCGACGAAACCTTCATCCGCATGGCCGCCCAGACCCTCCACCTGGAGCCCTACCTGTAAGGCGACGGTGCCCTTCCCGACATCCGCTGCCAAGAACCAAACCAACGAACACCTGACACAGAACAGAAGAAAGGACATCGTCATGTTGTTCCAAGTCTACGGAGCCAATGCCCCCTACCAATGGTTGGGCTGGATTCTGGTCTTCGCATGCCTGATCGGTCTCAACGAAGTCGCCAGGCGGAGCAAGACGGGAGGCATCATCTGCTTCCTTGCCATTCCCGCTGCCCTGACCGCGTACTTCCTGACCATCTACGTCTCGGCGGCCTTCGGTGCCGATTGGGCGCTGCATAACCCAACCTACGTCCATATGACCAGCTGGTTCCACTATGCCAAGCTCTATGCCGCCACCGCCGGCTGCATCGGCTTCATGGCCCTCAAGTACGGGTGGGGCAAGATCGGCAAGTCCCACTGGTTCAAGTGCTTCCCCTTCATCATCGTCGCCATCAACATCCTGATCGCAGTGGTCTCCGACTTCGAATCCGCCTTGCGCGGATGGGGCGGAACCTGGGTGTCCACCGAGGGTATCACCCTGATGGGCGGCTGGCACAACATTTTCAATGGGGTGGCAGGCCTGATCAACATCTTCTGCATGACCGGAATCTTCGGCATCTATGCCTCCAAGGACCGTCGCGACATGCTCTGGCCCGACATGACCTGGGTCTTCATCATCTCCTACGACCTGTGGAACTTCTGCTACACCTACAACTGCCTGCCCAACCATGCCTGGTACTGCGGCCTGGCCCTCCTCCTGGCGCCCACCTTCGCCAACTTCCTCTGGAACAAGGGGGGCTGGATCCAGAACCGGGCCAACACCCTGGCCATCTGGTGCATGTTCGCTCAGGTCCTGCCCATGTTCCAGGATTACTCGGTCTTCTCAACCCAGTCGGTCAACAAGGCCGGGGTCAACCTGACGGTCTCCATCCTCTCCCTGGCCGCCAATGTGCTCGCACTGGGCTACATCCTGGTTCGTGCGCGCCGTCAGCACATCAACCCCTGGACCCGGGAGGTCTTCAAGGGCACCAGGGACTTCGATCAGGCCATTGCCCGTGCCGACATGAATGTGGTCACCGCGGCCTGATTCCTTCAACCGGTCCATTAGGCGCTAACCGGGTGTGACGTGGTTTCCAAGGGGCCGCGTCACACCCGTCTAATTCGCTTCAATCAGAGCATCTTTATCGACCAGAAATCCGATCGCTATCTAACCAGTTAGCCGTATTGTTCATAAGGCAATTCAACAAGAGGAGCACGGAAGGTGCTTCTCAGGAATCCACCGGTTGCGCCTCCTGGTCTCCTTCAATTCTTTTTAATGTCTGGTTCCCTCATCCAGCTGCAGGACAACAGCGGAAACCGTCACCGGCTCTTTTTGGCATGTTCGCTGAGTCCTTTGCCTGTTGCCCTGCTTCCCTCGCCTGCTCGCTTTTCCTTGGGCTGCTCGTTTCTGCTTCCTTGGTTTCTGCTTTCTCTCATTTCTATTTTCCATCATTTCTATTTTCATCTCTGTTTCAATATTTTTCTTTTTTGTATCCACCTCCCTTACTGATACAGAGATGAGTACAATCGATACAAGGTCAGCATCGGAAATTCACTCGTTCGTCCACCTTCTTGCTATCACAGGCTCGTTCGACCACATGCCTGGTTCGACTAGTCACCGACTTCCTTCCAGTGGTCTCCTGGAAACATGGACACACAAGCACTGACCAGACCAACCAATCACCACACAGTCATCAATGACGTGAACGAGAGAACTGATGCCGAGGCTATAATTGCAGACCCATCGATCGCACAGCCCATAAGCGCTCTGCCCGATTTCAAAGAATCCGCTGATGATCCAGAAAACGTGCAATCTTGGACAAATGAATCAGATACGAGCAACCATGAATCTATCGGCATGGAACTGGCAGATATTGAACGACAAATCAGGGCCGGTGACATCAACAGCCGAGAGCTCGGACGATTGGGTGAGGACTACGCCTGCCAGTGGTTGCGGCAACGGAACTGGAAAATCCTAGCCAGAAATTGGAGAAGCCGGTTCGGCGAGCTGGACATCATCGCCCTGGATTCCGAGTCAATTCTGGTATTCGTAGAGGTCAAGACCAGACGCACCGGTCGGTTCGGTTCCCCGGAACAGGCTGTCGGTCCGCGCAAGCAGACCCACCTGCGTCGCGCAGCAGTCCAATGGCTGATCAGCCACGACCGAGATCCCGGCGCACGACATCGTGGCACCCGTTTCGATGTCATCAGCCTGTCAGTCAAGTCCGACCCTGACAGCCACATGCATTGCGAGGGCGCCTATCCCCTCGCTTCCTATCAGACTTCCACCCAGGCTGTCAATGGCTCCAACCGTTCAAGCAGAGGCGGTTGGAATCCGGGATCAGTCTTTCTCAGACACACCAGGGAGGCCTTCTGATGCGTCTTGGATCTGCTGAATCCGTGGGATTGATAGGTCTCAAGGCCTTTCTCATCCACGTGCAGTCCTTCATCTCCCCAGGGCTGCCTTACTTCTCCATCATCGGCCTGCCGGATGCCTCCTTGTCGGAGTCACGCGAACGGGTCAAATCCGCCTGCTCAGCCTGTGGATTCCGGTGGCCGCAGACCAGGGTCACCGTCAACATGTCCCCTGCTTCAAAACCCAAGCATGGCTCCTCACATGATCTGGCCATTGCGACCAGTGTTCTGGAAGCCGGCGGGGCATTGCCGACGGAAGGCCTGAATCATACGGTCATCCTGGGCGAACTCAACCTGGACGGCACGATTCTGCCCATCAATGGTCTGCTGCCTATCCTGACGCAGGCCAGAGCCCAGGGAATCACACGGGCTTTCGTCCCTGCAGACAACCTTGACGAGGCCCGTCTGGTTCCAGATATCGAGGTCGTGGGACTATGTCACCTGGGTCAGCTTATCCAGGCCTTGGGCGGGCGAAGCAGGATCACCGTCCCCAAAGCAGACAGCCGCAAGAACGCCGACAAGTCAACGGCCATAACGAGTATGCACCCCAGTAACCCGGGTCATGAAGACTACTCCTCCACCAATTCCGACCCATCTCCGCCCAAGCCGGACATGGCTGACGTAATCGGCCAAGAGGAGACCAAGTGGGCCATGATGGTGGCAGCAGCCGGCGGTCATCACATGCTCATGGTCGGCCCTCCAGGAGCCGGCAAAAGCATGCTGGCTGAACGGCTTCCCGGCATCATGCCCGCCCTGGATGCTGTTCAACAGCTGGAAGTGGCCTCCATCCGATCCCTCTGTGGCACGCTGAGCCAGTATGGCATCACCGATGTGCCACCCTTTGAGGCCCCACATCATACGATCTCCATGGCTGCAATGGTCGGGGGCGGCGCCGGACTGGCCACCCCTGGTGCCATCACCCGTGCCCATCGCGGGGTCCTCTTTATGGACGAGGCTCCGGAATTTTCTCCACGGGTGATCCAATCCCTGCGCGAACCACTGGAGATCGGGCGTATCTTTCTGTCCCGGGCCAAGGGCAACACCACTTTCCCGGCTCGTTTCCAGCTGGTCATGGCTGCCAACCCCTGCCCCTGCGGATACGGATACGGCACCGGCGAGCGATGCACCTGCACAGCCCGCGAGCGCCTCCGTTACTGGAACAGACTGTCGGGACCCATCATGGACCGCATCGACATCCAGACCACAGTCCCGCCGGTGACCGACCCGGGATTCGATGACCACCGTCCACGCCAGCGCAGCGCTCAGATCCGCAAGCGTGTGACCCGCGCCCGCCAGACGGCAAAAGAGCGTTTTCGCAAGGAAGGTTGGATCTGCAACGCCCAGATCAGTGGCGAATGGCTGCGCCGGAACACATCAGCCAGGGCACGTTCGGTCGTTGATCAGGCCCTGCGCAGGCAACGGATCAGTCTGCGCGGTGCAGACCGGACCATGCGCCTGGCTTGGACTCTGGCAGACCTGGACGGGCGGACCAGCCCCGACGCCGACGATGTGACCACCGGCCTCCTACTCAGGACAAGGGCCGTCTAAGATGACCGGACCCTTGATGAAGACCATGCCCGACGGCCAGCCGCGATCGATGACCATGGTCGAAAGCGACTGGCTTGCCAGAACCGTGCTAACTCTGGCGGCAGATGGCCCCGATGCTTTTATGGTTGCCTGTCTTCTGGGCTCGGCCCGAGCGGCCGACTTGTGCCGAAACCTGATTGAACTTGAAGCGCCGAACACGTCGGAGAATGACGGCCCTCATGATGCAGCTCGCAAGAGACTGGATGAACGCTTTCTGAAGGGGACGGCTCGGTGGGGACGGCAAACGAGCCCTGAAGACCTCATCCGGTTCCACAAGATCAGCAACTCCTGGCGAAGACGCCTGACACCCTTACTGGCCATGGACACCGACCAGGTGCGAACCATGATGACCGGCGGAGGCCGATTCTGGGTGATGACCCCAGGCGATCCGTGTTGGCCAGGCCAAGTAGATGACCTGGCACGCCGCTCTGATTGGGCTCCTCCCCTCTGCCTGTGGGGACAAGGCAATCCTGGAACATTGACCAGCTGTGATCGTCCCTTGGCCGTGGTCGGGTCAAGAACATGTGACGAATATGGCCGATCCATCGCTCACCAAATAGCCAGACAGGCTGCCGGCGAAGGCCACCTGGTCGTCTCCGGCGGGGCCATGGGTACGGATGCCGCCGCCCACTGGGGAGCCCTTGCCGCTGATGGCGGACGTACGGTCGCCGTTTTTGCCGGAGGCTTGCTGCATATGGGTCCCAAACGCAACAGCCGTCTGTTCGAGAACATTGAGGCAGATGGCGGCGCACTGATCAGCGAGCTGCCGCCCGCCACAATCCCCGAGGCGCGTCGGTTCCTACTACGAAACCGGATCATCGCCGCTCTTGCCTCTACCATCGTAGTGGCGCAGGCACGGCACCGATCCGGTGCTCTGAACACAGCCAACTGGGGCGTGGAATTGGGTCGCCGAGTGCTGGCTGCTCCTGGTAGAATCGACCAGCCGGAAAACACCGGCTGCAACCGACTCATCCATGAGGGGAAAGCGGAGCTGCTCCTGTCGGCATCCGATATCCGAGACATCTGCCACCCTGCCCATGGACCGTTTCACCCTGGCAGGTCCGTCCGTCAAGAAGCCTCCACTTCAGTCAATACCGCCGAATCACGTGATAATCAAATGAACAGGCAGAGCAGGCAGCGCACACCGACGATTGACTCCAATCATCCGACGCAAACCATCCACGACGGTCAACTGCACTCAACTGTGCTCGAACAATCCCGGACCGGTAGAGACGGACCTCCAACCCACTCTCAGCACAGAGAGGATTCTTCAATTCCGCCATCAGATTTAGCGACTGACAATGAATGCAAAAAAGCGGATGACGAGCGCCTGACCAAGGAAGAGGCAACAGTTCTGGCAACGATCCGCAACTGTCAGCGTCGGAACGGTCCGCCCATGACGGGCCGGCTTCGCGCTGAACTGGCTGAGCAGGGACGTGGGCTCTCCGTCAGGCATTTGATGCAACTGCTGGGATCCCTGGAGATTCGTGGCCTGATCAAGCTGCAGGACGGATGCGTCGTGGCTGAGCACCCGAAGAGTCAGGCCTGCCAGCGACAACAATCCAAATCCACTACCCAGCCGTCGGCGCCAGCCGGATCATCGCCACGGGGAGGAACAAAATGAACACCCTCATCCTCCAGCAGCCGACGCTGACGTTCAGGACCGCCAAAGGCGAATCCCGGGGCCAGAGAACCATCACGGAAGACCACACGATGACAGGGAATCACCCCAGGTTCAGGATTGTCATGAAGCGCATAACCTACGAACCTGGCGTTGCGCGGATGTCCAGTCAGGGAGGCGACCTGGCCATAGGTGGCCACCTTGCCGCGAGGAATCCGCCTGACGACCTGATAAACCTGCTGGGAGAAGGAAAGCTCGGTCATGAAATCCATTCTGCCCGCCCAAGCAGACATGGACTTGACGGGACGCCACTATCAACGGGTCGTGACAGTATCAATGGTATGAATCCGCAGAAGGTCAAGAACCGCTATGATGCCGTCATCGTCGGAGCCGGAGCGGCCGGGCTGTCAACGGCTCTGGGACTGTATAGAGCTTTAGAGGACACAGAGAGCAAAAGCAGTTTAATGCCAAGGATCCTGGTCGTTTCCAAGCTGCAACCTCTACGCTCCCACACCGGCTCAGCAGAGGGCGGTATCGCGGCCAGCCTGGGCAATCAGGAAAAGGACGACTGGCATTGGCACTACTACGACACCATCAAGGGCAGCGACTGGCTGGCTGACCAGGACGCCGTGCGGATTCTGGCCGAGCAGGCCCCGGGCATCGTCATCGAACTGGAACATGACGGAGTGGCCTTTTCAAGAACTGAAGACGGTCACATCGCCCAGAGGAAGTTCGGAGGCCATACTGCGGATTATGGTGGCCATCCAGTCAGGAGAGCAGCCTATGCAGCCGACCGTATCGGCCACCAGATTTTGCACGCCCTTTGGCAGCAGTGTCTGCGTCAGGGAGTCGAGTTCGCTGAGGAATGGTATGTGACTGATCTGGTCGTTGACCCGCCCGCTGACGACGAATCCGGCGGCCATGCCCGAGGACTGATCGTCCTGGACACCCATGCCGGCAAGCTGCAGACCATCCAAGCCGACAATATCGTCCTGTGCACGGGCGGGGCCGGCCGACTCTTCCATACGACCTCCAACTCCTGGGATCTGACCGGTGACGGCATGGCGCTCGCCCTGCAGGCCGGCCTGCAGTTGGAGGATGTGGAGTTCATCCAATTTCACCCCACCGGCCTGGGCCACACTGGCATCCTCCTTTCGGAGGCCTCCCGGGCAGAAGGTGGCGTGCTCAAGAACAGTCAGGGACGAGCCTTCATGCAGGACTACGCGCCGGGGCACGGAGACCTTGCCGCCAGGGATGTGGTCAGCCGTTCCATCATGGCCGAGATTGATGCAGGTCACGGAGTGGCCGATCCATCGGACCCTGACGGACCTCATGATTGCGTCTGGCTGGACATGACCGGCATTGACGGCCAGCGCATGACTGCTCTGCTCCCCCAGGTCACCGAAACCATCCATCGCTACGCCCATCTGGATCCAACTGTGGATATGGTTCCGGTCAAACCCACCGCCCACTACACCATGGGAGGCATCCCCATCACCGATCGGGGCCGCGTCTATCGTTGGCGGGATGGCCGCCGTCGAATCGTCGACGGACTGTACGCTGCTGGGGAGTGCTCCTGTGTCAGCGTTCATGGAGCCAACCGGCTGGGCGGCAACTCACTGCTGGATGCCTGCCTCTTTGGCGCCAGAACCGGACAGACCATCGCCGCCGCCATGGCCGATTCCGACAAGCCAAACGACATGGCCGACGCACCTTCACTCACGCAGGTCCTGCAAAGGCGTCAGGCCTTCCTGGATGAGTTGCTGTCTAAAGCAAGTAAAACCGACCCCTCGGAACCAGCATTGGCTGACGACCAAGACGAAGAATCCAAGCCCGATGACGATGCTAACCTGAACAATCCTTATGGGCTGATGGATCGACTGGGACGGCTGATGGAGGAGGCCGTTGCCGTCCGATGCGATCAGGGCAGCATCGAAAAGGGTTTGCGCGGCCTGGATCAACTGGATGACGACGCCAGACAGCTACGTGCGCACAGCGGTACAGCAGTATTCAACCAGGAGGTGACCGCCATCATGGAGGTGGACAACCTGCTGACCCTGGCCCGGGCTGTGCTGAACGCCAGCCTGCGGCGTCAGGAATCCCGCGGTGCTCTGTACCGGAGCGATTATCCGCAGCGCGATGACGAACACTATCTGGCTCACACCATGATCGATGCCAAGGAAGACGTCTCCTGGCAGCCTGTTCATATCGTCGACATGCCTCCCAAGGGCCGCAACTATTGATGGACACTGAGCCCAATCTGTCCAGTCAGGCATATACTCGACACCTATCCTGATCAGTCAGGGATTAGGATGGAGTCCGCGCACATCAATGGGCATCGGGCCATATCCCGGCAAGGACAGGAGCAACCGTGACATCACAGTCCACCGGCTTAGACGGATTCAAGGAATCCGCACCGGACCGCGATCCTCGTCCGGTGACCTTCCGAATAGCCCGGTTTACCCCACGACCTCAATCAGAGCGTCCGGCACGAACCAACCCATTCGCAAAAAGCAACCCTTTCGCCGCAACGAGCAACCGACGGGCCCGAGGCCGTCGTTGGACGCAGGAGTATACGATCCGCATTGCCCCTCAACGCACTGTTCTGGATGCCCTTCTGCAGATCAAGCGAGAGGTGGATCCCACACTGAACTTCCGGTACTCCTGTGGACATGGCATGTGCGGGTCGGATGCCGTACTCATCAACGGCCGCCCGGATTTGCTCTGCACAGCCACCATCGCCGACTGCCTGTCTGCGTCCAAGACCATGCCGAACGCATACACCTCACCCGGTGTAGCCACTGGAAGCCTACAGGCTCAACAGCCTCCTGCCTTCCGTCACACTCGTGCAGCGACCCCCCAAAAGGCCGTATCCCCGTCGTCGTCGCATTCGGATTCGGTCTCTGACACAACAGCCACAGACTTCTCGGCCACAGATCCTACGGAAACTGCAACCGCTACAAAAGCTACAGACCTTACAGATCCACCACACCCGACTAAAACATCAGGCCATGCAGAATCTTCAGCAGTGGAGATTCGCCCGCTCCCCGGCTTCACCCCGCTCAGAGACCTTATAGTAGACACCGATGCCATGTTTGAGCAGATTCGACGCTTCAAGCCTTATCTGCTCCATGATGATTACTCTCCTGATAGCAACCAAAATCACACCGTATCCGGTCAGCAGCAATCCCATGATTCCGCCCAGGATCCGTTAGCCAAAGCAGCGAGCCAAGCAGCCCAATCAAAAGCGGCCGATACACAACCATCGTCGGAATACCGGCAAACCCCGGAGGAACTGTCCCGGTATGAACTGCTCAGCACCTGTATCGCCTGTGGGCTCTGCCAGGGCGCCTGTCCTATTTATGCGGGCGGTGAGGCCTTCGCCGGTCCAGCAGCCATGATTGCAGCGGCTCGATTCATCAACGATTCCCGCGACAGCCATCGGCAGGAACGTCTTGAGGCCATTGACCAGGTGGACGGAATCCAGGCATGCCAGTCCATACGGGCCTGCACCCGACCCTGCCCCAGAGGCATCGACGTGGGTGAAGAGATGTGGAAGCTGGTCGAAGCCGTCAAGGAGTAGTCAGACTCATGCATACACAGGGCGGCATGAACTGGCGACAGGCTTGTGCCCTCTAGTCGTTACCATGGTTAGCATGGACAAAACCTCGTACAACAACATCGCCAGAGGATGGGAATTCGCCGAGGCGAGCGCTCTGAATGTCGAATCCGACAAGTTGCAGACCTTGCGAAACAAGGCTTCGGAGACCGGATTCGCCCAATGTTCCCGGTCTCAAGGCGCCTTCCTGCAGTTCTTGGCTGGCCGGAACGCTCCGGCATCCATCATTCTGGTCGGCAACGGCTCCGTGGTCGAAGCCCTGCGCCTGATGACAGGCCTGCATGGTCATGGCCAGTTCACCGCCGTCGACTCCACAGCCCAAGGCACTTCTCTGGTCAAAAAAATATTCGCGGGAATGGAGAAAGCCCACCCCGGCATGAGGCTGCGGGCGGTCAACGCGGCTGCCCGAACCTACTTTCCCAGGCTCAACCCCAGCGACTACGACCTTATCGTCGTCTCGGGCAATGGGGACAACTACCAACAGGTTATGGACCAGGCCCCGCGCCTGCTCAAGGACCGGGGACAGCTGATCTTTACCGATGCCTTCGATCTGCTGGACGAGCCTGACAAGGGCGGCGTGCTCAACCCGGCCAATAGATCCGAGAAAACGACCACCTTACGCACCATCATGGAAGACATAAGCAAAGACGATGCCTGGGAATCCTGCCTGCTGCCCATCGGCACGGGCATGATCATGGCCACCCGCGCCCGCTGACTGCCGCTCGCCTAATTTTCAGGCACGGTGACGCAGGATAGCCTGGACAGCCTCTTCGGGATCATCAGTGCGGATGACCAGATCGGGGTCCAGATCAGAGATCATGCCCCGCTGCTTCACCGTGTCCGAAATCCAGTCGAAGAGCCCCTGCCAGTAGGCCCTGTCGAAGAGGACGATGGGCATGCTGGGTGCCTTATGGGTTTGGACCAGGGTCAGCACCTCGAACATCTCGTCCAGGGTGCCGAACCCACCGGGGCAGACGATGATGCCCGAGGAGTATTTCATGAACATCATCTTGCGCACGAAGAAGTAGCGGAAGGTGATGCCCAGATTCACCCAGCGGTTCAATCCCTGCTCCATGGGCAATTCGATGCCCAGGCCGACGGACTTGCCACCGACCTCAGCGGCGCCCTTGTTGGCCGCCTCCATGATGCCAGGCCCTCCCCCGGTAATGACTGCCATACCGGCCTTGGCCAAGTCGCCGCCCATCTTGCGAGCAGCAGTATAGTTGGGATCCTCCCTGCCGGTCCGTGCCGAACCGAAGATGGCGGCTGCCGGCCCCAGCTCCGCCAATGCACCGAACCCGTCGACGAACTCAGCCTGGATGCGCAGCACCCGCCAGGGATCCATATGCAGCCAGTCCGTGTCACCGCCCGATGAGAGCAAACCAGCATTGGCGTCCGCCTCAGGAATCATGGGCCCGCGCATGATGACCGGACCGCTGTGGTAGGTCCTGCCCAGGTCCGGGCCTTCGTCGTCATTGTGATTGTCAACCATATCCGCCATGTACGCATTCCTTCATCGGGCCCCAATCCGAAGGACCCGCTCGATCCTGTTCCGGCTCTCATGATAGCGGCCCCCGCCGCCCGGCTTACGGCAAGGCCAGATTTGTAGCAGAAGAGATCATGACAGCCGCTTACGGCAAAATGGACAAATAAAATCAGCTTGAGGGTATGGTGAAGTAGTTCCGGACATGGACAATGGCTGAGAGAAGAAACCTGGCTTGGCCCTCCAACCGTCTTAATGACTGGTGGCACAGACAACTTACAACCTACTTTAATAGTTCAACTTTCATACATGCTTAATAAATGACACTCTGTGTTCCAAACTCACTCCACATCCCATTTGAAACTACGAACCGCCAAAAATACAAGCACTGCAGTAACGGCAAGCACGATGGAGGTTGAAAGCGTGGCGCCCGTTTGCTGCAGAGGATTTTTTGATGCCCAGAAAATGAGATCTCCAAAGAGAGTCGACGGAATCCATCTGATAACATTCGTCAACCAATCCGGAAGGATGGCGAAGGGTATGGCCAGGCCACTGAGGAACAAAGCCAACAGTTGCACGAGAGCTCCCAAGTTGGTTGCCAACTGCGGTGACGAAAGCCAGCCACCCATTAAATACCCCAAGGCAAGAAACATGACCAGGCCCAATAAGGACACGACAAAAACTCGACCTACATCCCTAAAAGGAAGCAGATTCAGCAATACCGAAGCGCCTACTATGACAAGGATCTGCACGGTCGCCATAATGAGCCTTACAGCCAGATACGTCATCAAATAGTCTGTTTTTCGAATCGGTGTTGTTGAAAGTACCCGGAGGGCTCCTGATTGCCTGACTTCGGCCAAAGGACCTGCGGTCATGGTCAAAGCTGTACCGGTCACTGCCAGAAAGAGCGCCATGGGCATAACGAATGGGCTGAAGTCCGGAGCATCAGCCTGTCCTTTCATCATCTCGGACATGAGAAGGAACATTCCCGCCATGGCAAAAGGGAAAATTATGACAAAAATAAAGTATGAAGTGTTCCTGATTAGTTCACGAGTCTGTAGCGCCAACAGGGGGCGAAGATCCCGTTTTTGTGTCATCTGGAGTCCTACCAAAAATGAGTATCATCAACTATTCAAAATCATGCCCGGTCAACTTCACGAAGGCGTCATAAAGGCTGGGCTCGTTCATACGCAATTGGGAAACCGCAGGATTGCTCGACAGCACAGCAATAACAGGATCCGTATCGTCGGCACGTATTGAGATGGTTGTCTTATCAACGACTTCCGGTACTCCAAAAGTTCGAAGCACGCTTACAAGGTCCGATATTCCATCTGGCGTTACTTGGCAGGATATCAGCGTTCCATTGGCATGTCTCCTTATGAGTTCCTCCGGGCTGCCTTGGGCCACAGACCGACCATGATCTATCACCGCAACTTCGTGGCACAGAATCCTCGCCTCATCTAAATCATGTGTCGATAAGACAATCGTCGTACCTTCTTCAGCCAAAAACCGGAGCACCTTCCAAAGGTCGTCTCGAGCCATTACATCAAGACCAGTGGAAGGTTCGTCAAGTATGGCTAATTTCGTCCGCCCTATGATGCATAAACCAACGTTCAGTCGCTGTTTTTGTCCACCTGATAATTTCGCTACTTTGCGGAGCAGCAATTCGTCCAAGCCCATCCATTTTGCGACTTGATCCACGTCGCGCGGGTGATCATAAAGACTGGCCCAGAATGACAGTATCTCCCCCACTCTTTCCTGGGGAAAGATTGTGGACTCCTGGGGTTGAATACTCACCCGCCGATGGATCCACTGCGAGTAGGTCTGCGGATTTCTGCCGAATATGCTGACAGTTCCGGAAGTCGGTTTTCTCAAGCCGACAGCCATTTCTAGCGTTGTTGATTTTCCGGCACCGTTAGGGCCCAGCAGACCAAAGATGCCCCCTTCAGGGACGGTTAAATTAAGGTGATCAAGCGCCTTGATAACCCCTGCTGGCGTTTCATACTCTTTGACTAGATTGCCAAGTTCTATAGCAGCATTCATTGGTGCCACCCTTTATGGTAGGTACAGCGGTTCGTTAAAGTTTCATTGCATTGAGCGGCCAAACCTGCCAGACACTCTACAAAAACAATAGCACCAATGGTGATTGAAATATATCAGCATCAGAACCACTAGCAGTTATGACCTAATGTTCAAGTACCTGTCCACAAATCTAATGAGGAAAAGGTAACTCAACGCATTGACAAATCGAGCGAACCACCAGTATCTGCCACACATTCATAGAAAGAAGAAAAAACTCACTTATTAATTCGATCAGCCATCGGCAATACGGAATCTCTGCGGTTCCCCTAATAAGACATCTGCAGCCCCCCCCCCGCAGCCTCTCTGGCAAAACAAAACACTATCTCCCAGAACCTGGTTTCCTCATCCATGGCTTCAGCAAGCGATTTGCTCAAATGCCTGAATCTCAAATGCCGGAATTCCCCGAGCGGAAACAATGTGTCTCGCAGGTTGCTGGGCGTTGCTTTTGCCGCAACGAGAACCGTTATCCGACTTCTACAGATGGAAGAGGCCATGTCAGACTCTTTTTATACTGGGAAGAATCGATCCCTCCCACGAAGCACCCCAAGCAGAACTACAAGTTGCTTGAACCTATCAGGTTTCCCCCATGCGCAGTACGTCCAGCCGCATACCGGGCACACTCAGTCCCACCCGACAGCGATCTGTACTTATCCTCACCCGATGTTGGCGGCCGACATTGTTTCACCGGGTGCTCATATAGCAAGCCAAACGGCTAACGCCAGGCTTGCTGCGCCCAATATGCACAGCACGAACCAGCGCTTGTCCTTCTTGCCCAATACGAATCCCCGAACAATCAGCGCCAAGCCAAGCAAAGCCGCGAATACCATAATCCAGAAACCCATGTTCTAGGCCTTTCGTTGCAGTTTGATGATTCGATCATGTTGGTCATTCAGTGAGGCGTCGTGCGTAACGGTGACGATTGTGGATCCCGAATCGCAGTTCAGGCCAAAGAGCAGAGCGATGATCCTCGACCTGTTCGCTGAATCGAGAGTGGCAGCGGGCTCATCAGCAAGAACAGCCTCGGAATTCATAATGACGGCCCGCGCGAAAACTGTTTCTGCTTTTCTCCCACCGGAGCATTTAAGCGGTTTTGCCAAGTATAGACCCAATGCCCAGAGAGTCCACCACCTGGTCGATTCTTCCCGAATGCCCCTTGCCTGGCGTCCCTGCCTAGAGCAGGGACAGCTTGATGTTGCCCGCGATGCTCAAGGACCTGATGAGCCTTGATTCCTGCAGAACGAACCTGATTTCCTGGCTCCTCCATGCAGCCGATCCAGGCTCTTTCTATAAGGACCAGCCTGCGCTCTCTCCCTGCAAGCGAACCATCCGCGCAAATTCACCATCTGCTGCCATAAGCTTCTGCGGGGAACCCTGCTCGACCACACGCCCATGGTCAAGAACCACAATCTTGTCAGCCTGCTCGACAGTGCGCATCCGATGGGCAATGACCATGACCGTCTTGCCCACCAGCAATTGCGATAGGGCCTCCTGCACCTGCGTCTCGTTCTCTACATCCAGGGAGGCGGTAGCCTCGTCAAGCAAGACGACCGGGGCATTCTTGAGGATGGCTCTGGCAATGGAGATTCGTTGACGCTCGCCTCCGGAAAGCCTGGAGCCGTTTTCCCCAATCATCGTCTGATACCCCTGTGGCAGGCGCGAAACGAACTGGTCGCAGTTGGCGGCCTTGGCCGCAACCAACACCTCCTCGTCACTGGCACCACTCCGACCCATCCGAATATTGCCCAAGACTGTGTCATCAAAGAGCATCACTTCCTGGAAAACCACGGCATAGTCTCGCAGGAGAACCTCCGGATCCACTTGGCTCACATCCACCCCTCCTACGGTGATGGAACCTGAAGCGGCATCCCAGAAGCGAGCCGCAAGGCGGGCGCAGGTCGATTTACCGGACCCCGAAGGACCGACCAGGGCCGTAATCTCCCCCTCCTTGGCAGTGAAACCGACATCCTCAAGAACCGGCTCACCTGCCGCCTTACCCGCAAGGCCGGGATAGGAGAAGGCAACGTGGTCGAAGACGATATCGTGCCCATCGGGATGGAATTCCGTACTACCCCCGGCTACAGGTTCCTCGGTGATGGAGCGGATCCGCCGGGCCGAGCCCTGGGATTGGAAGAGCTCCGAAACCAGCATCAGCGCCTGATCAAAGGGCGAATAGATCCGTGAGACCATCAGGAGGAAGAGGAACATGACCATGAAGTCGATCCTGCCCTGGATAATCAATCCGGCAGCCACCAGGAAGGTCGTTGCCACACCCAACCTCAAAACCACCATGGCGGAGTTCATTATAAGACCATTGGTCATCTCGGTTCGGACTGTAGTGGCTTCGGTGTCGTCGATGGTCGAGAAGAGCCTGTCCAGATACCTGTCTTCCTGGTTGGTGGCATGAATCTCCCGAACGCAGTCAAGCGCCTCCTGAATGCCGTCACTGACCCGCACCTGGGCCTGCCTCGTGCGCCGTGACGAGGCTTCAACAAATCGTCGAGTGGCAAAGATGATAGCGAAGGCCACCGGCACACTCCAGAACGCAGCCAGATCAAGAGCCCAATTGATGGGCAGAAGCGACAGGAATATCAGGACGGATGAGACGACTGCACCGTAGAGCTGGCTCAAGGCATGAGCATAGGCATGCTCCATGGTGGCCACGTCACCCAGGATGGTATCGGTCAGATCAGCTAGGTCACGCCGCCCAAAAAATGAGAGTGGCAGTTTGCGCAGTCTCTCGGCCAAGTTGATCCGCTGAGTTCCGGTCTGGCTGAAGACCGCACCGTAGGAGTAACTGTACTGGAACCAGGAGGAGCCGAAGAGAATGAGGGCAAAGACCAGGAGACCAGCTAGATAGGGCAAGATCTCCGGCAGGGGCGCCCCAGCTGTCAGGTGCTCGACGAAAGCCTTCATGACCAGCAGAAGGGAGGCGGTTCCCGCCATGATAATCAGATTGGTCAGTGTGGTCCACAGCGTTCCCAGAACCACGATCTTCATGCCCTGGTCGGACAGGGCGTACTTCTTCTTGAATGAGGCGAGCACTTATGCCTCACCTCCTTCCCTCTGCATGTCGAAATCACCGGTAAACGAGTCCGCAGCTAATGATTCGACACCGGGAACGTTGTGCTCATCACCCGCAGTGGAGCCTGCGGGTTTTTGACCAGCTCCGCCGGCAGCCTTCGGAGAGTTGTCGACCTTCCAGGAGACCGACCGTTCGTATTCAGACCAGAGACGGGCATAGGTACCCTGCGCATCAAGCAGCTGGCGATGAGTGCCCTGCTCAACCAGGCGACCCCCATCCAACACCAGAATTTGGTCGACGTGAGCCACAGTCGACAAACGATGGGCAATCATGAGAACGGTTCGCCGTTGACCCCCTTCAGCCCGGGTCAGTTTGGTCAGCGCCTTCTGTATCAGGACCTCGTTCTCGGGATCGGCAAAAGCGGTCGCCTCATCCAGGACCACAATGGGAGACTCCTTGAGGATTGCCCTGGCCAGGGCCACGCGCTGTGCCTCTCCCCCGGAAAGGTAGGTTCCTCCTGAACCGAGCATGGTGTCAAGCCCATTGGGAAGCTTGTCCACGATGTCCATGCACTGAGCCGCTCTCAATGCGTCCAAGACCTGCTCGGCAGTCGCCTCCGGTCTGGCTGCGCGGACGTTCTCCAGGAGAGTCGTCGAAAAGAGCCTGTTGGTCTGGAAAACGAAGGCGACCTGCCCCATCAGATCGTGGAGATCGATGGACCTGACGTCAATGCCGCCCACAGCGACCCTGCCCGAGTTCACATCCCAAAAGCGTGGCACCAGACTGGCACAGGTCGATTTCCCTCCTCCCGAGGGACCGACCAGGGCCACCACTCCACCCTCCGGCACCTTGAAGTCAATCCGATTCAGTGCTGGACGACCGCCACCCGGATAGGTATACGAGGCCTGTTCCAGGGACACATCCGCCGACTTCGGATGTCCCGCTTCGGCAGCTACCGTCAGGGACTCAATGCTGAGCACACCGGTGATTCTGTCCAAAGCGTCGTCGGCCTTGTTGAAGGACTCACTGGAGAACTGCAGACGGGTCATGGCTGTGGGAACCATGCCCGAGAAGACGGCGTAGAAGGCGAAATCGGCCAGAAAAGAGGTGAAGTCACCCCGCCCCGGAGCCAGCAGGATGGCTACAGGAATAAGGAAAACCACAGTCCCGTTCAGAGCCGTCATCTGAATGGTTTGGGGCAGGTGGCAGATTTGCATGGCATAGTTCCTTGCTATTCGGCTGTAATGTTCGATGGCCTCATGGAACGCCTTGAAGGAGTACACCGTCTGTTGGAAGACCTTGACGACCGGAATACCACGGACATATTCGGTCCCGGTCTTCGACATCCGCACCAGCGCATCCTGGTATTCCGTCATAAAGGACTGTCCCTGATCGTTCATCATGACACGGATGCAGACCAGGGCTATCAGAATGGGGAAAAGGCAGGCCAGGCCCATACGCCAGTCGAAGACCAGCATCAGTATCGGCATGCCCAGAATCATGGCGAAGGATCCAGCCGCGTCGGGGAGTATATGGGCAAGCAGATTCTCGGTGTCGGCCGCCGAGCCATCAATGGTGCGGCGCAACTCGCCTGAAGCATGGAGATCGAAATACCCCAGGGGCAGGCTCATCAGGTGGCTTATGGCCTCTTTACGCATGTTGGAGGCACTCCGGAAGGCTGCCAGATGCGCCATCAACAGTCCTGCACAGTACAGAATGACGGAAGCCGCCGCAAACCCCAATCCGGCCCATCCGTATATGGCAATTCCCGTGGCCTGGGACCATTTCGGCGCTACGGCGAGGAGGTCTTTTACTGCCAGCCATATGCAGATATAGGGTCCAAGGCTGGCAATCGTGGAGAGGGCGGACAGACCACAGCCGAGATAGGAGAACACCTTACGAGGGCCGGCGAAATCAAGCAGCCGCCTGAGGGAACTACGCCCATGCGACCTCTCACGATTAGGCGCACCTCCCCCACCCTGTGCTTTACCTTCTGCAGGATCCGGTTTGCTTCTCGAATCCGCCTGATCTGTGGTCATCTCTTTCCTCCAGGTTCATCCAAAACTCTTGTCGTTCGCTGCCATCGAACGTAATCTGAGAAGTCAATGCCCGGAAGACCGTCACAGAGCGCCGAATGAATCCATAAAAGGTGCGAACGAAAACGAAAGTCCGCCGAGATCGCCATAAAGCCGGCAGGATGAAACCAGGTGAGCCATGACAGACCACACGATATACTCCGAATCCCGCGAGATTCAGACCCTCTATCGCCCCCAGGCGGAGCAACTCGGCATGGAACTCCATCACCGATCGGGAGGATTGGAAGGGCAGGTCAATGGCGACATCTGTCAGGGAAGATTCCAAGCCAATCCAGCGGGTCCTCATTGCCTGGTCATATGGCACGACATCACCTTCCTGCGCGAGATGAATTTCAGCGAGTACGCCATGACCGACTACGCCTGCCTGACCCTGGATGAAAGCCCGGCATCCAACCACGCTCCCTATGGGTTGCAGCCATGTACGAAGCAGGAGGGCAATATGGTCTCCTTGGTACAGCAGGCGGGAACAGTCACCAACCATATGCCGGCAGGCTCCCGCTCGCGGACCCGGAGCATCTGCATCCTCCCCGACTATTTCATGGAGCTGGAAAACCAATGGCCCGGCCAGGTCAAGGGACTCTTTGACGCCTTCTGCCAACCCTGGCCATCCGATATTGCACTGGCCGCTTCAACCGCCCTGTCATCATTTGCCCCCGGAAGGCCGGGCCGGACGGAGTTCCTTATAAAAGCACACATCGACCTCCTCATGGCAATGTTGGCCCAGGCTTCCTCTGCACTTGTGCAAAGACACGAATCCTCACACGACCACGAACTGGTCCAGCAGGTCAAAACCCATATCCAATCCAACCTGGGCGGCAATCTCTCCATCGATCGGATAGCCCAATCACTGTATGTGGGACGCACCCGTTTATGCCTCGCCTTCAGGCATCAGACCGGAGTAAGTCTGGCCCGGTACATCAGAGAGCAAAGAATGGACCGGGCCCGCCGTCTTCTCTTGTCCACTGGTGAGGACATTGCCTGGATTGGCAGGCAGGTCGGATATATGCATCCCAGTTCATTCAGCGCGGCTTTCACCAGAGAAACCGGGGTTGCCCCAATCACTTGGCGCGAGCACTGCAACCGTGTTCGTTAGTCTCGCCGCAATCGAAGCTTCCGCAGTTGCGGATGTTCCCGTCCTGGCAGATGGGAACCATCTCACGCTCCTCCTCGCATATCGATCAGGTCCATATGGCTCTGCATCGAAACGAAGGAGCCTATCCGTGGCTTGCCGCTGCGAATCGTTATTTCTGGAACTTTCAGGCGTACATGGCGATTGCATCCAGGTAACGTACTTTTCCCGCTTTCACCAGATTGTGCAGAGCATCCATATCCTCTTCGAGGATGCAAGGCATTCCCAGCGGTGATTGATATAGAGGTCTACGTAGTCCATTCCCGGACGTTCTAGGCTATGGTCGATTTGCTGCATGGTGGGTTTGCGGGCATGAAGAAGACTTGGGGCAGTGGCAATTCCGTCCTACTTCGCATACCTCTTCAGGCCCTGGACCAGGTATCGTTCGGTATTCCCATGCGGATAGACATTGGCAGTGTCGAAGAAACTGGATGGGTCTTCGAGTAACATGATATTCTTCTTAGCGTTTATCCGCGATAACCGAACGCAGCCCCCGCCAGGCTTTCGCACTTTTCATGATGAACGCACGACCGGAGAAGTTTGATCAAAATCTGGTCCGCTCCACTTCATCGACAGTGGCACTCTGGGTGGAAGGATCATCGCAACAGCAGACTTCACCTTCTGTGTTCGACACTCTAGTGGCGCAAAATACGACCAAGTGGCCGCCTTTCGCTTTTAGGTTTGTATGAAAGTTGCATGGTACAGAACATATTGCGGATATCGATGAGACTCCAGAACGGTACCGGACATGGTCACTTCGGACTCCTTCATTGAGTCTCATCTTCTCCATGCAGCGTGGCTGAAAAGGCAGTGCGCCGGCACCAAACAGCAATGGACAAACCAGACGGAACTCTCATTACTTCACCGAGTCAAGCTCAAAATTGCAGTATCCCGCCGCCTATCTCAGATATACCCATTTTCTTCATCGATAAAGTCCTCATGGATACCCTTTATGGTGAAACTAATCATTACGCACCCTCACAAAAGTCATCAAGAATAGACTTATCATTGAGACTACAAAAAGTTCAACCGCCGATATTCCGATACCTAATCTTGAACCTATCTTATTGGCAACAAATCCGCCAAATAAATAGCCTATAGAATTCACCCCGATTAGAACTGCCTTGTATATACTCGTGACCCTACCAAGGTACTCTTGCCCAACTTCATTCTGTCGATTCGTGATTATACTGATATTAAGAATCGACTCATTAATCGCAATGCATGCAATTGAAGAAACTAAAATTACTAAATTAGCGCTTAATGCGAATACCGCCCGAAAAAGAGAACCGGCAATAATCGACAGTACCAAAAGCTGGCCAAACTCGATCTTTTTATTTAACCAATTTACTACAACCGTTCCAATCAAAGCACTGACTGCCGCGATTGACAAAATCAAACCAATTTGATCAGAAGAAAGACCCATTTGTTGACGTAAGATTATCAGACTATCGTTCTGGAAGTTAGCCGATGCTATATTAACCAAGGCGGCAAGCACAAGAGGGTACAGAACAGCACGGATTTTAGCAGTGTATCGCACCCCATCCTTTATATCTGTGAATACTGCATTTACACCGTGCTTAATAGAGGAAAACCTTGCAGAAGAGTCGCTCTGAGATATGAGGATTATATTATTCACCAGCAATAGACTGATTAAATAGAAAACAACAGATATGCCAGTCAACAAACTTTGAGGAATGAATTTATACAGCACTCCCCCTAGTATAGGTAGCGCGAAATTCACACCGTACTGTATTCCGTAAACTGTACTGTTTAATTTCGAAAAATTTTCTTTTTCAACCAAGAATGAAACAAAAGTAATTTCCGACACCGTGCTTAAGATATTCATCACACTTACTGCAAGCGAAACTGTGTAAATGATAAAAATCATAAATGCCGACGATGCTTTCAATGCCAAAGCGATAGCAAGAACCGAATAACTCAGCAGTCTGATCAAGTCACTAAAGATCATGATCTTCTTTACATCTAATCTGTCTATTATCGCACCTATCGGAAGACCCAAAATAAGGAACGGTATTGTTTCGATTGCAGAGATGAACGATAGATGTATTCCGCTACCTGTTATATCCAGCACTATGAGAGGTAATGCAAACATCATTAAAGAGCTCCCACAGTTATCTGTAACTACCGAGGAAAGATATAATCTGTTGTTCCTGTCCTTTAGCAAATTGTCCATGTCAATATCCGAGGCCTTTATCTCCAATTAGGATTACTCGATCTGAGTGAACGTCTCGTTCTAGAGCAACTACATCTGTGCAGATTGTTACTGCTCTCCTTGTTTCTCCACCGTTAATTCGCCCATGATCTCATTCGACTCAATCAAATAGTAGTAATTGTATACGTCAGAATTTATTTAAAAAACGGATTTGGATGACTAACAAAATCATTATTATCCTCTTACACCGAACCAATTGCGCAGGTAGGGCATGATTGGGGAATGAGTGAAAGTTTCCTATCAGTTGCTACCACTCCCCCGCATGCAGTAGTACCCGGCGAGGGGAGGGGGGGGGGGGCATAACTGCTCATTAGAATTGACGGTTTAGGTCTGCCGAACATGCTTTGTATAGAATTTCAAGGTTTCACCTGAAGACGATGGATTGATTGAATCCCTGGGGCGAGACCAGAATAGTTGCTCTAAATGATCAACTTTTGTTAACCTTGTTTATCTCAGATTAGAGACAATTGTCATATGCTATCTATCGTCTATCCTTATTTGCATTCACAAAAATTAGACTATTTGTTTATCTGAGCAACACGAAAGACCCTCGCGTTCTCCCCGGTTTTGCACAAAGGAACAACTTACATAGGAAGAAGTATAATTGTTAAAATATTATAGCTCGGATAACTTCTGATCTACAGTTTTGAAGTTGGCAACAATAATAGGATCGCTTCGGAGTACAAAAGTAACAAACCTTTATCAAAAAATTGATGAATAATTTGTATATCAATTTCGAAGTTTCTGGAAAGCGAACTTTTATCCAATGCAGGATTGCAATTAACAATCCCTTGGTTGAACCCTTGACCGTGCCAATCAGACCACGCTGCCTTAGGTGTGCGACCTTGCTGAAGAGCCTGCAGGAGTTCCGGAGGCCGTGTATCGGTTCGACCGTATACGGTCCTCAATCTCCCATGAACACTTCATCGTCTGCGTGGTAGCGGAAATGCTCGCGCCGGGCGGTGACTGCAATCCTCCGGCACGCCTGCCAGCATGTACCTTTGCTTGAAGCCCTTAGATATGAATTCATCGGGCACCTTCTCCTTCCCTGGCTCTTCGGCATGCATGGCCAGCAAGCACTTCATGGACGAAGAAGCCCTAGCTTCCCGTCATACCCGCCCGCCGTTGTGACCTGAGCGGACTTCGACCACTTGTCATGTATAATGACTTGCCATACCGGCATCCAAGTGTCAGATATCAATTCAATTCACTTAGCGATAACCAGCACGAACTCACGGTGGCGCACACTAACTCGTAGGAACAGGTATAAGCCAAACACAAGAAACAACGAATAGAAAAAACACGGCCACGACGCCGACCAAGCCACTGATACACGCAGGGACTGCCGGGATCCTGGTGATACCGGTGAGCACCCTGAGCGCCTGGAAGGCACAGAAAATGCCGCTTTCTTGTTGTGGCTTCATCAGGCCAGTTGGTACAGGTAAAGCCCCGTTTCCTATTGCCAGCCGAGGAGGGCTGTCACCAGAGCAGGGCCGCAAGAGCATACCCGGCAACAGCGCAGACCACCATTACGAGCAGCAGCAACAACAGCCTCTTGCGCAGGCTGGGCGCATGGCCTCGATCGGACCGGTCCACCTCCTCACCTGCCAGGAAAGCCTTGATCTCCCTGTAGGTCCGGATATCGTTTCGTCGTTTAATGTTCTCCTCAAGGCCGATGATCATTCCCAACAGGACCAGGAGGGCGAGGAGCCCCATGAGCGAAAGCGGCCACGGCCACTCCCGCTTGGCAACTGCAACCCCATACAGCGTCAGCCCATCCACGATGAAGATGGCCGCGGCCAAGCCATAGAGGATCATATTCAGGATCTTCATGCTTCGTACGTCTTTATCGAATGCCTGCTTCATGGTGTCGAGGTCTCCTTTAATCAGCTGATCGATGGTCACGTCGAAAAGGTCGGACAAAAGGAGCAGGTTCTGCACGTCCGGGTAGGTACGATCATTCTCCCAGTTGGATATGGTCTGGCGGGACACGAATATCCTCCCCGCAAGATCGTCCTGGGACATGCCTCGCTCCGAGCGATACCGGCGAATCTGACTGCCCAGTTCCATACCCCTGCCACCCGCCTTCCCCTGGCCGTCGTCCGCCGGCCGATCGTTGGTTGATGACCATGTGCCTGCATCATCGAGGCCTGCGCAGGTCCGACCCCTTCAAGTTATCAACACACCCCCTCCATACCAAAAATTCCCCCGCCAAAAGTTTTTGACACCCTTGTTTTTCAAGGATTATCAGCATAATTCAACCTAAACACAGGTTGGAGGGAAACACCCCGGACGGGTTATCAGCACCACACCAACCACACCCGCCTCCCGGCGCCCATTGCCAAGCCCTGAGTATCGTCATGCAATTACGCGATACAAGGATAAGGACATGCAGTCGGTGGGAGAAGACCCAGTCATACCCCCCAGGATCCGCGAGTTACATCGGGAGATTATGAAGGCGGAGGTGGTTCACGCACGGAAATCTACTATGTGCTGCGCATCAATAATCAATGGAGCCGGTTCATGGATAACCATCGGCGTAGATTCCAAAGGTCTTCTCCTGGAAATGGTGGCCATCTGCGAAAGCAATCCTAAGAAAGGCAGCTCGGATAAGTGGCTTACATACCGCGTCATGACACCGACATGAGACAATACAATACGTGAACTCAGAACCACTATGAGCCTGCCATGGAGTGGGTGGGAAACAACGGCTGCTTCGGAGTGGACAACCAGATACTCAACGCCATGGCACTCGGAAACCCCGACCGGGAACGGTATGTTCTATTTGCCTGACACAGGCTCCTTGGGTCCCAAGATCATCGCAGCAGCGTATTTCATCGTTTTCGCCAGATATTCCGAATGCCTCAGAGTACGCCGAGGTGTCCTCCATGGAAGTCGGATTCAGGAGGAAATCGCAGGACACCGACACAATTCGGGTCGACTTCACAAGCAACCGCTCCAGAAAACCGGTTGTGGCATCCTGGACAGCAGCACCGTCCAGTTCATCTTCCCGCCCCAAATATCAAGACAAGCTTTCTAGCCTCCAGCCCTATGCGTTCCTATATTATTATCGTCTTGCTCTCAATGCCCTTAATCAGCAGGTCATCAAGCCGTGGGAACAGGTAGGTCCTCACAAGTATTTTCCAGCCAGAACAACTTTTCGCCATGGACCCATCCATGTGAATCTCTACCCGTTACACACTCCTTTGGGCAAGCGCTGGTTCACGATCTGGCCCTTGGGCGGAACACCATTCTTGGCCCATAAGACTCTTTTGCTGAGTGCTCTACATATTTCATTTAATAAATGTATCGCGCGATATATGTTCGAACAGACGTTGCTTTGACAAGTTAGATTTAACGTTTTATCATGAATTTGTTGCGTTGATATAACGGTTTATCAATACAATGTAGTGTTTTGACGCAAGTTCAAGTCAGGGAGAAAGCCTGAGCTTGTTGAGAAATCGCTATTAAAGCCAGTCAGAGTAGAAGGAGCTTCACAATGGCGAAAAAGATGATTCTCGATTTGGACACAGGCGTGGATGACACCTTGGCCCTGAGCTACACCCTTGGGAGCCCTGACATTGATTTGTTGGGAATCTCAGGCACTTACGGAAATGTGGTGCTCAAGCAGGGCTTGCGGAATTCGCTGGCCGTTTTGAGTCTGCTGGGCCATCCCGAAATCCCGGTCTATCCCGGCATCGACCATCCAAGCGACAAAGACGAGTTTCTGACTCCATCCGCGGATATTCACGGCAAGAACGGCATCGGCGAAGTAGTAATTCCCGACTCCAATAAGGAACCTGAAACAACCAGCGCTGTCGATTTCATTATCGATTCCGTAAAGACCTATGGCAAGGATCTGGTCTACGTTCCCACCGGCCCATTGACCAATTTGGATGCCGCAATTAAGCGTGCACCTGAAATCGTCGACCAAATTGGTCAAGTGGTGTTGATGGGTGGAGCCTTGACGGTCTGCGGCAATGTCAATCCTTGGGAGGAAGCAAATATCTCCCAGGATCCGGAAGCGGCAAACAGAGTATTTCGGTCTGGTATCCCCGCAAAAATGATCGGGCTGGATGTCACCCTCCAGACGCTGCTGACCAAGAAGGAAACTCAGCAATGGCGCGACATGGATACTGCTGGCTCCAGATTCCTGGCTGACATGACTGATTTCTACATCGGCGCCTATGCGAAATTCCACCCTCACCTTCATGGATGCGGTCTGCATGATCCTCTCGCTGCCGCAGTGGCCATTGATCCCACCTTCGTAAAAACACTGCCTATGAACATGCAAGTAGACGTGGATGGGCCTACCCGAGGCCGTACCATCGGTGACAACACGCGCTTGAATGATCCACGAAAGACCATGGAGGTCGCGGTACAGGTCGACGTTCCCCGGTTCCTGAAAGAATTCATGTCCCGCACAAGTGCCGCCTGCCGCTGAAAACAATCGTCAAACTTTGCCGGGCAATAGCCGCCCGGCATCGGTTGGTTAGGAAACTACTTTGTCATCACAAAATACTCAAACTGAAGCTCTTGATAAATTCGATCCCAGACAAGATCCAGAAGTTACGAACAGGGCTGCCGTCAAAGCCTTGATTCCCCTCCTCATAACCTTCGTGCTGGGCACATTGTGCATGCAGGCATTTAATCTGGTCTTCGAACAAGTTGGCCAAGACGTGGGTGATCCCGCACATGCCTCGCTCATCACGGCAATACCGGGTATCATTCTCGGCATTGTCTGTTTCATTTACGGATCTCTCGGAGATTTCGTTTCGCTGAAAAAGATGGTCATGGTGGGCATGGCCTTCCTTTTGACAGGTTCGATTCTCGGATTCCTAGCCACATTTTTCATCACCGGCAATCTGTGGGTGGTCATAATCGCCCGCTCAGTTCAAACGGCAGGCGAACAGGTCGCTGGTTCCGTCTATCTGGTGGTGGCTACGAAGTATCTGAAACCGTCGTTAAAGGTCATATTCTTCGGCGTCTTCACTGCAGCCTTCCAGCTTTCCAACGTCATTGGAATTCTGGCAGGTGGGTGGCTGGCCACCTTGCATTGGCAATTCCTCTTCCTCATTCCCGTGGTGACCATCTTCTTTATCCCGATCCTGATGCACAACCTCCCCAGCGATAGCGGTAATGGGAAAAAGATTGACGTACCAGGCTTCATACTCTTCGGTGGCGGTGCTGCATTCCTCACGCTCTTCTTCTCATTCAATGCGTGGTGGATGCTGATCGTCTCCATTCTGCTGTTTGCAGCCCTTGCGGTGTACATCCACAAGGTGGAGGAGCCCTTCATCACGCCCGGCTTCTTCCGTAATGTCCCCTGGCTGCTGGGATGCCTGTTGGTCTTCGTCATTGATTTCACGCCGAACTGGTTCTCGCCCATGCTCAACGCCATTGGCCGCGATGTTTATTCCATCAATTCCGCCAAGGTGTCCCTGCTCATCGTATGGGGACCTGTCGTTGCAGTCATCGTGGGATGCTGCTCCGGCTTCATTGTCGACAAGATCGGTCGTGGGGCATCAATTATCTGCGCTGCTACTTCAATGGCCATTGGCATGTTGATGGTTGCATTCCTAGCCCAGAAGAACACGATTTTCATGGCAATTGCCCCCATCTTCTTCAACGGCGGCCAGGCCTTCCTGTATTCTCCTTTGGTTGATACGGTTCTGGGAACACTGCATAAGGACGAATCCGGACGTGGTGTTGGCCTGAATGATCTGATTATGAACACCACCGGTTCTATCGGAATCTCTGTATTCGGTAGTCTGATGGCCAATCCGGCATTGTCGAAAGGCAGCTTGATCGGGAAAACCGGAGCGGGTGCCACATACTCCAATCTGGCTCTCATTTCGGTTGGTACCCTGATTGTAGGTGTCGTTCTGGTACTCATTCTTCGTCACAAGCTATATGGCTCTCGTACCGACCTCCAGAATGAGCGGTGATGATCAGTAGTTTATAGCCCCATCGCGGCGACAATCATATTTGTAAGTTAAACAGAATGAGTAAGGCCTGGTGGCGATCATCAAAAGACAATCGTTACCGGGCCTTCCACCAATGACCTACCAATGTTTCCCTCTGTAGAAGCACTTTTCTAAAGCAATAGGGCCCTTACCACCCAGGGAAACAACATATGTTCACTCTTTCCCCAGCAGCCCCGGTCCAAAAGCGAATTGCTTGTTATTGTAGGTTTACAGCAAGAGTCGACAACGAATTGTCTTATAAGACAGTACTTGGATAAAACAAAAGGAGCGGCTATGAGCGTACGAGTGAGGTTGAAGGATGTTGCTTCGGCCGCTGGCGTATCGGTGGCCGCCGCGTCTTTGGTTCTCAATGATAGACCTATCCGCATGTCCAAGAACAAACGGAAACTCATCATTGAGACTGCAAAGAAGTTAAAATATGTTCCCAATCAGAATGCTCGCAGTCTTGTAACAAATACCTCAATGCTGTTAGCCCTGCTGGTCCCCGATATAGAAAACTACTTCTTCGCCTCGCTGGCGAAACGTATTGAAGACACCTGCCGGTCATATGGATATTCACTGATAGTGGCCAACTCCGACGACAAGGAGAAAATCGAGCATGAGTTGTTAATTCAACTCGACTCACAGGATATCGATGGACTGTTTTTGATCCCCTCTCAAGAATCCGTAAGGAATAGCGCTGATCTTAAAGCAGCAGTTACTCGGATGAGTTGCCCAGTGATCCTCACCGATAGACTTCTTGGGATGGACTGGTGCGATAGCGTGGGTTCAAATAACTATTCAGGTGGAAGACAAGCTGCTGAAATACTGGTACGTCACGGTCATACACGCATAGCATGCATATCCGGTGATAGGGAATCCGATACCTCGGAGGCCCGCAAGGCTGGTTTTCTGGACGGTCTTTCAGAAGCAGGGTTTCCCATTAATCCAGAGCTCGATGTCAATGGAGATTATCGCTTCGGCAGCGGCTATGAAGCAGCGGATTCACTGATCGACAAGGGTGCAACCGCCGTATTCTGTTGCAACGACCTGATGGCTCTTGGTTTTGTTAACAGATTAAATGAACGTGGAATGAAAATACCCGATGACTGTTCTCTCATCGGGTACGATAATACTTTGAATCATTTAGGGGTTGGGCAGAACCTGACAACCTTCGATCAAGGGATCGCCGAAATGGCCAAAACATGCTCCTCGCAAATGATGCGTAGAATCTCTGAATTGCAAAAAGACGCTAGGAACAAGACCTGGTTGGAATCGCCTGTCACGCATGTTCTCGAACCAACGGTGGTCTACCGCGGTTCTGTGCGAAATATTCCGTCTAAAACAGATTGATCATCCTCAACAACGCACTACTAAACAGTCGTCTGTTGCAAAATGGGACATAGACAGATACGTGTGATAAATGGAAAATCTTACATATTAGAGCCGGTGCTTAATTATTCTGCATCCTGGATAGTGTCCAGAATTTTCCTTGACCCGACCTGCTCAAGACCAGGACATGAGCATCCAATACACAGCTATTTACCGAATTCGACATCAACCCACAAGAACCAGAAATTACGATCCTGACATATTGACAGCTCTTTGAATATCGTGGCTGCAAAACGGTGGCAACTCATCCATAGAGACGACACACAGTGTAACGAGATGCACCAATCCTCGGAATCCAGCATGGCAGAAAACAATTGGCTTCCGTGCACATTGAATCAAGATAAAAAGCAGGACGGGGTCATATGACGTACCTTCCTTAAATTGAACCCTTTGCTACCCACGAATGAACGAAAGCCACGGATAGGAGTATCCGCAGCAATGAAGTTCGGCATCCGAACGTTTACCCCAGACCCTCCCCCAAGGCGAGAATCTGAGCCGGCGAAAATGGCAGACTAAGAAAGCCCTAACTCCCGGATGTGGAACGAAAAGCATGGGGGGGGGGGGATACAGAACTCCGCGAAAACCTCCTACAACAAAATCTATTGGATGACCATAATTAACCTCCGGGACCCGTTCAAGTAATGTAGATGATGACTTGCTCTTCAGAGGTGCTTTTATCGTGTTAGGACTTTTGCCGCCCAAGTGTCACACAAAATCGTGCTTTTGCCGGAATCGCCGAACTATGGACAGGTTGGATCGATCCCGGATTTGTCTCGGCGGGATGGAGCCGGACTTCACGATACCATGCATTGCGCGCCGTTGCCTCTCTTTCTGTCTATGTTTTATGGCAAGCGTTTGAAAGCCATTGAAGGTTGCCCAACTGTTGTCGTCCCCTGAGACGCTATGGTCGCTATCGGTTCCTATTCGGTTGCAACCTTCCGCATGGTGTCTGGCTTGGCATTTGCCGCCTGCCCCGGCTTTGTCCTTGGCTCTGATCCGCTGCAAGTCGCCGGGCAGCCGGTCGCGCCTGCGCGAGGTCTGCCATCTGCAGTGGCTGCTTGGCATAGCCATTCCTGGAGAGATATGGATGTGTAGCCTTAGCTCGCGTCCAGAGGTAGGGGTTGTGGCGCGGCCAGGCAGGGGGCCCGCAGGAAGACGAAGGAAGGCAAACAGCACCTGCGGGCAGGTATAAGAAGAGGCCGGAGCCTCTTTCGGGTTCCGACCCTTGCACGTTAACAGGCTACGCCAAGTTCATCTGCGTTCGAGTTCATGCTGTGCATCGTGCACGTCGTCATGCTGGACGATCCTAATCAAACATAGAAGCAGCAAAGCAGTCCGACGGCTAGGTGAGCGCAAAATAGCACGGAAAGCCCGAAAAACCACGGCGCTAGCTTCGTGTTGCCTAAAATATCAATCGATGATGCCTCCGGTAATTATGCTGCGCTGATGAACCTGCGGTAGCTTATGGAAAGCCAGTTGCTAACCATGGCATCCCCTGCGCTTATTCCCAGTCCCCTGAAAGATTCCAGCTCGTAGGCAAGACGGAACGACCACTACGTCAGCGACGCTTACCGGCGGTGCTGCGACGGTTGGAATGGCTATGTATAGATTCCCTGTATTGAAGTTGCCTATCGTTTTCACAAAATTGGGAGTCGCGGATATAGCGGATATATTAGTCAGCATAAGTGAAATTGGAGTACGACAATAATACGGTATTCACTATTGTCGAGTGGTCTTTAACTCTCCGTAGAAGAGATTTCAGTTTAAGACTCGTATTAACACCCTGCTTGTGTCCTACTCAGTATCATTACTGTCCTGACTTCTTCCGGAATTTACGAATTGCATCATACATTCCAGCAATAATCTGGTTCGGATCCATGGCTTCATCAGCGTCGCCGAACTCGGTTCGCACTGTCATTCTCTCTTTGAAAAAGTCAACCTGCTCGACCTTGATTTTGCCATCTTTGCCAGGCTGGAGTGTCTTGACCTTTAACCGCGAAACGTGTGCCCCAGGTAATCCGCCGTTTACACCTTTCGCGAGTATCCCGGCTTCTTTAAGTAGCCAGTCAACGGCAAGGCCCTCTTTCTGCGTGCGATCGAGGGTGATATTTAAATTAATCTTCATGTTGTCACTCCCAGCCAACCCTTTTCCCGATGCTGCGACCGCTACCCCCTTTTCAATCTGACTTTCCGACTTGCCATACGGTTGTCCCTCGAACTGGACATACAAGGATCTTACGCCTACTGCAGATTGGAGTTTTTCCTTGGCATTCTTGCGAAGGACGGGCTTAAACACAAACCTTCGGCCTTTTTGCTGCAGATTCAAGTGAAGTGTCATCCATTCAGCGGCCGCTATGGATGTCGGGCCGGCCGACGAGCGAAACATTGCCACATATTTGGTGCCTTCCACCGGCAGCAAATATGTGTATTCATCAATCTCGCTCAACCCGAGTGCCTTTCTATTGACACCCAGGCTTTGTGTATTCCCCTGTACATCTTTGCCTTCCGGCCAATCGTGAAGCGACCTAGGCTTCAAAAGGTGAAAATATCTTGCTACCGGAGTTGAGCTTTCGCCAACTTCTCCTTCATAATAATTTTTCCCTAAAAAGTATGACTTCCATGGTTCGTTATATTCATTGAAGAATCGCTCCCACTCAGCTGGATCCCATTCCTTGACATTGCCCTTATTATCTGTCTCTTCACCGGTGTAGAAATATACGGTTCTTCTTTTCCCAGCCATAACCTTGCTCCTTCGTACAAGTTTAGCTGGGTAAAGAATACAACAAAATCCGGAAATACGTTTCTACAAGCAGCCACATCATACGAAAGGTCCGGGCATCTCTGCTCGCCCCTTACAATAAAAAACCTGTGTGGCAATCACACGTCAACGGACCAGTTTTGTCTAGTCCTGTTGCGTATGCGCAGGCTGTGGGCTAGTCGATGTCGAACACACACTTACCAGGCTCTTCCGTTTTCACTGCTGAGGGCAGTTTCCCGTGTTTGATCCACAGGGTCACCTGCTTGCGATTGATTTTTCATCCGATCTGTCTCGAGTCCGGTCGACGGCATCCCTGGGCGTGCAGGTGATGGTCCTGCCTTTGAACTCCTCCATCCTGGATTGTCTGATGGCTGTTATGCTCCACAATCTGCCACATACAGGGCAGGTGGCCATCTGGTCGTCAGAGGGCCTAGGATATCCGCTCCGCGCTTGGGGTTGAGGCATCCGTCCATGGATGATCCGGTCCGCGATGGCGTGGTGCGCACCCTGACCCAGTGGAGAGCATTGGTCAGGTGCCGGTAGTCGCGTCCGTGGTTTGGAGCGTCGGCGAGCCTGCCCACCCGGACTGTCAGCTTGGCGAGCAGATGGGGCGCTCTACGTCCCCAGAGGCCGATATCGCCGGGCGCACCCTGAAGGGTATCCTCCATCTGGCTGTACAGGTCGGCCTTTCCCCGTGCGCTTAGGGTATCCGACTACAGCTCTAATCTTGCTGGTAGTCTGCTGATAGTCCCAGACGATGCAAAAAATCACATGGTCAAGAATTGGCCTCGTTGCTCCTGGTGATATGCGCATCAGTCTCGCAGGCTGCATGCGGAGAACAGAGCTCCGATGCGGTAAAACGACTCAACGCCAAATGCAGCAAAGCATCCGATGCTATTCAGTACAACAAAAAAGAGAACAGCATACTGTACATGTCTGAATTGGACTCGGACATAAGCTCTGAGGCTTTGCCCAGTCTATCGTGCATCACGAAAACCGTTGGCGTTACCGCTGATGAGCTGAACGATCGAGTGCAAGACGACGGCAGCGGATATCTGGAGAAGAACGGATACAGCATAGGCATATCGTCTACCGGGCAAAATGTCATGCTTACCATAGAAGACCAAGAGAAGTGAAGGCAATGAAGATCGGCATGCGCACCCCCAGCCCCAGACGCTCCCTCAAAGCACGAACCACCGGCAAGTGGAAGAGGCAGGCGAAGAAGGCCCTCATTCCCGGATACGGGAGGAAAGGCATGGGATGGATACAAAACCCCAGGAAAGCCATGTACAACAAGATCTACCGGAAGACCACGGTCAGCATCTGGAACCTGTTCAAATGAGGCGAATCAGCAGCCCCGCTCCGGCGGGGCTTTTTCTATGCGTCGGGAGTGTCGGAATAATCCGATGCAATTTAGTATACATTTAGTATACATTTTGGGGCCTGCATGCCTTGGTCCGGATAAAGGAAAAGCCCCGCAACCGTTGTGGCTGTAGGGCTTCCGTGTGGTGCGCCAGACAGGATTCGAACCTGCAACCTGCTGATCCGTAGTCAGCTGCTCTAATCCGTTGGGCTACTGGCGCATGTCATCTTGACGAGGAACTCGTTTTTGACAACTCATTAATACTACCGCAATTGTGGATTCTGTCCAGCCTGGTGTGTCGCACAGGAAGCGAGAAACCATAGGCCTCAGGCCGACTGTGGCCAAGACAGCCAGAGCAGATATTCAATGTTGCCATGAGCACCGGTTATGGGCGATGGCATGGTAGCTCGGACAGCAAATCCATGCTCACGTGCACAGGCCAAGACACGTTCCAGAGCCTCTTGCCTGCGGTCCTCGTCCGTCACAATGCCATGATGGCCCAGCAGGCTACGTCCGACCTCGAACTGGGGTTTGACCAGCAGCAAGCAGTTGGCAGCAGGCGCGAGCAACCTAGGCAGGACGGGAATGACATAGGTCAGCGAGATGAAAGACACATCCGAGACCACATATTCCGGATGATACGGCAGGTCTCCCGACTGGACTTCGCGTATGTTGACACCGCTCATGTCAATCACCCTAGGATCAGCGGCGATCCGTTCCAACAACTGTCCGTGGCCCACATCAAGGGCGATAACACGCCTCGCACCATGTCTGAGCAGAACGTCAGTGAAACCGCCCGTGGAAGCCCCGATATCGAGGCAAAGCCTGTCACGCGGACCGGGCATCCCCTGCGCCGCAAAAGCCGTCAGGGCACCCTCCAACTTCAACGCCCCCCTTGAGGCATAGTCATCGCCCGGATCCAGAAGGATCACATCGCCTGGCTGGACGCTCTGAGAAGGCCTCGATGCCGGATGATCATTGACCGTAACCCGACCCTGACGAATCAAAGCCTGGGCTCTGGCACGCGAATCCGTCAGCCCTTGCGCAGACAGGATGCGGTCAAGCCGGTCGCGGGCAAGAGCAACGGTTCTTCTACGACCGGCCCCTGCTTTGACGACCAGGTCCTCATCGTTCACTTGCCCTCCCGGTTCAGGTCCTGCTGGAGCCCCGTCAGCACCTTGCCGAGCAGCTCGACCTGTTGTGCATCGTCCAGATTGTCCAATTCAGCCAAATCAGGGAAACGCTCCAAGAGAGGGGCCATAGCTTGCTTATCCATGGGCTTTTCAGGTGCTAATGCAGTCGTATCCTCATCATCTGCCTGTGAGAACCGTCCAGAATACTCAGACCCTACAGGCTGCCCAGTCTGGCCGGACTGCTCAGGTAACCCGTAGTGATTTGATTCCTGGGGTGATCCACTCGCTCCGAACTGTCCGGAATTGGCCTCTTCCGACATGGCCGCTATGCCCCTACGACGAAGGCGGGCAGATCCAGTGAGTGCATGTCTCCACCACGATCCTGGTGCTCCCAGAGCGCACAGGCGCAAGCTCGCACAGCATCCAGATCAGACAGTGGATCGCCGCCTCCCTCAAGAGCACGCAAGGTGATATGCCCGTCATCATCTACTTTTGCTGTTTGACCGCCGCAGTGCCATGTCTGGTCTGCCTCCTTACTGGGCTGGGGTTGTGGCGAGGTGAGGCCGCGCAGGTCTTCAGCCAGATAAGTCGGCCGCAACTTGGCCGGTGCAGTCAGAATGGCGGGTGTTCGCGCCACGCCTGTAAGAACAACCATGGAGTCGTACCCACCCCGGTTGGCTGCCTCGATGTCGGTGTCCAGACGATCACCTACAGGCAGGCATTGGTCAACGTCCAAGTTCTTCTCCTGGCTGCCAGCCAACAGCTGCCGAGCCTCGTCGTACATGGCCGATTCCGGCTTGCCGGCTGAGTCCTCCGGCTGCTTGCCAGTAGCCAGAATCACCGGTTGGAGCATGGCTCCGTTGCCGGGTGCCATACCTCCTTCGCGGGGCAGGGTCCTATCCTTGTTGGTGGTGAAGTAACGTGCACCGTTTTCGATGGCAAAGGCGGCCTGGGCCAGATCCTGCCAGCCCAGTTCGGGATACCAAGCCTGAATAACAGCCACTGGCTGATCTGCAGCCTTGTCCACGGGCACCATCCCGTTGAGGCGGATCTGATCTCGTAGATGATCGGATCCGATAACCAGTACCCTGGCTCCCTCCTGCAGGTGTCGGCGCAGCATTCGTGCGGCAACGACGGCCGATGTGATGACCTGACCATCGTCCAGGGTCAGACCGAACCCGCGCAGCTGATCGGCCACTACATGGGGAAACCGGGATGCATTGTTGGTCGTGTAGGCCATGCGCATGCCGAGCGTCTGAGCGCGGTCGATGCCCTCGGCCGCATGCTCGACAGGGTCAGCGCCCCGGTAGACCACCCCGTCCAGGTCCAGCAGGGCCAGACGGTAGGTCTTTGCCGGAGCGTCATCAGTTCCTTTGAGGAAGACGGTCACGATTCAGCCTTGTCTTCATCAGAAGTATCGGACTCCTTGACCTGCTCATCCCTGACCTGCTCATTTTGAACATCGATAGTGTCTGACTCGGATCCTGCAGCCTGGACCGTCGTGTCACCACCGACGTCAGCAGCCGATTCACCGGTAACAGCCACGCCAGTTTCGTCACCAACTTTGTCGCTTTGAGAACCATCGTCTGAAGTTTGCGCATCAAGACTGGTTGACTCTCCCCTTGATTCCTCCACAGCATCTGATGATTCCCGCATTCCAGATTCCGGCATTCCGGATGAACCAGCTGAGTCAGACGAACCTGTTGAACCAACCGTGTCAGGGATAACGGCTGAATCGGAAGATTCAGTCGAATCACTTGAGCCACCTGTGTCAGTTGAGCCCGCTGAATCGTTCGAAGCTACTGATTCAGGAGATTCCTCAACCTTACTGTCATCGGCACCCTGATCGGATGCATCAGTGACATCAGCCTCCTCCGAATCATTGTCACCGCCATCCGGGTCAATGGAGAGCTCCTCCATCATGGCCGAATCCAGGTGCTCCAGGTCATAGTCAATCAGGATCTCCTCGGACTGTCCGTCCTTCTGGCCATCTTCGTCCTCATCCTCGTCGGCATACTCCGCTTCCAGCCGATCCAGCAGGGGTTCCAACTCCAGAGCCTCCTGGCTGCGACCAGCCTGTTCAAGGAAGTTCTGCTCGGCCTGCACGGCACGCATCCGGTAGTCGCCACTAAGTCCGCGGGCCTTGACCAGGGCCTGAACGGTCTCGATGGCCTTGTCCCACAGGCCCAGATCGCCCAGCGCTCCGGCATAAACCAGGAACATCTCCGCCTTGGATTCGCCCTGCAGCTGGCTGCCCTCCTCGGAGGTGGCCTCCTCAATGGCCTTGCGGGGATTTCCCAGACCACGTTCACAGTCGGCGATGAAGGGCAGGTAATCGGAATAGCCGTTCATGCGGTGCGCAGTGCGGAATTCCTTCAGGGCCAGCTTGTAGTCGCCCTGGCGGTAGGCCACCAGGGCCAGCGTCTCACGGGCAAGATCGATTCGCGAGGCCTGCCGGGCAGCCCACTTGGCATGAGCCAGGGCCCCCTGGGGATCGGTCTCCTCAAGCGCGTAGGCGGCCAGGATGTGCAGGCCGATGTTCTCTGCGTGCTCCTTGCTCAGTCCACGTAGGCGCAGGCGATCATCCTTGGAGAGCATGGACCATTCCAGGCCCTTGGGCATCTTGGGCTCGCCAGGCCGACGATCCGTGTAGGGGTTCTGCGAGGGGTAGGAGATGGTCCCGTCAGAGTTGCGGCGACCACGGTCATAGCCATTCTGGCGGTCACGTTGATAGGCCCCGCGGCGGTCGTCATGGCGATAAGCGTCACGACGACGCTCATCACGGCCGCGCTGGCCCTGATACCTGTCGCCACGGGAACGGTCGCCCCGATAGCCGCCTTGACGATGGTCATCACGGGAACGGTCGCCATAGGAGTGGTTGCCGTAGGGACGATCCCCATGTGAACGGTCATGACGTGGACGGTCATCACGGGAGCGGTTGTTCCAGGGGCGATCCCCACCGGACCGCTCATCCTGCCGACGATCAAACCTCCAGTCGTCATTCCGACGGCGGTCCCCGTGGAAGCCCTGGCCACGATCACGGTCACGGTCATGCCGCTGGTAGCCATACCCCGACCGACCGCGGTTGTTGTCACGATCACGATGCCCATATCCGCCATTCCCGTTGGCATGGAAGTCGCGACGTGGACGGTCGCCATCCTGCCGACGGCCGTGGCGGTCGTCACGCCTGTCAAAATGCCGATCCCGGTCGGAATCCCTGCGGAAGCCGCCGTGACCATCCTGACGGTCATGTCTGTATCCGCGATTGTCACTCTCGAACCGGTCGTGCCCGCGCCCGCGGAAGGGCCGCTGGCCATTCCTGTTCTCGGAACGACGCTCTTCGCCGCCCTCGCTGTCATGGTTTCGGAAGTTGCCGGAACGGTGACCCCCCGAACGATAGCCTCCGGAGCGGTATCCGCCCGAGTGCGAACCGCCCTTGTGGAAGCCCGAAGAGCGATGGCCGCCCGACCGGAAGCCGCCTGGGCGCGAACCGCCCCGGCCCCGTCCGCGATCGCCCCGGGAATGATTGTGTTCTTCTGCCATCAGTGTCCTTAATTCCTACGTTCCTACTTGCCGGCCCGACGCTCAAGCGCGCCCAGGGCCTTCTTTCCTCTGCGAACCAGGGCGAAGCGCCCATGCAGAAAGTCCTTGTTCTCCAAAACTTGATCCGGATCCTCGACCCGCTGGTTATTCAGGTAGAAGCCGCCCGAGGCCACAGTCTTGCGCGCCTCGGAGACCGAGCGGAAGAGCCCGACCGCAACCCCGGCCTCCACCAGACGCTGGCCCTCGCTGGCTGCGGGCAGGACTCGCCCACCTTGACCATCATCGACTTTGAGGCCATCGAGTGCGGAATCCAGCACATCCTCGTCCAACTCCTCCAGGGTCTTGCCGCGACCAAAGAGGGCACCAGAGGCATCAATGGCCCCCTGGGCGGCATGCTCGCCGTGCACATATGAGGTCACCTGCCAGGCCAGAACCTTCTGGGCCTCCCGCGCCCCCGGATCCTGGGCGGTCCTCTCCTCCAGACGCTCGATCTCGACCTTGGGCAGGAAGGTGAAGGTCTTCAGCAGCTTGACCACCTGGTCGTCAGGCTGGTTGAACCAGAACTGGTAGAAGCGATAGGGGCTGAACATGGTGGGATCCAGCCAGACCGCATTGCCTTCGGACTTGCCGAACTTCTTGCCCTGGGAGTCGGTGATCAATGGGCTGGTCATCACGTTGACGGAGGCATTGCGCACCTTGCGAATCAGGTCCAGGCCGCTGGTCAGGTTCCCCCACTGGTCGCTGCCGCCCAGCTGCAGACTGCATCCATAGCGGTCGAAGAGCTCCAGGAAGTCGTTGCCCTGAAGCACCTGGTAGCTGAACTCGGTAAATGAGATGCCCTCGTCGGAGTCCAGACGGCGGGCCACCGTGTCCTTGGCCAGCATGGTGCCCATGCGGAAGTTCTTGCCCACATCGCGCAGGAAGTCGATGGTGCTCATAGAGCCGGTCCACTCATAATTATTGACGAATCGGACGGGATTGTCCCCCTCGGTATCCAGGAAGCGCCCGATCTGGCCACGCAGGCGCTCGGTCCATTCGGCCACGGTCTGCTTGGGATTCAGGGTGCGCTCCCCCGACTGCCGAGGGTCGCCGATCAACCCGGTGGCCCCGCCCACAACAGCGATGGGATGCAGACCGGCCGCCTGCAGGTGGCGCATGTTGAGCAGCTGGACCAGATTGCCCACGTGCAATGATGGGGCCGTGGGGTCAAATCCGCAATAATAGGTCACCGAGGGGTCGGCCAGCACCTTCCTGAGCTCGGACTCGTCCGTGCACTGGGCAATGAGACCGCGCCACTTGAGTTCGTCGAAAAGCGAGTCGAAACCCGCCTGCCTGAAATCGGTGACCTGCGACATGAGAGGCTACTCCCTATCGAATATTTGATGAATGTATGCTAAACCCTACTATTCTTGCAACAGATACCGACACGGCAGAGCCTCGAACCACTGCAGACAAGGCCGCATCAAGCCGGAATCACCAAGGCACGAAGCCGGACTGATTATTTATTGCGGATCAGCCGCTGTCGATTGACTATTGACCACTGACTGTCTCTCTAAGGCAGGGCCGATCCGAAGGAGCCTCTCAGCATAATCGCTGCATTCAAATCAGGAATGTGCCGATACAGATAACTGATTAATCAAGTCTTGGGGAATGTGGTCGACCACGCAGGCGGCCATGCGCTGGTACCCTTGGACTCCCGGATGAAAGTGGTCAATGCCCCAGAAGTCGGGTCGGTCGGTGCCAACGTCGTCGCGGGTGGCATCCACGAAAGGCACCGAGGCGTCTTGGCAGACCTGACGGCTGGTCTGTGTCTGACGGGCTATCCGACGCTCCACCTCGGCCCTGAGCGCCCTGCCCAGGGCTGGATCCCGATAGAGCTGACCGGAGCTGAGGACCAGCACCTGACGGCCCTTATCTTTAGCCAGCTCGATGCTGGCTGCCAGGTCATCCCGCCACTGCTCATCGGTGCGGTTGGCCATGATGTCGTTGGAACCTGCACACAGGACCAGCAGATCAGGATGGTCCTGCAGAGCGGGCAGGAATCTATAGCGCACCCTGCGAATGGTGGCCCCGAGCCGACCCTGGGTCGACCAGGATACCGGGCGCCCCAACCGGGCGGCCAGGCAGGCGGCTATATCAGGGACGAAGCCCTGGCTCTGGTCCTCCACCCCGCAGCCGACCGCCATGGAATCGCCCACCACCAGCATGGTCAGCGGTTCCAGGTCGCGACCTTGATCCGGAGGCGAGCACAACCCCTGGCGTGAGCCGGGCGGTTCCTTGGCCAGAGTGATGTGCTGCTTGGCCCACCAAGCCTGGACCAGTGCCACCGGATTCATGTTCGCCGCCGCCTTTCGCTCTTTGCCGTCCCCCTTGAGGAATTGCCGTTCGGAATTCTAACGCGGCCACCGGCCTGGCGGAAACCAGAGAGCTCACCTGGGCGGGCGGTAGGCAGGCCCATCAGACTGCGAGTCGGCGAAGGCCTTCAGTTCCTCCAGCTCATGTGCAGCCTTATCCATCTGCTCCTTGACCCTCTCCGGTGCGGTGCCCCCCTGGCCCTGGCGAGCGCGCACGGCTCCCCCGGCGGTCAGGACCGAACGGACTTCAGGAGCCCTCTCGGCGGGCACCCAGTCAGCGAAGACCCTGACGAAATCGTCATCCTCCAGATCAGCCAGCTCGCAACCTCGCCCCTCGGCCAACTTGACGCAGGTCCCGGAAAGCTCATGGGCATGCCGGAATGGCACTCCTTCCCTGACGAGCCACTCCGCCAGGTCGGTGGCAAGAGCGAAGCCTGTGGGGGCCTGCTCCTCCAGGCGATCCTTGTTGAAGGTCAGAGTGGCAATCATGCCGGCAAAAGCGGGCAGCAGGACCTCCAGGGTGTCCACCTGGTCGAAGACCGCCTCCTTGTCCTCCTGCAGGTCACGTGCATAGGCTGTCGGCAGCCCCTTGAGTGTGGTCAACAGACCAGCCAGATCCCCGACCAGTCGACCGGCCTTGCCGCGAGCCAGCTCGGCCACGTCGGGATTCTTCTTTTGGGGCATGATGGAGGACCCAGTCGAATATCCATCGTCCAGGCGGACGAAGGCGAACTCCTGGGTATTCCAGATGATGATCTCCTCGGCCAGTCTGGACAGGTCCACGCCGACCATGGCGGCGACGAAGGCGAATTCGGCCACCACATCCCTGGCGGCTGTCCCGTCGATGGAGTTGGCGCATACCCGGCTAAAGCCCAGATCCCGTGCCACCGGCAGTGGGTCCAGCCCCAAGGTGGTGCCCGCGAGCGCACCAGATCCATATGGACTGGCATCGGCACGCTGGTCCCAGTCCCTCAGGCGCTCCAGGTCACGGACCAGGGGCCAGACATGGGCCATGAGCTGGTGGGCCAGCAGGACCGGCTGGGCGTGCTGCATATGGGTGCGCCCAGGCATGACCGTGGTCCCCGCCGCCCGAGCCTGATCCATCAGAGCCTGGGCCGTGCGCAGCAGATCCTTGGCCAGCACCCGGGCGTGACGACGCAGCCAGATTCGAATCAGGGTGGCGATCTGATCATTGCGCGAGCGCCCGGCCCGCAGCTTGCCGCCCAGCTGGTCCCCTGCTATGTCTATAAGGCCGCGCTCCAGTGCCGTGGCCTCGTCCTCATCGCCAGGCTCAGGGGCGAAGGCACCGGAGTCCACCTGGTCCTGGAGCTCATCCAGGGCCTGCTCCATACGTTCCAGCTCGCCGTCATCCAGCAGCCCAGCACGGTTGAGGGCCCGGGCGTGGGCACGGGAACCAGCCAGGTCGTCATCGGCCAGGCGCCAGTCGAACTGGGTGGACCGGCTGAGCTCGACCAGCGCCGGCGAGGGCCCTCCGCTGAAGCGCCCGCCCCAGAGGGCCATGGGCTTGTCGTCGGTGCTCACTGCTCTTGCCCGTCCTGTGCGATGCCGTTGCCAAAGCGCATATCGCGTGCAGCGGCCACCTTGTCGGCCAGACCATAGATGGCGATGAACCCGTTGGAGGCATTCTGGTCGAAGCTGTCACCCGACTCGTAAGTGGCCAGGCTGTAGTCGTAGAGGGAGCTGTCGGACTGTCGGCCGGTGACCACAGCCCGTCCCCCGTGCATGACCATGCGGATGCGGCCGGAGACATAGCGCTGGGTCTCCTCGATGAAGGCGTTCAGAGAACGGACGGCCGGCGAGTACCACTGAGCATCGTAGACCAGCTCTCCCCAGCGCTTGTCGATGTCGCGCTTGATCCGGTGCTGTTCACGCTCCAGGCAGCAGTTCTCCAGCTCCTGGTGGGCGGTGATCAGGGCCACGGCACCTGGTGCCTCGTAGAGCTCGCGGGACTTGATACCAACCAGCCTGTCCTCGATCAGATCCACACGTCCGATCCCTTGGGCTCCGGCCCGGCGGTTCATCTCCTCGATGGCCTCCAGGGGGGTGACGGCCCTGCCGTCGATGCGCACGGGGATGCCCTGCTCGAAGTCGATGGTCACCTCGTCCTCGACCGGCGGGAATGCCGGATCGTCGGTGTAGGAGTAGACATCCTTGGTGGGACCGTTCCAGGGGTCCTCCAGGTAGCCGGTCTCGATGGCCCGTCCCCAGACGTTCTGGTCGATGGAGTAGGGGCTCTCCTCGGTCTGCTCGATGGGCAGATGGTGCTCCTTGGCATAGGCGATCTCTACATCCCGCATCAATCCCAGGTCACGGATGGGGCTGATGGCCTTCAGCGAGGGGTCGATGGACATGATGGAGACCTCGAAACGGACCTGGTCGTTGCCCTTGCCGGTGCAGCCGTGGGCGATCGTATCAGCACCATACTGGTGGGCCGCCTGGACCAGATGCTTGGTGATCAGCGGCCTTGAGATGGCCGATACCAACGGGTAGACGCCCTCGTACATGGCATTGGCCTTGAGCGCCAGCATGCAGTAATCCCTGGCGAACTCGTCCCGGGCATCCACCACGACGGACTCGACGGCTCCGCAGTCCAGGGCCCGCTGGCGGATGGTCTGCAGACGCTCCCCGCCCTGGCCCACATCCAGGGAGACGGCCACCACATCCTTGCCGGTGCGCTCCTTGAGGTAGGGAATGGACACCGAGGTGTCCAGGCCGCCTGAGTAGGCCAGCACGATGCGATTGTTTTCGGTCATGGCGATCCTCTTTCCTTGTAATTTCACACTTGCAGATGCTGAATTGGTATCTTCGGCACTCATCGGGCCCTGGCATCCTCCTGGCCTGAGACGATGGTCATGAGCCAGTCGGCCCGGGATGATGCCGCCTGATCGTCGGCGGCGATGATCAGAATCGTGTCGTCCCCGGCTATGGTGCCCAAGATGCCCTTGATGGGCTGGCGGTCCAGGGCTGAAGCCGCGTACTGGGCGGCGCCGGCCGGGGTTCTGACCACCAGAAGGTTGCGGGCCCGGGCCACCGAGGTGATCAGCCCGGTCAGAATCTTGGCCAGGTAGGCATCGGTCTTGTTCTCCCCCTCGACCTCAGGCCCCTCGGCTGCAGCGGCCTCCATGGCCTGCTGATCGGTGGTGGCGGGAATCCAGTAGGCCATGCTCCCATCTGCATAGCGCAGCTTGGTGGCGTGCAGGTCGTCCAGATCCCGGCTGAGGGTGGCCTGGGTCACTTCGATGCCCTGATCAGCCAGCAGGGCCGACAGCTGCTGCTGGGAGTTGACACGATGTCGGTTCAATGCCTGGCGGATGGCGTCCAGCCTGGCCACCTTGGTCGTTGGACGCATCAGCACACCCCCCGCAGGAGGGATTCATCACCCCGGGAGCGGGCCACCAGCCAGGTCATCAGGGCCTTCTGGGCGTGCAGCCGGTTTTCCGCCTCGTCCCAGACCACGGACTGTGGACCGTCGATGACCTCGGCCGTAACCTCCCGGCCCCTGTAGGCGGGCAGGCAGTGCTGGAAGAGGGCATCCGGGCGGGCATGGGCCATAAGTGCGGCGTTGACCTGATAGGGCAGGAAGGGATGGGAGCGAATGGCGTACTGGTCCTCCTCGCCCATGGAGACCCAGGTGTCCGTGAAGACGCAGTCGGCATCCTCCACGGCCCGGACCGGATCCGTGGTGACCAGAATGGATCCCCCGTTTTCAGCAGCCAGAGCCCGAGCTTGATCCACCAGACTCGGATCAGGCAGGAAGCCGCGTGGGCCGGCAATACGCACGTTCATGCCGGCCACAGCCCCGCCCAGCAGATAGGAGTTGGCCATGTTGTTGGCTGCGTCTCCCAGGTAGGCGATGGTCGTGCCGGCCAAGGCGTCAACACCGCCCCTGTGCTGTGCCAGGGTCAGGAAGTCGGCCAGGACCTGGCAGGGATGGAAGGAGTCGGTCAGCGCGTTGATGACGGGCACGGTGGCATGTGCAGCCATGGTCTCCACCCGATCCTGGCCAAAGGTGCGCCAGACTATGGTGGATGTCATCCGCGTCAGCACGTTGGAGGTGTCCGCCACGGGCTCTCCACGGCCCAGCTGCGAGCCAGAGCTGTCGATGACCATGGGATAGCCGCCCAGCTGGGCCACGCCCACACAGAAGCTGGTTCTGGTGCGCGTGCTGGGCTTGTCGAAGATGATAGCCACGGCCTGAGGCCCCTGATAGGGCTGAGATAAATAGGGATTGGCCCTGAACGCCATGCCCAGTCGAAGAACCTCCAACTGCTCCTCATGGTTGAGGTCGTCGTCACGCAGCATGTGCCGCAAACCGTTGTTCATCTCTGCCTCCCTATCGATATGGTCATGTACGTCATTGATGGCTGATCTCACTGATCATCCTGCCGCATGCCCCTGTCCGCGAGACTGGCCGGAGCCTTGGACAGGATGTCCACGGCCAGGTCGATCTGATCGGCCTGGATGATCAGGGGCGGGGCCAGACGCAGGGCATCAGGCGCCACTGCGTTGACAATCAGCCCATGGTTCAGGGCCCAGGAGGCCAAATCCCCGGCACAGGAAACGCTCAGCTGGACCGCATCCAGGAGCCCCCTGCCCCTGACCTGGGTATAGAGGGGATTGCCACAATCGGTAAGGCCGGCACGCAGCCTCTCCCCCATCTGCCGCGCCCGTTCCAGCAGACCCTCCCGCTGGATGGTCTCCAAGGTGGTCAGTGCCAGGGCCGATCCCAGGGGATTGCCGCCGAAGGTGGACCCGTGCAGGCCAGGGGTCAGCAGACCTGATGGCCCAGGGCCGAAGGTGATCATCCCGCCCATGGGGAAGCCGCCTGCGACCCCCTTGGCGAAGGTGAGCACGTCCGGGCAGGCTCCTCCGGACAGGCTCTGGTCCTGGAAGGCGAACCAGTGGCCGGTCCTACCCATGCCGGTCTGCACCTCGTCCAAAATCATCAGGGCCCCATGTCGGCTACAGAGCTCACGCACCTGGCTAACGTAGTCAGGATTCAGCGGCAGCACCCCGGCCTCTCCCTGAATGAGCTCCAGAATGATGGCAGCCACCGGCTCTCCTGAGGTCTCCCCCTGTGCGAAAGCCTCTTCTATAGCCTCGTCGTCTTCTGCAGGCAGGAAGCCCATACCCGGAACCAGGGGCTGGAAGGGCTCACGGATGGCAGGTTTCCATGTCAGGCTCAAGGAGCCCATGCTGCGGCCGTGGAAACTATGGATAAGAGCCAGGATCCGACCGGGATGCCCGCCCATGCGGGCGCCATGCAAACGGGCAAGCTTGATGGCCGCCTCATTGGCCTCGGTTCCCGAGTTGGCGAAGAAGATGCGGGATCCCTTTGGGGCCTGGGCCAGGTCCAGCAGTCGTTCGGCCAGCTCGATCTGAGGCTGTGAAGCGAAGAAGTTGCTGATGTGGGCCATCTTTCCAGCCTGCTCAGCCAATGCCTTGTTCCAGGCAGGATGGGCGTAACCCAGGGCATTGACCGCGATGCCGGCCATCATGTCCAGGTAGCGGTTGCCGTCCAGGTCCCAGATCCAGGCACCTCGGCCATGGTCCATGACCCTGCCCGGTCGACCGAAGACCTGCATGTGGACTCGCTCATAGCGGTCTGCCCATTGACTGCTCTGCGGCCCCTCGGGAGTCCTCATGGGCTCAGCAGTTTCGGCAGTGGACGCATCAGCCTTCGTCATGACTCCTCCTCATGATCATGTCCCGGCCCGGCGTGACCACCGTGCCGATGCCATTGCGGGTGAATATTTCGTTGAGCATGGAATGCGGCCGCCGCCCATCGATGACGTGGGCCTCCCCCACCCCGGAGCGCACGGCCTGCAGGCAGGCCTCCATCTTGGGTCGCATCCCCTCATGCATGTCCTCCAACATATCCTCCAGCCGGTCCACACCGATGCTGGAGACCAGGGAGTCGGCTTGAGGCCAGTTGGCGTACAGTCCCTCCACATCGGTAAGAATGACCAGTTTCCGTGCCCCCAGAGCTACTGCCAGAGCCGAAGCGGCCGCATCGGCATTCACGTTGAGCACCTGGGTGGGATCCTGCTCGTCAGGAGCCACAGAGGAGACTACAGGAATTCGCCCGGCATCGATCAGGTCCTCGACGGCCGAGGCATCCACGCCTACGACTTCGCCTACCAAGCCCAAATCAACCGGCTTGCCATCCGCCATGCCGGTACGGCGGGCTGCACTGAACAGGCCAGCATCCTCCCCTGACAGGCCGACAGCCATGGGACCGTGTGCATTGATGGCACCGACCAGATCCCTGCCTACCTGTCCGGTCAGCACCATCCGAACCACCTTCATGGTTTCGGGGGTGGTCACCCGTAGGCCGCCGCGGAAAACCGAGGGAATGCCCAGAGCCTGAAGCATACGGGATATCTGCGGACCGCCCCCGTGCACCACCACCGGATGCATGCCCACCTGCCTCAAGAAGACCATGTCCTGAGCGAAGCACTGCCGTAGATGGTCATCCACCATGGCATGGCCGCCGTATTTGACTACGATCCGCTGTCCGGCGAACTCCTCCAGCCAGGGCAGGGCTTCGATGAGCACCTGGGCCTTGCGGGCGTCCTCCAAGGCCTTTTCATCTCCGGCATCCTGCTCGTCTTCCGCCATCCTCTTCCCCTTCCTTATAACCATCTTCCGATCGCTGCAGCTCTTGGTGCCGCCTCTTAATCAGGTTTCCCGTCAGGTGTGGTACTCGGCATTGATGGTCACGTATTCGTGGGTCAGATCATCGGTCCATACCGTGGCCTGGCCGTCACCTTGTCCAAGGTCGATGTCGATATGGACCTCGGGAACGTGCAGGTCGACCAGCTCCGGGTCCTGGCCGGGACGGCCCCCCTGGCAAACCTTGATGCCGTTGAAGCTTACATCCACATGGGCCGGATCATAGGCCGCCGTCGCAACCGGCACTGTGCCCAGCGAGGACACCACTCGACCCCAGTTGGGATCCTCACCGGCCACCGCGCACTTGAGCAGCGTGGAACCGGAGACCGCCCTAGCGCAGGCAAGCGCCGCATCCTCGCTCTCGGCACCATCCACACGGATGCGAATCCGATGGCGGCTGCCCTCACCGTCCGCCACGATCCGATGGGCCAGGTCCGCACAGGCCTGAGCGAGCTTCTCCTGGAACTGGCCGGGGTCAGGCCGTATACCAGATGCCCCGGAAGCCATCAGCAGGACGGTGTCATTGGTGGACATGCATCCGTCCACATCGATCCGGTTGAAGCTGAGCCGGCAAGCCTCGGACAGGGCTTGACGTGCCTGCTCCGGCTCCAGAATGGCATCGGTGGTGATTACGCAGATCATGGTGGCCAACTGCGGGGCGATCATCCCGGAGCCCTTGACCATGCCGCCCAGCCGCCAGCCGGATCCGTCCAGGGCCACTGTCTTGGTGCAGGTGTCGGTGGTCAATATGGCCTTGGCGGCCTCTTCACCAGCCTCCTGGCTGGCCGACATCTTCTGGGCGGCCTGGTCGATGCCGGTCAATATGGAATCGAGATGAAGCAGATGGCCGATGATCCCGGTGGAGCAGACAGCGACCCGCTTGGTCGGCAGGCCCAGTTTCTCCCCTGTACGCTCGGCCATGGCTCTGGCCTGGTCCAGGCCCTCGGGACCGGTGCAGGCGTTGGCATTGCCGGAGTTGATGACCACCGCTCCAGCATGGCCTTCTTCAAGGATTCGGCTGGTCCAGATGACCGGAGCAGCCCGGAAACGATTGGGTGTGAAGACCCCAACAGCCGTGTCCATGGGTCCGCTGTTGACGACCAAGGCCAGGTTTCGGCGCTGTGAACCTCCCGGTCGATGGGCGATGGCGGTGCCGGTCCGGAAGCCTGCAGGATAGGTGATGCTCATGGTGCCACTCCTATGGTTGTCAGTCCGGTCTCCTCGGGCAGGCCCAGAGCCAGGTTTACGGCCTGGAGGGCCTGGCCTGCGGTGCCCCGGGTCAGGTTGTCGATGGCGGCGAAAGCGTAGAGGCGGTCGGCGCGCTGATCCACGGCGACTTGGATTTGAGCGCGGTTGGAACCATACACATCTGCCGTGGAGGGAAGCCTGCCCTCAGGCAGCAGATCGACAAACGGCTCCTCGGCATAAACCTCTTCCCAGACGGCGCGAATTTCAGCCATCCCCATGCTTTGCCCACGCGCGCTCAGCCGGGCCGAAACCACGGCCAGTATCCCGCGTGACATAGGAACCAGAACGGGAGTCAGCCCCAGGCGGATAGGTCCCCGGGACCCGTCGCTGTTGGGGTCCGCGGCTGCGGCCTTGCGCAGGTTCTGCAGAATTTCGGGTATATGCCGGTGGGTTCCTGCTACCGAGTAGGGATGGGCCGAATTGATGGCCTGGGCTGCCAGCAGGTCCATTCTGCCACTTGAGCGTCCAGCGCCCGAGTAACCGACAGCAAGGTCGGCCACCAGATCATCGGTCTGGACCAGTCCGGCGGCCAGGGCTGGCTGGAAGGCCAGAGTGACTGCTGTGACATTGCACCCAGGACCGGCGATCCGTCGGGTCCGCCCAAGCAACTGACGCTGACGACCCCCGCCCGGGTTGAGCAGCTCAGGCATCCCGTAGGTCCACGGGCTCGAGAAAGGTCCACCATAGTAGCTTTTCCAGTCGCCCGGGTCCTCCAACCGGTGGTCAGCACCCAGGTCGACCATCAACGATTGATTGTCCAGCTTGTCGGCCAGGGGACCCGAAGCCCCGTGAGGCAGGGCCAGAACCACCAGATCATGGCCAGCCAGTGTCTCCGGCTCAGTGTCCTGAATCTGCATGGAGGCCAGCGACTCAGGAAGATTGGGCGAGAATTCTCCCAGCAACCTGCCCGCTGAGCCATGGCCAGTGACCGTGCATACCTGAAAGGCAGGGTGGGCCGCTAATAGACGAATCATCTCCGAGCCGGCATACCCCGAAGCTCCCGCTACAGCCACTGTGTATTGCCGCATGAGTGCTCCCTTCGTCGGGCACAATCATACATACTCATGCAATAAAGCGCATATTTATGCAGTTCGGCGTGTCGTTATACCTCTGCCTTAACTGTGCAGCACTCTCTTCCGTGCGAAGGGGTCATAACCGGAATCCCGGTTGCGGATATATTCCATTTGCATGCTGGCCTTGTCCGCAGTCTCGGACCCGCATGTATCCTCCACAAAGGCCAGGGCCATATCGATGCCGGCCGAGATGCCCGAAGAGGTACGAAACCTTCCATCGACCACCCAGCGGGCATCCCTGATCCAGTCCACCCGTTCGCCAGTGCTGACGACCCAGTCAAAGGCCAGGTCATTGGAGGTCGCACGCCGACCATCCAACACACCGGTGGCCGCCAAGAGAGCCGAGCCTGTGCAGACCGTCATTACCTGCGGCGAACGAGTGGCCAGGCTTGCCAACTGGCCTATCCAGCAATCGTTCCCAACCAGGGCTCGCGTACCGGACCCGCCGTGTATCAGCAGAACCCCCTTGGGATCAACCTCTTCAGGCCCCATGGCTTCGACCCTGACACCGCCATCACCGACTTTCACACCGGGGCCGTCCAAGGAGAAAGCCGTACGCGGGCGTCATCAGTGTTGTCGAAAACATCAAAGGGACCAAAAACATCCAAGGGTTCGAATCCATCGAGTACAACGATATTGACATCCAGAACCATTTGAATGAAGCTCTCCACCCCTGCAGACCTGCCACTCAACAACCCCACGGATGACAATGTCATCAACGTTTTGATCAATGGTGCCGCTCATGCCTATAGCAACCAGGATTCCCCACCCTCAATCACAGCCCGCATGCTATGGCCTCAACAGGTACCGGATCTTTCGCTGATACCGGCGGCACCTACACCTCAGGACCTTAAGAGTTCAGGCGCTGACACCGCCGCCATCGGAGCCTCCCCCGCCCGTCGAAGGCGACGGCATCATCTGCTGGTAGAAATCGTTTAGGGAAATCCCGTTGATCAGCAGCCAGATCCAAGCCAAGGTGAAGAGCAGGTTGATGATCAGGGCAGCCATGGCCAGCCCGTAACCCTTCATATGCAGGCGATGCGTCCGATACATGGAAATGCCGCCGAGCAGAGCTGGAATCACAGGCATGGGTAGGAAGAGAGCCATGAAGAAGGCGATGATCGCACAGGGATCCCAGTGACCGTAGACCGGATTTTGGGATGGATCGTTCAAATTGGGCATACCCTGGGGATACCAGCCTGGCGTGCCGCGATGATCCTGAGGATTCCCGGGATTCCCGCCGCGTCCAGGGGCCGGCTGCCCCGCCATGGGCATGGGTCGGTTGGCGGGGTTGCCCTGGGATGAATCGGACTCCTTGGCCTTGGGTTCCGGGTCTGGGCGACCGTATATGTACGGATTCCATCCAGGATAACGATCGGCACGCGCGCCGTACAGGGGTTGGTCGCCCCCATCATGATCCTGGCGGTCAGGTCCACCGGCTGTGCCCTGTTCTTGAGAATCCGTCATGTCCCTCGGTCCCCTTGATGCCCGGTCAGGCGCGCAGTATGGCGCCCAGACCAGCGGTCTTGTCCACGATGGCCTGGCGCAGGGATTCGCTGTCCTCGGACGTCAAAGTGCGGTCCGGGGCGCGGAAGGTGACTGCGAAGGCCAGCGATTTTGCATGCTCACCGATCTGATCGCCAGTGAAAACGTCGAACAGCTCGATGGATTCAAGACTAGACCCAGCCGCTTCTCTGATGGCGGAAGTCAGGTCGGCGGCCGAGACCGTGTCCGGCACGGTGAAGGCCAGATCCTGACGGACCGGCGGGAAGGTCGAGACAGGCTTGGCCTGCAGGGGGGTGTAGTCCAGGTGGTCCAGCACCATGTCCAGGCTCAGCTCGAAGGCGGCCGAGTGGGCAGGGAAGCCCAGAGCCTGATCAACCCGGGGATGCAGCTCGCCCACCATGCCGACGAGTGTGCCGTCATTGAGAACCAGCCTGGCGGCACGGCCTGGATGCCATTGGTCGGGCACCTGCTCGGCCGAGGGCTGCTCCAACCGATAGTCGGCGCCCAGCCTGTCCAGGACCCGCCGAGCCGATTCGACTGCATCGGTCCAGTCCACGTCCCTGGTGTCCTTGAGCCAGCCATCCTCCTGGGCGCGGCCGGTCAGCAGGGCCGCCACATGCAGTCGTTGCTCTGGCAGACCCTGGTCCAGGCGGGCCAGATCCTCATCGCTGGGCCGTACACCGCCCGGAAGGGTGGGCACCGCAGGAGCCTTGGGATCCCGACGGAAGACATAGCCGATCTCGAAGAGACGCACATCCGTGTTGCCACGCCGCAGGTTGCGCTCCACGGTGTTGGCCAGTGGCAGCAGCAGGTTCTGACGCAGGTAGGGCCTGTCAGCGGCCATGGGGTTGGCCAGCTCCACGCTGTTGACATGGACCTCGTCAGGATCCATACCGAAGGCCTTGAAATCATTGTCGCCGACGAATGGGTAATCCAGAACCTCGGTCAACCCATACTCGGCCAGGGTGTCGGCCACCCAACGGCGACGCTGCTGGCGATCGGTCAGGCCAACAGCACCGGACACCTTGGGTGATGGCACGGTGACGGGGATGCGGTCGTAGCCCACCAGGCGTGCCACCTCCTCGACCAGATCGCAGCCCTCACCCAGATCGGACCTCCAGGTTGGCGGGGTCACCGACAGCTTTCCGACCGGATCTCCCTGGACCGTGCAGCCGATGTCGCGCAGGATGTCCACGATGCGCTGGGGCTCCACTTCCAGACCGGTCAGCCGGGCCACCTCGCTGACGGCAAAGTCGATGACCGGCATGGGCTTGGTCTGATTCATGTCCAGCGGGGCATCCAGGTCCTGGCCACCGGCAAGACGATGCAGCAGATCAGCGGCCATGGCTGCGGCGGCCGGTTGCATCTGCGGATCGACCCCGCGTTCAAAGCGCTTGGAGGCCTCCGAGGGCAGCTTGTGGCGACGGGCCGTCCGTGCGATGGTCACTTGGTCGAAGTGGGCGGACTCGATCAGGATGTTACGTGTCTGATCGGTCACCTCCCCATACAGGCCGCCCATGACTCCGGCCAGTCCCAGGATGCGGGACCCCTCTTGCCCCTCGGGCGAGTCGGTGATGAGCAGATCTTCGGTGCTGAGCTCGCGATCCTTGCCATCCAGAGTGGTCAGATGCTCACCCTGCCTGGCCCTGCGGACGACGATGGGCCCGCTGAGCTTGTCCAGATCGTAGGCGTGCAGGGGCTGTCCAAGATCCAGCATGACGTAGTTGGTGATATCCACAGGCAAGCTGATGGAGCGCATGCCGGCCCGAACCAGCCGCCGACGCATCCAGCTGGGAGTCGCCGCCTTGGGGTCGCACCCGGTCAAGGCCCGCAGATAGTAGCGGTCACAGCCGGGCTGACCATGAATGGGGTTTTCATCCTCAACATGCACGGCCAGCGGAGCCTGATCCTCCTGAGCTGCGGAGGGCGGCACGGTCTTGTTCAGCTCAATCACCGGATCCGTGTACTCGGCGCCCGTGGAGTGGTGATATTCCCTGGCAACCCCCCGGTAGGAGAAGGCATAGCCGCGGTCGGGGGTGATGTTGATCTCCAGGACAGGCCTGTTCATATGGAGCAGAGCCATGGCATCGTCCCCGGGCTTGAGCTGCTCGTACTGTGCGGGGGTGAACCCGTAATTGCGCAGCAGGATGATGCCCTGATGATCCGACCCCAACCCCAGCTCGCGCTCGGAGGCGCACATGCCATCCGAGATGTGGCCATAGGTCTTGCGCGGTTCGATACGGAAGTCCCCGGGCAGGACGGCCCCCGGCAGGGTCACCACCACCTTCTCGCCCGCAGCCATGTTGGGGGCGCCGCAGACGATGCCCCGGGGCACCTTGCGACCCTGGTCGTCCACGGCGTTGTACTGCTCGCCCACATCCACATGGCACCAGTTGATGGTCTTGCCGTTCTTCTGGGGCTCGGGCTCGGCATCCACCACATAGCCGACCACGATGGGGCCGGTCACCGTGGACTGGTGAATGTCCTCTTCCTCCAGACCGACCCGGACCAGGTCCTTGGCCAGCTGTTCATAGGTCAGATCCTCAGGGATCTGCACATGCTCCTTGAGCCAGTCGATATCTATCATTGGCATCTGACGGTCACTCCCCCATCTCGAACTGCTGGCTGAACCGCACGTCGCCCTCGACCAGGTCGTGCATGTCGTTGATGTCGTGGCGCAGGAGCAGGGTGCGCTCCATGCCCACGCCGAAGGCGAAGCCTGAGTACCGCTGCGGATCCACGCCGGCCGACCTCAGAACGTTGGGGTTGACCATGCCGCAGCCTCCCCATTCGATCCATCCGGGTCCGCCCTTCTTGTCGGGGAACCAGAGATCCATCTCGGCGCTGGGCTCGGTGAAGGGGAAGTATGAGGGCCGCAGTCTGGTCCGGGCCTCGGGACCGAACATGGCCACGGCGAGCTTGTCCAGGGTGCCCTTGAGGTCGGCCATGGTCAGGTGCTCATCGACGGCGATGGCCTCGCACTGGTGGAATACCGGGGTGTGGGTGGCATCCAGCTCGTCGGTGCGGAAGACCCTGCCCGTGCAGGCCACGTAGAGCGGCACGCCACGGGTTATCAGGGAACGGGCCTGATCGGGCGAGGTATGGGTGCGCATGACCATGTTGGAGCCGACGAAGCCGGCGGCATCCCTGGCCTGGCTGCCCTTGACGTAGAAGGTGTCCTGCATCTGGCGGGCAGGATGGTCTGGGCCGAAGTTGAGGGCATCGAAGTTGTACCACTCGGCCTCCAGCTCAGGACCCTGGGCGATGCTCCAACCCATGGAGACGAAGAAATCCTCCACGTCCTCCATGAGTTTGGACAACGGGTGGCGGGCGCCCTGGGGACGGCGGTTGACCGGCAGGGTCATATCCACCTGTTCGGCGGCCAGGCGGCGGGACTCCTCCTCCTGGCGCAGCTGCCGCTCCTTGAGCCCGTAGGCACGGCCGAAGTCAGCCTTGAGCTTGCCTGCCAGACGCCCGGCGGTCTTCTTCTGATCCGCTGGCAGCCGTCCGATCATCCGGCCTGATCCGGCCAAGGCTGAACCTGTCCCTGCATACTTGGCCTTGATCGCCTTGAGTTCTGCCAAATCGGAGGCTTCGCGAATCCTGCCAATGCCCTCGTTGACCTCGTCGGTCATCGCCGCGGGGTCGAATTCTTCCTGTGCCACCATGGACCTTTCCACTGTTGCCAATGCCGTGTCCGGGCCGCAAATCAGCGGAAATCCCGGTCGTTGACGCCTTCACATTCTTTCAATACGACTCGACATGGCCATGGCATAAAGCAGCACCGCCGCCGAGGTGGCCAGGTTGAGGGATTCAGCCCGCCCATATAGAGGGATGCGGACGATCTGATCCATGGATTGCAACAACTCCTTGGGCAATCCGCGTGCCTCATTGCCAAAGAGCAGAGCCATGTGCTGACCAGCCAGGTCCGGCTTGGCCTGGGCACCGCCCGCCATGAGGTCTGTCAGCAAGCGGACCGGTTTGTCCGGCGTGCCATAGACATCCGCGGCCACCATGGTCCGGCCCTGCCGCCTGCACAGGGCCAGGAAGTCCTCAGTGTCCATGGTCACCAGGGGTATGTGAAAGGCCGATCCGGCCGTAGAGCGAATGACCTTAGGATTGGTGGGTTCCACGCACTGATCCACCAGTACGACCGCCCTGCAGCCTGCGGCATCGGCGGTCCGAATGACGGTTCCGGCATTGCCCGGGTCACGAATCTGCCAGAAGGCCGCCACCAGGTCGGGCCCCTCCCCCGTTAGGCGCTGTGAACCTTCAAGGTCCGTCGATTGTGCCAGAAATCCGTCCGTACGCGCCTGGGCCAGGATTCCCTGGGCATTGCCGCTGATGGCACGCATGACCCGGGACGAGACGAAGTGTACGTAGCAGTCAGGCAACTCCCGAGCCTGCTCCACGATGGCGCCCACGGTCTCGTTGAGCGGTCGTGGATGACCGCCCTTGGATACAGGAAAGGACTCATCCGCCTGAATATAGAGGTCGGTCAGCAGATCGGGACGCCAGCGGACCGCCTCGCGCACGCTCTGCGGCCCCTCTATCAGGAAGCGGCCATGACGCTGCCGGGCCCGCCGATCCTGCAGTTCAGCCAGGCGACGAATTCGTTGGGCACGTGGATTGTCGAGGAGGGAGTCATCAAAGCGCATGGGCACAACTTTAGCCCCGGCAGCCGAGAGCACTGCTGAGGGATCCTCATGAACCCACATCTGTGGGAAATTTCACTGAAAGAAAGGTCCTCACCCCTTGTGCTTGGCGAACAAGGGGCTAGGGTAAAAGAACCGGTCGGGTCGACCACGTCCATAGCTGGTATGGCGCAGACCGACCATGGCACATCTGGCTTGGCCAGAATCATTGTGAGGAGACGATATGCCCGTATACACACTTCCTGATCTGCCCTACGACTACTCGGCACTGGAGCCGTACGTGTCCGGCAAGATCATGGAACTGCACCATGACAAGCACCATCAGGCTTATGTGAACGGGGCCAACAAGGCCCTGGAGCAGATCCACGACGCCGCCGAGTCCGGCAACGTGGCCCAGTCCAACCTGCTGGAGAAGAACCTGGCCTTCAACCTGGCCGGACACAAGAACCACTCCATCTTCTGGAAGAACATGGCCCCGGCCATCGGCCAGGAGCCCACCGGCGAACTCAAGGCCGCCATCGAGGATCAGTTCGGATCCTTCCAGGGCTTCCAGACCTACTTCGAGTCCATGTGCGCAGGCATCCAGGGCTCCGGCTGGGCCGTTCTGGCCTGGGATACCCTGGGCGAGCGCCTGGTCACCCTGCAGATGTACGACCACCAGGGCAACCTGCCCGTCACCATCTTCCCGCTGGTCCTGCTGGACCTCTGGGAGCACGCCTACTACCTGGAGTACCTGAACGACCGCGCCAGCTACGTCAAGGCCTGGTGGCACATCGTCAACTGGGAGGATGCCTCCAAGCGCTTCGACGAGGTGCGCAACATCAACACCACTCTGGCCAGGTAAGAGGCCAGCGCTTCCAAACACAGAGGAACCCTGGCCCTTTTCCCCTCTCTGCGGGGGGTGGAGAGGGCCGGGGTTCCTCTATAGCTGGAGCCTGCGGAAAACCTGGCGGATCAGTTGCCGAAGAAGGCGATGGAGCCGGTCAACGCAGCCACAGTCAGTGAGATTGCAGGCACAGACAGACATATGAGCAGGAAGCCCACATCACGTGGTCTGACCTTGGAGACCTTGGCATGGGTGCGCGGTGTGATGCCGCCGAAGCCCCGAGCCTCCATGGCCGTGGCCAGGGTCGTCGAACGCCTGATGGACAGAACCAGCAGGGCGAAGGCCTGGGGCATGAAAGCCTTGAAACGGTTCTCGTCTCCCAGCCCACGACTGCGGCGCGAGGCGGTCAGAGCCGACCAATCATCCTTAAGAACAGTGAAGAGCCGCATGCCGGCCAGCCCACCATAGACGAAGCGGTCAGGCAGATGGAGCACCTGGCTAAAGGCATCGGCCAGGTCGGTGGCATCTATTCCCAACACGGTGATGATGGCAGGGATTCCTATGGCCAGGATCCGCAGTGCAGTAGCCAGGGCCAGATCCAGCGAGCGCTGGGTGATGTGGATCATTCCCCACTGCCAGAAGGTGGCACCGCCGCTCTTGCCGTAGAGGATAATCGCCAGGGCCGAACCCGGCGCCCCCAGGAAGATGGGCCAAGTGGATCTGACCACGCGCAGGGGCGTGAAGCCTGCCGCACCCAGCAGCAGGAACTCCAGGATCAGGGCCGTCGTGGCCGAGACCGGGTCCAGGCTGATCAGCAGGGGCAGAGCCGCCAAAAAGGCCCCAATCAGACGGAAGGCCGGATTGATGGAGGCTATGTATGGTGACCGGCTGGCCGGCTTGATCGGCTCATTCCGCTGATCCATGGGCGTGACGGTCAGTCTGGCGGCAACAGTCTCCTGATGAGCCTGCAAATCTGACCCGGCTGTAGGCCAGATTGCCTTCTTGGCCCCTGGGGGCATCATCTCCACCAGGCGGGCATCCAGGGCCTGGACCAGTTCCCGGTCGTGGGTGACCAGGATGATGCAGGCTCCCTGGTCGCGCAGGTCTGCAATCAGCTGGGCCATGCTGACCCAGGTGTTCCTGTCCTGCCCGAAAGTGGGCTCGTCAAGAATCAGCACCTGGGGTGCGGCAGCCAGGGCCGAGGCCACGGTCAGCCGCCGCTTCTCACCGCCCGAGAGCGTGTAGGGGTTGGCGCGTGCGTACTGCCTCAGACTGAAGCGGTCCAGCAGCTCCAGGGCACGGGCCTGGGCCTGGTCCTCGGTCATGCCGGTACGGATGGGGGCCAGCTTGACCTCATCCAGGACCGTGCCCCGGGCGAACTGATGCTCTGGATTCTGAAAAACATAGGCGATGCGTGCCGCCAGTTGGGATGAGGTCCACCGGATGGGCTCGGGCTCCGCAGGCATCTGCCCTTGGGGTACCCGAAGCAGGTGATCCAGGGCAAGGACCGAACCATCCACCGGCTCCAGCAGGCCAGCCAGGGTCATGGCCAGAGTGGACTTGCCGGCTCCGTTGACCCCGACCAGGGCAGTAACCTGCCCGGCCCTGAATTCCAGATCGATGTGCTCGGCCACCGCCTTGCCGCGACGGCCCACCGCCAGATCCTGAGCGGCCAGCAGGACGGGATGTTCATCCTGGCCGGTACCTGATTGCTCGGATCTGATCCTGTCCTGGCCGAGCTCAGGGAGCGAATCCTTGGCGCCCCTATAGGCCTCGGGAACCCATATGCCCAGGGAGGCCAGATCCAGTCCGGAATCTGTGAAGACATCCTCGGGACTGCCGTCGGCCATAATCACGGTCTTGCGATAGACCGCAGCACCCGAACCGCCGGCATCGCCTTCAACATCACCCAGCCCAAGCACGATGACCCGGTCGATCATGTCCATCCAAGGCCCTGCCCGGTGCTCGACCAGAACCATGGTGGAACCTTGCCGGTTCAGGACTTTTCTGACGGCATCGACAATCTGGTCGACACCGACCGGATCCAGATTGGCTGTGGGCTCGTCCAGCAGGAGCAGCCCAGGCTGCATGGCCAAGGCACCCGCCAGGGCCAGACGCTGCATCTGCCCTCCGCTCAGGTGCATGGTGGACCGGGTCAGCTGCAGGTCAGCCAAACCCACCTCGGCCATGGCCATCCGCACCCGTGGCCAGATCTTCTCGCGAGGCAGCCCCATGTTCTCTGGCCCGAAGGCCACGTTGTCGCCAAGCCGTTGAAAAATGGCCTGAGCATCCGGATCCTGCAGGACCAGGCCCACACGCCCCCGGCTGGATACGGCAGGATTGCCGTCGATCAGGACCTGACCCTGGGTCACCCCGCCCTCATCATCCTCAACCTGATCCTGGCCGCTCTGCGGGGCGTGATCGCCCAGCAAGCCGGCCGCACCCTCAAGGATGGTCGATTTGCCGATGCCGGAGGCCCCCAACAGAAGCACCCGCTGACCCGCAGGAATGTTCAGGGAGAGATCCCTGACGGCGAAGTGATTCCTATAGGCATGCCGATAACCCCAGCCACGCAGTTCCAAGGCTGCGGGGCGGTAGGGATTGTCCTGGATGCTCTGATCCACGCCCGGACCTCTACTTCCCGGCCGTACGAATATCGCGGCCGGAGGCGAAGCGGTCCAGGGCCCCGGTTGCGGCGATGGCCTTGTAGAGGTACCAGACCAGCACTCCGGCGATCAGAGCGCCCGAAATCAGGGTGGCTATCAGATAGATCACCCCGTAGGGACCAGTCAGGTTGATGGCCTGCAGGTGCGTGCAGAAGGAGTAGAGCCAGCATCCGAAACCAGCTGCAGCGCCCGACAGTGCCACCGTGGACATGTTCCAACGCCGGTAACGCAGCAGCATGAAGACCAGCTCAGCCATGAAGCCCTGCAGCAGACCGATCAGTATGGTCTCCACAGGCACCCAAAGGCTGCCCAGCAGCGACTCCAGGATGGCTGCGACCAACTCGGCATAGACGGCCGCTCCCGGCTTGCGTACGATTACCGAGGCCAGTGGGCCGGCAAACAGGTAGAGACCGTTGAGAATGCCACCCAGACCGGGCACGACCCCGTCCAGGAAGGACCAGGGAATGGTGGTCACCATGGCGACCACCCAGTAAATGACGGCGGAGGCCACCCCTATGACCGAGGCGACGGCGATATCCACCACCCTCCACCGTTTGGAGGGAATCCTGACCTGGGACGGAGTCCGCTCGGACTCCGGCTCTGATCCGGAAACGGTATTGTTCATGAAATGACCATCGGTCATGATCTTGTGCCTTTCCTCGGGGCGCTCCCTATGAGCGCCATCCCGTTCAGGCACGGGTCCAGTGACATCCGTGCGCCGGCATTGCCCGGTAAACGTTCGTCCGGTTGAGGCTGAGCCTCCTCTCAGCCGCACGCCCTTAGGCATACGGCCCCCGTGTCACCTTTAACCCTAGAACAGGCCGTGGCCAAAAATCAGTTCTGACGCTCGCCCAGGGAGTCCAGCAGCAGGGCCTCGGTGACGATGTTATCGACCAGCCCCTGCAGGGAGATGGACTCGTTCGGACTGTGCGCGTTGGACTGGGGATCCTCGGGACCGGTCACCAGGACCTGAGCATCAGGGAAGAGCCGCTTGAGCTCGGGGATGAAGGGGATGGATCCACCCTCGCCCTTGTTGACCGGGTCGCATCCGAAGGCCTGCCGCATGGCCTCCTCGGCCTGCCGAACCACCGGGCTGTCGGCATCCATGGCCCATCCCATGCCCAAGTCGCTGGGCGTGGCCTCCACCCTGGCCCCTCGAGGAGCATGGGCGACCAGAAAATCGGCCAGGGCCTGTACAGCCTGTTCGGGCCGCTGGGTGGGCGCAGTACGCAGGGAGATGCGGAAGCGGGTCTTATCGGCCAGGACGTTGAAGGAGCCCTCCACTGGGTGAGCATCGAAGCCGATCACGGCCGCCGCTGGCTTGGTCCAGAGCCGAGAGGCCAGGGAGTCGGTTCCAGCCAGCTGGTAGGAGTCAAGCACACCGGCGTCCGCACGTAGCTGGGCCTGATCCAGGTCACGCTGCAGGCCGCCGATGGGCTGTCCACCCTCCAGGCCGGGCACCGCAAGCTGACCCTGGTCGTCATACATGGAGGCAATCAGCATGGCGGCCAAGGTGTTGGCATCCAGGATGGGCCCGCCGAACTGGCCGGAGTGGACCGGATGCTCCAGAACGGTAACCGTGACATCCAGGTCGGCATTCCCCCGCAGAGAAGTGGTCAGGCTTGGGGTGTCCGCCGACCAATTGCCCGAGTCGGCCACGATGATCAGATCCGAGGCGAAGTCGTCCCGATGAGCCTGAAGGAAGGGGATGAAGCTTTGCGAGCCCATCTCCTCCTCCCCTTCGATGAAGACCTTGACGTTGACGCGAAGGTCCTTGCCCAAGGCATGGAGGGCACCCGAGTGGATGGCAATACCACCGCCGTCGTCGGCTGACCCGCGTCCATAAAGCCGCCCCTCCTTCTCAACGCCAGTAAAAGGATCAGTAGACCACTGGGAGGGGTCAGGCACCGGTTGTACGTCGTGATGGGCATAGAGCAGAACGGTCGGGGCATTGGCATCCACCTGCCGGGATCCGATGACTTCGAAGGCTCCAGGGGTGCCGTCCGGATTGGTGGCCTGGACTACCCGGGCGTCTACGCCCACCTGCTTAAGTTGTCCGGCCACATAGTCGGCCGAGCGCCGCATGTGGTCTCCGGTGATCCCCTTGGCCGAGACCGAAGCCAGGGCGATCTTGTCCTTGAGCAGATCGACGACCCTGCTCCTATCGTCTTGGACACGTGTGCGGATCGTCTCCAGCCCCAGTTCCGCCATCGTTACCTCCTAATTATTACTTGCGAATCAATGCTTGCGAGTCTAGGCGTCACCGTAACCTGTTCGCATGACATGGAATCCCTTCTCACGCAAGGATCGTCGGGACAAAGAGGCGGAGGCGGACCAGACGGCCTCTGCGGAGGATGTACAAGGCAAGGGACGCCCCACACCCAAGCGCAAGCAGGCCGAGGCCCGGAACCTGCGTCCGCTGGTCCCCAAGGACCGCAAGGCCTCACGCAAGGCCGCCAAGGCCCGGATCCGAGCCCGTGAGGACGCCCAGTACGAGGCCATGAGGACCGGCGACATCGACCACATGCCCAAGTCGGAGCGTCTGCCTTGGAGGATCTACATCCGCAACTATGTGGATGCCCGTTTCAATCTGCTGGAATGGATTTTCCCGGCCATCATCCTCATGTTCGTGGCCACTCTGATGGGCATGTTTGTGGGTCCGCAGCATTATGCCACTTTCACCATGGCAGTGACCATCCTTCTATATGCCTATCTGATTGTGGCCCTTGTCGACACCTGGCTGATGTGGCGCAAGCTCAAGCGCCTGCTGATCGACAGGTTCGGCGAGCGCTCGGTGGCCAAGGGATCACGCTCAGCATCCTATGCATGGCAGCGGGCCATGATGGTCCGGCGCTGGCGGGTTCCCAAGCCCAACCAGAGCAAGCGTGGACACTGGCCCAAGTGACAGCCGATTAGCGACAGCCGATTGTTTTGATATTCCGGCCTGCAGGTCGGTCACACCGCCCGGTTCCTCTTGAGGAACCGGGCGGTCTTCGTATTCACTCCGCATTCTGCGAATGGTCTTCATTCTCCCAGCCTGTACGGCTAGCATGGATTGATATGCAGCAATCGATCAACCAACCCGGCACACAGTCTCTTGACCCATGGGATGCCGACAGCCGCCAGTACGACACCATCATCATCGGATCCGGGCCAGGCGGCTATGCCACGGCCCTGCGCACGGCGGAGCTGGGCGGACGGGTGGCCCTGGTCGAACAGGACCCTGTGGTTGGCGGCGTCTGCCTGAACCGCGGATGCATCCCCACCAAGGCCCTGCTGACCGCTACCCAGGTTCTCGAACAGGCCGGCCTTGGGGCCGCCATGGGCATCAATATGGCGTCATACAGCATCGACTACCAGAAACTTCAGAACTATCAGGACCGGATGGTGGACGCCATGACCGGCGGCCTGTCGAGCCTGCTGAAGCAACGTGGCATCACCGTGTTGCACGGCCGCGGCAGCATCGTCGGCGACGGCCTTGTGGAGGTGACCGCCGATGACGGCAATCGAACCCGTCTGACCACCTGCGACACCATCCTGGCCACCGGGTCTCATCCCCGGGCCTTGGAAGAACTTCCCTTCGGTGATCTGGTCATCGACACCGACCGGGCCCTGACCCTCAAGCCCTTCCCCCGCCGGGCCCTGATTATCGGCTCAGGTGCGGTGGCCCTGGAATTCGCCACCATTTGGAATCAAGCCGGCTGCCAGGTGACCCTGATGGTCAGACGGGATCGGGTGCTCTCCCACTGGGGTCGTCGGACCGGTCAGATCATGACCAGGGAGCTGGAGCGACAGGGAATTCAGATCGTCACCCATGCCCGCTGCTCGGGCGGACACCGTCTGCCCGCAGATGGAGGCATTCAGGTCGACTACCAGCCGACCGACGACAAGGGCCAATCGGGACAGATCGAGACTGATCTGGTTCTGGTCGCCATCGGCAGGGACCCCAACACCGATCCGAAACATATGAAGGAGCTGGGCATCGACCTGGATGAGCAGGGTCAGGTCCTGACCGACTCACAGGGACGCACCAGCCGCGACCGGGTCTGGGCCCTGGGCGACATCACCCCGGGTCACCATCTGGCCCACAGGGCCTTCCAACAGGGCATCACCCTGGCTGATGCCGCCTCCGGTCTGGATCCCGAGCCAGTCAACGAGGCCACCATCCCCCGCGTGGTCTTCTCCTCCCCCCAGGCCGCAGCTGTAGGCTTCAGCCGCCAGGAGGCCGAGGACGATCCATCGCTGAACCAGGTCAAGGAGACCATCTACCCCATGATGGCCAACTCGCGCATGCGCATGAGCGGCCTGCAGGGCACCCTCAGCCTCATCACCGCCTGCCAAGCCACCGATATGGAGAAGCAGATGGTGGTCGGTCTCGAGATGGTATCCCCTCAGGCCTCCGAGAACATCGCCGAGGCCCAGCAGCTGGTGGGCAACCAGATCCCCCTGCACCGGGCGGCCGGCCTCATCCATCCCCATCCCACCTTCTCGGAAGCCATTGGAGAGGCCCTGCTCAAGGCCGACGGCAGACCCCTGAACATGCGGTAGGCATGCGGTAGACTGGTCAACCAGTGAACGTTTCCAAGTGAGGATGGCATGGCTACAGAGGACACCAAGGGCAAAAAAGCAAAAAAGAAGACCAGCACGATCAGCCAGATCGCCAAGATCTACCAATTCACTTATGAAGAGGACAAGACCCTTCCCTGGCTGCTGACCGCAGCAATTCTGGTACCCACACTGATAGCAGTGGTGATTTGCCTGCTGGCCCACTTCGGCTGGCTGTCCTGGATACTGACTGTGCTTCTGGGCATCATGCTCGGCCTGCTCCTGGCCACCATGACCCTGACCAGACGCTCCGACAAGGTCGGCTATGCCAAGATGGAGGGCCGCCCAGGTGCTGCCGCCGCCGTGCTGAGCGGCATCTCCAAGGCAGGCTTCTCCTTCCCCCAGGAACCCGTCTGGATCGATGCCAAGACCAAGGATGCCGTCTGGAGGGGCACTGGCCGTACCGGAGTCTATCTGATAGCCGAAGGTGACTACAACCGCGTCAACAAGGCCATGAACCGCGAAGAGGAGAAGATCCGCCGCATCACCCGCGGATCGGCCATCCCCATCTACCGAATCAGCGTGGGCCGCGGACCGGACCAGGTCCCGCTCAATAAGCTCCAGCGCACTGTGATCAAGAAGAAGGTCAAACTGACCGCCACCGAGCTGGAGACCCTGAACGACAGGCTGGTCACCCTGCAAAAGCGTCAGAGCGCCCTGGGTATGCCCAAGGGCATCGACCCGACCAAGATACACGTCAGCCGCAAGGCCATGCGCGGGCGCTGATGTTTTTTGAAGGTCCCGGCATCTCCCTCAGGGAGGCGCCGGGATCTTCGCATGAAACACCCCCGTAACCTCAGCGGTGCATTGCCGAAAAAAGCGGTCCCCTAGACTGAGTGACCGTTATGGTTTTCCAGGAAAGGAGCAGTTCAGTGAGAGAACTGAAATCAAAGGCCGATTGCGAAGCTGTGATCAACCAAGAAGGCGTGGAATACGTCTCGGTCAGGTTCACGGATCTGATCGGCGTCCAGCAGCACTTCACGGTCCCAGCCAGCGAATTCCTCAAGGATGCCTTCACAGACGGCATGGCCTTCGACGGCTCCTCCGTCCAGGGATTCCAAGCCATCAACGAGTCCGATATGAAGCTGATTCCGGACCCTGAAACCGCCTACCTGGATCCCTTCCGCCGTCATCGCACTATGAATGTGGCCTTCTCCATCGTTGACCCGGTAACCGACGAGCCCTACTCGCGTGATCCCCGGCAGATTGCTTCCAAGGCCGAGGCCTACCTGCGCTCCACCGGAATCGCCGACACGGCCTCCTTCGCTCCTGAGGCTGAGTTCTTCATCTTCGACAAGGTCCGTTTCGAGAACAGCATGCAGCGCTCCTTCTATGAGGTCGACTCCATCGAGGCCCCATGGAATTCAGGCGTGGATGTCGAGGAGGACGGCTCCGACAACATCGGCTTCAAGAATCGTGTCAAGAGGGGCTACTTCCCCGTACCACCCATCGACCACTACCAGGATCTGCGCGACGACATGGTTGCCAACCTGCAGAAGGTGGGCCTGGTTCTGGAGCGCTCCCATCACGAGGTGGGCGGCGCCGGCCAGCAGGAGATCAACTACCGTTTCAACACCCTGCTGCACGCTGGCGACGATCTGATGAAGTATAAGTACGTGGTCCACGAAACCGCTGCCCTGGCCGGCAAGGCGGCCACCTTCATGCCCAAGCCAATCGCTGGAGACAACGGGACCGGTATGCACTGCCACCAGTCTCTCTGGAAGGACGGCAAGCCCCTCTTCTATGACGAGAATGGCTACGGCGGACTCTCCGACATCGCCCGCTGGTATGTGGGCGGCCTGATTGAGCATGCCTCGTCTGTTCTGGCCTTCACCAACCCCTCCACCAACTCCTACAAGCGGCTGGTGCCCGGGTATGAGGCCCCGGTCAACCTGGTCTACTCGGCCCGGAACCGTTCGGCGGCCATCCGCATCCCCCTGGCCGGCACCTCACCGGCTGCCAAGAGGATCGAGTTCCGCGCCCCCGACCCCTCCTGCAACCCCTTCCTGGCCTTCTCGGCCCAGCTGATGGCAGGACTGGACGGCATCCTCAACCACACCGAGCCTCCGGCCCCCATCGACAAGGACCTCTACGAGCTGCCTCCGGAAGAACACGCCCAAATCAAGCAGGTCCCCGGTTCCCTGGAGGAGGCCCTCAACGCTCTGGAGGAGGACCACGACTTCCTCAGCGAGGGCGACGTCTTCACCGATGACCTGATCCAGACCTGGCTGGACCTGAAGCGCGGTGAACTGGACCAGACCCGTCTGGCCCCCACCCCCCTGGAGTACGAGCTCTACTTCCACATCTGAGTCCGCATAACGACTGACGCCGGCTCGCCGGCCAGGTCGCATAGGGCCCGATCCTTCCTGCTGAAGGGTCGGGCCTCTTTGTATTATCACGACCTTCTGCATCCGCCCATTGACGGCAACACGCCAGCCCCGGCATCCTGGCAGCAGTCGGGACAAAATGATGTGCAGGCATAAAACGGATCCGATGGAGGTGGAAACCGATGCGCTGGCTGCGTGAGTTCATGGAGTTGCCCGTATATCTGCGAGCCATGCTCATAGTGGACCTCATGTGCAACTTCGGCATCGGCCTGGTCATGCCCATCGAGCTGCTTTTCGCCACCCATTCCCTGGGCGCCACCATGAGTGAGGCTGCCCTCCTGGTGACCATCAGCTCGGTGGGGTCCCTGATCTCCAACCCCATCATCGGCTGGGTCTCAGACCGTCGCTCCTCCTGGCTGGCCATGCACACGGCCATGATCTTCTCGGTCTTCGGCCCCCTGATCTTCACCGTGGCCCACGACTATCGGGCAGCAGTCGCTGGAGCCTTCGTATCGGGCCTGGGAATGGGCATGCAGACCTCCTGGGCCAGCATTCTGACCCAGATCTCCACCAGGGAGCAACACCGAATCGTCTACGGCATCAACCAGGCCGAGCTTAACCTGGGCATCGGCCTTGGAGCGGCAGTTGGCGGACTGCTGGCCGCCGGTGGTCAAGACTTCCTCTATCGGCTCGGCTTCGGCGGCAGGGCCCTGGGGTTCGCCCTGCTCAGTCTGTCCCTGCTGGTCATCGAACGACACTGGCAGCTGCGCCGGCTGACTGCTGAGCTCAAGGCCAAGGTGGAGCAGGAGGTCGTCCAGAAATCCGCAGAGACAACCCGCGCACTTCAGGCAAGCAAGCCGGACAGCACAGAAAGCATGACCGTCAACGGCACCTTCGGAGGACGGACCAGTTCCCTGACCAGGGTGCTGGCCTCCATGATCCTGCTGACCATGGGCACCTTCTTCATGGACCTGTTCGGCTACTCCCAGTTCGACGCCGGCCTGGTCACCACCCTGATCTCCGATCCGCACATCCCCCGCTGGTCCCTGTCGGTGGTGGACGTGGTCAACACTTTCTCGGTGGTCATCATGAACATCGTGCTGCTGCCCCGGCTCAAGGACGCAAACCATGTGCGCCTGCTGCGCACCGTGCCGGTCTTCTGGGCTGCGGCCTGGGTGATCATCGTCCTGGGCCTGCGCCTGGATTCCACCCCCGGTGCCCTGAGTGTGGCCTCCCTGGGCATCACCATCTTCGGGCTGGGCGAGGTCATGATGGGCATCTCCCAGCCGGTGGTGGCCGCCGAGCTGGCCGGGCCATCGTTCAGCGGGCGCATGTTCGGCCTGCTCAACACAGCCGCATCCCTGGGCTACATCGTGGGACCCATGTTCGCCTCCTACATCCTGGCCGGGCATGAGACCATTCCCTTCCTGGCCATGTGCGCCATCGGCCTGGTCGTACTTGCAGTCCCCTGGTTCCTGGCCATTCCCTCGCGGCAGATCACCAGCCAGAAGAGCCCGGCTGCCTTGTAGTCTTGGACAAGGCACGGCACCGAATTAAAAACTTGGAGGTTGGCTAATCCAAAGGTGGCCGAGAAGGCATTTCTACAGTGGCCAGTCCAGCGAACTGATTCCTCTCTTCAGTGGCGGTTCTCGTGTAAAGTCAGTCTTCACCGGCGGCCCGACGGGCATCGCCAGGCTCCGAACCCGCCATCAGGGTCTTGGCTAGGTCCACGAATCGCTTGGTCAGCGGCGAATCATCCAGGGAGCCATCTGATCTGAGGACAGCCGGCCGGCCGGACTCCCCCGATTCGCGCAGGTCGGTCTGCAGGGGAAGCTGCTCCAGCAGCGGCACCTGATACCCCAGATCCCGGGTCAGCTGGTCGGCCACACGCTGGCCACCTCCCTGACCGAAGATGTGCAGCCGCTCGCCATTGTGCTCGTACCAGGACATGTTCTCAATCACACCCTGGACCTTGGTGGGCAGCTGGAGGGCCACCAGCCCTGAACGCACGGCCACCTGTGAGGCCGAGGGCTGGGGTGTGGTGACCACGATCAGCCGACTGTTGGGCAGGGCCTGGGCCACGGACAGGGCCATATCCCCGGTGCCTGGGGCCAGATCCAGCAGAAGTACATCGGGGTCGCCCCACCAGACATCAGAAAGGAACTGCTCCAGCGAGCGCTGCAGGCGCGGACCCCTCCAGAGGATTGCCCGGTCCGACCCGGCGAACATGCCGATGGAAATCAGTTTGACCCCCCATGCGGTGACCGGCATCAGCATGCCGTGCAGATTGGTGGGCCGGCTGTGCACACCGAAGAGCCCAGGCAGGGAGAATCCGTAGATGTCCGCGTCAATGGCGGCCGTGTCATAGCCCAAGGCAGCCAGCGTGGCAGCAAGATTGACCGTCACCGAGGACTTGCCCACGCCGCCCTTGCCCGAGGCAATGGCGAAGATACGGGTGCCCACGCCGGGCTTGGAGAAGGGGTTGCTGCGGCGGGCGGCCTTGAGGTCGGCAACAAGATTGTCCAGCTTCTCCCGGCTCATGGAGGAGACATCGATATGGGGGCGCAGCCGGGCTCGTGGATATGAGGTCACGGTCCCGTTGATCTGGTTGGTGATGGTGGTCGACAGCGGGCATCCCTTGATGGTCAGTTCAACCCGAACGGTCACCTCATAGTCGGCCTGGGCATCCCTGGCTGGCTCGACAATGATGTCGGTGATCATGCCCAGATCGGTGATGGATCGACCCAGTTCTGGATCGATGACCCGACTGAGCCGCTCATAGACCTCGCCCTTGATTCTTCGAGGCAGCTCCTCCAGATCCCGGGTCCCTTCCTTGCGATGCTCTACTTGTTCCATGCCGTCACCATATCGCGCCCAGCCATCTGCTGCTAGGGCGCGGCTGGTCGGATATTGCGAATGTCACTATCAACCTTGGGCTGGGTTGGGGTCGCCGGTGTCAAGCAGGCGGTGGAAGGCCGCCTCATCCAGGATGGGTAGCCCCAGGCTCTCAGCCTTGTCGGCCTTGGAACCCGGGTTGGCGCCCACCACCACATAGGTGGTCTTTTTGCTGACGGATCCAGAGGCCTTGCCGCCGCGTTCCACGATGGCCTCCTTGGCGGAGTCCCTGGAGAAGTCCTCCAGACTGCCGGTGACCACCACGGTCATCCCCTTTAGGGTCTGCGGCTTGGTGCTGCGCTCGACGTGGGCGCCCACCCCGGCTGCCTGCCAGGCATCCAGGATGCGTCCACGCCAGTCGTCGGGCTGGCGGGCGCCCTGGAACCAGTCGTGGATGGAGTGCGCGATCTCGGGGCCCACACCGTCCAGTTCGGACAGGTCCTCCACGCTGGCCTCCTCCACGGCCTTGAGCGACGGGAAACGGGTGGCTATGGCCCGGGCCGATGTCGGTCCCAGGTGCCGGATGGACAGGGCCACCAGGACCCTCCACAGGTCGGCATGCCTGGCCTTGTCAATCTCTTCAAGCATCTGCAGGGTATTCCTGGAGGGTTGGGCATCCGCACTGTCCAGAGCAGCCTCCTGGACCTGGGTCTCATGGCTGTTCATGGCCCGCTCGCCCTGGCTCGCCTGAGCGCTCTTGGGCAGGTTATAGAAGGCAGGCACACGGTACCAGAGGCCGCTGCCGCCTGTCCGACGCTTGGTTGTGGCACGTCCCTGCCGGCCTTCGACCTCCACCCGCTCCATCAGGGGAACCTCACGCCAGACATAGACCTGGCGCAGGTCCTCCACTTTCAGATCGAACAGGCCCGCCTCACTGGTCAGGACAGGTTCCTGACGAGATGGAAGTTTCAGGTCCGGGTCCGGCTGGTAGGGGGCTGCCTGGCCGCCCTGGTCGACCAGGACCTCACGCAGACCGGGAGCGTAGACCTCCACGGAATCGGGCCGGTTCTCATCGGGGTTGGTCAGTGCTATGGCGCTCTGCTCCCCCAGATGCTCTATGTCCAGCGCCTTTCGCGAGGCCATGTGGATGATCCGCTCGGTCAGTTGGGCCGGGCAGGACTCCACATTGGGGCAGCGGATGTCCACATCGCCCTCCTTGGCCGGGGCCAGCCGGGCACCGCAGCTGGGGCAGGTCTCAGGCATGACGAAGGGTCTCAGATCCCTTTCACGCCCCTTCCTGGCTTCGATAACCGGTCCGACCAGCTCGGGGATCACATCGCCCGCCTTGCGGACCACAACCGTATCCCCGATCAGAATGCCCTTGCGCTTGACCTCGGATGCGTTGTGGAGGGTGGTCCTGGAGACCGTGGACCCTGCCACGGTGACCGGGGTGAGAACAGCCACCGGGGTGATCCGGCCGGTCCGGCCCACCTGGACGGTGATGTCCAGAAGTCTGGTATTGACCTCCTCCGGCGGGTACTTGTAGGCCACGGCCCAGCGGGGGGCACGGGAGGTGGCTCCCAGCCTGCGCTGGAGATCCCGGTCCTGGAGCTTGACGACGATGCCGTCCAGGGCGTGCTCGATGTCATTACGGTGCTGGCCGTAATAGTCGATCATATCCAGAATCTGGTCGAAGGAGGTGATGACCCGGTTATGGGGGGAGACCGGAATTCCCCACTGCTTGTAGAGGTCGTAGGCCTGGGACTGGTCGATGACCTCGTCGTGGGTCCCCTTGGGATGGGCCGGGCCCCACCTCAGTGAACCCAGACCATGGGCGTAGAAACTCAGACGGCGGCTGGCCGTGATGCGCGGATCCTTCTGCCTCAGCGACCCGGCGGCGGCGTTGCGAGGGTTGGCAAAGGGCGCCTTGCCCTCCTGCTCCTGCTGTTCGTTCAGGGCGTTGAAGTCATCGAACCGCATGAAGACCTCACCACGGACCTCCACGAACTCGGGGATGTCCCGGGCCGATCCCGACAGGTTCTGCGGAATGCTCGAAATGGTCCTGACGTTCAGGGTGATGTCCTCCCCGGTAACTCCGTCCCCCCTGGTCAGGCCCTGCTCCAGGACCCCGTTGCGGTAGAGGAGGTTGAGGGCCAGGCCGTCAATCTTGACCTCGCTGGTCATGGGCAGGGCCTTGCCCTGCGGCCAGTCGAGCTCGTTGCGAAGCCCGTCGTACCACTGACGCAGCTCGGCGACGCTGAAGACGTCATCCAGGCTGAGCATCTGGGAGGGGTGGCGGACTGAGGCGAAGTCGTTGGAGAAGGTCCCCCCGACCCGGTGCGTCGGCGACTGGGGGGTATCCAGACTGGGAAAGTGGGACTCCAGCTCCTGCAGGCAGCGCATCCTGGCGTCATAGGCCGCGTCGGAGGAGACCGGCGCATCGTCTATGTAGTAGGCGACCTGGTCGGACTCCACCCAGGCGGCCAGCCTGGACCAGAGACGCTGGGCCTGTTGGGCTCCCAGAGAATCAAGGTCCAGCTCCCCCAGTCGCATGGCATCAGCATCGTCGGGCTGCAGGGAGGCTATCCATCGGTCAGTGCCCGGCCTGGGCCTGGAATCGGTATTCCCGCTCTCATCGCTGGTTTGCTGAGTATTTTCCTGAGCTGTTCTGTCATGCATTGAGCGACCTCATGAACTGTGCCTGTACCACATCAACACCTTCATTATCGTCGTCGTTCATCCTGGCGGCCGCCATTGACAGTGTCCGGGCCGGGACGAAGAGACCGCCGTCCACACAGATGCGCGCTGCCTGTCGCACTATCGAAGCCACTTCGGTGTGGGGCCAGACCGGTAGGCCGTGTTCTGCCAGCACCCGTCGGGCCTGCCTGTGGTCTTCGGGCAGAACCACGCACTGGGAGCGGGCCCTGGCCTGCAGCTCGGCCAGCTCACTCTTGAGGGCTGGTATCCGGTCGGGACTGATGTGCTCGCTCATCAGGTAGGCCGCTGCAGCCACGTCGAACTCGTCGCGCATCCATGAGGCATAGGCCAGGCGATAGTAGGCGAAAGAGGCATCGTCCCGGTCCAGGGCCACCCTCAGAGCATTGAGCGTGGCGGCCCGGGCCGAATCCCAGTCCTCCCGGTTGGCCAGCATGACAGCCAGCTTCAGGTGGGAGAGCGGGTAGGCGGGCGCATAGGCCACCATGGCGTTCAGATGCTTGAGGGCTGCCTGGTCCTCCTTGATCTGGGCCAGCAGATCGGCAATCTCCAGGTGGGCGTAGAAGAGGTTGTCAGGAATGAGCAGGGTCCGCTCCCCCGGTGTGGCAAAGAGGCGGTTGTAGACCACCCGTTCGGCATATGAGTTGAAGTAGCGGGGTACCTGGCCCTTGGCAGCGAAGACCGCATCCAGATGAGCGATAGCGTCCTGTTCGACCTGTATGCCCTGGGCCGCGCCGCCGGAGAAGAGCAGATCTCGGGCTTTGACGCGCTCCTTGTCCAGCTGGGAGGAAAGTGAGAAGTCAAAGTCCGGAACAGGGGTGCCATCGATCATGGCGCTGGCGACCTGGGGGGCCAGCTGTTCCAGCTCAGGGTCGCCGATGCTCTGGATGATACCTGTGGCTTCCTGGGCCTTGGCTGCCGAAGTCATGCTCCGATCCGAGGCCAGCTGGTGGAAACCGCCTACAGCCCTCTGCAGCAGGTCGGCACGCTGGATGGAAAGATCCACTGCCTTATCTGCTCCTAGGGCCTTGGCAGACTTGTCGGCAAAGGCCACCTCGGAGAACTCGGGCTCCTCCTGGCTGCCGTGGGGGCTGAAGCGGTCATCGCGCATGTCGAATTCGGCCTCAGTGGGCTTGAGCCCGCCCTGGGTATCCACCTGCATGGCCGCGTCGAAGAAGCGGTAGATGGCGCGTGGATCCTTCAGACCCTGCGAACGGATGCGGGAGAGGAAGAGCTCCCTGCTGAAGACCACCGAGACCAGGGTGCGTATGGTCGGATTACTCTGCAGAGCGCTGAGCGGATTCTGGGATGCGTCGTCGTCGGTCTTGTCTGCAGAGGCATCATCATTCGAGACATCCTTCTTCGATGCATAATCAGCAGTCGACTCACCCGCGTCGGATTCATTGGCTGACGACGGCGGCGCAAAAGCAGCAGAGTCAAGGTCCGCGCCCTGCATGAGATCCTTGAACTCACGGTCCACGGATTCCTTTTCACCCTGATCCTCGGCCTTGTCCTCCCCGTCTTCCTGTCGTTGCTCAGGAGCCATCCGGGAAGCAATGGGCTTGGTGGGATCGCCATGCACGTCGCCATCCTTGGGATCAGCCTTGGACCCGGTGGGGGCCACCTCGCCTGAACGCATGCGCTCGAAGGCCTCAAGGGCCTGTCCCATCATGGTCCTGATAGCCGAGTTCTGCTGATCTACAGCCTCTTCCAGACCGATGGAGTCGATCTGCAGGCTGACCTCACGCACGGCCGGATCCGCCCCGAAGGCCAGGGCGGCCATCATCAGACCGATACGCAGGTTGTAGTCTGCGCTCATGGCGGACCGCTCGCCCTCGTCCAGGTCCCGCCAGGCACGTGACTTGTCCTCATAGCGGCTGGAGGGCATCATGGTGCGCCCAGCAGCAGTGAAAGCCAGGGCCACCTGCCCCTGGGCAAGGTTGGATCTGAATTCCACGTCGAAACGGAAGGGCAGCCGAAGGGATCGCATCAGCATGGACAGCGTCTGCCGGTAGACCCACTCGGATCGCACCGGCTCCTGACCTTGGCCGTCCGCTCGCACCGGCAGCGCCTGGGGAGCCTGTTGACGCACCATGACGGCGGTCGCCGCAGCCTTGTCGACCATGGCATTGATAGCGGTCAGCCCGTCGTCCTCCAGGGGGTCGAAGCGAACCGGATAGTCCCCCGGGCGCAGCAAGGCGACAATGGCGGGATCATCCAAAAGCGCCTGATCCAGCCGGGTTGCCTGGACGCGGTTGATCGAGTCCTCGGTGGGCAGCGTTCCCAGGCGGGTATTGCGCTCCAGCCAGGCGCTGACGGCGGCAAACCTGTTGAGATTGCCCTCGATGCGCAGGGCCGCAAGGGCGGCGGTGAACTCCAGTCCATTGTCCCAGCTCAGGAAGTAGGCGCCGGAATAAGAGGAAGCATACAGATGCAAGGGCTCTGCCCCATGAACGGCCTCAAGGCCTGAGACGGGCGATAGGGCCCCAGCCTCGCGCATCAGGTCGGCGAACAGATCCTCCAGACCGGAGACCCGCTGTCCGTGGGAGCGTGCCTGAATCATGTCACCAACGCTGCGTCGGATGGCTCCCATGGGCGCCTCCCTGTTGAGCCTGTAGAAGATGTTGCCCGAGCCGAACCCGGTGAAGGTTCCCTGGATGCGCGGCAGCAGGTATGCAGCGAAGAAAGCAATGCCCACAGCATCCCGGTACTCCAGATCCAGGCGCATCTCCGGAGGCAGCAATGGACGCAGCTGCTCAAGTGAATAGCGGCCATCGGCTCGCAGCCAGGAGGCCAGCCAACGCATGTGGCCGGCCTCGTCACGGCCTGCTACGGCACCCTGCAGGGCACGAACCGGACCCGAATCCTGATCCGGATCGCGGCCCAGCCGACGACCATCGGCCAGGGTCACCTCCTCCTCCCTGCCCAGCAAGAAGGCAGGCTCCATGTTCTGCAGGTCCATCCGGCTCTGCTCGCCGATGAAGACCCGGCCATGGTCGTCGGCCAGAGCAATCTGAGCAAAGTGACGACGATCGGTGAAAATCCCCAGCGCGAAGCCGCGGCCGGGCGCATCAGGCCACTGGACCCAGCCCAACTTCAACCCCTCGGGCACGCCCTGCAGACGAGGAAAAAGCCGACGCTTGACCGCGATACCCAGGATACGGCTGTGGGAGGCCAGAAATTCGCGCATCTGACGATCATCTGGATGGCGTCCCGTCCTGTTGATCAGATTGACCATGTCGGCCACCGAAGAATCCAGGGGATGATCCCCGCGATCCCCCGTGGTCGGCCGAGAGGAGCCTACCAATCCCTCCAGTGCGGAAAGAATGGAACGGCCCAGGCCTGACAAATCCCCGATCCCCCGGGACTTCTTCGCGTTCTTGGACATACTTTCGATTGTCCCAATCCAGCCCGACATGTCGCCGTTAGAATAAAACAGTGATGACTCTGCCAGCCCTGCGACGCCCCACCCCGACCAGGGGTACGACTATTCGCCTGCTGGTGACACTTGTCGTTATACTCGTCCTCGAACTGGGGGTATTCAATCTGGCCCATTGGCAGTCATTGGCCAGCTCCTCCTCGAACCCTCCAACAAGAACCACAGGCAATACTGAGTCCCGGTCGGGCCAGCTGGGGCCAGGACTGTCCACGTTGCCGGGTGGGGGACTAAAGGTCATTGATCCGGCCGGCGCCTGGATGGATGTCCCAGTCGCCGACGGACAGACAACCTTCGTTCAGGCCCACCTGACGGAAGACGTCGAGGAATCCCTGTCGCAGATTCATGTACGTCTGGACCTGCGCCTGGCCGGCGACAAGGGTTGGACCCAGGGCACACGAGGGTTGATCTGCCCCGGTCTGACCCGCAGCCACTATCTGCGCATCAGAGGCAATTCCCATGAAGACCGGATCCAGGCCATGCGCCTATGGATACAGGAACCCATCGGATCTCGGCTGGAGCTGACCGGGATGACCCCTGCCAAGGTGGTCCCCTTAGACTTCAATCCGGCGCGGATACTTGTGCTGGTCTTTCTGGCGGCACTGATCCTGGGCTACCTGCCAGGCTCGGTTCTCTGGCGGACTCGGCTGGATACGGGCTCGGTGAGCCAGCGCCTGGTCCTGGCTCTGATTCTGGCTCCCCTGGCAGCCTGGTCCTGCTGGAACATCCAACATGATCTGTCCACCTTCACCCCCATGGCCTACCACCAGCCGAATGCCTACGTCTACGACTTCAACCAGTACGATCATGTGGCCCAGGCCCTGCTGCATGGACGCCCTTGGCTGGATCTTGGCCAGGCGCCTGGTCTGGCCAAGGCAGCAAATCCTTTTGACATAGCCACCCGCAACGCGCTGCTGGCCCAGGATCAGCAACCCATATATTGGGACTACGTCTACCGAGACGGCCACTGGTACTCCTACTTCGGAGCACTTCCCGTGCTGCTGCTCTTCCTGCCCTATAGAGTGATAACCAGCCTGGTGCATCCGGGTGGCTATGCCCTGCCCACCAGTTCGGCCGCAGCCATGCTCGTCGCGATGGCCACCATCATGACCGCCCTGGCCACCATCCGCCTGCTGAACCGATGGTTCCCCCGGGTCAACCTGGCCGTGGTCGGTATGGCCCTCATGACCATGCTGGGAGGATCCGGCATGGCCTACCTCTGGTGCCGTCGCAACTTCTATACGATTCCCTTCGATGCCTCCTTGCTGGCGGTCATGACCGGACTCTGGCTCTGGATGGGAGCCAGGCGGGTCCATCGACAATCTGCGGGCACCGGTGGGCATTCGGGTCGTCGTTCAACACGAATGTGGACCGTAGAGGACGGGGACCGACCCTGGCAACTGTCCAGACCCCGGCTCTTCCTGGGATCGCTGTCAGTGGCTGCCACCCTGGGCTGCCGACCAACCTTCCTGGCAGCCGGCCTACTGGCGTTGCCCCTGTTTGCCGAGGAAATAAGGGCTGTCATCAACGCCCTGTTCAGGCGTGGGCGCCATACTGCCGGACTGTCTCGAAGGCGGGCGCTGTCCCTGCTGGTCTGTGGCCTGTTGCCGGTTCTCCTGATTGCCGCTCCCCTGCTCTGGTACAACCGTTGGCGCTTCGGATCTCTGCTGGACTTCGGCAACCGGTATCAGATGACCGTCCTGGATCTGACCAACTATCATCCCGGCACCGCGGGCCTGCTTCAGATCTTTGGCTACTACCTTCTGCAGCCGTTGACCACCCTGCCGGTCTTCCCCTACCTGCAATTCTCCCCTGCTCCCATGCGGGTCTGGCACTTCACCGAACCCGGCCTGGGCGGGCTGCTTGTCACCACCCCGGTACTTATAGCGGCCCTTGCCCTTCTTGCTCTACCCCGGGTACGAGAAGAGCTGCAGCGTCGGGGGTGGATCCCCGGACTGATTCTGGCCCCTGCCCTGGCGACTCTGGTCATGGCTGCAGACTCCTATATAGGAGGGTTCTCAGTGCGATACAGCATTGACTTCGCCTGGCTGATCTGCCTGGCAGCCGTTGTGGTCATGGCCGCCGCATCCTCAACATATGAAGACGGCCGTTCCCGCTCCGGAGCGGGAACGGCCGTCATGAGCCTGCTAACACTCGCCTGTCTGACTGGGTTGGTCTTGACCTTCATCAACGCCATGGTCCTACTGGAGCACTTCGACTCCAGTCAGGCCATGAACGTAGCCGTCTGGTTCCTAGCACCCTGAGCCCGGCCGACAGCGATGTCAGGAGTCGAGGCCCTGCCGCTTGAGGGCTTGGTGATACCGGTCGACCATGTCAGCCACGATGCCATTGCCATCGCCGCCTGACAAGGTGATGACCGATGCCAGGGGCATGGTGTCGAAAAGTTGGGCAGTATTGGGATCGTCCGGCAGCGGTATGCCATCCTGATCGATACGATCGCGCATGATAGGCCCGCCAATCGAATTCTCGCGCCACTCGGCCATGGTCGATTCGGCATTCAGCGGAATGAACCTGCCGTCGCCATCCACCTGCAGGTCCTCTTCCGCAACCAGATCTCGACTTGAGGTACCCACCTGGATGCGGTAGGTGCCCGCCTCAACATGCCAGGCATCCATGGCCGTCGACCAGTAGGCGAAGTCGCGCTCGGTCAGGTCCATGCTCACCCTGCTGGACTGTCCGGCCTTCAGGAAGACCTTGGTGAAGGCCTTGAGCTCATGGCTGGGCCGATTCACCCGGCTGGCGCAGGGGGCCACGTAGACCTGCACGGTCTGTGCACCATCCACCTGCGAAGTATTGGTCACGGTCACCTCCACCCGAGCCGAGTTGGCTCCGGTCTTGGTCACTGCAACCTGATCCAGGGCGAAGTCGGCATAGGACAGACCGAAGCCGAAGGGGAAGGCCACGGGACGCTGGAAGGTGTCATAGTAGCGGTAGCCCACATAGACGCCCTCGCCATAGCGTGAATGACCCTCCTCGCCGGGGAAGGAGGTGATGGTGGGGTTGTCCTCCAGCCGGACCGGGATGGTTTCAGGCAGGTGGCCCGAGGGAGTGGCGGCACCGGTCAGCACATCCACCACGGCGCGACCACCCTCCTGGCCCAGCAGCCAGGTCTCCAGCAGACCCTTGGTCTTGTCCATCCAGTCGGCAACCGTCACCACTGCTCCATTGGAGAGGACGGCGACCACCCGGTCGTTGACCTCGGAGACAGCCTTGAGCAGAGCCACCTGCTTGTCGGGAAGATCCATGCTGGTGCGGTCGAAGCCCTCGGACTCGGCATCTTCAGGCAACCCCAGAAAGAGCACCACGGTGTCGGCTCCGCGCGCAACCTCAAGCGCCTGCCGGGTCAAGGCGGGATCCTGCTCCTTGTCGTCCAGCGTGAAACCGGGCGCGAAGTCCACACTCATGCCGGCCTCCTTGAAGCCATCCAGCGCTGAGGAGACCTCGGTCGGCGTGATATGCGAGGAGCCTCCACCCTGATAGCGTGGGGTCCTGGCGAACTCGCCGATGACGGCGACCTTCTTCTGCGGGTCAAGGGGCAGAATCCGGTCTTCGTTGCGCAAGAGGACGATGGACTCCTGGGCCGCGCGACGGGCCACGTTGTTGTGCTCTTGGACGTCGTAACGGTATCCCTGCTGGGACATGGCCGGACGGGCCTTGTCGATCAGATCCAGAATCCCCTGGGCCATCCGGTCCAGCTGTTCCTTGTCCAGCTGGCCAGCCTTCACGGCCTGGACCACCTGGTCATCGGTGCGGGAGGGCGGCATCTCCAGGTTGAGCCCGGCCTGCAGGGCGTTGACCCTGTTGTGGACGGCCCCCCAGTCGGACATGACCATGCCCTGGTAACCCCACTCGCCGCGCAGAACGTCCGTCAGCAGCCAGCGGTTCTCCGAGCTGAAGACCCCGTTGAGCTTGTTGTAAGCGCACATGATGGTCCAGGGCTTGGCATTCCTGACCACGTATTCAAAGGCCGGCAGATAGATCTCGCGCAAAGTGCGCTCGTCCACGTCAGAGCTGACCCTGAGCCTGTCGGTCTCCTGGTTGTTGGCTGCAAAGTGTTTCAGAGAGGTTCCCACACCCTTGGACTGGACCCCTTCGACCAGACCTGCGGCTTCATGCCCAGCAAGGACCGGGTCCTCCGAGTAAAACTCGAAGTTGCGGCCGCCCAGCGGGCTGCGCTTGATGTTGATGCCGGGACCCAGAATCACGGCCACCTTCTCCTGGATGCACTCTTCGCCCATGGCCTGGCCCACCTGGTAGGTCAGATCGGGGTTCCATGAGGAGGCCAACCCAGCGGTCGGAGGGAAGCAGGTGGCCGGAACCGATCCGTAGACGTCGGAGCCAGTAGCCTTGCGCAGGCCGTAGGGGCCATCGGTGATCATATAGCCTTCATAGCCCTTGTCGGGAAGTCCCTGCAGGTGCCAGGAGTCGGATCCCGAGGTCAGCGAGGCCTCCTCTTGCAGATCCAAATCCTTGGCTTTGGTATGCGTTTGTTCTGTCATGTCTTTTTCCTTTCGAGTTTTCGGGTTCGATTAGCCGGTCCGCGGCTCAGCACAGGTCCAGATTACAGGTTTTCAGCCTCACTTGACCTTGCGGATCATCATGATGAAGACAGTTCCCACCAGCAGGCAGGCGATGGCGAACGGGAAGATCATCCTGTAGCCGCCGAAGAGGCCAATGACCAAAGTCGTGCACCCGGGGGCGATCACCTGGCCGATCGTATTGGCCAGGTTGAGGATGCCCAGATCCTTACCGGCCTCCTTGGCATTCGGCAGCACATCGACATTCAACGCCTGATCCACTGACATGTAGCAGCCGTTGCCGATTCCAGCCAGGGCGGCATAAATGTACATGCCGGTTGCGGTCGGCATCAGGAAGGGGAAAACCATCCCGAGAGCAATGATCAGACAGCTGATGGCCACGATCACTTTCCGCTTCTGCAGGAAGTCCGAGAGAGGGCCTGAGACCACAGCGGCCAGGATGGTGGTGATTACCGAGAGCAGAGCCATGACCTTGAGTGTGGATGCAGCCTGGTCATCACTCAAATGGCAGTACTTCTGCAGAATGTAGAGCTGGTAGCCCTGGATCATGTAACAGCCGACGATGAAAGTGAACCTGCCCAGAAGCGCCATGTAGAAGTCCCGGCTGTTCTTGGTGGGCGGTATGAAGGACCGGCCGACATCAGCCCAGGTGCGCTCCACGACTGTGTTGGCTGCCGACTTCTCCCGGGGCCAGATCAGCACGGTGAGGATGCCCGAAAAGAGGAAGATGATCATGCCGACTACCAGGCCGGTGCGAATGTTGGTCAGAAACGAGCTTCCAATAACTGTCCCCAGCTGCTGACCGACTACCTGGCTGGCTCCATACAGTGCCGAATAGGTCCCCCTGGTTGACTCAGGGATCCTGTCGGAGAGGACCGCCACCGCCGGGGCTATCAGGCAGTTGATGCCCACCTGGACAATGCACCAGCCAAAGATGATCATGACCAGCGTGTGGGACTGGATGACCATCAGGAATCCCAGGGCGCCGATAATGCCGCCCAGCACGATCCAAGGGGTGCGCTTGCCGACTCGGAACCTGGACATATCCGAGAGAGCGCCGAAAACAATATTGGCCACAAGGGCGAATACGCAGCCGATCGAATTCATCGTCCCCAGAGCCGCTTCGGCGCTGACCCCGTGCAGGGTATTGAAGATCTGAGGCAGAAGAACCCCTGACCCCATGGAAAAGGGCGCTGCCCAGAGCAGGGATACCATGGCGAACCCGATGGCGAAACGGACCTTCTCCTTGCTGTTGAGCCTTCTGCCGGTATCAGGAGCCAGGCTCGCATCCATGCCCTGGCCTGCGACAGCGCCTCCGGCCTCGTCCGCAGAGGCCATGGCTTTGATGCCCTCCCCTACTCGATCACCGACCCCCGCAGCCAGGTCTCCCCTTCGATCATTATTTCCGTTCCCCATCATCAATGCTCCTTCGTGTGCAACCTTGCAATCAGTGGCTCATCATTGAGCCCCACCAATCTCCCCCTTCCATGACGGGTGATCATTCCGAATTCATTATCGGAGCAAACCAGGCAAGAGGAGGGTTTTCATCACAGCATTTTTTCGATAGCTGAGACGACTGAATCTACATTTCGGCGGAATTCCAAGGTTTCCGGAAGGAGCGACAGGGCCAGATATCCGTTGCCTGGCATGTCGAAAAAGTATCCGGGCTGGCCAGTCAACCCGTAGGACCCAATCAGGCGAAGAATCAGCTCCTCCTCGTCGATAACCTGAGGAAAACGCAACAGAACGTTCCAGCCTCCCTCAGGCCTGAGCAGGGAGACGCAGGACTCCTTTTGGCCCAGTGTCTGTCTGAGGATTCCGAGATTGCCCCTGATACGCTTGCCCACCCGGCTGGTCTGAACGGGAATATCCGAGAGCATGGCTTCCATATCCCTGGTGATCAGAAGACTCATGGGCAGGTAGTCATCGGCTATCAGGTCAAGATGACGCTTGGCGGCGGCTACTTGGTCTGCAGGCCCGGAAACCTGGATCCAGCCCACCTTGGCATGGGGGGCTGCCAGACTCTTCGAGAACCCATCCAGGGCGAAGGTCAGCACCCGATCCTCACCAGCCAGCCGGGCACGGCCCGGCAGGGGATCCAGAGGATAGCCGAAGAAGACCTCGTCGGCGATGATGGCCACCCCCTGCCGCTGGCAGAGTTCTAGCAGCGACCGACGCTCTTCCGGATGAATGTAGGAACCGGTGGGGTTGTTGGGGTTGATAAGGACCAGGGCACGGATACGGTCGCCTCCAGGCCCCTCCAAGGCCTGCCTTACCGTGGCCAGGTCAAGGACCCAGGACCCGTCATAGGTCAGGCGGTATGGGATTGTTCGGACGCATTCCAGACCGGCGATTGATTCGATCAGAGGATATCCGGGTCTGGGCTCCAGAATGGCATCACCCGGGTCGCAGAGGAGCTTCATCAGCCAGGAATAAGCCTGGGATGTGGAAGAGAGCAGGTAGAGATCATCAGAATCGACCGATGTACCGTCCTCGCTCTGGCTCAATCTCTGCCGCCTGGTCAGAAACCCAGCCAGGGACTGGCGGGCCGCAAGAGGTCCCCTCGGTTCCGCCTCATAGACTTGGGGCAGAAATGACGGGGCCAGCCCGAAGCGGGTGGGATTGGAATCATTCAGCCTGCCCAGCTTGAGACCATGGGCACGTGCTTCGGCCTCGGCCAGGGCAATGCGATTGGGGCGGTCAGACCCGGTACGGTGAGAAAAATGCACGATTTTTCAGCTCCTCATCCGATCCGGCAGCCGCCTGAAGGCCCCAAGCAAATTGGTCGCAGAAAAGCTCTGCTTCACCCCAGGTGCTTTTGCCGAAGGTCAGCCAGATAAGCGGCACCCACGATGCCGGCCTGGTTGCGCAGCTTGGCGGCCACAATGGGGGTCTTGATGTCGATGTGAGGCAGGAACTTCTCGCTCATCCGGCTGACCCCGCCGCCGACGACGAAGAAATCGGGATTGAAGTAGTGCTCAAGCAGGCGGTAGTACTTGGTCAGTCGATTGGCCCACTTTTTGTAGCTCAGCTTCTTGCGGTCGCGCACCGATGAAGCTGCGTACTTCTCGGCATCCTTGCCATCCAGCGTCAGGTGACCAAGCTCACTGTTGGGAATCAGAACACCGTTATAAATCAGAGCCGTACCGATGCCGGTGCCCAGTGTCGTGGCGATGACCAGACCCTTCTGCCCTTTGGCCGCCCCGTACTGCACCTCGGCAAGACCGGCAGCATCCGCATCGTTGACGACGCTGACGGGCCTGCCGCAGGCCTTGGAAAGGACCTCCTGAACATTGGTGCCAACCCAGGACTGATCCAGGTTGGCCATGAAATCGAGCGGCTTGTCGGGCTTGACAGGGGCCGGGAAGGCGATGCCCAAGGGCACATCCGAAGGAACTTCAAAACGATCCAAGAGCTCCTTGACGACAACCCCCACAGCCTCTGGCGTGGAGTGCTCGGGAGTGAGAATTTTCTTGCGAGGCTCTGCAAAATCACCGATTGTCAGGTCAACAGGGGCAGCCTTGATACCGGATCCACCAATATCCACTCCGAAAGCCTGCGCTGTTTCAATCATTGCTGCTCCTTAGCTGATCAAAGATGAGGGTCCGAACCGGCACGGTAGCGATTGTAGCGCAAGGCATGCCTCTGCAATCCTTGGCAGCGGCACAAGCCGGACCAAGCCGCGGCCCCTTGCACCAACCCTGTGCCACTACCCTGCAGGAAGGGGAATTGGGTGGGATAATGAGGTTATGACCGAACATACACAGCTTATTGACGCAGTCAACGTGCGCATCACCACCCGAGAATACGACCCCAAGCCCATCGATCCCGACCTGGCCAGGCAGCTGGGCAGCACCTTGAACGCTCTGAATACGCTGAGCGGCCTGGACATGCAGCTGGTCCTGGGCAAGCCGGACGCCTTCGCAGCCGACAACGCCTCCGGCCACCTGGCCAATGCGGCCAACTACCTTGCCCTGGTCGGACCCAAGGATAATCAGGAGAGCCTGGAAAAAGCCGGCTTCTACGGCGAGCGCATGGTTCTTGCCGCCACCCTGTACGGACTGGGGACAGGATGGGTGTCGGGCAGCTGGGACCGTCAGGCGGCCGAGCGCCACTGCCGTATCACCCCCAGCCAGTCACTCTATCTGGTGGTCACCATCGGCTATCCGGCCGACCAGGTCGGCTATGGCAACCAGGACTTCGAAAAGCTTTGCCGACGTCAGAGCGAGCATCGAGCCTCCAAGAGCTATGAGGAGCTGACCTCAGCCATGAACGCGCAGGATCGCCAGGAGGCGCCGGAATGGTTCAAGGCCGGCGTGGCTGCCGCCGCCAAGGCTCCTTCTGCCATGAACGGACAGCCGGTGGTTCTCGCCTGGGACAAGGGCACAGGCGACGCCATCGCCACCTTGGACCCCTCGGTCGCCTACGGCTCCGCAGTTGACTTGGGCATAGCCAAAATGAACTTCCAGATCGGGGCCGGCGGCGGTACATGGACCTGGGGCGACGGGGGCCGTTTCATCAGATCATGAACATGGCTGTACCCCAGTGACCCGGCAAGGGGGCCGTGTAGGGTGATGAACTATGAACAATGGAGCATCATCATCGCAATCCGCCGCCGAACCGAGCGCTGAAAGAGGTTCGACAATCCTTTACCTGACCCGGCATGGAAGAACGACGGCCAATGTCATGCATTTGATGCAGGGCTGGTCCGATTTCCCGCTGACCAGGCAAGGCCGCGAGGACGTGCGCCAGTTCGGTCGGGGTCTGCGGCCCATTCGATTCCGGGCAGCCTGGAGCGGCAATCTGAGCCGACAGTATGAAACAGCCCGCCTGGCCCTTGACGTGTCCGGCAATGGGGACCTGCGCGTGGGCGTGGACCCCGACCTTCGCGAGGACAATTTCGGCAGTTTCGAAGGTCGGGACGAGCGCACTACCCTTAATCAGGTCTGCGCCGCCATGGGGTTCAAGGACTTTGCTGCAGCCAGGGCAGCCTACGGCAGGAACATTCCCATCCATATGCAGGACACCTTCCACAGGTTGGACGCCCAGGACATCCTGTCTGCCGGATTGGACGAACAAGATCGTGCCGAGACCACGGCCCAGGTCCGCAGCAGAATGATCGCGGTGATGACGCGCATCGCGCAGTCCGCCATCGAAGAGGGCGGCGGGCCTGTCCTGGTGGTCTCCTCAGGCATGTGCCTGCAACAGTTTCTGGTAGCCATCGACGACCACTCCCCAATCCCAGACATGGACAACACCGCCGTAACCAAGGTGATTTATGGGGATGACGGCTTCCGTCTGGCGGGCCCGGTCAGCTCCATGGAGTACTTCCAGGCAGGAAGCCGGGACAAGTAGCAGACAGAACTGCCAGGCGCGCTGCGCTTCTCCGGCTATTAGATTTTTATCGGTTTTATTTCCGTCCCGGCGTGTCTGGAAGTGCACCAGCAGCGAGAGGGAATTGACCATTCCAAGGACCGCAGCTATATTGAAATCGTCAGTTTCAGGGAAGGTGAAAGTCCTTACTGGCGGTATCCGGTTGAATACCGGGAGCCCGCGACCCGCGCAAGCGGTGGATATCGGTCAAAGTCCGAAGCCAACGGTTACAGTCCGGATGGAAGAAACGAGGCCCTCTATGAGCATGCCCAATTCTCATTCACATACCACTGCAAACGCAAACAAGGACACGCGCTTCGACGATGTCCACTCCACAGGTGCAGGCGGTTCAGGACGCTGGTCGACAAAGCGGATTGCGGTCTACGCGCTCTTCGTAGCCCTGGCCATGGTTCTGAGCTTCTTCTCCTTCCCAATCTTCCCTGCCGCCCCTTGGCTCAAATACGACCCCTCAGGCATCGTCGTCCTGGTATGCGGCTTTGCCTTTGGTCCGGCGGCTGCCGCCATCATCTCCATCCTGGGATTCGTCCCGCACCTGTTCACCAACCCCTTCGGTGCATTGATTTCGATGATTGTGGCCCTGGCACTGAGCGTGCCGGCAGCCGTGATCTACCGCAGGATGCACAGCCGTAAGGGAGCAGTCATCGGAATCGTCTCAGGCGCCATTCTGGGCGTGATCGCGGCCATTCTGTGCAACGTGGTGATCACCCCCTTCTATGCGCACATGTCCATGGCCAAGGTGATTGCCATGATCGTGCCGATCCTCCTGCCCTTCAACCTGATGAAGTTCGCCATCCACGGCGTGGTCACCTTCCTGATCTACAAGCCCATCTCCACGCTGATCAACAAGTAGGCCACGGCAGTTCGGAAAGTCATGGCAGTATCCATGACCCAAGCCACAGTCTCGGATTCAGCGGCATCGAAGGCAACGGTCGCCCGCCTCAGCCAGGTCTCCTTCTCCTATGACGGAGGCCGGACCTGGGCCTTGGACCACCTATCCATGGAGGTGCATGCAGGCGAGCATCTGTGCATCCTGGGAGCGAATGGTTCCGGCAAATCAACGCTGGGAAGCATCCTCTCGGGTGCGACTGCACCTGACCACGGCCAGGTCGAGCTTATGGGCCGGGCAGTCTGTTCAGATACCCCAGATCAAGGCCGACGGATTGACGCTGGAGCCTACCGACAGGCACGCCGACGCATCGGCATGGTCTTCCAAAACCCCGAGGACCAGATCGTGACCACAGTCGTCCAGGACGACGTGGCCTTCGGACCCGAGAATCTGGGCATGCCTCGACAAAAGATGCTCTCCTGCGTACCGGCTGCCTTGAAGCAGGTGGATCTGCAGACGCGGATGAATGACGATCCCACCCGTATGTCGGGCGGGCAACAGCAACGCTTGGCCCTGGCCGGCAGCCTGGCCATGAATCCAGGCATGATGGTGCTGGACGAACCCGGTGCCATGCTTGATGCGGCCGGCCGGCAGGAGATTCAATCAATCCTTTGCAGGCTGACGGCCCAAGGCACGGCTGTCGTCCACATTACCCACCTGCTCGAGCAGACCAGGCAGGCTGACCGGGTCCTCGTACTTGACCATGGGCGCATCGTGGCCTCCGGGAGTCCTGACGAAATCCTGACCAGGCAGGATCTGCCTGTTCTTTTTGACGAACCGAACCAAAATCCGCTGACTCAAAGCGGGGCATCAGATAGGAACGCGAAGATCGCAGTCGATGACCACGCCATCTCCATGGTCAAGTTGTCGGATGTCTCATACAGTTTTCCGGATGCCGGAAACAAAGCCCTCAGCCAGGTGAATCTGGAGCTTGCGCAAGGACATACCCTGGCCATTATCGGGCGCAACGGATCCGGCAAGTCCACCCTGGCCAGGCTCATCTGTGCCCTGGCCACCCCCGACAGCGGATCCATCCAGGTGGCCGGCCTGCCCCTGGCCGGACCCGACCGACCCAAGGCCAAGCATCTGCGACGCCAGAATCTCAAGCTTCTGCGCCAAAGGGTCGGCTATGTCATGCAATATCCCGAACATCAGCTTTTTGCGGATACTGTTGCCCAGGACATCGCCTATGGTCCACGCAACCTGGGCTATGGTCCCGATCAGGTGCAGCATCGGGTGGATGAGGCCATGCAGCTTTTAGGCATCAAAGATCTGGCCGACCGCTCCCCCTTCGACCTTTCGGGAGGTCAGCGACGCCTGGTGGCCATCGCCGGGGTCGTGGCCTGCAGCCCGCGACTGCTGGTTCTGGACGAGGTCACCGCCAGCCTCGACCCCCGGGCCTGCACACGCATCATGACACTGCTTCAAGTACTCCATAAGCGTGGGGTCACCATCGTCATGAGCACCCACACCGATCGCGAGGCCCTGGACCTGGCCGACCAGACCCTGCTCCTGGAACATGGGGAGACACTGGCCTATGGGCCTACTGCGGAAGTAGTGGAGCGCTACCATCAACTGCTCACCGTAGACGCAGCAGAGAAGCGAGCCGCTGGGGAGGAAGAAACAGGGAAGGAAACCGATCACACTCAGGCGGACCATAAACCCCCATCCTTGCTGGCAAGGCTTGACCCGCGAGCCAAGCTGGTGACCTTCCTCCTGGCCATGTTCACCGCCTTCGCCATCTCCACACCGGCGCAACTTGTTCTGGCACTGGTGGTCACTGTCGGCCTCTTCGCCGCCGCCCGCGCCCCGCTGCGTTCCATCATGAACTCGGTCAAGGGCTTTCTGGTCCTCATGCTTCTGCTGGCCCTGTTCAATCTTTTGGTCACCCAGACCGGTCATAGATTGGCTGCCTGGGGTCCATTCGTGCTGACCACCGGAGGCATCTGGGTGGCCGTACTATACGCCTGCCGCTTCATGTTGATCATCTTTTTGGGGGCGCTCCTGGTGGAGACCACCACCCCAACGCAGATGACCGATGCCTGTGAATCCCTGCTGAGCCCCCTGTCCAGGCTGGGTATCCACACCAACGAGATCGCCCTGGTCCTATCACTGGCTCTGCGCTTCATCCCCACCCTGGAGCGTGAGGTTCAGGCCATTGTGGAAGCCCAGGCCGCCCGTGGCGGATCCATCGAGTCCGGCTCGCTCTCGCAGCGTCTGCATGCGGCCATAGCCATCACCGTCCCTGTCTTCGCCGGAGCTCTGCGTCACGCTGACAACCTGAGCCGGGCCTTGGATGCCCGATGCTATGAGGGCAGCCGTCAACAGCGCACCCACTACCGACTGCTGCGATTGGGCAGGATGGACATCCTGTTCATCGCTCTCATGGCCCTCTATCTGCTGACCCTGCTGCTGCATCCCCTGTTCTGAGCGGGCAGACCGCATCAAGCGCTTACCCCGCTGTCCTTTCATCGTCACTTAGGCTTTCCTCCACGCCTAGCCTGAGTGCCCCATCACGCAACCGCCTGAATCACCAGCTACTTGAGCAAACGAGCAGGGATGAATGGAAGATTGATTTGGGAACATTAGCGTCACTTACTGTCAGTTTCATTGCAAACTTGAGTTTGATAGAAGAAAATAATCGAGCCTTTCTATGGACTCGTCTCTTAAGGCAGAACGACCGCAGATCTCACTCTGCCAATAGACGCCATATATCTCAAGTGACACTTCAAGAACGATATTGCAAAAAACAACACCAATCCTCGGCAATACAAAATAAGAGGGGCTGGAGCACATGGAGAGTGCTCCAGCCCCTCATAAGCTAGCTGCGTCAGGCATTAACCCTGTATCTCAGTCACTTGCAGGCGAACTCTGACCGGACTGCTCGGAACCCTGACCATCCTGGCTCTGGCTGTCGGCCTCGCCTACCGGTGGAACATCAACGTCGGAAGAACCAACCGAGGCTCCAACCAGTTCAGGGTCCTGGTTCTGCCCATCGGCAGGATTGGCCGCATGCCTGGGTCCCTCAAAGGGCTTGCCAGTGAAAGTGAACTCACCCAGAATGCCCTCGCCTTCGGCATCGACCTGGACGGACTCGTTGTCCGTAAGTTCGCCCATGAGGATCTTCTCGGAGACGGCATCCTCGATGTCCCGCTGGATGACACGGCGCAGGGGCCGGGCACCCAGGAGCGGATCGAAGCCCTTCTCGGCCAACAGATCCTTGGCCTTGTCGGTCAGATCCAGGGACATGTGGCGATCGAAGAGACGATCGTTAAGCTGGGCGATGTCCAGGTCGACGATCTGGCGGACCTGGGGCTCGGTCAGCTGCTGGAAGACGATGATGTCATCCAGGCGGTTCAGGAACTCGGGCCTGAACTGCTGCTTGAGCTCACTGGTCACCTGGTCCTTCATCCGCTGATAGGAGGTCTCGGTGTTGCCACTCACGTTGAAGCCGGTGTTGGCCGCCTTGGCGATGTCACGGGTTCCCAGGTTGGTGGTCAGGATGATGATGGTGTTCTTGAAGTCCACCATACGACCCTGCCCGTCGGTCAGATGGCCGTCGTCCAGCACCTGCAGAAGGGTGTTGAAGATGTCCGGGTGAGCCTTCTCGATCTCGTCGAAGAGAACCACGGAGAATGGCTTACGCCTGACCTTCTCGGTCAGCTCGCCGCCCTCTTCGTATCCCACGTACCCCGGAGGGGCACCGAAGAGACGAGAGGTGGAATACTTCTCCGAAAACTCGGACATATCCACCCTGATCAGGGCATCCTCGTCGTCAAAGAGGAACTGGGCCAGAGCCTTGGCCAGCTCGGTCTTGCCCACGCCAGTGGGGCCGGCGAAGATGAAGGAACCTGCAGGGCGCTTGGGGTCCTTGAGGCCCACACGGGTGCGCCGGATGGAGCGGGACAGGGCGGAGACGGCCTCATCCTGGCCGATAATCCGCTTGTGCAACTCCTTCTCCATACCCAGGAGCTTCTTGGACTCGGCCTGGGTCAGCTTGAAGACCGGAATGCCGGTGGTCGAGGAGACCACCTCAGCGATCACGTCCTCGTCGACGACCATCTTGACGTCGGACTCGCCCTCGTGCCAGGCCTTCTCCTTCTCCTTGCGCTCGGCCTCCAGCTTCTCCTGGCTGTCGCGCAGCTGAGCGGCCTTCTCGAAGTCCTGATCCTTGATGGCCTGGTCCTTCTGGGCGGAAATGCGATCCACCTTGGTGTCCAGCTCCTTGAGCTCCGGCGGGGCGGTCAGCCGCTTGATGCGCAGACGTGCGCCAGCCTCATCGATCAGGTCGATAGCCTTGTCAGGCAGGTTCCTGTCCTGGATGTAGCGTGCAGAGAGCTCAGCCGCTGACTGCAGGGCCTTGTCGGTGATAGTGACGTGGTGATGATGCTCGTAGCGGCCACGCAGACCCTTGAGAATCTCGATAGTCTGGGCGATGGTCGGCTCGGAGACCTGAATGGGCTGGAAGCGCCGCTCCAGGGCCGCATCCTTCTCGATGTACTTGCGGTACTCGTCGGTGGTGGTCGCTCCGATGGTCTGCAGCTCGCCGCGGGCCAGCAGGGGCTTGAGCATGTCAGAGGCACCCAGGGCCCCATCTGCCGAACCTGCGCCGACGATGGTGTGAATCTCATCGATGAAGAGAATGATGTCGCCCCGGGTCTTTATCTCCTTGAGCACCTTCTTCAGACGCTCCTCGAAGTCGCCCCGATAGCGGGAACCGGCCACCATGGAGCCCAGATCCAGCGAGTAGACCTGCTTGCCCTTGAGGGTCTCAGGAACATCACCGTTATGGATTTTCTGGGCCAGGCCCTCGACCACGGCTGTCTTGCCTACGCCGGGCTCTCCGATCAGCACCGGGTTGTTCTTGGTCCTCCTGGACAGGACGACCATGACCCTCTCGATTTCATTGGCCCGGCCGATGACCGGATCCAGCTTGCCTTCAGCGGCTTCCTGGGTCAGGTTCCTGCCAAACTGGTCCAGAATGGCCGAACCGGTCTGTCCACCCTTGTTGGAAACGCCGCCGGCATTGGCCAGATCGCCCTTGCCGGCATCGCCGCCTTCGTGGCTGCCGCGAATCATATCAATGGTGGCGGTCCGCAGATCGCTCAGATCCACACCCATCTTGATCAGCACCTGGGTGCCGACGCCTTCACCCTCGCGGATGAGACCCAGCAGAATGTGCTCGGTGCCGATGTAAGAGTGGCCAAGCTGAAGGGCCTCGCGCAGCGACAGCTCCAGGACCTGACGGGCGTGCGGTGTGAATGGGATGTGCCCATTGGGGACCGCATTGCCCTTACCGATCATCTCCTCGACCTGTTTGCGGGTGGCATCCAGCTCCACGCCCTTGGAGGCCAGGGCCTTGGCGGCGACACCGTCACCCTCCCTGATCAGGCCCAGGAGGAGGTGCTCGGTGCCGATGTAATTGTGCTGCAGGGTGCGGGCCTCTTCCTGCGCCAGCACAATCACCCGCCGCGCACGGTCGGTAAACCGTTCGAACATACTTGTCCTTCCCTTTGATCCGTAATTCACTCTACAGATTTACGGTGACGTTTATTCTCGGCCCACCGGGGATTGCGCTCTGAACGCAACGAGGCCTTGGAATCAGTCCTCTGAGTCGTCTTCTGACTCCATCTGCTCCATGAGTTCCACCTCAGGTCGCTCCTCGCGTGGCTTCTGCCTGACCACATCAATATGAAGATCGTCATAGGCGGGCTGGGACTGGACCCACAGATGGGACTCCTCCTGGGGCTCGATCTCGGAATGCTCGCCGCAGCCATGGTCCAGGGAGACAACACGCCCGTCGTCCGGACTCCAACGATTGGCGCAGACACCGAACATGGTGCCCAGATCACCTGCCAGGGGAATCATGAAGCCGCATGTCTCACAGGCCTTGCCCTTGGCCGTCCGGGTAGACAGGGACTTTGGACCGTGCTGCCCCTCGTACCAGCGCTTGGCAGTGGCGGACCGGGCCTCGGCGGTCATCACGTGTCGGCGGCTCAGAGCGAAGCAATCGACGGCCTCATCCAAGTCGGCGGAAGAGGTCTGTGCGTCAAGGGAAACCTGATTATTCGGTTCCTGCCCGTGAACGTCCTTATCGTCACCTGAGCGGTCTACCAGGCGGAAGACCGCACCGTAGGTCTCCTCGTCAGTACCGTCGGCATCAGCCGAGGCTGATTCTTTTTGGCTTTCTTCATCGTCCTCTGGGACTTGCCGTACTTCGGAATTCTGAGGTCCCGCCTGGGCAGGCTCGTATCCGGCTGTCAGCCTGGGGTCGTCGGGATCGGTTCCCATGACATCAGTCACGCTCAGATCCGAGGGCAGAAGGCGATCCTTCCAGGGAACCCATGCCGGGGGCTGCAGGGCCGCATCGGTGGGCACCAGAGAGGATTCATCCACAGTCCAGGTATCGGCATCCTCATCACGGTAGAGGGTGACCGACCACTGCCAGCCCTCGTAGCCCTTGATGGCCGAGGCGAACCGGTAGTCCCAGACACCATCCCCGATCAGGGTGCGGCCGACCAGCTGGCCGACCTCATCACTGTCGGCAGCCACGCTCAGAGCTACTCGCCTGGCCAGTCCCTCAGGATCCAGGTCCTCTTGAACCATCTATCACACCTTCATCATCAGTGGGACCGGACCAAACCGATCCACGTCGGATTCTTCTCGCCGTCCACTCAGTCCGGCACGTCAAAGTCATCAGCCACAGCCCTCAGGAGGGTGGCCAGCTTGGCGGATTCGGCCCGACCCGGGTAGTGGTGCCGACGCAGGCCATTGCCGGCCGAATCCAGCAGCTTGATCAAATCCTCCACGATGGCGGCCATATCGTCCGGATCGGGCCGCTTGGCACGCAGAATGGAGGGGGTCGGCCCCACAAGCTTCAGATCCAGGGCCTGGGGGCCCTTGCGGCCCTCAGCCACCGAGAACTCCACTCGGGATCCCTTGCGTATGGTGGACACCCCAGCAGGCAGGGCTGACGAGGGCAGGAAGACATCCCCGCCTTGCTCATCCGTGATGAACCCGAACCCCCGCTTGGCGTCGTACCACCGTACTCTCCCGCTGGGCATGCTCTGCCACTTCCTTACGTTGCTTCTTGAACAAATATATCCGGAATCAGTTTACCTGACCTGGACGCGCAGGACGACCCTTCTTGTCATAGGCGTACGGGACGGGCGGCGGCAGAATTGGCCTGGTCTTCAACGCCCCCCTGATCCCGCCTGACGCCCTGGGGTATGACGATGGTGAAGGTCAGGCCGCCTCCCGGGGTCTGCGAGGCGCATATGAACCCCTGATGGGCCTTGACAATGGACTGGACGATGGCCAGGCCAAGCCCCGTGCCGCCCTTCTCCCGAGCCCTGGACGGGTCAGCGGTATAGAAGCGCTCGAAGAGCCTGGACCTGGATTCCTCCGGGACGCCAGGCCCATGGTCGACCACGCGAATGATGGCATAGTCGGTGCCCACATGGCTGTTTTCCGCCACCTGAATCGCCTCGGCCAGGTGTCCCAGCGATGATTCGGTGGCATCCAACCTAGTCAGATCCGCTGGAGCGATGGTCGCCTTGACCAGGCCCAATCCCACCTGTACCGGCGAATCAGACGGGGTGTAGCGGTGGATGTTGCCCACGATATTGGTAATCACCTGACGTAGGCGGCTGGGGTCTCCTGTCACCTGTACCAAGGGCAAGGGTCCTTCCTGGATATCCAGACTGACCGATGGACCCAGGTGCCCGCCCACGGTTATTTTCTCCTTGTTGCGTCCCTTGAGGCCCGACAGTCCCTTGTTGGCCGTGGCCGGCATCTCGTGGGGGGCAGGCTGGTCCTCGGTATGCAGGCAAACCCTTCCGGTAGCCACATCCCTTCCCAAATCCAGGGCATGCAAGTCGTCCACTCCGTCTCGCACCAGTCCAGTCAGATCGACCGGCAGGGTCGTATCGATTCCCCTGCCCTCATCCAGACGAGCAAGCGAAAGCAGATCCGTGACCAGAACCGTCATTCTGGTTGAAGAGTCCTCGATGTGCTGGATGGACTTGTCGGCACGCTCCAGAGCCCCTGGATAGTCACGCTGCATCCTGTAGAGCTCTGCATAGCCATGGATGGCGGCCAGAGGAGTGCGCAGCTCATGACTGGCGTCCGAAACGAACTGCTTCATCTTTTCAGTGGTCTGGCGCTGCTCGTCGAAGGAATGCTCGATTCGCGCCAGCATGGCATTGAGGGATGCCGCCAGGGAGCCCACCTCGGTATTCTCCGGGAAGCTGGGAATGCGTTGGGAAAGGTCTCCGGCCGCTATCTTTGCAGCGGTCTTCTCGATGCGTTTGAGGGGAACCAGAGTGGACTGAATCAGCAGGACCGAAATGATTCCGCCCAGAAGAACCACCACGGCGGAGATGACCATGCAGAAAGCCGTCAGATCGTGTACTGCCTCATCCTGGTCGCTCATGGACAGTCCGATGAAGAGCACACCTCTGATTTCGGAACCGTCCAGTTCATTGCGCAGCTTCCACTGCATGGCCACTACCCGCCAGGAGGCCCGGGCTCGCTTCATGGTGTCCCGGTCGGGCGAGGCCTGTTGAGAGACGCGCACGTAGGCTGGTACCGTGGTCGGCTGGCCCAGGGGTATCGAACCCAGGCTACCGTCGGCGGGCAGACGCGGTCGGGAGATGACGCCGTTGACCTGCATGGGATTCAGATCGTCCGAAATGATGTGCAGGTCGTTGTCGCGGATCTGCAGGAAGTAGTCGGTGGGCCCCAGACCGTTCTTGCTCAGATCCTCCTGGCGCAGAAGGGTGGCGTTGCGGATGCCCAGGTTGGCCTGACGAATCAGCTGCGAGTCAGTGCGCTTCATCAGATAGTCGTCGGCCATCTGGCAGATGGCTACAGAGACGCCCACCGTGCCCACGATGAGCAGGATGAGCATGCTGGCCACAAGTTTGGTGCTTAGGGGTATGGCAGCCAGAGGCGACCTGGGCATGGAGCGACCCCTCGGCTTGCTGGAGCCGGCTGCCTTGCCGGAGTCCGGACCCATGAAAGACCTGGACCTGTCAGCCACCCTCGGATCGGGAGCGGACGACGGTTCTGTCTTGGGGACCGGACCCTGGGGATTAGTCGCCATCGCCGCCATCCGATGCGTTCTGCCTGGGTGCCCGGATCATGTAGCCGATGCCCCGCTTGGTCTCAATCAGCGGGGTGACCTTATGCTCCCCGCCATGTCCGTCGCTGACGGTGATGCCATCCACCTTCTTGCGTAGGTAGGAGATGTAGGATTCCACGATGGCCGCATCGCCTCCCCAATCGTATTGCCAGACGTGGTCCAGGATCTGGGCCTTGCTGAGCACGCGGCCTTCGTTGTCCATCAGATAGCGCAGCAGCTTGTATTCGGTCGGACTCAGGTCGATGGGTCGGCCGGCCCTGGTGACGTCGTGGGAATCCTCGTTGATCTCCAGATCGCCCACGCGGATGACCGGGTCGTCCTCCTGGTGCTCGCGGGTCCTGCGCAGTATGGCCTTGATCCTGGCAACGACCTCCTCCAGGCTGAAAGGTTTGGTCACGTAATCGTCGCCGCCCACAGTCAGTCCCATGACCTTGTCCTGGGTGTCATCCCTGGCGGTCAGGAAGAGCACCGGCGCATCGATTCCCTCCTGACGGATACGGGAGGTGACTGTAAATCCATCGATGTCAGGCAGCATGACATCCAGGACGATCAGATCTGGCTGGATACGTTCGATGACTTGAATGGCCTCGGAGCCGGATGCCGCGGTTTCGACAGCAAAGCCCGCGAAGTGCAGGGAGGCCACCAGCAGATCCCTGATGGACGGTTCGTCGTCGACCACGACCAGTTGTGCTTGCGTCGGTTTGCTCATGGTTTCAGCTTGCCGCCTCTTTCTGGGTATTGTCTGAAAGTTCGCTGACCGTCTTCGTCGGACGTGCCTCCTTTTTCGCGGCACTGGACTTGCGAATGTTGGACTTGCGATCATGAGCCCCGGTTCGGCTGCTCCGACGCCACCAGATCGCCACGGCCACGACCAGAATGACCAGGACCACGGCAGTCACCGAGAGAGCGATGATCATGACCCGGTGATGCCGCTGGTTTTGCTTCAGGGTCTCCACCTGGGTCATCATGGCCTTGGCCGAGCCCACCCAGTCAGGGTTCCGGCCCTTGGTGACCGGCTCCAGAGCAGCCTGCGAGAGCTGATCCACACTGGATTGGTCCTTGAGCCAGGCCTGCGAGTTACTCGAGACCGCCACGACCAATTTGCCGTCCTGAGAGGCCACGGCCAGCAAAACCGTGTCGTGGGCAGGCTTCATCGATTCGAGCACACGGGATGCCCAGGTCTCGGGCTTGACTCCCGCGTAGAAATGCGGCAGGTAGAGCAGTCGGACCGATACTCCGGTTTCCTCCGCAGTCTCCTTGATCGCATCCTTGACGGAACCCACATCAGAACCCAGCAGATTCTGCGGATCGGTGATCGTATCGGTCATGGTTCCGGCATCGGTCTGAGGTTCATCGGCATAACCCCTGGTAGGTCCAAGGGCACCGACCGCCAACACCATCGAGAGCAGGAGAGCCAGAACCCTCCTCATGGCCGAAAGGCTGAGCGGACTCGTCTTGTGGAGGGGAATTCGTTCGACCACATGGGTCCGTGGGAGGGGCAACTGCGTGAACACTGTCATAGTGTCCACAGTAGCGGTTGACGGTATTGGACTCCCCCACCATCGCCGCCATTCAAGGAAAGGACGACCATGACACGGTTCCAAGTTGATTCGGATCAGATACAGACGGCCTCCGGCGCGGTCAGCGGCTCGATAGGGGCCATCAGAGATGCCGTGGCGGGAATGTACACCAATCTGGACAATCTCCAAAGCGTCTGGCAGGGTTCGGCGGCCAGCCAATTCGCCACGGTGACCCAGCAGTGGCGTGCCTCGCAGGCCCAGATGGAACAGGCTCTTGAAGGCATCCAGGCGGCCCTGACCCAGGCTTCGGCCCTCTATGCAGACACAGAAGCCCAGGCCACCCGCCTCTTCGCCGGAGCCTGAGCGCCTGGCAGATGCACACGGACCTTCCGTCCGATCTTCCGATAGCAGACCGATGCAAAACCCGGAAAAACCAGATCCGGAAACCCAGATCCGGAAAACCGATAGTGCAGTGACAGAAAAGGCGAACAGGGGCCCGCACACCATTGTCCGGTGTGCAGACCCCTGTCCTTGGCGATCACCAGGTTCAGCCGAAAAGCATCTGGTTGAACCTATAAGGATCAGTAGCCCATATCACCCTGAGGCTGAGCGGCAGCAGGTGCCGGAGGCTCAGGCTTGTTGGCCACGACAGCCTCGGTGGTCAGGAAGAGCCCGGCGATGGAGGCCGCGTTCTGCAGAGCGGAACGGGTCACCTTGACGGGGTCGGCCACGCCGGCCTCCAGCAGATCCTGGTACTCGTTGTTGGCGGCGTTGAAGCCCTGGCCAGCAGGCAGCGAACGGACCTTGTTGATGACCACGTCACCGGAGACGCCGCTGTTCTCGGCGATCTGCTTGATGGGGGCCTCGATGGCACGGAAGACGATGGATGCACCGGTGGACTCGTCACCATCCAGCTTGACATCCTTCTCGGCCTTGGCAGCGGCCTGAACCAGAGCCACGCCGCCTCCGGGCAGCAGGCCCTCTTCGATGGCGGCCTTGGCGTTACGGACAGCATCCTCGATGCGGTGCTTGCGCTCCTTGGCCTCGACCTCGGTGGCTGCGCCGACCTTGATGACGGCCACGCCGCCGGCCAGCTTGGCCAGCCGCTCCTGCAGCTTCTCACGGTCGTAGTCGGAATCGGTGTTCTCGATCTCGGTGCGGATCTGGCCCACACGGGCGGAGACCTCGTCCTTGGAACCGCCACCGGAGACGATGGTGGTCTCGTCCTTGGAGACGATGACCTTCTTGGCTGTGCCCAGCACGCTCATGTCGATGGAGTCCAGCTTGAGACCGAGCTCATCGGACACGACCTGTGCACCGGTCAGAATGGCCATATCCTGCAGCATGGCCTTGCGGCGGTCGCCGAAGCCAGGAGCCTTGACGGCGCAGGAGTTGAAGGTGCCGCGAATCTTGTTGAGAATCAGGGTGGGCAGCGCCTCGCCGTCCACATCCTCGGCCACGATCAGCAAGGGCTTGCCGGTCTTCATGACCAGCTCAGCGATGTGGACCACGTCCTGCTGGCTGGAGACCTTGCCCGAGGTCAGCAGAATGTAGGGATCATCCAGAACGGCGGTCTGGTCGTCGTTGTTGGTGACGAAGTAGGGAGCGATGTAGCCCTTGTCGAAGCGCATGCCCTCGGTGAACTCCAGGTCCAGTCCGAAGCGGTTGTTGTCCTCGACGGTGACCACGCCGTCCTGGCCGACCTTGTCCAGAGCCTCGGCGATCTCATTGCCGATCTCGGGGTCGCCTGCGGAGATGGTTGCGGTGGCAGCAATCTGGTCCTTGGTCTCGACTTCCTTGGACTGGGCCACGAGCTCCTTGACGATGGCGTCAGCGGCCTTCTCGATGCCGCGGCGCAGGGCGATGGGGTTGGACCCGGCAGCCACGTTCTTCAGACCCTCATGCACCAGGGCCTGAGCCAGCACGGTGGCGGTGGTGGTGCCGTCTCCTGCGACGTCGTCAGTCTTCTTGGCGACTTCCTTGACCAGCTCGGCGCCGATGCGCTCGTAAGGATCCTCCAGGTCGATCTCCTTGGCGATGGAGACGCCGTCGTTGGTGATGGTCGGCGCGCCATAGGACTTGTCCAGCACCACATTGCGACCCTTGGGGCCCAAAGTGACCTTGACCGTGTCGGCCAGCTTGTCCAGGCCGGCAAGCATGCCCTGACGAGCTTCCTCGTCATACTCGATGATTTTTGCCATTGTTGCTTCCTCCGTCATGGCTTGAGGTTTCATGACCCACCGTCGGCGTGGAACGGAACCCGACCGTCAGCTGTCGTGTTATCACTCCCGCACCTCGAGTGCTAATTCAGCAGATTAGCACTCGTCGGGACCGAGTGCCAACCCGAGGCGAAAATACGCTGCAGGCTGTATGTCATATCGGCCCTTGCACATCGGTCGCGGCGGCGGATAATCCGCACTCTGCTCAGTCCTGGCTCGGCATCTGGGCATAGACAACGTGCCATAAAAAAGGACCCCGGAATGACCGGGGTCCCCCATGACGAATACAGAAGACGACAATCAGAGCTTGGTGACCTTGGTTGCCTGCAGACCCTTGGGGCCCTGCTCCACCTGATATTCGACCTTATCTCCCTCATCAAGGGTCTTGAAACCATCGGACTGAATGGCCGAGTAGTGCACGAACACGTCCTCGCCGCCATCGTCGGGATTGATGAATCCGTAACCCTTGCCAGCGCTGAAGAATTTCACAGTGCCTTGTGCCATAACTAACTTCCTTAACATAGGTGCCGCGTCACAACAGATACGAGACTGACCGCATCTGCCTGGTCGGCAAGGTCAGTTTAGGCCTATTTATGAGGCAATTGCAAAACGCCGAGCCGAAATTCTGAATGTTGCGCCGTCGCAATTCCTCCGCTGTCCGGCTGACCGAACTCACTGCATGAGGATGGCTTCCACCGGAGTGGAGGCCACTGAGGACTGCTCCACCTGGGTGATACCCAGCAGGTTGGCCACCTCTTGGGCAGTGGCCTTGTCGGCCTCGTTACGATAACGGACCGTGCTTACGCCAGGCAGGGCACCTTGCGGGTTGGATGCCGTGACCGCAGTGTAACCGGCATTGACCAGAACCTGGCGCTTGTTGCCGGCATACCCGGTGACCCTGGTTCCGTTGATGACAGTGACCTGCGTGCCCCGGTTGACTACAGGAGCCGGGCTGCTGCTGGAAGCGCTTGCCGAAGGCGATTGGGAAGACGGCTTGGAAGTCTGGTCCTGGGAGGCTTGATTGGTGGCGGTCGCACTGCTTGAAGCAGAGGAGGAGGCTGAGCGCTTCGGCAGATGGCTGCTGATGACCCGCGAAGCATCAGTGTGCGTCTGCTGCCAAGGCAGAGAACCGCTGACCGCGGCCCATACGCCCAGACCGCACAGCATCGCCAAGACAAGCACCAGCAGGTAGGGCAGAGCCCTGACCGACAGGGAACGAGGCCCACGATGCACGCCTACAGGCCCCTTGGGAGGGTTGTCGAACGCATCATGAACCTGAGGGCGCGCCTGCGTCCCATTGTCGCGCGTGCTAGCCATGAACTCTCCTCTGCTCCACCGAATCCTGAACCATTATAAGTAATGCGTCGCCGGGTCAACATTCCACTGACCATTCGACGTACTCCGCCAACCCTGGAGTGGCCAAGGCGACTCTGACCAGCCCATATGGCCAAGCGATATAGTGACCTTATGAACAGCAGCCAGCCTATTGCCGCAACCTCCCCTGAGCCGACGAACGGAACCGGTACTAACCCTCCGACCATAGCAGGAGGCCAGGGCCGACCCCAGCGCAAACCCCTAAGCGCCCTGGTGGACCCCGGCTGGGCTCGTGCCCTGGCACCGGTCGAGCCCAACATTCACCGGATGGGCGACTTCCTCAGAGCCGAGCTTGCCCAGGGCCACCGCTATCTGCCTGCCAGCAAGAACATCCTGCGCGCCTTCACCATCCCCTTCGACTCCATCAAGGTCCTGATTGTGGGCCAGGATCCCTACCCGACGCCCGGCCACCCGGTAGGTCTGAGCTTCTGCGTGGATCCTGCGGTCAGCCCCATCCCCGGCTCCCTGCGCAATATCTACACCGAGTTGAGCTCCGACCTGGGCCTGCCCACGCCTTCCAACGGCGATCTGACGCCTTGGACCAGGCGAGGGGTCATGCTGCTCAACCGCTGCCTGACTGTGCGGGTGGGCAAACCGGCCAGTCACCGCAACAAGGGCTGGGAGGAAATCACCGATGCCGCCATCCGCGCCTTGAACGACAGACGCGACCAGGAGGGTAAGGTCCGGCCCCTGGTCGCCATCCTTTGGGGACGGCAGGCCCAGAGCCTGGAGCCCCTGCTGACCAACGCCGCCATCATCAAATCCCCGCATCCCAGCCCCTTGTCGGCCCGGTATGGCTTCTTCGGCTCCCGTCCCTTTTCCAAGGCCAACCAGGCACTGGAGGCCATGGGCGCCCAGCCGGTGGACTGGTCCCTGACCTGAGTCCCTCTCTGGCTGGGTCGTCAGGAAATGCCGTTACCATGTCTGCTATGGCATTATTCCCACCCCGACCCAGTCAGTCCCCATCTGTTCAGCCCAGTCAGGATCGGCAGGTTCCACCAATCAGCCAGGACGACCTGCAACGCTGCCGTCAGTTGGCCGACCGGATCCGGACCCGCTTTTCAAGGACCCTGGTTGGTCAGGAGAACCTGCGTGAGGCCCTGATTTTGACTCTGGTCGCCTCAGGACACATCCTGATTGAATCCGTGCCCGGCCTGGCCAAGACCACTGCCGCCCAGACCCTGGCCACCTCGGTCTCCGGCAGCTTCAAGCGGATCCAGTGCACGCCCGACCTGATGCCCTCGGATCTGGTAGGCACCCAGGTCTACGACTTCTCCACACAGCGCTTCTCCACACAGCTTGGCCCTATTCATGCCAACTTCGTCCTCCTGGACGAAATCAACCGCTCCAACGCCAAGACCCAGTCGGCCATGCTGGAGGCCATGGCCGAGGGCGCCGCCACCATCGGCGGCGAGAGCATAGCCCTGCCCCGGCCCTTCATGGTGATCGCCACACAGAACCCCATAGAGGAGGAGGGTACGTACAACCTGCCCGAGGCCCAGATGGACCGATTTATGCTCAAGGCCGTCATGACCTATCCTGATGCCGACCAGGAGACCCGAATGCTGCAGATGCTGACCAATCGCGGCACTGATATGCCCGGCAAGGACGATCTGGACGCACTGACCATAGCCGACGTGGAATTCCTTAGGCAGAAGGCCCGGCAGGTCCACGTGGCACAGCCCATCATGCGATATGCAGTCGATCTTGCAGCCACCAGCAGGGGGGCTGGATCGCGGCCCATCCAAGGGCTGGCCGAACAGGTCAGGCTGGGAGCCAGCCCGCGCGCTTCCATCGCCCTGGTGCGCATCGGCCAGGCCAGGGCCCTGCTGACAGGCAGGGATTACGTCATTCCCGAAGACCTGAAGGAGTGGGCCCATTCTGTGCTCCGCCACCGTATCCTGTTGACATTCGAGGCCCAGGCGGACGGCGTCAGCAGCGACGACATCATTGACCAGATCGTCGACACGGTGCCGGTGCCATGAGCCGTCGACGCTCGGATCACGACCCGGTCCGCAGACGAATCGAGTCCTTGGACACCAGCCTGCGACTTCCCACGGTGCGCAGGGCCTTGGGTCTGCTGGAGGGCGAGCACTCCTCCGGCCGTTGGGGCGGTGGAGACGATCGGGCCGACCTGCGCGCCTATGAGTTCGGAGACGAAACCCGCATGATCGACTGGCACGCCAGTGCTCGGATGGGCCGCCCAATGGTGGTTGAGCGCGAGCGCCTGGTCACCAGCAGGGTCTGGCTGCTGCTGGACGTTGGTCAGGAGATGTCCGGAACATGCCCTGACGGAGAGCAGGCCATCCAGGTGGCGGCCAACGCCCTGTGCATGTTCGCAACCCTCTGCCTGCGCCGCAGCGATGAGGTGGATCTGGTTCTGGTCGATTCATCCGCCATCCGCCGCATACCCTGCCAGGGTGGCTTCGCCCGATTTGAGCAGACCCTGGACCGGGCTCTGGAGTCACCACTGAATCAGCCACGCAATCTTGAAGCCCTGCTGGGCTACGCCGCCGGCATCCAGGACCGACGGGCCATGTTGGTCATCGCCACTGACCAGTCGGCATTGAACGTTGACCTGATGCCGACCATCAGACGGTTGGCCACCACCCACCCCGTGAATCTCATCGGAGTGGAGACCATGAATCCACTGTGCCAGCAACCCAATATGGGCTCGGTAACGGATGCGCCCAGCGGACGGAAGATCCCGGCCTTCCTGCGCACTGCGAACGGGACAAGGGCTGTGGACCTGCACAGGCGTTATCAGATCGAGGCCTTTGGCCGGGAACTGTCCAGAGTCGGAGCCTCGCTGATCCGGGCCGACTCCAGCACAGCCATGTTCAACAGGTTTATCCACCTGCTTTCAGCCGGCCGACCAGGCATCCCCATGAGACGGACGGTGATGGCGGCATGAGTGCTGTCATCCTGACTCGTCTTGCCTCCGGTCATGGCCGAATCAAGGTCATGCCCACCATGACCCAGCCCACCTGGCTGCTGGCTCTGGCGACTACCGCCATCATACTGGCCCTGGCCCTGGCTGCTGCGGCTATTCTCCTGCCCGTGTTTCGACATCAGCAGGAGGTGCATCCGGCACAGGTGAGCTCCCAATCCCGCGATGCATGGCTCCAGCAGATTGATCAGGTGGTGGCCCGGTACGACAAGGGCCATCTGGACCGGAACCAGGCGATGACGGCCCTGGCCGCCATAGCTCGTGGATTTGCCTCCCGCTCCTGGAACAACGACATGAAGGCCAAGACTCTGGCCGAGATCCGGGCCCAGCCCCGTACGCCGAGCACACGAAAGGGCCTGGACCTGCTTCGACAGACCATTGATGCCCTCTACCCGCCTGAATTCGCCCCTCCGCGGGACAGCGCGGGAACGGACGCCACGGTGAATCAGGCAGCCGACTGGATACGGGATTTGATTGAACGGTGGCCGCGATGAGCATAGGCAATCTGTCCTGGAGGTGGCCCTGGCTGCCGGTTCTGGCCTTGGTCCTGGCTCTGGCATTCGGCCTGCTGGCCTACCGTAAGGACCGTCGTGGCAAGGACAAGGAACCAATAGCCCAGGTCTGGACCTTGAAGAGCGACCTGGACACCGAGGAGGGCCATGAGACCCTGCGGCGCTGGCGGCGATTGAACCGTTGCGCCGCAATCATGCTTTCCCTGGCCCTGCTGATGGCTTTGGGCCTTGCCGCAAGGCCTACCCGGGTCGATCGGACCTTGGAGCAGGGACATAACCGTGACATTGTCCTATGCCTGGATGTCTCCGGATCCACGCTGCCCTACGACCGTCAGGTGATTGCCTCCTATCTTGACCTGGTCCGCAACTTCCGTGGCGAACGCATGGCCCTGAGCATCTTCAACTCCACCTCGCGCACAGTCTTCCCCCTGACCGACGACTATGACATGATCACCGCCGAATTGAGCAAGGCGCGGCGGATCCTGGACGGGGTGCAGTCCCAGGACCGCATTGATGCCATGAGCGGACGACAATACCAGGACATCAGCGACTGGCTGGAGGGCACGCAGAACCGCCGGGACACCACATCCCTGATCGGAGACGGGCTTGTGGGCTGCGCTGCGCTCCTGCCCCAATTCGCTCCCAAGGACCAGAACGGATCGATAAAGGCCGACCAACGGTCAAGCTCCCTGGTTCTGGCCACCGATAACGTGGTTTCAGGCAAACCCACTTACACCCTGGAGGAGGCGCTCAAGCTGACCTCGGCTGCAGGAATCGCCGTGGACGGGCTCTATTCGGGACCGGAACAAGGCATTGAGGATGAGAGCACCCGGCAGATGCAGCGGCTGATCGAGGCACGCGGCGGCATCTTCCTGCGACGGCAGGATGGGAACTCCATCAACGCGCTGGTCCGCCAGATCGAGCATCGCCACGGAGCCGATCCCCGCCAGCAGGAGCAGTCCAGCCTGGTGGATGCACCCGGATGGTGGACTCTGGCCCTGGCCCTGACGCTGTCAGGATATTTGCTCCTGGCCTGGAGGCTGAAGCGATGAACATATTCAAGTCCCTGACATTTGAGCCCGCCCTGGGCCGGGTAGCCGGCGGCCTTCTGGCTGGCCTGTTATTGCTCCTGGCCATTGCACTGATCCTCCATGGCCTGCGCAAGGGGCGGGATACGGACGCCGATCGCTGGGCTCTGACCCGACGCACCGCCATGGTCCTGGTTCTGGCTCTCATGGTCCTGACGCCCAGCACAGTCAGCAAGACCACCAATAAAGCAGTCAACGCCACTGATATCTTCATTGCGGTTGACGTGACCGGATCCATGGCGGTCAAGGATGCCGGGTATGGCGACCAGGAAGGAATGAGCCGACTGGATGCGGCCCGGGCAGCCATCCACGACCTGACGATCATCTACCCGGATGCCTCCTTCTCGGCCTTGAGCTTCGGCGTCTCGACCAGCGTCGATCTGCCCCTGACCCCTGACGTGCGGGCTGTGGGCAACTGGGCCGGAGGGTTGGCTACAGAGCCCACATCCAGGTCCTCCGGCTCAAGCCTGGATGCTCCGCTGGATCGCCTGAGCCTCGTCTTGAAACAGACCAAGGACCGGCATCCCGAAGACCGAATCCTGCTCTACCTGATCAGCGACGGCGAACAGACCGGGCCTGATGAGCGGCGATCCTTCAGCGTTCTCAGGGAGGGACTGGACGATGCCTTCGTTCTGGGAACCGGCTCGGCCAAGGGCGGCATGGTGCCTTTGAGCTCCGATGTCGGTGGAAACGATGCCCACAGCTGGGTGACTGACCCCACGACCGGCCAGCCGGGCATCTCCGCCATGGACCCGAAAACCCTCAAGGCCATGGCCGACGAGATGAGCGGCCACTACCAGGCCCTGGCCAAGGGGACCACGGTGCGTGAGGGGGCCACGGCTGCGGCCTCCAAGCGCTACCGGGTGACCAAGGTCGACCAGGTCAGCCGGCATGTCACCCCGCTGGTCTGGCCGCTGGCACTGGTGGAGCTGGCTCTGATCCTGATTGAGGCGGGGCTCTGGATCCGCACTTCGAGGAGACTGCTATGAGTAGGAAGTCCCGGCAAGGCGCAAGAAGCGGACGCCGCCTGCGGGTGCGCCTGATTTTGGCTGGCTTGGCCTTGGTTGCAGCACTGGCCGGAGCCTGGTGCCTGATCAACGTCAAAGCCATCGCCACCTATAACGAGGGCACGCGAACGTTGAGCACCAACGTTCAACAGGCCCAAAACCCGCAGGCCGATCCTTCCTCCATCAAGGCCCTGCAAGACCAGGCCGAACACCTCTTCGACCAGGTCGAAAGGCCCGGACCCCTGATTCTGCCACAGACCAGGCAGGCTGCCCAAGCCAACCGGGCGGCCAACGCCGCGCTGGCCAGCCGCACCGAGCGTCTGCTCAAGGAGCAGAAGGCCGATAAGGCCCAAGACGGGAAAAACGGCTCCGGCAAGGGCTCCTCTTCAGGGCTGACCAAGCAGCAGGAGGCCGAGGTGGAGGATCTGCTCAAGCGCAACCAGCAGCAGAGCGAACCGTCGGCATCCCCGACACCAACAGGCAAGGCAAGTGACAACAAGGGTCAGGCGAAGAACGTCAAACCCTGGTGACCGGCCGCACACAGTCTTTCGCGTGAGTCATTTCACCGCCCCCTTTTCCAACAAATCGATCCCCATGCAGACGATTATCTCCCGGCTAACAGACTGACGGAATTAGTAGAAAATCCGTCCCCATCCAGACGAATCGGACCTCATTTGACCACATGGCCCTATGAGGCCCATTTCAGGATCACTGCCATGTTGTAGTAGAGGCATGTACAGGCCATCCTCTTCACTACCCACCCGGGGTCCCTTCCTGGAGCAAACCTCATACCTGACTGATCCGGACTCCGTTGGAAGCTGCCCCTGTCATGCGAGGGCGGCACGTTGCCGGGCCATACTGTCAGACATGGCTCGACAGTCACGAATCACTCTGGTCCATCTGAGTGAATTAGCCGACCAGGCTCTGAGGGTCGACTGGCAAGGGCGGGCCGCTGAAGCATATCGGGCCCAGGTGCGGGCCATGGATGCCCTCTGCCAGGATCAGCGCATCCAGGCGGGGCGCACACTGAACCTGATTGATCAAGAGAGCCGGCCATGAAGCGGACGATCACCGCTGCGCCCGATACCAACGGTTATACACGCACCGAGCTGGAACATCTGACCGGCATGGCGGACCGGCTCAACCAGGCAGGTGGAGCCCTGGCCACCTTGCAGTCGCAATGGATTCTGACCAACCAGGCCATCCGCAGAACCACACCCGGACTGCCGACCCTTATCTGCACCCAGACTGCCTTACCGCCGCCGGGTCACGCGCATCTGCCCCTGGATCTGATGGTGTCTTTCTGCAGTGACCAGGCCCAGGCCTGCGAAGACCTGCGCACCCGGCTCCAGTCTGTGGCCGACCGGCTGACCAAGGCCTACGGGCTGTACTCGCAGGCTGAATCATTCATGGACAGGCTGATGGGCTCCCTGACCTCCAAGGCCTTGACTGTCTTTCGACCCATTGCCCCGTTCATGCTGGGTTCCATCGGTCTAGGCCTGGGAGTAGCCAAATTGACCGACCACTTGGATGCATCGCAATTACAGGAATTTCTGGAAACCACGGCCAGCATCCAACAGCCCCTGCTGACCGCAGTCGCATCCGGCCTGTCCTCGGACCATCATGATCCCATTGGCGGATTGGTCACCGGCCCAGGCCTGCTGATGCCCTTGATACTCGCGCATTTCCAGGGTGATCGAATCGTGATGGATCCTGTTCATCCGCAGGGCAAGGGATTGGGCGAGGCCCATGACATCGCCGGTGCTCTGCACAACCTGGAGACCCTGGGATCCTGCCGGGACGGCATTCCCTACGCAACCATCGCCGTACAGCGTTATCGGAAGGCCGACGGCAAGAACCACTGGCTGGTCTACATACCCGGCACCAGCTCCCATTTGGACTCCCCAATCGGCTGGGCCCAGAACATCCAGCTCATGAGCGACAAGGCTGCAGTGCGCGGCAGGGCGGCCTCCATGCGTCTAGTGGACCAGGCCATGCGGGATGCGGGGGTGCGTCCGGACGATCCGGTCAGCCTGGTGGGCCATTCCCAGGGTGGCATCGTGGCCGCCACCATGGCCTCGGATCTTTCGGACCGCTACAGCTTCAATCATGTCGTGACTGTCGGCTCGCCCATCGCCCATCGCAGAATAAAGTCAGACACCTGGGTCACCAGCGTGGAGATGCGCGAAGAGCTGGTCTCCAGCCTTGATGGAGCCGACAATCCCTCCCGACCCAATCAGCTGACAGTAAGGGGAAGAGCGGGCGGACCTCCCCCTCCAGGCGGCAACCAGACTGGCCGGACAGTGACCACTGCCGAACCCGGAAAGGAATCAACCCATGGCATGGCCTACCAGCAGGCGGCCTGGGCTGATGCCCGGGATCAGAACTCACCAGCGGTACGACGTCAGGACGATCACTTCGCCCAGGCCATCGATGGCGATTTGCAGGAGACCCGCTACTACCGTGGCAGGCTACGACGATGAGCGGGACACGCCCCCCCCCCGAGAGCACCCATGCCGGTTCCTGCTGGTTGACCCGGTCGTCTAGGCTGGAGGCATGAACCTGAGCCGAATCACACCAGTCATCCCCCTCAATCCCTTGGACGGACGCTACCGCAGACAGACTGCCGATCTGGTGGACTATTTGAGCGAACCCGCCTTGAACCGCGAGCGCATGCGGGTCGAGGTCGAATGGATGATCATGCTGTCCAATGGTTACCAGGGCAATGGCCAGCAACCGGTCCTGCCGGGCGTGGAGCCCCTGACCGAGGCCGAACAGGCCTACCTGCGAGCCATTCCCGAGGATTTCGACGCCGAAGGCATCACCGAACTGGCGGGCATCGAAGCCCAGACCCGCCACGATGTCAAAGCTGTGGAATACTACATCGACCGCCGTCTGGAGGCTGCAGCCACAGCCCTTGGCCCCGGGTCCCAACTTCCCAGGCTGGCGCCCCTGGTCCACTTCGCCTGCACCAGCGAGGACATCAACAACCTGGCCTATGCCCGCTGCATCCGAGGCGGGGTCGAGCAGGTCTGGCTCCCCAAGGCCTCCAGGATCGAGAACCATCTGGCAACCATGGCGGAGCAATACCGGAATCTGCCCATGCTCGCCCTGACCCACGGCCAGCCTGCCACACCCACCACCCTGGGCAAAGAAATGGCGGTCTACGTCCACCGGCTGCACCGGCAGTTGAATCGGATCCGCAATCAGGACTACTTGGGCAAGATGAATGGCGCCACTGGAACCTTTGGCGCCCATCTGGCCGCCCTGCCGCAGGTGGATTGGATCGATCTGACCCGGACCTTCATCGTGGAGCGAATGGGCCTGGTCTGGAACCCACTGACCACCCAGATCGAGTCCCACGACTGGCAGGCCGAGCTCTTCGGCAATATCGCCCACCTGGGCAGGATTATGCACAACCTGGCCGTGGATGTCTGGATGTACATCTCCCGCGGTGTCTTTGCCCAGGAACCCGTCAAAGGCGCGACAGGGTCCAGCACCATGCCCCATAAGGTCAACCCCATACGCTTCGAGAACGCCGAGGCCAATCTGGAAATCTCAGGAGCCCTGCTGGACACCTTGGCCACCACCCTCACCGAAACCCGCTGGCAGCGGGACCTGACCGACTCCACCACCCAGCGCAACATCGGTTCGGCCCTGGGCTATAGCCTGCTGGCTTTGGACAACCTGGACGGTGGCCTGCAGACCATTCACCCTGACGAGGCCCTGATGGCCCGCGAGCTGGACAGCAACTGGGAGGTCCTGGGCGAGCCCATACAGACGGCCATGCGGGCCGCGGGACTGGCTGGACGTTCAGGCATGGATCATCCCTATGAGCAGGTCAAGAAGCTGATGCGCGGCAAGAGGATCGGCCGGGAGGATGTCGAGCAGTTCATCGATGGTCTGGACCTGGACCAGGACACGGCCAGTCGGCTCAAAGCCTTGACGCCGGCAACATACACCGGCGCAGCTGGAACCTTGGTGGACTTCGATCGCGATTGACCATGTCCCCGTCCCAGTCGACCATAACCCCCGAGGACACCGATTCCACCGACCCTGTTAAGGCAGATAAGGTCGTCATCCGGGATACCCCGCCAGAACGAGTCCATGACGCCGAGGACCTGCTGCGAGCCCTGGCGGCTCTGATCCTGGGAATCCTGGTCACCCTGGCAGCCGTCTACCTGAAAGGCATAGCGGCCGGGGTCGAGTCGGACATGCGCCAGGCCGGCAATGCCATGGACTGGCTCATGGACGTACCTACCGCCTTCCTCCAGCAGGCAGTGACCGTGACCGTGGTCCTGACCGTGATTGTCCACCTGCTGGTCAACAGGGAATGGATTCAGGCGATCACTGCCCCCCTGGCCATGTTCCTGGGGTTTGGACTGGTCATGCTGACCTCCAACCTGATACTGAAGGCCGGCAACCCGACCCTGATCGCCTCATTCAGCTCACAGAACGCCATAGGGTCGCCCGTCCTGTTGCCTGACTTCTATGCCGGTCTGGCTGCCTTCCTGAGCGCAGCAGGACCCCGTCGCTTGAGAAGCTCGGTCAAATGGGGATGGAACGCTCTATATATTGTGGCCATCATCATGGTCGCCATATCCTCCAATTCAGCCAGTGGGGTTCTGGTCTCGCTGATTCTGGGACGAATCATCGGCATGGTGGTCCGATACCTGGCGGGCACTCAGAACAAGGGTGCCTGGGGACAAGGAGTGGTACAAGCCATAGCCTCCATCGGCATCCATGCCGTCAGCCTGGAACGTCAGGACTCCAGTCTGGACGCCGATGGTCAGCCCCTGCCCGCACTTGCCGACGACCTGATCGAGGCCTCCCGCATCTACAGGGTTCATGACAAGGATGGCCGAACCTACACGGTGTCGGTCATGGACGGCCAGCTGCACACCATGGGCTATCTGATGCAGCTCTGGCAGTGGATCAAGCTGTCCGGAGTCTCCATGCGCCGGGACCGGTCGGTCAGAAACTCCATGCAACACCACATGGCTATCCTGGCTGAATTGCGAGACCTGGGGCTGACCGCCATGCACCCCTATGGCCTGGCTGAGAGCGCGGAATCCTCAATCCTGGTCCTGGAGGATGACGTCCACCTTCGGCCCCTGAAACCCGGAAGCCTGGATACGGACAAGGCCAAGCAACTGATGGATTACCTTCGCCGGGCCAACGAGCGCGGATTTACACACCGCCGCATCCGCCCGGAGACCCTGGCCGTAGACCAGTCAGATTCCATGGTCATCGCCGGCTGGGAGAACGGCGACAGCGCCAGCTCCCAGGCCAACATCGCCCTGGATCGAATCCAGCTTCTGGCTCTGATTGCCACGCTGATCGGGGTGAATCAGGCCATTGAGGCCGCCCGTGCCTCCTGGGGGATCAAGACCCTGGCGGGGCTGTCGCCTTTCTGCCAGATGGTGGCCATTCCTTCAAAGACCCAGGACCTGCCCGGCTGGGACCGACAGATTCTTACTGACCTGCGCAAACAGTTGCAGTCCTTGGCTCCCCCTGAGTCGGTGGCTGAGACCGGCCAGGTGACCCTTTCCCGCTTCAGTCTGCGCAGTTTCGTGGCCCTGGCCCTCCTGGTAGTGGCGCTGGCGGTCATCGTCACCCAGTTCAACCTGCCCCAGGTCATCAGCGCCGTCCGCAACGCCAACCCTTGGATGGCCGGACTCTCCTTCCTACTGGGGTCACTGTCCTGGGTGGGCTGCGCCATCACCCTGGGAGTCTTCATCGACCCGGCCAAGCGCGACTTCAAGGGCATCTTCCTGTCCCAGGTCGCGTCCTCGTTCACCTCGGTCTCCATGCCCGCCGGGGTGGGGCCTGCCTTCGTCAATTTGCAGTTCCTGCGGCGGGACGGTTATGACAACACCATGGCCACAGCCATCATGAGCGCCGTGGTGGCCGTCCAGTTCGCAACCACCTTCTGCCTGCTGATCGTCATCGGGCTGTTCACCGGACGGAACACCCTATCCGGGATGATCCCCACCAACACCCTGGTCATCGTCATCGGGACGGTGGCCATCATCGCGGCCCTGATCATGGCCGTGCCTTACACACGGCGGCTGGTCATGGAACGGCTGATGCCCATCGTGGCCTCCTATGCTCATCACCTTGTTGAGATTCTGACTCAGCCCAGGCAACTGGTGGTGGCCGTCCTTGGGGCCGTACTGCAGTCAGCCGCCCTGGGCATGAGTTTCTGGGCCGCCCTGATGGCCTTCGGCTGCCGAACCAACGTTTTCGAAACCACCTTCGTCTTCCTGCTGGCCAACACGCTGGGATCGGCCGTCCCCACGCCCGGCGGTCTGGGGGCCATAGAGGCGGTGCTCTTCTCCGCCTTCCGCCTGGCTGGCGTTCCCTCAGGTGTGGCCATCTCGGCCACGCTGGTCTTCCGGGTGGCCACCTACTGGCTGCGCATCCCCCTGGGAGCCCTGGCCATGCGCTGGCTGAGCAGCCACAATCGCATCTGAAGAGCCCTTGGGGCATTCCCAATCTCGAGGACCTCAAAAAACGCTTGATGAAATGTCGGAAACCCCCGGAAAATGCGGTGTTTGGGCCTAATCTGCGGTAATATCGGTCATTGACCGTTGGGCTTTCCCCAAATCAAGCAATGGGAGGCCCCCGAAAGAAGGATGTTCTATGGCATACAACAAGTCTGATCTCGTTTCGAAGATTGCGCAGAAGTCCAACCTGACCAAGGCTCAGGCGGAAGCTGCTGTCAACGCCTTCCAGGATGTCTTCGTCGAGGCCATGAAGTCCGGTGAGGGTCTGAAGCTGACCGGTCTGTTCTCGGCCGAGCGTGTCAAGCGCGCCGCCCGCACCGGCCGCAACCCCCGCACCGGTGAGACCATCAAGATTCCGGCCAGCTATGGCGTGCGTATCTCTGCCGGCTCGCTGCTGAAGAAGGCCGTCACCAACAAGAAGTGAAACCAGCCTTGCTGCAGGGCCCCGGCATCCGTGGATGGATGCCGGGGCCCTTCTTGTTGGAGAAGACCTAAGGGAAGTCCCGCAGTGCGAACTGGGCTTCTAGACGCAAGGTTCCGCGGCACTCTTTAGAAAGTCCATCAGGCAGTGATATCGAGGCGGGCCCAGATGGTCGAAGGGGTCGGGCAGGCCCACCTCGACTCGGCGAGAACCCCCTAGGACCAGGTGGCTCCAATCACATGACCATGTGCGTGTTCCCGTGTCTGCTGCACGGACGAATTCACCACGCAGACGGGCCCGGGTATCCTCTGGAGGTCGATTCATGGCATGCTCCACCTCGGAGTCGTCGACAGGCGAGCGCATGAGCCCATGCCTGACCAGGCCGGGGAAGGATCTTCCCGCACTCAGATCGTGATAGTCCAGATTCATCGCATCGGCCAGATCCTGTCCGGCGCCTCGTCGGTTCAAGCCCTTGAGCAGCCGCAGCTTGGCAGCCCAATCCACCCAGTCAGCCAGATCCTGCCAACGCCCTGCGTCCAGCGCATCCAGGGCCGACCTCCAAAGATGCAGGGCGCGCAGAGCCTGGGATCGGTCGATGCCTATATCCTCCTGCTGATCCACCAAGGCATTGCAGGCCGACCAATAGGTCTCTTGCAGATTCAGAGCGCTGATGCCACCGGTCTTTGTGGCAAGGGTTACCCTGCCGGTCCGATCCCTGCTGACGGCTCGGATGGCTGCACCTGGATCAGCCAGGGCCCAGTCGGCCAGGTCCGGCCGGCAGCCCCGGCGACAGGCCTGCTCAATCAGGTTCAGGACCAGGTGGGTGCTGGCCATCTTGAACCAGGTAGCCAGCGGAGACCGGTTGGTATCCCCTACGATCACATGCAGACGCCGCCATCGTTCAGGATCAGCCAATGGCTCGTCACGGGTATTGACCATGGGACGGGCACGGGTGGTGGACGAGGAGACCGCTTCGTCCAGAAAGTCGGCCCGCTGGCTGAGTTGGAATCCATCAGGACTCAGACGACCCGCCCCGGTGATCAGCTGCCGGGTGACCAAGAAGGGGACCAGGCAGGCCCCTACCATGTCCAAGGGGACTCGCCGGTCCAGCAGGTAATTCTCATGGCAGCCGAAGGCATGGCCTTGGGCATCCACATTGTTGGCAAAGACGTGAACCTTCACTGGCCTGCCCAGGTTCTCCGCCAAATGTTTCCGGGCGCGCTCCGCAAGATCGGTCATGATCCGCTCCCCTGCCAGCACCTGTTTCAGGGCTGTCAGCGGATCACGGGCCTCGGCAGTGGCATACTCCGGATGGGAGCCCACGTCCAAGTAGAGCCGGGCGCCATTGGGCAGATAGATGTTGGTTGACCCGTGCTTCTCAATCAGAGGCCGGAACATGGCCATAGCCACCCTGCCGGCGGTATATGGGCCACTGGCGCCGGTCAGGCTCAGTCCATACTCGGTCTCGATGCCGAATATCCTGCGAAAGTCCGAGTCAGTACCCTGCCCGTCCGCCATGAATCACTGGCCGCCCTTCTGGACGAAGCCCTGAACATATTCCTTGGCGTTGGTCTCCAGGGTGGTCTCGATGTCATCCAGGACGGCATCCAGATCGGACTCCGCCGCCTGGTCCTGCTCACGTGCCCCGGTCTGCGGCAGGTCCTCTTCCTGTTCCTGCTGCTGCCCGGCTACTATGCGCCGTCCCTGCTGTGATGCCTCAGCCATGGTCACTCTCCTTCCCGGCGCGGATCAGCGCCCGCTCAGATAGGTGTCCAGATCCTCCGCGATAAGTCCGTTGGTGGCCACCACGTCGTTGCTGCCCTCCCAGCGCACGTGTCCTCCGTCCCAGCGCCAGAGGGTACCCTTGGCCTCCCGGACCACGACAGCCGCCGCGGAGACAGCGGGGATGTCCCAGGAGTGCAGGGCCGGTTCGAAGTAGGCGTCGTAACTACCGTCCGCCACCCTGCACAGGTCCAGCGAGACCGGACCAACGCGCTTGATATCAGCAGGCTTGCCAGCCATGCGTGAGACGATCTGCAGTACCTTTTCGGACTCGTTGGGGAAGTATGACATGCCGAAGCTGATCACAGATCCATTCAGGGTGGTCATAGTGGAGGGGATGATCTTCTCCCGCTTGTCACCCACGATAGTCCGTCGGATTCTGATCGCGCCCTGGCCCTTGGCGGCCAGATAGGTCAGGCCCAGGACCGGCGCGTGCACGATGCCCAGGACCGGTGATGCGTGGCCCTTCTCATCCACGGCAAAGAGGGAGATGGTCAGCGTCCATTCGGCCATGTTGCGTACATAATTGACCGGTCCGTCGATGTGGCCCAGGCACCAGTAGCGGCCACCCGGACGACGGTTGCCGGCCTCCTCCTCCCAGAAGCCGTCCATAGGGTCCAGGGCGGCGATCTTGGTCCTGCAGTATCGGATCAGACGCGTGTCGATGCCCGGCGAGAACTGGGTGCCCTGGCCGATGGCAGAGGTGGAGCGGGGATCGTGGGGGTTGATCTGGTCCTGAAGGGCATGACGGCCGGCCTCCACAGCAATAGTGGCGGCCTGCATGGCCAAATCGCGCAATTCCATACTTCTCTTCTCTTTCAAACGGATGGTCAGGCATTGCCGACCGTGGTCAACCGGTGGTCGTCCGGTCGAATATCGAACTATTTTCTGCGCTATGAGCAGTATATGTCGCGGTCATCCCGGCAGGAAGACCGTGTGTGACCCAGCGGATCGGACAGGTCCACAACCCTGGTTGCAGGCCCTCCCTCCGGTCCCTGCTCCTCAAGAACGACACGACTCCAAGAGACGGCTCTGACCGCATCGGGACAGCGGTGAAGCAACTGGGAACGGCACCAGGCCCGAGTCTGCTCCGGACCCTGGTCCATGGCCCTGACGACCAGGTCGGAATCGGCCAGTTGCAGGACGGATCCCCTGAGTCGCCAGGGCAGGTCACGGCCGGGATCCACTCGCGCCCAGGCCAGATCCAGGGCCGCCAGACGGGCATCCGACCAGTCCGGCATGGCCCGGCGACGACGCAGACGCTCCAAGAGCTGCCACTTGAGCAGCCATTCCAACCTGCCTGCCTGGTCGTGCATGACCAAACGGGCCTCGTCATCACCCGAACGCACCATAACCAGATCCTCGAGCACCTGGTTCCATAGGTCCAGAACCCGGTCATCGGCACAATCCGGCCGGTCAGAATCGCGTCTTACCTGCCTGGCCGCATCCAGCAACGCACCTTGGATGGTCAGTGCATCGGCGAATCCTCCGTTCGCCAAGGCCAGTGGCTTGGTCAGGGTGAAATCTCGTGAAACCGTGTGCAGGGCCGACACCGGATCATCCAGCGTCCAGCGATCCAGCAGCTCATCGACCTGGCTGGTCGAATCGCCCTCGGACTCCAAGAGACCCAGCAGCAGATCGGTTGTTCCCAGCTTGAGAACCAGGGGCGCATCCAACCGGTTGGCATCACCCACGATCACGTGAAGACGGCGACTGTCCGGCCCTGCATGTGACTCGTCCCTGGTATTGATGATCGGCCGACCGAAGGTGGTCTGCAGTCCAATGCGGCTGGTCAGATAGTCGGCGCGCTGGCTGAGCTGGAAGCCGGCCCCCTCGCTCCTGGGCCCCAGGCCCACTCTGCCAGAACCGGTGTAAATCTGCCTGGTGACGAAATGAATGGTCATCAGAGCCGCCACCCTGGCGAAGGGCACCGCCCTATCCATCAGATAATTCTCATGGGATCCCCATGCGGCACCCTTGCCGTCCACGTTGTTCTTGTAAAGAGCCAGGCCCCCGGCCCTTTCCGCGGCCCGGGCCATCATCCGGTCCCCCGCGCGGTCCTGGACCAGCGCGTCGAAGGCATTCACTGTTTCCGCCGAGGCATACTCGGGATGAGCATGATCCACGTAAATCCGAGCGCCATTGGGAGCTGCCACATCGATCAGTCGGGCACCGGGCGCATCAGTGAGCATGCTCGGAGCGGCAGCGGAACGCGGCAGCCGACCTCCCCTGGCATCATTGACCGGATCCTCACTCCCGTAGTCCCAGCGGATGTGAGCCAGGTCCGGCTCGGCTGCAGCTCTTACCAGACGCAGGGCCAGTGCACGCGGATCAGCGTCAGGATCCCGGGGGTCGGCAATGGCGTACTCAGTCTCGGTGCCCATAACCCGCCCGGCATTCATGACCGCTCCTCTGGCTCGCCGACCGGGCGAACCTCCTGGACCTGTCCTGGGCGCAGTCCGGCCAGATCGGCCCAGCGGTCCGGGTCCTGTCCGCGAAGTTCCTCCAGAGTGTCCTCATACTGCCCGTGGACCGCCCTCAAGCAGAACCGACGGTCAAGACCAACCTGTCGGCCTTGTTGGATGGAGGCCTTGACCGCCATGGTCTTGACCCGATCAACCAGGTTGTGCAGCATGGCGCCGGAGACCACAGACTCCAGGTAGAGGGGCTGCCAGCGGCCCGTGGCATCCATGATTCTGCCCAGCAGGTGGTCATCATCCCGGGCGAAGAGTCCGTCGACCAGTACCCTGATCAGCCCTTCAGGCCCGGCACCATCGTCCATGGGCATATCGGAGCCCAGGTACTTGCCCAGAATCGCGGCTGACCTGGTCCTGTCGGGCCGGTCGATGCGGATTTTGACGTCCAATCTCCCCGGGCGCAGAACCGCCGGGTCAATCATGTCGATGCGGTTGGAAGCGCCGATGACCATGACCTGGTCCAGGGACTCGACACCGTCCAGCTCTGTCAGAAACTGGGGGACGATGGTGGTCTCCACATCCGATGAGATGCCTGACCCCCGAGTGCGGAGCAAGGCGTCCATCTCGTCGATGAAGACCACCACTGGACCACCCTGGCCTGCCAGGCTGCGGGCCCGAGCGAAGAGACGGCGAATCAGGCGTTCGGACTCGCCCACGAACTTGTTGAGCATCTCGGGGCCCTTGACCGAAAGAAAGACCCCGTGGCCGTCGCTCTCCTGGGCCAGGGCGCGGGCCAGTGCCTTGGCGATCATGGTCTTGCCATTGCCAGGCGGCCCGTAGAGCAGAACACCCTTGGGGGCCCGAAGCCCGTAACGATGCATCAGATCAGCGTGCTGGAAGGGCAGCTGGACAGCATCACGGATACGCTCGATCTGCCTGTCCAAGCCGCCAATATCAGAGAAGTCCACGTCAGGAGTCTCCTCCAGCAGCATGTCGGATTGGTCCGACTCAGGCAGAACAGCCAGGGCCACTGAGCAGCTTTCGTCCATGAGCAAAGCGCTGCCCGCCTCGATGGGCAGGTCCTGCAGAGACCCTGCCCGTGCAGCGACGCGGGTCTGTCCGGAGGAATCTTCCACCAGCAAGGCACCGGATTCCAAGGTCTCCCGTAGCGTGCGGACCTGCCCTGTCACCGGCTGATCGCCCACACGCACCACAACCATATCGGCGTTGAGCAGAACCTCCTGGCCGGCCCTGATCCGTTCGGCGCGGATATTGGGTGCCAGGGGCACCACCATCCGCCTGGAACCGTTCAGGATCAGCAGGCGGGCCTGCTGCACCCCCTGGCTGTCATAGGCGACAGAATCCACTCCCAAGGCCAGGGCGACCGACAAGGGCGGCTGGCCCAGCTGGGCCAACTGACTCTTGGCCTTGGCCAGTTCCTTGGCGGCCCTGGTCAGCGCCGCAGCCAGGGCCCGGTTGCGCCGATCCCCGGCCTGGTCCTGGTCATTTGCATCGTCGGCCTGGTCAACATCATCGGACTGCATGGCTTCTCTCCTTCGTCCGTCCCTGGAATCCCCGCTCGGCCTGGACAGCCAGCCGAGCGGAAGGGCTCAGCTGCAGCATGCCCCTTCCTCCAAGCGAGCGCCGCGGGCCCAGTCCATGGCCTTCATGGCACGCTTGCCGGCAGCCTTGACCATCTGCAGCTCCAGTGGCAAGGTCTTGGTGCCCACCCAGAGGTGGCGACGGTCCATGGCCAGGCGACCCGGTTCCAAATGCGAGGGAAGACCGGGCTCATCCCCTCGGGCTGGTGCAGCCTTGAGTACGGTCAGTCCCGTCTGCCCGTCCTGCGGATCATCGCCCTGCCGGTACATGCACCAGGCTCCCGGTTCCGGGTTGCAGGCCCGGATCTGCCGATCCAGGGCAAAGACGGGCACGTCAAAACGCATGCGGGCATCCTGGTGGGTGATTTTGGCAGCCACCTGGTAGGCGCCCTGCGGCTGCTCCTTGGGTTGAATCCGACCTTCCGCAAGGGCCTCCAGGCTGGCGGCCAGCAGGTGGGATCCGTCCTCAGCCAGCCGACCCAGCAGCTCGCCCGAGGTCTCGTGCGGTCCGATCTCCACCGTGGACTGGGACAGGATAGGCCCTTCATCCATACCGGCCGTGAGCCGAAAGACCGTGGCTCCAGTGATGGTGTCCCCGGCCCAGATGGCACGCTGGACCGGCGCTGCACCCCGCCACTGCGGCAGCAGGGAAAAGTGCAGGTTGTACCAGCCACCCTCAAAGGCATCCAGGACCGGCTGGCGCAGAATCCGCCCGTAGGCCACCACAGCCGCATAACTGGCACCCGTATCCTGCAGCCGCGCCGGAAAATCCGGATCGGAAGGATTGTCCTCAAGAACGGGAATCCCCAGCTTCAGGGCCTCAGCCTTGACCGGGCTGGGATGCAGATGCCTTCCACGACCCTGGGGAGCGTCGGGCCTGGTGAGCACGGCAGCAACCCGGAAATGCTCCTGGTCGGCCGCCAGCAATCTCAGAGATGGCAGAGCGACCTGAGGTGTGCCCGCAAACAGCAATGTCATGACCATATCGGCAATCTCCTTTTCATCTGGCGGCTTTCGACCTCTGCATTTCACTGCACCTGAGGAATATTCACCCCTGCCTCGATCAGGGCGGTGCGCAATCCGTAGGGGTCACTGAATCGCAGGCTGCGGATGCCGGCCTTGTTGGCACCCACTACATTCATACCCTTGTCATCCACAAAGAGGGTTCTGTCAGCTTGGATTCCGAACTGATCAAGGGCATAGTGGTAGATGGCCGGGTCAGGCTTGCGCATGTGGATGGGCCCGGAGACCACCACCCCATCCAGCCTATGCAGGAAGGAGTCGCCGTCCCAGGCGTAATGGAAGAGCTCGGCACCCCAGTTGGTCAACCCCCAGACGCCTATACCAGCCGCCTTCAGGTCCTCCACCAGCATGCGGGCACCGGGAACAGGACCGGTCAGTGAATCGATAAAGTGGTCACAGTAGTAGGCGAACATGGCATCCCAGGGAGCCCCGCAGTTGGCGCCCACCCAATCACGGGCCTGGGCACAGGTGGCTCCGCCGTCCATCATGTTGTTGGCCCGGTAGAAGCCGGAACGGCTATCGTCCAGCATGGCCTCGATGCTCCTGCGCCCGTATCGGGCCACCATGGCCATCTCGGGCTGCCAACGAATCAGGACATTGCCGAAGTCAAAGATGACCTGTTCAATGGGCCGACCCTGGGCTTGAGCCGCTTCCTGCTCAGCCTGGATCACATCTGCCTCAACCCGGATCTCGCCCGGCCATCCCTTCATGACTCTCCGCCTTTCCTGAATCCGTTCATATGCGCCTCTCCTGCGCCCCCTCATGAAACCACGCCGCATAGACCCCGTGCATATCCGCCTGGAGCGCCAATCAGGTCAGATCCTTGGGATCCATCCGGAAGCGCAGCTCTCCTCGCCCGCGACCGGCCACGTACCTGGCCTGAGCCTGTTTGAGATCGTCAGCCAGCTTGTCCCGGCGGCTGGTGGGCACCCGAACCAGGGCTCTGACCCTGTCCTGGGTTCCCTCCAGATAACCCACTTTCAGTGTGGACGGCGCTGGTATGGGCACAGGCCCAAGTAGGGCAGGGACCGGCTCAGGGCCAACTTCTGTCACAGCCTCCTGACCCGGCGCGATCCCGACGGCGTCCAGCATCCAGATGACGGCCTCCCTTTCGCCCCAGATTGCAGCCATGCCGACCGCAGGGGGCATGGCAGTCAGCCGACGGTCCTTCAGGTCGGCAGCCGCCAACACCGGCCCCTGCCAGGTCATCAACGCCTGGGCCAGCTGTGGATCACACTCTCCCAGAAGAAGCACCTGCCCCCCCTTGGCCCGGGGGCGACAGAATGATGCCACGCGCATCCAGGCTCCCAGAGTGTCCATACGTGCATCGACGCCAGGGGCATACAGGCTGGTCCAGGCATCCAGAATGGCCACGGCCCGGTATCCTCGCGACAGCCGTGGCAAACCCGAATCGCCAGTGTCCTTATTGTTATTGTTGCCATCGACGCTCGAGCCAACCACCCTGGGCTCAGCGCCCGGGGTGGCGATGACCAGACTGGGACGATCCTGTACACGCTCGACCACCCCACGGGGCTGACTGGCCGAAGATATGACGATTGGTACATTTCTGAAAAGCATGCGCAGCTCCTGTGCCGTCCCGGCGGCGCCCACCCTGACCACTCGGAGCCGTGAACCCCCGCAATCCGGACAAGACCAGTCCGTGGCCGCAGCCCCGCACCAAGCGCATCGGGGCGCGCCAGGCCGCCGCGCCCGCAGGGGCCCGGTGCAACGCGAGCAACGAGCCTGATGATGGCAGCGAGCACAACTCAGGCTTTCGAAGATGCCGTCCTGAGGGATGGACAGTAGAACCGGACCACGCTCCAAGGCTTTGTTTATAACGGCGACGGCGGTGTGAGGAACCCGGGCGCCTATGGTCGGATCAGCCAGATGGCTTAGTTCCTCTCGGTTGAGCCAGCGAATCCAAGGCAGCAGGGTCGTCACTGCAGACCGGTCAAGCGTCAAGGCTGTGCCTGGACCGGTCACTCCGGATTCTGCTTCAATGGCTTCGGGCAGACTCTCCCAGTGGGAACGCACGCTTCTGGCACGGCACATGGCCAGGAAGACACCGCCGTGGGCACGCGCCCGCAGCCTCAGCACTCCCCGGGCATTGGCGTAGGGCATCATCCCGTCGGCGTACTGGTAGCTGGCATCGTCCATCAGAGCGAAGAGGGCGGGACCTTCCACCGGGGCGTACATGGCAGCCCGCAACCCGATGGCGCAGCGGACCTGGCCTGAGGCCAGCGCGAGGTATGCCCTGTAGCGTTCGGCAGGAGCCATGCCGCTGTCCAGAATGGCGAAATCACCGGACCAGCCGTGGGCCTCCTGGTGTCCAGGGCCTGCGGTGACGGGAGGGCCGAAGGGATGCAACCCCAGCTGTTGGAGGACTGCGGACAGATGAGCCACCTGACGGGTGCCCGGCAATACCATAACCGCCGATCGACCGGCCAGCAGGGCCTCTATCAGTACCCTGGCAGCAAGTAGAGCGGCCTGGTCCATACCGGGCAGAATGTCAGTCAGATAGGCGGCGAAGGTATCCTCTTCCAGCGACTGATCCAGTTTCTCCAACCCTTGATAGCCCGGATCAAGCTCCAGTTTCAATTCCTTCTGCCGCTGGGCCAGTCCTGCCACCCAGGCAGGGTCGGACGCCAACCGAGGCTGACCGGGAACCAGCTGCTGCTCCTTGTCGATGCGGGCCACACGAGGGGGCAGAGCCAGCCGCAGAATGTTGGCCTCAGTACCTCCATAGGCCCTGGCGATGGCAGTGATGTCCGCGCGCAGAGAAGGTGAAATCAGGCTACGATCCAACACCACCCGCTCCAGGAAGCGCAGGGAGGCGCGGGAAACCTGGCTGTCTGCCACACGCGCCCAGATGATGCCGTTGACCCTGCGCGCCCCGAACCGGACGCGAACCAGGCATCCCGGCTGTGCATGACCGTCCTGGTCGGCATCCACCAGATAATCAAAGGTCCCACCCAGATGAGTGGCCTGCACGTCCAGCACCACCCGTGCCACAGGGAGTTCATCGGCCGGTCGGCGCGGAGGTTTTTTTCGACTGCTGCTCGAACGACGGCGCGGAGCAAGACCGTCCAGGGCGGGCTGACTGACTTCCTGCGAATCCATGACTCCTCCCCTCGCTTTGACAATTAAGAGGGCCACGGCGGATTCCCCAGTCGATGACCTGGGAACCCGCCGTGGCCCTTGATGAACAGCTACTACCTGGTCATGCCGATGGCGGCCTTGAGCTCGCCCACCTTGTCCACCTGCTCCCAGGTGAAGTCGGGATCCTCCCGGCCGAAGTGCCCATAGGCTGCAGTCTTGGCATAAATGGGCCTCAACAGATCCAGCTCATCGATGATGGCAGCGGGCCGCAGGTCGAAGACCTCGCGCACGGCCTGCTGGATCTGATCTCGGCTGACCCCCTGCTCGGTGCCATAGGTCTCAACGTTGACGCTGACCGGATCGGCCACGCCAATGGCATAGGCCACCTGGACCTCGACCTTGTGGGCCAGTCCAGCGGCCACGATGTTCTTGGCCACCCAACGCGCGGCGTAGGCAGCGGATCGGTCGACCTTGCTGGGATCCTTGCCGGAGAAGGCACCGCCTCCATGATGGGCCGCACCGCCATAGGTGTCTACAATGATCTTGCGCCCGGTCAGTCCTGCGTCAGCCGCAGGGCCGCCCAGAATAAAGGAACCGGTCGGATTGACCAACACCCGGTAGCCCTGGTGCTCGACGGCCTTGCCGCAAATGCGATCCAGCACGGGCGTGATGACATGCTCCGTCAACTGCTCCTGCAGCCAGTCATGCCCAACCTCGGGATCGTGCTGGGTGGAGATGAGGACCGTGTCCACCCGGCGGGGGCGGTCATTCTGATCGTATTCGATGGTGACCTGGGTCTTGCCGTCAGGCCGCAAATGAGGGATGATCCCCTCCTTGCGCACCTGCGCCAGTCGGAAGGCCAGCTGATGCGCCAGATGGATGGGCAGGGGCATGAGCGTGTCTGTCTCATCGCAGGCGTAACCGAACATGACCCCCTGGTCGCCGGCCCCCTGGGACTGGTAACGCTCCTCACGGGTGGCAGCGTTCTCCTGGCTGGCCGACAGCCGTTCCACACCCTGGTTGATTTCCTTGCTCTGCTCGCTCAGGGCCACGGTCACGCCGCAGGAATCCGCATCCAATCCAATATCGGATGAGGTGTAGCCGATTCTGCGCAGCACCGACCGGACCTGGGACTGAATGTCCGTGTAGCCCTGGGATGAGACTTCTCCGAAGACGAAGAAGAGGCCGGTCGCCGCCGATGTCTCCACAGCCACATGCGAGTGCGGATCCTGGGCGATCAAATCGTCCAGGATGGCATCGGAAACCTGGTCGCAGACCTTGTCAGGATGGCCCTCGGTCACCGACTCGGCCGAAATCAGCCGTCGTTCTGTCATTTCATCCACCTTTACCTTGAAACCGTCACCGCCCGAGGACCCTGCACTGAGAGTCGAAAGGTTCAGTTGCCTTCGCTCAGATCGTCCTCGCCCAGGGTCTCCTCAAGCAGGCCTTCGTTGATCTCGCGGAAGGCGATGGACAGAGGCTTCTCCTGATTCTGGTACTCGACCAGGGGGCCGACGTTCTGCAGCAGACCCTCATTGAGTTGCGTGAAATAGGAATTGATCTGACGGGCCCGCTTGGCCGCGAAAATGGACAGCGCATACTTCGAATCGGCGTGCTTCATGAGATCGTCGATGGGAGGATTCGCAAATCCCTGCGGATGGGGCTCGGTACCGAATGCCATAAGATGTTTCTCCAATTCAACTGGATGAACCATTCATTCAATCTGTATGATTTTACCGCCCGGGCTCGATTTTAGCCTCAGATGCTTTGCTGCCGGGAAAAGCATTGCAAGCACGCCGAAAATTCCAACATGTGGTCATGTTCGGGCCGCCGCTGTCCCTGTTCACTTGAATGAAACTATGCAGATGCGATCAGCCAAATTGATGAAGGAACGAGAGTTCGCGGGCGCCCGTGCTCTCTACCGTGCCGCTGGCGTCAAGGGTGAGGACTTCGGCAAGCCCATCGTGGCCATCGCCAACTCCTTCTCCGAGTTCGTGCCCGGCCACGTCCACCTGAACAAGGTAGGGCGCATGGTCTCCAAGGCCGTCAAGGAGGCGGGCGGCATCCCCCGTGAGTTCAACACCATCGCCGTGGACGACGGCATCGCCATGGGCCATACCGGCATGCTTTATTCTCTGCCCAGCCGTGACCTGATCGCGGATGCCGTGGAGTACTCGGTCAACGCCCACTGCGCCGATGCCCTGATCTGCATTTCCAACTGCGACAAGATCACGCCGGGCATGCTGATGGCCGCTCTGCGTCTGAACATTCCCACGGTCTTCGTCTCCGGCGGCCCCATGGAGGCAGGACGCACGGTCATGCCTGACGGAACAGTCAAAGAGAGCACCGATCTGATCGACGTCATGTACGCCTCGGCTGACGACAGCATCGACGATGCCGGCCTGCTGGCCTTGGAGAAGACCGTCTGCCCCACCTGCGGCTCCTGCGCCGGCATGTTCACCGCCAACTCAATGAACTGCCTGACCGAGGCCATGGGTCTGGCCCTGCCCGGCAACGGCACCACTCTGGCTTCGCACACGGCCCGAAAGATGCTCTTCGAGCGGGCTGGCAAGCTGGTCGTCGAAATCGCCAATCGGTACTACCAGGATGACGACGACTCGGTCCTGCCGCGTTCCATCGCCACCAAGAAAGCCTTCGAAAACGCCATGACCATGGACGTGGCCATGGGAGGATCCACCAACACCGTCCTGCACATCCTGGCCGCCGCTCAGTCGGCGGATGTGGACTTCACCCTGGACGACATCGAGCGCATCTCCCACACGGTCCCCTGCATCTGCAAGGCCTCCCCCTCCGGAGACTGGGAGATATCCGACGTCCACCGGGCTGGCGGCATCTGCGGCATCCTGGGTGAGCTGGATCGAGGCGGGGTACTGCATAAGGACACGCATTCCATTGATTACCCGGACCTGGAGTCCAAGCTCAACGACTGGGACATCATGCGACCCACCTGTCTGGACCAGGCCAAGGAGCTCTACCACGCAGCGCCCGGACACATCACCTCCCCCGAGCCCTTCAACCAGTCCAAGGAATGGAAGGATCTGGACACCGACCGCATCAATGGTGCCATTCACGACCTGGATCACCCGGCCGTCTCCGAAGGCGGTCTTGCTATACTGCGCGGCAATCTGGCCCCAGACGGCTGTGTGGTCAAGACCGCAGGCGTGCCCAAGGAGATCTGGAACTTCCGCGGACCGGCCTTGGTTGTCGAATCACAGGAGCAGGCCGTGGAGGTCATACTCAACGGCACCTTGCACAAGGGTCAGGCCCTGGTCATCCGTTACGAGGGACCCAAGGGCGGCCCAGGCATGCAGGAGATGCTCTACCCCACCTCATTCGTCAAGGGCAAGGGCATCGGCAAGGACGTGGCCCTGCTGACCGACGGCCGCTACTCCGGCGGCTCATCAGGCCTGGCCATCGGCCATATCGCTCCCGAGGCTGCCAGCAAGGGCCCCATCGCCCTGATCCGCAACGGCGACATGATTCGCATCGACATCCCCAACCGACGTGTGGACGTCGAGCTGAGCGATGAGGAACTCGCCCAACGCCGCGCAGAACTGGAGGCCGGCGAAGGCTATGTGGCCCACAGGGACCGCAAGGTCTCCCTGGCTCTGAAGGCCTACGCCGCCTTCGCGCGTTCTGCAGACAAGGGCGCCACACGCGACCCGGATCTGATCAACCGGTTGTCCGGCCTGGACTGATAAACCCAAATCCTCCAATCGGGCTCTTACTCGATTGGGGGATTTTTGACTCTTCTGAAATAAAGGCCAAGTAAAGGCCAGGTGCTCAGAGACCGTATTCCTTGGCGATTGCTTCCCAAAGCGTCCGGGCTGCTTTATCCACGCTGTCGTTGACTATGACCTGATCGAACTGACCCTCGGAGGCCAGCTCCACCTTGGCGGTCTCCAGCCTGCGGGCACGCTGCTCCTCATTTTCAGTTCCCCGCATGTTCAGCCTGGTGACCAGATCCTGGAATGAGGGCGGCGCCAGGAAGATATAGAAGACTTCCAGGCCCAGTTCCCCCGCCCGTTGGCGGACACGATGCGCCCCTTGCAGGTCGATCTCCAGAATTGTGGGCACACCTGCTGCCAGATGATCCAGGACCGGCTGCAAGGGAGTGCCGTAGTAGGACATGCCATGGACCAGGGCGGTCTCCAGAAAATCTCCGGCAGCCTCCCTGCGGGCAAACTCCTGCTCATCCATGAACCAGTAGGTGACGCCGTCCTTTTCGCCTGGACGAGGTGCCCGGGTGGTAGCCGAGACGGAGACCCAGACCTCCGGGTGAGCATGGCGCAGGGCTGCTTCCACAGTACCTTTGCCGACGGCTGTGGGCCCCGTCAGCACGATCAACCGGCCGCCTGTCTTCCCCTGCCTCCTGGTCTGTTCCCCCGAAGAGTCCTGAGAAGAGTCCTGACTCGACATGTCGGCACCGCTGATCGCTGACACGGCCACTTCCTTTCCTAAAGGTCACCCTCCGGCGTAACTGGACCGGAACATGGGTCAATCATATAGCCAGCACCTACCTGGCCTTCTCCAGCTCCAACAGCCGTGCCGCGTGTTCCTGGATGCTCATGACCTCATAGTCGTCTTTTTTGACCACGTCAATGGCCATCAGGGCAGCTGAGAACTCGGTAATGGTTGTGAACTGTGGCAGATCAGCTGCTATGGCAGCCACGCGAATCAGATAGCCATCGGAGCGCGAACCCCTGGAGCTGGGCGTGTTGAGGATCATGTCGATGGCCCCGTCCTCGATAAGCTGGACAGGATTTCGGCCCATATGTCTTACCCCGTCGGCATCAGTGAAGGCCTGCCCCTGCTCCTCCCCGTCGCTGATCTTGTCGACAACAGCCACGTCGAAGCCGTACCGACGCAGGACGGAAGCTGTGCCACTGGTGGCGCAGATGCTGAAGCCCTGATCAAGCAGACGGGCGGCCAGCATGGGCAGCTGGCGCTTGTCCGCGTCATTGACCGACAGGAAGGCGACCCCACCGGCGGGCAATCCGCCCTGGTATGCGGCCAGCTGGCTCTTGGCGAAAGCATGCGGGAAGTCCCGATCGAAACCCATGACCTCTCCGGTGGAACGCATCTCCGGACCAAGCAGGATATCCACGGTCCGGCCAACCGGAGTGCGGAAGCGCTTGAAGGGCAGGACCGACTCCTTGACAGCCACAGGCTGGCCGACACGGACCATGCCGCCGTCGCCGACAGGCAAGAGCAGACCATTGGCTCGTTGCTGCTCGATAGTCTCCCCCACCATGATTCGCGCCGCAGCCTTGGCCAGTGCCGTGCCTGTGGCTTTGGAAGCGAAAGGAACGGTCCGGGAGGCGCGGGGATTGGCCTCGATCACATAGAGGGTGTTGGCCATGAAGGCATACTGAACATTGATCAGTCCCTGGACCCCACAACCCTGGGCTATAGCCAATGTAGCCTGCCGCAACCGGTTGATCTGGTCGTCAGAGAGAGTCGATGGTGGCAGGGTGCATGCAGCATCCCCGGAGTGGACCCCAGCCTCCTCCACATGCTCCATGATTCCGCCGATATAGAGTTCTTGCCCATCATAGAGGGCATCCACATCAATCTCGATGGCATCCTGAAGGAACTTGTCAATCAGCAGGGGCGAGGGCAGGCGGCCAGAGACCACCGTATCGGCCTTGGCCTCCTCCAGGGCGCGATCCACGTAGGTGGCCAGCTGCTGATCGTCATAGACAATCTCCATGCCTCGTCCGCCCAGCACGTAGGAGGGCCTGACCAGAACCGGGTAACCGATGGCATGGGCCGCATCTCTGGCTTCATCCAGGGAAAGGGCAGTGCCGTACCGAGGAGCGTTCAGATGCTCCTTGCTGAGCACCTGACCGAAGAGCTCGCGGTTCTCAGCCAGGTCGATGGACTCGGGGCTGGTCCCCAGGATGGGTACCCCGGCGGCCTTGAGCCTGGCCGCCAGGGAGAGGGGCGTCTGTCCGCCCAGCTGAACGATGACCCCTTTGACAGGTCCCATGGCCTTCTCGGCCCGGTAGATCTCCAGGACGTCCTCGAAGGTCAAAGGCTCGAAATAGAGCCTGTCCGACATGTCATAGTCGGTGGAGACCGTCTCGGGATTGCAATTGACCATGATGGTGTCATAGTCCTTGCCCAGCTCCTGGACGGCGTGCACGCAGGTGTAGTCGAACTCGACCCCCTGGCCGATCCGGTTGGGACCCGAGCCCAGGATGATGACCGCCTCGCGCTGCCGGGGTCGCAGCTCGGACTCGTCGGCATAGCAGGAGTAGTAGTAGGGCGTGACGGCATCGAACTCGGCTGCGCAGGTGTCTACGGTCTTGTAGACAGGATGAAGACCGAAGGCCCAGCGCAGCTCCCTGACGACTGCCTCGCCCTGGTCGCCCATACCGCGCAGGTGGGCGATCTGCAGATCGCTCAGTCCCGATTGCTTGGCCCGACGCAGCAGGTCTTCGTCCAGAACCTCGGACTGGCGCACCTGAAGGGCCAGGTCATTGATCATGCTGATCTGCTCCAGGAACCAGGGGTCGATCCTGGTGGCCTGGTGAACCTGTTCCACAGTGGCTCCGCCCCAGAAGGCCCGCTGGATCTGCAGGTAGCGATGCTCGGTAGGGGTGTGCATGGCCTCCAGCAACCGATCCGTTTCGGCCTGGTCGGGCCGGGGGCCATCCCAGGAGAAGGTCATGTGCCGCTTGTCGATGGAGCGCATGGCCTTGCCCAGGGATTCACGGAAGTTTCCGGCCAGCGCCATGGCCTCGCCCACAGACTTCATCGAGGTGGTCAGGGTCGTATCCGCCCCGGGGAATTTCTCGAAGGTGAAGCGCGGGATCTTGGTGACCACATAGTCGATGGTCGGTTCGAAGGAGGCGGGCGTTGATCGGGTGATGTCGTTCTCGATCTCATCCAGGGTGTATCCCAGGGCCAGCTTGACCGCAATCTTGGCGATGGGGAAGCCGGTGGCCTTGGAAGCCAGGGCCGAGGAGCGCGAAACCCGGGGATTCATTTCGATGACGATGATCCGGCCATTCTTCGGATTCACGGCGAACTGGATATTGCATCCGCCTGTGTCCACCCCAACGCCGCGGATGATGGCGATGCCGATGTCGCGCATGCGCTGATACTCTCGGTCAGTCAAGGTGAAGACCGGGGCCACGGTGATGGAATCGCCGGTGTGCACGCCGACCGGGTCCACATTCTCGATGGGGCAGACCACAACCACATTGTCCAGGCGGTCGCGCATGAGCTCCAGCTCATACTCCTTCCACCCCTCGATGCCCTCCTCCAGAAGGATCTCATCGGTGGGCGAATAGTGGATGCCCGCACCGGCGATCCGCCTCAGCTCCTCGCGATCATGCGCGATACCGGAGCCCAGGCCGCCCATGGTGAAGGATGGGCGAACGACCAGGGGGTAGCCCAGTTCGCCGGCTACCGCCTCGGCCTCATCCAGGCTGTGGGCGATGCGGGACCTGGCTGATTCGGCACCGGCCTGGTCCACCACCTGCTTGAAGAGCTCACGGTCCTCTCCCCTGTCGATGGCCTCCAGCGAAGCGCCGATCAGCTCAACCCCGTAGCGCTCCAGCACGCCAGCCTTGCCCAGCTCCACGGCCGCATTCAGCGCGGTCTGGCCACCCAGGGTAGGAAGGAGGGCATCGGGCCGCTCTTTGGCGATGATCCGTTCCAGGAAGGGCAGGGCGATGGGCTCGATGTAGGTGGCATCGGCCATCTCGGGGTCCGTCATGATGGTGGCGGGATTGGAATTGACCAGGATGACGCGAATCCCCTCTTCGCGCAGCACCCGGCAGGCCTGCGTCCCCGAATAGTCAAACTCGGCAGCTTGCCCGATGACGATGGGTCCCGAACCGATGACCATGACCGAATGGATGTCCTGCCGCTTAGGCATGTGCCTTCCCTTCCTTGGCGTCCTGCATCAAAGTGACGAACCTGTCAAACAGATAGGAGGCATCATGCGGACCAGCCGCCGCCTCCGGATGGTATTGGACGGAGAAGGCCGGAATATCCAGGCACTCCAGACCCTCGACCACTCCGTCGTTGAGATCGACATGAGAGACCCGGACTCGACCATACCGGCCTTCACCATAGGGCGAAGGCACCGGGTCCCCCTTGGGCGCCTTGACTGCGAATCCGTGATTATGGGCGGTGATCTCAACCTTACCGGTGCTCAAATCCATGACCGGCTGATTGATGCCGCGATGACCGAATTTCAGCTTATAGGTCTCGAAGCCCAGGGCACGGCCCAGAAGCTGGTTGCCCAGGCAGATGCCGAAGAATGGCAGTCCGGCATCCAGAACCTGTCTGAGGAGCGACACCTCCCCGTTTGCGGTCGATGGATCGCCTGGACCGTTGGAGAAGAAAACCCCGTCAGGCCCCAGGGCCTGTATCTGCTCGATAGTGGTGTCCACGGGAAGTACGTGGACCCTGCACCCGCGCTCAGCCAGCCTGTGAGGGGTCATTGACTTGATTCCCAAATCCACCGCCGCCACCGTGCAGACGGGCTGGCTCCCCTGACGATCTCCGGTTGGTTCGACGATATAGGGCCTGTCCGTGCTGACCTCGCCGGTCAGGTGGGATCCACTCATCTGGGGGGCCGAACGGACCTGGTCAAGGAGTTCCTGCATGGTTCCAGGCCTGCCGCCGTCGTTGAACATTGTCTCCGGGCCTGAAAAAATACCGGCCCGCATGACACCTGCAGAACGCAAGTGCCGCACGAGCCGGCGGGTGTCTATATGACTGATACCGACGATGCCCTGATCGACCAGCTGGTCGTGGAGACTGCCACGGGCCCGCCAGTTGCTGAAGTCGGGGCTGGGTTCCCGGACCACATACCCTGCCACCCAAATCCTGTCCGACTCCCCGTCCTGGTCGTTGACACCGGTATTACCGATGTGGGGGAAGGTCTGCACAACGATCTGCCGTGCATAGCTGGGATCCGTCAGGGTTTCCTGATACCCCGTCATTCCGGTCGAGAAAACAATTTCACCTATGGTAGTGCCCACCGCTCCGAAGGCTCTCCCCGGATACACTTCCCCATCCTCAAGGATGAGCAAGGCCCGATTGGAGAAACGGCTATCGGAGGTGATGGTGTTGGTGTCTTTCAGGTTCACCGAACCCCCTTGATTACCGCGGATATTCGCACCCATATTAATGACCCCCATGGATTATGCCGGTCGAATCATCCACAAGACCGTTGGGTAAATTTCGCAGGATAGACTGCAGGTCAACCAGTCCGGATATGGCAAAAGGCCGACCTGATGCCCTAACAGCCAGCGGACATCGGTCGGCCTTTATTCGGATCATTGCTCAGTCGCCTGAAGGACGATCCACGCCGGGGGTCAGTTCATCCGGTAAGGTCAGTTTCAGCTGGTCCAAGCTTGGGGCCGACTGGTCGACCGCATGGTCAAGAACCTGGTCGGAATCGGAGTCCTCTCCTGCAGATCCCCTCGCTACCGATTCCGACTCGCTGCCAGCATAGGCGGACTTTGAGGAGGCAGGCTCGGAATCCGCAACCTCTGCTTTTGCACCATCGGATTCATCATCAGAAGTGTCCGCATCGGCCTCGGCATCAGCCAAGGCAGCGATCCGATCGGCTTGTTCGCGACGAGCCTGATGCTCATCCTTCTCCTGCTCCAAGGCGCTCAGAACGCCATGGATGAAGGAGGGAGCATCGGCATCCGACAGGGTTTTGGCCAAGGACAGAGCCTCATCGATGGCCACCTTGTCGGGGACGTCAGGGTTGTAGAGCATCTCCCAGGCGGCGATTCGCAGAATGTTGCGGTCGATGGCGTGCATGCGGCTCAGCGGCCACCGGGTGGAATGGGTCTGTAGGGACCCATCGATATCTCGACGGTGCTCTGCGACGCCCTCAACGATGGTCACGGCATAGGCGGGCAGAGGTGTCTGCGCCCCCGGCCGAGCCTTGCGCTCCTCCAGCAGGGAGAGGAAATCCTGGCTCTTCTCATCGGCCTCATACAGGGTGTTCAAGGCCCGCTTGCGGGCTGTGGAACGTGCCATGGATGTGTGGTTTCCGCCTTGCTCAGTTCTCGCGGCCCAGGTAGGAGCCGTCGCGGGTATCCACCTTGACCTTCTCACCCTCGCCTACGAAGAGGGGCACCTGGATCTCGGCCCCGGTCTCCACAGTTGCGGGCTTGGTGCCGGCGTTGGAGCGGTTGCCCTGGACGCCGGGCTCGGTTGCGGTCACGGTCAGCACCACGGATGCAGGCAACTCCACAGACAGAGGGTTGCCATCATGGAAGCTGATAATGCAGTCGGTGCCCTCAAGCAGGAAGCGCTCCTGATCGCCGACCAGGGCCTCGGGGATGTTGACCTGCTCGTAAGTGTTCATGTCCATGAAGACGAAGGAGTCGCCGTCCCGGTAGGAGTACTGCATGGTCCGATTGTCCACGGTCTCGAAGTCCATCTTCATGCCCGCATTGAAGGTGCGGTCCACGATCTTGCCCGAAAGGACGTCCTTGATGGTCGTGCGGACAAAGGCAGGCCCCTTGCCCGGCTTGACGTGCTGGAACTTGATGACAGTCCAAAGCTTGCCATCCAGGTTGATGACCGATCCGTTCTTGATGTCGTTGGAAGTCTGTGCCACCTTGATACCACCTCATTCTGATGAACGTTCCTTCGGAGGGCTCCTGGCCATCTGCCGAAAGCACCGGGCCACACAGGATCCGGCCCGCTCGCGATAAATCCTCGCCTATTATGCCACGGCGCATGAACACCGTGGATGGTCCGGCGGCGAAGCCCGCCGGATATGGGCGGGGCCCGGAATCACAGATAGGATTCCGGGCCCCGTCATTGGATCGTGTCGACAAGCGACAGGCAATCCTACTCGATGATCTTGGTGACTCGACCTGAGCCGACCGTGTGGCCGCCTTCACGAACAGCGAAGGTCAGGCCCTCCTCCATGGCGACGGGCTGGATCAGCTCGACGGAGAAGGTGGCGTGATCGCCGGGCTGAACCATCTCCACGCCCTCGGGCAGGGTGATGACGCCGGTGACGTCGGTGGTCCGGAAGTAGAACTGCGGACGGTAGTTGGAGAAGAACGGCGAGTGGCGTCCACCCTCGTCCTTGGTCAGCACGTAGACCTCACCCTCGAACTTGTGGTGAGGGGTCACGGTGCCGGGAGCAGCCACGACCTGGCCGCGCTCGACATCCTCACGGCCGATGCCGCGCAGCAGCAGACCGGTGTTGTCGCCAGCCTCGGCCTCGTCCATCTGCTTGTGGAAGGTCTCGATGGAGGTGACGGTGGTGGACTGGGTGTCCCGCAGACCGACGATCTCCACGTTGGTGTTCACAGGCAGCTTGCCGCGCTCGACACGGCCGGTCACCACGGTGCCACGGCCGGAGATGGTGAAGACATCCTCGATGGGCATCAGGAAGGGCTTGTCCAGGTCGTGGACAGGGGTGGGGATGTAGTCGTCGACGGCATCCATGAGGTCCTTGATGGTCTGGACCCACTTGTCGTGGTCGGGGGCATCGTCATGCAGGGCGCCGTAGGCGGAGGTGCGGATGACGGGGCAGTCACGGTCGAAGCCGTTCTCATCCAGCAGATCGCGGACTTCCTCCTCGACCAGCTCGATCAGCTCTTCGTCGTCGACCATGTCGCACTTGTTCAGAGCGACCAGGATCTTCGGCACGCCGACCTGGCGGGCCAGCAGCACGTGCTCGCGAGTCTGGGCCATGGGGCCGTCAGTGGCGGCGACCACCAGGATGGCGCCATCCATCTGAGCGGCGCCGGTGATCATGTTCTTGACGAAGTCGGCGTGTCCGGGGCAGTCCACGTGGGCGTAATGCCGCTTTGCAGTCTGGTACTCGATGTGCGCGATGTTGATGGTGATGCCGCGCTCCTTCTCCTCGGGAGCGGCATCGATCTGAGCGAAATCGTACTCGGGGTTGACGTCCGGGTACTCCTCATGCAGCACCTTGGAGATGGCCGCGGTCAGGGTGGTCTTGCCGTGATCGACGTGGCCGATGGTGCCAATGTTAACGTGCGGCTTGGTCCGCTCGTACTTTTCCTTTGCCATTGTGTTTTGTCCTCCTGGACGTCTCGTAGGTTGCCTGCGCGAACCACGCACAGAGCACTCGCTACATATTACTGGGTTATCAGGTTCTTTGCCACTTTTGCCCTCCGCCCAGTCAGCGCTACAAGAGTGTAACGCCGACTTGTGACAGAAGAGCCTTTTTGCGGCGGCCCGCCGTGGCGGCGGACCGGACCGGCATTACTCGCCCCGCTGGGCCTTGATGATCTCGTCGCTGACGGCCTTGGGGACCTCAGCATAGGAGTCCATCTGCATGGTGAACATGGCGCGTCCCTGGGTCTTGGACCTGAGGTCGCCGATGTAGCCGAACATCTCAGACAGGGGCACCTTGGCGTCGATGACCTTGACGCCGGTGGCGTCGGTCATGGACTGGATGGAGCCACGACGGGAGTTGATGTCACCCATGACGTCGCCCATGTACTCCTCGGGGGTACGGACCTCGACAGCCATGATGGGCTCGAGGATGACGGGTTTTGCCTTGGGAGCAGCCTCCTTGAAGCACATGGAGCCGGCAATCTTGAAGGCCATTTCCGAAGAGTCGACCTCGTGGATCTGGCCATCGGTCAGGGTCGCCTTGACGCCCACGACCGGGAAGCCTGCCAGCACACCGGACTCCATGGCCTCCTGTACGCCCGCATCGACCGAGGGGATGAACTCCTTGGTGATATGGCCGCCGGTGACCTTGTTCTCGAAGACGTAGGTCTCGCCCTCGGTGGTATCCAGGGGCTCGAAGTTCATGAGCACCTTGGCGAACTGGCCGGAGCCGCCGGTCTGCTTCTTGTGGGTATATTCCTGGTTCATGACGGCCTTGCGGATGGTCTCGCGGTAGGCCACCTGGGGCTTGCCCACGTTGCACTCCACATGGAACTCACGGCGCATGCGGTCCACCAGGATGTCCAGCTGGAGCTCGCCCATGCCGGAGATCAGGGTCTGGCCGGACTCCTCGTCCGTCTTGACCTGGAAGGTGGGATCCTCCTCGGAGAGTTTCTGCAGGGCGATGCCCATCTTCTCCTGGTCGGCCTTGGTCTTGGGCTCCACGGCCACCTCGATCACGGGATCGGGGAAGGTCATGGATTCCAGCACCACCGGTTCCTTTTCGTCGCACAGGGTGTCACCGGTGGTGACGCTCTTGAGCCCGACAAAGGCGTAGATGTTGCCGGCGATGGCCTCGTCGACCGGATTCTCCTTGTTGGAATGCATCTGGAAGAGCTTGCCGACGCGCTCCTTCTTGCCCTTGGTCGAGTCCAGGACGGTATCGCCCTGGGCCACCTTGCCGGAGTAGACGCGCACATAGATCAGCTTGCCATAGAAGGGGTGGGTGGCAACCTTGAAGGCCAGGGCCGAGAAGGGCTCGTCCACGGTGGGCTTACGGTCGATCTCGACGGACTCGTCGCCGATCTTGTAGCCCTTGATGGCCGGCACGTCCTCGGGGCTGGGCAGGTAGTCCACGACCGCATCCAGCATGGGCTGCACGCCCTTGTCCTTGAACGCGGACCCGCAGAAGACCGGGAAGGCCGTCTGCTCGATGGTCATCTTGCGCACAGCCTTGCGGATCTCCTGCTGGGAGATCTCCTCGCCGCCCAGGTACTTCTCCAGCAGATCCTCGTCCGACTCGGCCACGGCCTCAAGCAGCTCGGTGTGGTACTGCTCGGCCTTGTCCTTGAGGTCGTCAGGGATGTCGATGGTGTCGTACTTGGCGCCCAGGTCGGCCTCGTCCTTCCAGTAGTAGGCAACCATGCGCACCAGGTCGACCACGCCATGGAAGTCGCTTTCAGCGCCGATGGGCAGCTGCATGACCAGCGGCTTGACGCCCAGCTTGTCCTTGATGGTGTCCACCGAGTAGTAGAAGTCGGCGCCCAGCTTGTCCATCTTGTTGATGAAGCAGATGCGGGGTACGCCATACTTGTCGGCCTGACGCCAGACGGTCTCGGACTGGGGCTCCACGCCCTCCTTGCCGTCGAACACCGCCACAGCGCCATCGAGCACGCGCAGGGAGCGCTCCACCTCGGCGGTGAAATCCACGTGGCCGGGGGTGTCGATGATGTTGATCTGGTAGCGGTCCTCAGGATCGTGGGACTGGCGGTTCCAGAAGGCCGTGATGGCGGCGGAGGTGATCGTGATGCCACGTTCCTTCTCCTGGTCCATCCAGTCCATGGTGGAGGCGCCGTCGTGGGTCTCGCCGATCTTGTAGTTGACGCCGGTGTAGTAGAGGATACGCTCGGTCGTCGTTGTCTTGCCGGCATCGATGTGGGCCATGATGCCGATGTTGCGGACCTTGGTCAGGTCCGTGAGCACGTCTTGTGCCATAATTCCTTGTTCTCGCTCTCTTGGGATTACCAGCGATAGTGGGCGAACGCCTTGTTGGCCTCGGCCATCTTGTGGGTGTCCTCGCGGCGCTTGACCGCGGCACCCAGGCCGTTGGAGGCGTCAAGGATCTCGTTGGCCAGCCGCTCCGACATGGTCTTCTCACGACGGGCGCGGCTGTAATCGGTCAGCCACCGCAACGAGAGCGTATTGGCGCGGTTCGGCTTGACCTCGACGGGGACCTGATAGGTAGCGCCGCCGACACGACGGCTGCGGACCTCCAGGCTGGGACGAATGTTGTCCAGGGCTCGCTTGAGCACGGCCACGGGCTCCTGGTCGGTCTTCTCCTTGACCTGCTCCAGGGCGGTGTAGACGATGTTCTCGGCGATGGACTTCTTGCCGTCCAGCAGGATCTTGTTGATCAGCTGGGCCACCACGGTGGAACCGTAGATGGGATCGGGCAGGAGCTGGTGCTTTTTAGCTGGTCCTTTGCGTGACATGTGTTACTTGGCCTTCTTTGCTCCGTACAGGGAACGGCCCTGCTTGCGATCCTTGACTCCCTGGGTATCCAGCGCACCGCGCACGATGTGGTAGCGCACGCCGGGCAGGTCCTTGACACGTCCGCCGCGCACCAGCACGATGGAGTGCTCCTGCAGGTTGTGGCCCTCGCCGGGGATGTAGGCGGAAACCTCAATGCCGGAGCTCAGACGGACACGGGCAACCTTACGCAGAGCCGAATTCGGCTTCTTGGGTGTGGTGGTGTAGACACGGGTGCACACGCCGCGACGCAGCGGGCTGCCCTTGAGTGCCAAAGTCTTCGACTTGCGAGGCTTGGCCTTGCGCCCTTTGCGGACGAGCTGTTCAATTGTTGGCAACTGACTCTCTCCGATTCCTTCGATGAACTTGTCTTCGTTTGCACTGCGAGACCGCCGCACCGCAGCCGCAGTCGCTCCCAGGAGGAGAGATCAGCCACTGTCCACCGGCCCGATGGCCCCTGACCCTCCTGCCGGGCATTGCTGCCTACACTCTTCGAATCCGGGGATATCCCGACAAGCCCACCTGTGACATAAGGCGTGCTGTCGGCACACACGTTGAAAAGTATATCACTGGGGCAGACATGGCCATGTCTTGCACTTGGAAGTATGCTCTAGGCTTTGCTTACTGTGGTGTCGCACCGGAACCATTAAGAGAAAGGCCCTTGCAACAGACCTTTAACCGACTCTTGCGTGTACCTATATTCAATATTCCCAATAAACGAACGGGAGCCCGCCTATAACAGCTTCCTAATACATAGGTATCGGAAAATACATAGCATGTCTGGGCCAGTGAATATAGATGCCAGAAATATAAAACCGCGTGTATGGTGACGTAAGGTGTCGGCATCCGTTGACATAAACGTCAACGTCCTAGATGCTCTGAAATTTGTACATGGCCAGGCGGCTACTTGTCTTCCTTCTCAAGAACCTGACGGATGTAGTCGCGCAGGATCAGGGCATGGTTGACGGCTGGATCCTTGGCCGCATAGACCAGTGTCGTCCGATCGTGTTCGCGTACGATGCTCAGCAGATCCTCCAAGGCGGGGTTATCGTCCAGCTCAGTGCGGTAGCGGCGGGCGAAGTCCTCGAAACGATCCGGATCATGGTGCCACCAGCGCCGCAGATCTGGACTGGGAGCGACTTCCTTAAGCCAGCCGGACAGGGCTGCCCGCTCCTTGCTGACACCGCGCGGCCAAAGCCTGTCGACCAGGATACGAACCCCGTCCTCATTAGCGGCCTGCTCGTATACGCGCTTGATATCCACCTGACCCATCATCTACCTCCTGAACCAGGAACCCGTATGATTCATGACTCCTTCGACCATGATATTGACCGAATCGGCATTACGGAAGAGGCAGCGACAGCCATACCAGGGCGTAGGCTGATGAGTATGCTTACAGACGCAGACAAGGGCAAGGCCGCCGGATCAAGCGGCAGCAGACCAAGCCCTCAAGCCCGCAAATCGTCAAAATCGACCAGATCTGGATCCAAGGGACGGCAGTGGCGGCGCCTGTGGATACCCGACCAGATTGGCGGTTGGGCCATGGCCTTGATGCCGGGCCTGGCCGGTCTGCTGGTCGGAGGCCCAACCTGGAGGAGCCTGCTGCTCATGGTCGCCTGGGCCTTCTGCTACTGCTTTGAATTCACCGGTTCACGATGGATGGTCTCGCACCGAGCCGCCAGATTCGCGACACCCGCTTTGGGATATGCCCTACTCACGGCCGTGACCGGGCTGATCCTATTGGTCGGCACCCCTGGGCTCCTGCGATGGGCGCCGCTCTACCTGATCCTAGGCGTGTTGAATTTTGCCGCCGCCTGGATGCGCAGGGAACGCTCCTGGTGGAACGATACCGTGGCCGTGATTGCGGCCTGCACGCTCTGTTTGATCGCCGTCTCCCTAGGGTCACGATTCCAGAAGCCGGGACCAGGACTGGAAGGTGCCAACACCGGCTATTTCGGATGTCAGCCGAATCCTGCTGTGGACTGCTTCGCCAGTGGATTCCTGCCAAGCGCCGCCCTGCCGTCAGTTGGAGTGGTCAGTGCAGCTGTCTTCGCTGTAACCCAGTTCGGTTCGGTCATCTTCGTCAAGACCATGATTCGGGAGCGCGGCAAGACCTGGTGCTACCTGCTTTCGCTGGCTTGGAACCTGGCCCTCTGCCTGGTCGGAGTTGTCATGGTGCACACCGCGGGATGGTGGACTCTGTTGACGGCCCTGGTTCTCTTGGTGCGCGCGGCCCTACTGCCTGCCATCTCCCGTCGTCGGCGTATTCCTGTGCTGTATGTGGGCTTGGTCGAATGCGCAACCAGCCTTCTCGTCTTCATTCTGGTGATTGCACAGGCTGACGTGATGACCGCGTCTCTGACAGGCCTGCTTGGCGCATGACTGCGGGTTCAGTCACTCACGTCACCCACGAGTTCGGCCCTGTCTGGGACCACCGTTCCCGTGTGCTGATCTTGGGATCCATTCCCAGCCCGAGTTCGCGCGATGCTGGCTTCTACTACATGTTTCCGCGCAACCGCTTCTGGCCCGTGCTGGCGGCGCTCTTCCACCAGCCTGTTCCAGAGCCCGATCCGGCGGTCCGCGCCCGATTTGTCCTAAATCACTACATAGCACTCTGGGATGTCATCCAGGAATGCGACATCCATGGTGCCTCCGATGCTTCAATCACCAATGTCGTACCTACCGACATCGCCGGCTTGCTGGACCGTGCGCCTATCGACACCATATTCACTACAGGACGCAAGGCCGGTCAGCTTTACCGTCGCTACTGCCTGCCGGATCTGGAGAAGAAGGGGTATCGACCTACGATGATCAATCTGCCATCCACCAGCCCTGCCAACGCCGCCATGAGTCTGGCTGATTTGATCAAGGCCTACCAGCCCATAAGCAAAGTGCTCGACGGTAAAGAGCCTGACAGGCAAGACAATCACAACGATTATGGCGAATAGACAAATACCAACGGTCAAAGCCCAGGATGTTGCGAATCTTCCCAAGGATGAATTCGCCTTCCCCGGTCCGGAACGTGATCGCCTGGTGGAAGCAATCCTGGATGGGCGCAAAGCTGCTACGACCAGCCTTATGGCAGAGTTCATCCACGATCATGAACCACTCCCCTCCTCCGGCCGACGAACGGTTCTGGTGGACTCAGACGACCAGCCGCTTGCAGTCCTCAGATATGCCTCGGTAAGCGTGACCCGACTTGGCCTGGTCACGCTGCAGCATGTTCTGAACGAAGGAGAAGGCTATAGAAGCCTTACTGAGTGGCGTGAGGCTCATGAGTCCTTCTGGACCTCAGAAAACATGCGACAAGCGCTGGATGATCCGAACTTCATCGTCGAAGATCGGACCCTGGTGGTGCTGGAGGCTTTTTATATAGAGGCCATGGTCGTGAACTGAAGGCCCAATGACAAGCACGGTCTTTACCGCACTGGGGACACTTCACCGGCGTGCCATGTCATACCATCGTGTATAGTTTCATCTGTTGCATTGATTCGCTATGCGGGTCGATTCACTATGGTGGCTATAGCTCAGTCGGTAGAGCACCTGATTGTGGTTCAGGAGGTCGCGCGTTCGAGCCGCGTTAGCCACCCCACATCCAACCTCTACTCCCGCTCAGGAAGTAGCATTTTCTCATATGTGAGAGAACCGTCTTACTCCCAAATTTTGTGTGCCATTCGTGTACCGCAGTGGGCAAAAGCTAGCGACCATACCGGTACCTGTGCTGAATCTCCCTGACGGTCCTCTCAATGGCTCCCTATCTGATGGCGACGAGGACGACTCTGATCTGCTGATAGATGGCTGTTAGGCGCTCGCGGCCCTACCGGCTGAGGCCGGATTCCCGCTCATGGTCGGTGATCTGTTCGAGGCGCGCATCCAGGTGATACGGGAGGGCCTTTTCATACTCACCTACCAGTGGGCCAGCGTGATATGAACCTGGCCCTCCTGCAAGCCGTGGAGGAGGGCCGGCCGCTCATGGATTCCCAAATGCAGCGGATGGAGCAGGAGGAAAGCCGGCAGAGCGGCAAGCAAGTAACCATCAGCGTCATCCTCTTCGCCCAACTCATGGACGCCGGAGCGATGCATGAGGCCGGCAGGATAGCCGGCATGCTCAAAGACAAACGAAAGCCGGCGCTCCTTATGGATGCGACGAGCGAGGAGATCAGGACTGCCTTGAAGCGGCGGCATCTGGTCGACAAGACCCACCATTACATCCTGGTCAATCCTTCGCTTTTAAGCTTTGCCTCCCCCAATGATGCACTGCTTCCGCATATTATCTCCAACACGCCTGGCGTGAGGAAAGCCGAGGGCATCCTTCTGTACGATGATGAACATAAGCAGTGCCTGGGATACTTCCCGGGAGACCCAGATCAGGACACGCAGACCAAGCTCCCACAATGTCAAAGGACCACACTACGACACCACCGACCAGGGCCATACGGATCTCGGACGAGCCGACGGCTGATCTGGCACCTGCACCGTCTTAGACGATTCGAAGCAGGAATAAGCCGTTTCTTCTACAAAACGCAAAAAATGCCCCGCTCCGGTCTCCCGAAACGAGGGCGACTGTTGTGTGTGGCTACTTGCCTGCCAGGCGCAGGGGTTGTGGGCGACACCAAATCCTCCGGCGATGGCTCCTGCCGCTGTCGAGATGAAACCTCCGATCTCAGGGTGGACGAAGCTGATGAAGCCCAGGCCGACCACACACACGGCCACATGATCCCGGTCGTTGAGCAGGATGTCCCCTGGGCATGAGGTTCCCGTCCACCGACAGGCGCACCCAGCCAAGGGCGGTCAGCTAGCATCTCAGGCTGCCCGTGTAGAAGGCACCGCCTGTATCAAACCCGGCCTCCTGCAAGCTATGAAGCACCCGGCTGGAGCAGCCGCAGGAACCGCCGACCGGCTTGCAGCCCCAATGACCCGTCTGACTGTAGCCCATGTCGGTCACATCGCACCAGTTGCGCATACGCGCGATAAGCACCTGGATGTCAGCCATGCGTCTCCTCCGCCGTGTCGAGTGCGGCCAGAGCCTCCCCAAGCGTGTACACGTGTGCACGCCGCAACGGGGCGGGCTCATCCTTTGCTGCTGATGTATAGGGTGACCTATCACTCCTTCGATCCGCCCCCGACAGGGCATAAGAAAAGCCAACCCGGAAAGGAATGGCTTACGTTCTATAAATGCGGAAAGCCCCGCCTGCTTATGGTGGGCAGGACCATGATCTACTCATACAATTTGGTACCGGTACCATTGCCGCCCAGACCGTGGTAGGCAATATAAATGCGATCAAACTCCTCGGCTAGGTCCACCTCCAACGGCTCATGCAGGTCACAGAACCGGTGGTGGTCCTCCTTGAGCTCCGAACGCTGAAGGGTGGCAACCCGACCTCGATGGCCTTGCCCCTGGCCTCCTTTCTGCAGTGGCTCTTCCACAGCCACAGCCGCAGGCCCCACTCAGCCCGGTCAGCAGCATGGGGATTACGGCCTCCAGCAAGGCTTGCAAAAGCTCGGTCAAGTGGACTCCTTCATTCCAGTTGGGAGACACTTCATATAGAATTGAGCCTTATGACAGAGAAGCGAGGACGCATATCATGGATCGACGTCGCCAAAGGCATCGGAATTGTCCTTGTCAGTTTCGGCCACCTTCCAAACGGAGATGGGCAAAGTGTCTGACTGCCTGCGCTGGCCGTGCCAATATGGGTCATCTACCTTTTCCACATGCCGTTCTTCTATTTCCTTGGCGGATTCACACTCAACAGCAACAAACCATTCGGCCAATTCCTGAGACGCAGGGTACTGACCCTTCTTGTCCCTTATTACATATTTTCCCTCTACTTCTTGGCAAAACCCGTGGCCATGCTCCTAAAAAGCTCCCTGGCAACAACATTCCGTTCTGCTCATGACTACGATTTGGGCCGGCAGCTAGTCGACGTTTTTATCATGGGAACGGTTTGTGGTTCTTATGGGCTTTCTTCATCGGGGAGGTCATCACCTATGCTCTTTCCCGATTGATTTACAGAAAACCCCTCCTAGCCCTGACTAGTATAGCTTTCATTCTCATTTACGGCCTATATACAACGTTTATCCCCACAATCCGGATTCCCCTCCAGATTCCACGAGGCATTCAAGCTGCGGGATACATGCTCCTGGCGCTTTCATTGCGGTCGTGGGTGAAGGAACTTACCATGTCTCGAATAGCACCAATCACATTGGGCTGCTTAATGGTGTTCGCGTGCGTTGTCATCGTCCTCAGCAACGCCAACGGCAATGGGACAGCGAGCCTCCTGTTGCAAGTAATTGCGGCTACCGCGGGCACATTCGCCTGCACGGAACTGGCCATGGCAATCAACAGCAATACAATTCTGGAATATATTGGACGCGGCAGCCTGGTCTTCTACGCATTGAACGCACTGACCTTGAATGTGGCAAAACTCTTCTTCTTCCGAGTGCTGCGAATCAAAGCCTGGGACGTGTCCTGGCCGTTACAGACTGTCATAGGATTGGCAGTGGTCGCTTTCAGCCTCGTTCTGCTAGCTTTAGAAAACGAGATCGTCCACAAATGGTTGTGGTGGGCCATCGGCGCTCAAAGACCCGTACGTGTCGTCAGACAAACGCCTGCAACGGAGGATCAGGGCTGACAGGTCTCGCATCCCTGAGAACGTATGATTCTTCTGCTGACTCAGGCCAGAGAGCCTGCAGTTCTACACGCATCAGGGCCCTCATGAGGCACCGTTCTTGGTGCGCAGATAGACGGTGCTGTACCACCGCCACCGTCAGATTAGCGTTGCTGGTCTCACTAATGACCCGAGCTTGGAGCCAACCCACGTTATTTACTGTGTGTATTCGCTCTGGTAGTCTCCCATCGCTGTCCTTACCTTGAAAACGAGCGGCACCCTACCTGGTCTTGGCGCGTAGGATTGGCACGGCCCCCTGGGCGGGTATCTTGACGAACCCTCCCGCCGTGGCAGGCACGGGCCGGCAAGCCGACTTGTTGCTGATGTCCAGCAAATGCCCCGGGTCGCTGACCAACGAAAAGTTGCGTATCGACCAGAAGTGAAGATCGGATAGACACCAATTGTGGTTCATGAGGTCGAGCGTTCAAGCCGCATTATCTCGCCACCGCAAACCCCTACTCGCGACCGATAAGCAGGGGTTTTCATGTATGCAGAAGCACTTTCTAAACCATTGTTGTGAGCCATCTATGTACCATCAATGAGAAATCCTGACAATTAACATACGAATTAACGACCACTATGTTCATTTCGCGTTTCTAAGGAACCGGTGCAAGCTTTCTCATATGCAGTCCTGTAGTCGAGGTTCATGTTTGCGGAAAGTTGTTCCGATTAGCTTAAAGATTAAAGACCGTGAAAGAAAGAAATAGTTGGCAATTAGAAGAGTGGCGCTCAAAGATCAGGGAGAGTAGTTGATGATGGACTTGGTTCTCACATATTTATTTTAATTCCAAATATCTTTAGTGCTACGCTAGCGGTTAAGTAATTGATGTTAGTCACATTAACCTTACAGATTTGTAGTGAACAGAGCTTAAAAAGGGCGATTGCATACAGAACCTCGAAATTGACTATGTAAAACGCTTCATACTTTTAATGAACACTAGGTACTTTGACAGTGAGGATAATACATGTGAAAGTATGCAGCTTTCCTCGATACAATGCAATCTTTCCGAAATGCAAAAAAGTAGCTTGCTCCATAATACTCAAATAACTCATAAACAATGGTAAAACGGACAGCCTATGCAACTCGGTATATTTTAATGCCTCTTACCCTATAATCTATTTTGAAAGGAGAATCATGGTAGATAAACCTTCTTCACTTTTGCCGCAAGTACAAAACATGAAACAGACGGCAGTTTTTGCTGATTCAAAAGACAAAAAAAGAGCATACCGTTACCTGCTTACCAGAGAATGGAACACCAACGCTGAAAAGCCGAATTTGGCGTGCTTCATTATGCAAAACCCTTCTACGGGCGACGAATACGTTGACGACCCCGCTATAGATAAATGCATAAAGCTCGTCCAATGCTGGGATTGTAAAAACAATCTATCCCATGATGGCATAGCAATAGTCAATCTTTATGCCCGTGTCGGATCTTCTGGCAAACAAACATTTCAGGGAATAAAAGACGCAATTGGCCCTGAAAACGACGAATTTATAAGAGAGGCAATCAGTCAATATTCTGATAGCATCATTGTTGCTTGGGGAAATGGATCAGGTAATCCGCCAAAATTTATGCATCGTTGTAAATCAGTATGGGCAATGTTGCCAAAGGCTGGAATTTACTGTCTAGGCACTACGAAAATGGGACAACCCCGCTATCCTACTTCGGCTGATAATTTACATATTCAAAAATGGCCAAGAGAGTTGTGATTTAAAGAAAAACAATAAGTACCAGACTTATATCTAGCTTCGCTTATGTCCTTCATCATTGGGAGCCGCAATAGCCTCTAAACTGTATATCAGTAATACTGAGGCAAAACTGACACAAAGACTATATTCTATAACAAACACACACAGTAAATTATTTCGATTTATAAGCTGCTTAACTTAATGAAAGATATTTACATGAGGGGAACACCAACATGCTCTCCTCATTACGAAATACATGACTCAACTCTCGTAATTAATCAAATAACGCTTCTGACCCCATTCCGGTGACAAGACCAGCTGGCGACCCTGCAGACAAGGTTCTCTGTATACTCATAATTCCCGCAGTGCCAGCAGGCACAGCAAAACCAATCCAATCGCAAGACCTGTCAACAGGCTGATCATTATTACTCCCGATAAAGCAGCAGGCTCTGACGCAATTACCGCGTACACGAAGTCGCAGAATTGTCTTCAATGACGGTTTTCTCAGGATCGACTCGCTCAGGCTCTAAAGCAATCTTGCCGAATCCATCCGCCCGAATGGTTCCAGACTGTGGATTGAATATGCTGTCTACATAACCCTTGGCCTCCACATCCACAGTTGAATACTCGAAAGCCAGGGTTGTGTTGATCAGACGGCAGTTGCGCAGAACAAGGTTATCTATGTAGCACATGCCCTGCAGACTTTCAATCTGACAATTCTCAAAGGTCAGATTTTTAGAGTTCCAACCTAGGTATTCCCCTGAGATGGTCGAATTCCGTACTGTTACATTCTCTGAGTTCCAAAATGCGTCCTTGGACAGTATTCGAGCATGGTCAATATTATGTCACTGGCACCATCAAAGGAATAATTGCCATCCAAGCTAAAATCGCGTGCTCTGATGCCGTGGCTGTTCATCGCAAAATAATCACCTTGCGCGCTGACGTGCTCCATATCGATGCCGCGACAATTCCATAGCGTCTCCTCCGCATTAGGCATCGTTATATTCCTCATCACTATGCCGCTGGAGCGTCTGAAAGTTTTAGGGGCCTGAATAGTTGTGTCCTCAAGGCTTATGTTTTGTGTATACCAGATTCCAGCTCTGGCCATGGTGAACAGCGTGCAATCCATCAAGGAAATATCTTTGCAATACCATAGCGGATACTTCCACTGAAAACCGCTTTGGCTAAGACGTATATCAATGGCATGCTTGAGTGGGGATTCCCCATCCGCAAAGGTGACCGAGTCAAAATCATGATGTTTGCAGAAGAAAGCCGCGCGTTCACCCGTCAATCGCCTTTGCATGGTTTTAGGACGCGGGCCGGGTTCTGCTTCCACTTCATTTGACTCTCTCACCCCAGAGACCTGCGACTTCCCCTTGATTTGTACTCCCGATTCAGATCTATTTGTATTGATTTGAAATGAACTGGAAGTAATTAGCTGTTCCTTTCGTCAAAGTAGCAAGCAATTACAAGATATTCACAAGGACGAGGACGCCCATGTGCCGAGACTAAAAATAGTAAACACCATTGGATGATTCATATCAAATACCTATATTTAATGTATAATCATGCTTAATAGATATGACGAGATAAGGGATTGGACATCTAATTTGCCCATGGATGCCAGCTTGACATGAGCAGGAGCATCATGCAAAGAATCAAGCCAGTGATCATGATCTCGTCAAAAGAGGACCGTTTGGAGGCTAAAATTGAATTTACGGGTGCTGAAGTATTTCCTGGCCATCGTTGAAGAGGGGAGCATCACTGGGGCAGCTGAGTACCTGAGCATATCCCAACCATCCCTGTCCAGGCAGATAAAAGATTTGGAAGAGCATCTAGGACATAAGCTCTTTGACCGCGGAAGCCGCACAATTACGCTGACACCAGCAGGGGAACTGCTGCGTGACCGGGCACGCGAGATCGTGCTCATGGCTGACCGTGCTGAAGCTGAGCTCACAAGCATGAACAAGCCAATCAACGGCAATATCTACATCGGCGCAGGGGAAACAGAAGCCGTGCGCTTCCTGGCGAGGGCCGCCGGGTGCATGCTGCAGCAATACCCTCAGGTAAAGTTCCACATTTTCAGCGGCAATGGTCAGGCCATAACAGATCAACTGGAATCAGGGCTTTTGGATTTTGGCCTGCTTTTTGAGCCCTCGGACAACACCAAATACTCCTATATCAGCTTGCCTACAGCCGACAGATGGGGATTGCTCATGCGCAAGGACTCCACGTTGGCCAGCCGTGATGGCATCCGCCAGGAAGATCTTGAACAGATACCCCTCCTGCTCTCACGGCAGGTCAGGTTCGACAGCGAATTCAGCGGATGGAGTTCCTTCTCAGAGCACGAACTGCATGTTGTAGGAACCTACAATCTGCTCTTCAACGCGTCACTATTCGTCAGCGAAGGATGCGGTTACGCGCTTTGTCTGGACCGCATCATCAATCTGACCAATAACTCAAATCTGGTCTTCAAACCTCTGATGCCTGAACTTAGAAAAAAAGTGAACCTGGTCTGGAAGAGCGATAGGCATTTCTCATCGGCTGCGAGTCATTACCTGGAAATATTACGAAGGCAGATTGGAACAGAAAACGCCTGCCAATCTACAGGAGCCAGGAAAACGCTATGATGCGACTCGAAATATAAGGAGGACCACGAAACCCAGCCTGCAATAATCGAACTGCCGGCTCAAAGAATCATGACACAAGAATGCATGTGCTGACGCATCCGGTTCTTGTTCAATATCAATCCTGGTCGTATCTGGAAAGCTCGATCAGGTTCCTATCGGGGTCCCTGACATACACCGAGGTGATGGTCCCATGCGCGCCGGCCCGTTCGACCGGACCTATATAGTCGACACGATGCTTATGAAGCGCGGCAACCACATCATCCAGCGAATCCTCCACGAGCAGACACAAATCAGCCGAGCCAGGCGTAGGCCTATCCACCTTGGGTCAATCTCATGGCCGGCCTCGTGAATGTTGATCTTCTGCTGGCCGAATTTCAGTGCTAACCGCCCATCGCCGAACGCCTGCACCTGCATGCCCAGCACATCACGGTAAAACGCGCAGGTCGCGTCGACATCCCGTACTGTGATGACCAGATGATCCAAAGCAGTGACTCTCATTCCCTCAACTCCCATCGCTGAATAACCCAAAAGGCAGCCTAGGCACACACATGCGAAAAAATGGCATTGAGGGTCAGCAAAAAACGATCCGTTGTCACAACAGATAAGACCCATACCAGAGCCAAGAAGAAACCAATCGGGTGAAAGCTCGACGATAGACCCATGCAAAAAACGAATACCAACATATAAGCAATCGGTATTATACATATCACTTCGAGAGCCCTAGACTGTTGCCGTTCACATCCAAGATGGAAGTGAATCTGCGCATGCCGGCTGGCGCCAGGGGGTCTTGGGCGATCATACAGTCAGCAAGGAAGGGAACAGCATGGCCACAAAGCAAACAGCAGGAAGAAAGCAGTTGGGCGAATTCGCTCCTCAGTTCGCAGCTCTGAATGACGATGTTCTATTCGGCGAAGTCTGGGATGATGAACAAGCACTGTCCGCGCACGACAGAAGCATGATCACCATAGGCGCATTGATTGCCATGGGTAGCACAGAACAGCTCGACGCTCACCTGAACATCGGGAAAAAGAACGGTATCACCAAGGACGAGATAGCAGCGGAAATCACCCATCTGGCCTTCTACGCAGGCTGGCCGAAGGCCTGGTCGGCTTTCAACCGCGCCAAGCAAATCTGGCAAATGACGGCTGAAGGTGATTAAAGCATGAAGCAAAACGCCAAGACGGCGGTCCTGGTCTTCCACCCCCATATGGAACCTCACGGATCAATGCCCGCCTGATGCGGGAAGCCAAGGGCATGATGATGAGGGTATCCTGGTCCGGGACGAATATGCTGCCTTGCGCTCAGGCCAAATCGACATTCCTGGCGAGCAAGCATTCGTCAAAGGCTGTGACCGTCTGGTATGGCAGTTTCCCATGTATTGGTACAGCTGCCCTCCGCTGCTCAAGGAGTGGGAAGACCTGGTGCTCACCTACGGATGGGCCTATGGTACCCATGACGATGCCATGAAAGGCAAGGAACTCATGCTTGCCGTCTCGGTCGGCTCTGCTGGAGAGAACTATGACCATGAGGGTGAATTCGGCTATACAGTGGACGAGCTCCTGGCTCCGTTCAAAGCTACCAGCAATCTCATCGGAACTATCTATCGGAAGTCTTTCATTCTGACCGGCGTTAGCTCAGGCATGAGCGACCAGAGCCTGGAAAAGGCAGCCAAGGATTATTTGAGCTGTCTGCAAGACGACTGGCCAGCACAATAGGCCTCAGCGACAATCTCTGACGTCAAGACGAGGGCGCCCACACTGGAATCTTCAGGTGCGGGTGCCCTTTTCTTATCGGCTCAGCGGACCTCAGTCACTGTGTATAAAATATCCCGTGCAGACGTGTAGCCTCCTCAGGCGTATCCACATCAACAAGAATGAGCGGCCCTCCCGTATCCATAGCCCTGATGTCATGCATATCGTCATCATCAAGACTGAAAATCTACAATATTGTGGTTCTCGTGAATCCGTTCCTCATGCACGGATTTCGGGATGGCGCATATCCTCTGCCGGGTCAGCCAACGCAATACCATCTGGGCCGGGGTCTTGCTATGGGGCTGACCAATACGTCTAAGGACAGGATTATCGAAAATACCCCGACGACCATCAGTCAGAAGTGCCCAGGCCGTGGGTACGCCCCCCCTGCTCGGCCATGACCTTTCGAAGTGGGATCTGCTGGGTGAAAGGATGCAGCTCTATCTGATGGACTATGGGAGCGATTCTGCTGGAAAGAATCAAATCGATCAGCCGGTCAGGCAGGAAATTGCAGACTCCAATGCCACGAACTCGGCCTTGCTCGTACAGATCTTCCATGCGCTGTCGTCTCCTTGGTGATGCCCTCCTGCAATCTAACAAAGTGTGGGAAAACAGTACAATACCTGCAGTATATGGCTGCCCATTCATCTTCTGCATATGCGGCGCATCAGACCTTCGGCCCCCTGACAGTGGTGCTCCGGTGTCTTCCGGAAGCATCCCTTCCCCGAACGAGAGGCGCCGTACCCGGATTGACGACGACGCTCATTGGGTAACTCGTGGAAGGATGTGGTTGGTTTGTTCATGCCGATTCAACTTATTGGATTTTTACTGCTGCTCATGGCCTTTGCTTCGCGGCAACTGCTAGGTCTGCCCGGCAGCAGTAAAGTCAACCTTGTTTTGAACCTTGCCGGCGCAAGCTTGCTGGCAGTCGATGCCCTGTCTAACCGGCAGCGGACCTTTCTGCCCTCGAATGCGGATGGGCTTTGGTTGCGCTATACGCCTTCACCCGTTCCTACTCAAAAAGCAAGTTACTTACGACCAAGAATTGCAGCTCAGCGACAAGGCAAGGGCAAGGCATCTGCATCCAGCTTATAGAAGCGAAGCTGACTGTCTGCAAAGTTGCTAAGTACACAGAGATTGATCTGAACTCACCTTATGTTTTTACGGGGCGAACCGACCAAGAGACTTCATTGGTCTGCCCAGCCGACATTGTTCCCAGCCAGACCCTGGAACGCAGCGACGGCTGGCGGGCCTTCCGCATCCAAGGTATTCTCGATTTTTCGCTCATTGGCATCATGGCGCCGATTGCAACAATTCTGGCAGACAAGGGCATAGGTATTTTCGCCGTCTCCACTGCAACACAGACTATGTCCTTACCAAGACCGATGACTTCCCTGCCGCCCTGGGTGCCCTCGACAAGTCAGGATATACAATCTTCTGATTGACACACAGCAGCATAGCGGCACAAAATACTCCTTCTGCAGAAAGAACGTGCTGAGGAATAAAAAGACGTGAGAGTGAAAAAGCAGCATAGCCAAGAGTCGAAGTTTAGAATATGACCGCTGATACTGCACGTCCATAAACAAACGTCTTTCGTCTTTGAATACACTGCAACGAATCCAGCACTTCACCCGCAAAAGTCGATATCAAAATGATGCTGACTTAGTGCTGGTCAATGCCACTTTTACGAGAAAAGGACACATACACTGGCCTCAACGGAGGTTGCTTCCTGAAAATGGGCAGGCCGCCAGATGACCTGCCACAAGTAAAGGGGAAGAACAAGCCTGGAGGGTCAGATGAGCAACAATCGAAACGAGCATGCGAATAAGAACCAAGGCAGGCATGAGGAATCGCGGATGCCCGATAACCAGCAAAAGAGGTACGAGGGCAACTCCTCGCGGAGCAACGGCACCCGGGAAAGTTCCCAACAATCAACAATGAATGACAAGAACCGCATGCCAAAACCAGTGGAGAATACGAACGTCAGAAAGGAAAGCCCGACAGAAAATGCCCCCAAGCCTGCATCAGGACAAACAGGCGAGAAGGAAGGCAGGGATTCATCCAGCAAGAACGCCGAACATGGCAAACCTGAAACGGAAAATAAGCAGGAACAGGCTCTAACCGCCAGCCATGTGCAAGCCGGCCATCCAGACAAAGGGCATAGCCCCTCCCCTGACGACAAGCCGAATCAACCCAGTAAGCCTGTCGACAAGCCATCTCAGCCGACGAGCGTTGCCAGCTTACCTAAACCGCACAAGGCGAAGAACCATGATTCCTTCTATCTTGGCCTGGCCTCGGCAGTCCTGGTCGCGGCTCTGGGCCTCAGCCTAAGCACCATGCCGATCTTCTTCTCCCTGCCTCTTGCCGCTGTCCTCTTCGGAATCGGCATCTGGCTCCTCTCCTACGCCAGCTTCAAGTCTCCCGGCAAACCAGAGGAAGAAGGAACGGAGGCGGACAGGCACACCAGGACGGTAGTTGTGGCGACGGTCCTTCTGGTTCTGCAGACCTTCATCATGGATGTCTTTATCTTCACCCGCATGGGAACAGTCGGCAAACATCAGAACGCCATCGTCATAGCCTGGATCATCGCCAGCATGATCGAGACCCTAGCAGCCTTCGCCCTTATCTACCATCACAATCCACTGCAGTCCAAGCCAAAGGACCCTGCGGCGAACGATCAACACGAAGGAAAGGAATAAGGCACTGCGGCGAGCATGGATCTGAAATGGCACGGAAGGCCAGAAAGGCCAAATGGCCGGCCGTGGATGTGAAATTGCCACGACGTTCTGTTCGACATGGTCTTCAGCCTCAGGGTGCCGCTCGTCCTTCTTGAAGATGCGTGGCACCCTTTGCATGATCATGTCCCCTCCTGCTGCAGATTGACACGGACCGCAATGCCATGAACCATGCCAACCGGCTCATAAAAATCCGGCATGAAAACCGCAAAACCACTCTTCAGACAATCCGTGAGCTGCATGGTCACAACTAGGCGAGTATGGCTTTTTACTTTTTCCACTTTTCATCCTCTTTAGCCAGGTACCTTGCAAGGTGCCTTGAACTTGGTTTCTCCCCGGCTGATACCTATAAAACACATTTGCATAACAGTTATGTTGACCTCCCAGTGGCAACAATCAGCCACTAGAATCATTGATGAAATTACTCACACACAGTTGTGCTTGGAAAAGGAAAGACATGAGTGGACCAGAACAACCTCACGTAACCTTCGGGGTCCTCAAGGAGACAGACAAGGAGGAGTCGCGCGTGGCTCTGACGCCTGACATCGTGACCCGGCTGACCAGGCAAGATATTACCTGCCTACTGGAGTCCGGGGCCGGGGCCCAAGCCGGCTTCCGGGATGAGGACTACCAGCAGATGGGAGCCATAATCACCGACAGGAACACCGTCCTATCCAAATCACAGGTCCTGGGTTTTGTCAACAGACCTGATAGCTCCTTGCTGAAGCGGATTCCAGCCGGAACATGGATCATCGGCATGCTGGGGTCTTTGAGCGACAGCGACTACATCAAGTCCTTGGAGGCGGCCGGGCTTACAGGAATCGCTATGGAGCGCCTCCCCCGACAGCTCAGCTCCGCCCAGTCCATGGATGAGATGACCTCGCAGAACTCGGTCATGGGATACAAGGCGGCACTGGTGGCTGCCGATGCATATGGATCCTTCTTCCCCATGATGACCACTGCAGCGGGAACCATCCGACCGGCCAAGGTCCTGGTCCTGGGCGCGGGGATTGCAGGCCTGCAGGCCATCGGGACCGCAAAACGTCTGGGAGCCGTGGTCACCGCCTATGATGTCAGACCCGCTTCCAGGCAGGAGGTGGAATCCTTGGGAGCCAAGTTCCTCGACCTGGGATTGGACTTTTCCAAGGGACAGGGCCAGGGCGGCTATGCGCGCCAGCTGACCGATCAGGAGCAGGCCCAGCAGCAGGCTGCGGTGGATGCCAAAGCGGCGGGCTTCGATGTGGTCATCACCACGGCCAAGGTTCCAGGCGGAAAACCTCCCCGCCTCTTGAGCGCCAAGGGTGTGGCCAATCTGCATCCCGGAGCCGTGATCGTAGACTGCGCTGCCAGCGACCTGGGCGGCAATGTCGAGGAATCACAGGTGGGAACCAGGACCACCGACAAGGGTGTCATCATGATCGGGGCACCATACCTGGCCAGCGGCGTAGCCACGACGGCCTCCAACCTTCTGTCCAGAAATGTAGCGGACGTGCTGGTGCACTTCCTTCGCGATGGCACGCTCGGCATCAAGGCGGATGACGAGATTGACCAAGCACTGATTGTAACTGGAGCAGCCGAATCCGGCACACATGGAAGCGCGGATGTTCCAGATGCCGAAGAGACCGGGGAGAAAGGTCAAGAGCAATGAATTCTTTGGTCATAGCAATTACGCTTTTCATTCTGGCCCTGCTGATTGGCGTAGAGGTGATTGGCAAGGTTCCGGCCACGCTTCACACACCGCTCATGTCGGGTGCCAACTCCATTCATGGCATTGTGATCGTCGGGGTGGTCATCATCGCGGCGGAAGCTCACTCCCCGCTTTCCTACGTACTTATATTCCTCGCTGCCGTCCTTGGCGCCATGAACGTGGTGGGCGGCTACGTGGTGACCGACAGGATGCTGGAAATGTTCAAGTCCTCAAAACCCGACAAGGGGAAGGATAAGGCCAGCCAGGACGAACAGGCTTCGTCCGTCACGACTCAGACCGCCAAGAACGAGGGAGCAGACAAGTGAATACCCTCGACATCGTCACCTGGTTCGTCTACCTCCTTTCCTCGGTCATGTTCGTCATGGGCTTGCACTACATGAATTCCCCCAAGACGGCCCGTACAGGCAATCGGATTTCAGCCGCAGGCATGGTCATCGCCGTGGCCATGGCCTTCATCCACCTGTTCGCCACCGGTTTCACCTCTTCCCTGGCCATCGTTCTGCTCGTGCTCGGCATTCTGATCGGATCCGCAGCAGGAGTCTACTCGGCCAAGAAGGTGAAAATGACGGACATGCCTCAGCTGGTTTCCGTCTTCAACACGGTCGGCGGCGGCGCTGCAGCCCTGGTCGCTCTGAACGACATACTGACTTCTGAGGGCGCCCCGACTCTGGTGGTGCTGATCACCGCCGGCCTGGGCGTGGTCATCGGTTCCATCACCTTCACCGGCTCCCTGATAGCTGCCGGCAAGCTCCAGGGCATCAGCCTGATCAAAAACCTGAAGCTGTCAGCCAAGGCCGTCTGGAATGTGCTCTTCGCTCTGTTGACGGTCCTCAGCCTGGTCATGCTCTGCCTGAATCCGGACCACCGGACCCTATGGGCCCTCCTCACGGCCATATTCGCCCTGGGCTACGGACTGGTCTTCGTCATCCCCATCGGCGGCGCCGACATGCCCGTGGTCATCTCCGTCTTGAATGCCTGCACCGGCACAGCTGTAGCAATGAACGGTCTGGCCATCGACAACGTCGCTCTGATCGTGGCAGGCGCTTTGGTCGGTGCAGCCGGTGCCACCCTATCCGTCCTGATGGCCCAGGCCATGAACCGTCCGCTCCTGAGCGTGCTGGCCGGAGGGTTCGGCGGCTCCTCGACTAGCACATCTCAGGACGCGAGCGCCCAAGGGACCATGAAGGAGACCACGCCCGACGATGTAGCCGTCCAGCTGGTCTATGCGGACAAGGTCATCTTCGTCCCCGGCTTCGGTCTGGCGCAAGCCCAGGCCCAGCGCGAACTGGCCGACCTGGGCCAGCTGCTCAAGGGCCGTGGCGTGGAGGTCTCCTATGCCATCCATCCTGTGGCCGGCCGTATGCCCGGACATATGAACGTCCTCTTGGCCGAGGCCAACGTCCCCTATGAGGAATTGATCGACCTCGACGACATCAATCCCCAGTTCCCATCAGCCAACGTCGCCTTGGTGGTCGGCGCCAATGACGTGACCAACCCGGCTGCACGCCGACCGGGGACCGCGGTGTCTGGCATGCCCATCCTGGACGTTGACAAGGCCCAGCATGTTGTCGTCCTCAAGAGAGGCAGGGGCAAGGGGTACGCCGGCATCGAGAACGAGCTCTACTTCAACCCGAACACGCAGATGCTCTTCAATGATGCCAAGGCCAGCCTGCAAGCGATCATTGCCTCCGTCAAGGAGCTCATCGCCTGAGCATCTGATGGGCGACACGTCGCATATGCTGTAGTGAGAACCATGGCTCCGGATCGGCTTGGCTGGTCCGGAGCCTATTGTCATCGAGCAAGATGGACCTACATGCTAATTTTTACATTCCAAATTGCCTATAGATGCTTTGCCGCCAAATTAGAGAACAGTACATAAAATTTCTGAAACGACAGCTCAGCTTGCAACTGGATAGATCTTGATTTCAGCGAAAGCGCTACAATCACAAGTCGCATACAAATCCCAGGTAATACGTAGCTTGCCCAGCGCAAATCTATGCTAGCTTGTGCTAACTTGCGATACATATCTGGTAAATTCTCAAAGAGTTTTCCAATTAAGAAAACTCAAGTATCGCAAATCGATGTATGTTCACACTCCATATGTATTGGACCTCGCACTCGATTATTGAAGACGGCTAAGCCCGTGGTTTTCATATCTAACGTAGGATGATATTTAAAGTCACCGAACTGCACTATTTGACATTTAAGCATGTTGATTATTCTCATACGGTCTGATTTAAATTTAAAGTAGTATTGCTCCCAGACTTTGCGATACTTGCATAAAAGAGTTACTTTGAAATGTAACGATAGGCTGGGACCGTTCGCGATGGTGAGTAATAAGATGTATCTGCTCAGATACATCCAAAGAAGGCAAGGAACCCGGATTTTTACTAGGCGACATGAGAAGACCGTTGGGCTCAGTGCAGCCCACGCAGCTATTCAGAACAATCGGCAACATGTATAGTCAGGCCGCAATGTTGACGATAGCTGTTGACTAGCAGCAAAATATGAACATTTCGTCAACCTTTATCGGGAAAACCTCATACCAGTTTTCGTCTCGACTTAGTCCTTGTCGAACATACGGTTGAACGCTGCCGAGAACCGCTACCTGTTGATCAAATCCATAAATCCCCGTATCATTGGTGTGTCAGAGTTTCCTCGAAAGTAAGTTGGTGCGTCTATGTCCATCAGGGTGGTCGAACTGTTCGCAGGTGTGGGCGGATTTCGTCTAGGCCTGGATGGTTACAACAATCCTGAACATCCCGAATTCAACATGGAAGCCGCCGGTCCCTTCCAGACCGTATGGGCCAACCAGTGGGAACCCAACGGAAGCGAAGCCAAGCAATTTGCATGGCGCTGCTACGAGGATCGTTTTGGAACTGGATCCTGCGTTAACGAAGATATAGCTGAAGTACTCAGGAAATTCGACAAGGGAGAAGCCAATATTCCACAGTTCGACATGCTTGTCGGCGGCTTCCCATGCCAGGATTACAGCGTGGCTAAGCCACTCTCTCAATCTTCGGGTATCGAGGGCAAAAAAGGCGTCCTCTGGTGGAGCATAAATACACTTTTGGAGAAACGTAGACCACGTCTTGTGTTGCTCGAGAACGTAGATAGGCTGTTGAAATCACCATCTACCCAGCGTGGACGTGATTTTGCCATCATTCTTTCCTGCTTGTCCCGACTGGGTTACTCGGTCGAATGGAGAGTGATTAATGCTGCAGATTATGGAATGCCCCAACGGAGGAGGAGGGTCTACATCTTCGCAGAACTCACCCGGAGTGTATGGGACCTCTCGACTCGTCTGCACAGCAGTGGAATCATGGCGGAAGCCTTTCCGGCAGAGCCTTCCGGGAAAAAAGATTCAAGTACATTTCGTATCAACGATGACCCCTATGACGTAACCAAACGATTCGGCATCGATTCGAAGACTTCGCTCTTCCGGAATGCAGGCGTAATGCAGGGCGGTGTCGTATTCAGCGAACGGGTAGAAGCCGTGTATGCTGGCCAAAAAACTGTCTTGGGAGACATCCTTGTACCTGCGCAAGATGTTCCACCGCAGTTCTGGATTGACGAAGGCTCCCTATCGAAATGGTCGTATTTGAAGGGCGCAAAAAAGGAAAAGCGGGAGGCGAAGTCAGGTTTTGAATACACTTACGCCGAAGGACCCGTCACCTTTCCAGATTCTTTGGACAAACCCAGCCGGACCATTCTGACAGGTGAAGGCGGCAAGGGGGCCAGTCGCATGAAGCATGTTGTCGAGCAGGACGGCAGGCTCAGAAGGCTGGTACCAGATGAACTCGACCAGCTGCAGATGTTCCCACGGGGCTGGACAGATGACGGCATGAGCGACGGGCACAGGGCCTTCTGTATGGGCAATGCCCTTGTCACCGGAATTCCCCACAGGATTGGCAAAGTCATTGCAGGTCGTCTAATGCCTGGTCGATGATTTGCTGAACATATTTGTTCGTAATCCAGAAAGATTTCTTTGTCTCCCTAGTTCCCTGTGGGGTAAGACAGGTCTCACCTTTCGTGGCGTGAGGGCGCACGTGTATATGCGAACCCTTACCATCCAAACCCTTGATGCCAGGAAAGTGATCATAATCATTGGATAGGATGTGCCGTTTCGTTGTCATGTAGACTCGCTGAGCTTCAGCTAAGTCCTCGTCCGTCGGCGTCCACCACACCAACTGCGACAAAAACAGGGGTCCGTGCTCCTCACACTGCCTGAAGACGACAAACAGGTAGGGAGTGGTCATGTATCCGTATAGTTTGCTGTCCTCCCAATCAGTGCAGGCTACTTTCTTATAGTCCATTGCAGGAAATGAAAGTGACTCTTTGACACGTCCTGTGTGGCTCCGCCTGATTGTGCGCACCATGATACCGGCCTTGTCGAATTCCTCTATGCTCTTATCAGTACCTATACCGAGGATTTTCTTTGTTATTATCGCGTAATAGTTCTTAGCACGCTCACTTGCGGAGATTTGCAGGATGGATTTCAGCTCTTTCTTCGTTTTTCCCATGTAAGGGTGGAATCTCGCCTTCACCAACTGGTGAAGGGTCAGATTCTCCTCGTCCTTTTCCCTCTTGATTGGAGCGTACTTATTCTTTTGGAAGAGCTGATTGATGACCGTGGTCATATAGGATGATTTCAGCGCCCACCTTCTTGGCTTGGCGCACCGGTCCGATTTGGGTTGCGGATATTTTTTCCCGTGACCGGAACCGGTAGTTGCAGCTTCAAGGTAAACGGTGTCACGGCCGCTTACCTTATCTGCGTCCCCATTCCTCACTTTTGCGAGAACCGTATTCCAGTCCGCCAGCATCTGAGGCTTATCTCGTTCCGGCACACCCCACATGGTGGCCAGTCTGAATCTCATATCCAAAACGCTGTCGCTACCTGGGTCATAGTCGTAGGCCAGAAGGAGAATCTTCGACATCTTATCCATAAGATGGCTCTTCTTGAAATCCTCGTTGAGAATCGTCATCCAGTTAATGTTAGTTATAGCAAGTCGTTCCTTGGCACAAGGCTTGTTGTGGGCATCGTATCTCAAACCTGTAGTCTTGAGCTCAACACCGACTTTTGGAAAATCGGGACCTTGAACATTGTTGTTTTTAATGCGAAAGTAGTACTCTTCGACAGTCTCGCCCATGGCCCCCTTGCCTCCGCTACCCTTGGGTGTGGCATCCTGGGGCAAATCCAAAGCTTCTCTCAATGTTTTATTTACAATACGCTTGGCATACTCTTCAATGCTGCTGACATTACTGTCATCATATGGTACTTGTCCCTGCTTCTCTGCCATGTGTCAAAAGTATACTTACTTCAGTAACGCACTATCCTGGTGGTAAAGGAACTGGCAGACTGGTTTATGTAATATTATGCCCGTTTCTATCAGATACCACTTGGTAAAGAGTAGACGTGTAACTTCTGTCTCCGGTAGCAATGTCTTCTTCATGACTGCTCCAGATGGTCAGCGTGTACCTTGCCTATTTTTCTCCCTGTTATGAATACAACCCTCTCTGATATTTGTACGTGTTTCCTAACTTATTGGATTTACTCCCTCTAGCACGAAAAGGACGGGAGAAGCCCGACTAACAGTAAGAGCCGGGTGCTCACAGTTGCTACCGTCATAATTACTGTTTAGGTCTTCATCATTGGCGACTTTTCTTCAACTGAACGAGAAGTGGAGACAACGAGCAAAATTCAATCATCAATACTTGGATTTGCCCCAGTTTGGACCAAATCCTCGCTGCATTTGACCTCATCTTCGCAACCTTACGCACCAACCTCTCTGATTACGCGCCAATGCTCCGAACCAGCATGAAAGAAGAGCTCATAGAGGGAGTTGGAATTCAATTTACGTGTACCATAAGGCATACACGGGTACGGTCCTCAGAAAGGATATTTATGCTGTCATTCGTCAACGACTATTCCGAGGGTGCCCACCCCGAAGTCTTGCAACGGCTGATTGATACCAACATGGAGCACCTTCCCGGCTACGGCAAGGATCGGTACTGCCTCTCCGCCGCTCAGAAGATCGCCTACGCCTGTAGCTGCCCGCAAGCGCAGGTCTATTTCCTGGCTGGTGGGACCCAGACCAACCAGGTCGTCACCTCCTGCCTGCTGAAGTCCTACCAGGGAGTGGTCGCTGCGGACACGGGCCACGTCAACGTCCACGAGGCCGGCGCCATAGAAGCCATAGGTCATAAGGTCCTGACCATCCCAGGAGAACAGGGCAAGATTCGTGCAGATGATCTCAATACCTTCCTGGATGGCTTCTACGCCGACGGAAACCATGAACAGATGGTCTTCCCAGGTATGGTCTACATTTCCCACCCCACCGAGTATGGAACCCTCTACACCCGCCAGGAGCTGGAAGACCTCTCACAAATCTGTCAAGAACACAAGATTCCGCTCTACCTGGACGGGGCCAGGCTGGGATACGGACTGGTCGCGCCCGGAACCGACGTCGACCTGACGGACATAGCCCGTCTCTGCGACGTCTTCTACATCGGCGGTACCAAGGTGGGCGCACTCTGCGGCGAAGCGGTGGTCTTCCCCAAGGGGAATGCCCCCGAGCATTTCAGCACCATGATCAAAAGAAGGGGAGCCCTCCTGGCCAAGGGAAGGCTCCTGGGGGTACAGTTCGATGCCCTCTTTACCGACGACCTCTACTCACGAATCAGCCGCAACGCCATCCAGACAGCAGCGATGATCAAAAAGGCCCTGCGGGAGAAAGGGTATCAGATTGTCATGGACTCCCCCACCAATCAGACCTTCGTCCGCCTGGACAATGAGCGTATGGAGGAACTGTCCAGGCAGGTCGCCTTCGACTTCTGGGAACGCAGCGATGCCGCCCACACGGTAATCCGACTGGCAACCTCCTGGGCGACAACCGTCGAGGACACCCAGGCTCTGATCAATCTGCTGTAAAAGCCACTCAAGCTAAACCCCGGCAACCAAGGTCATCCTGCCAACTCTCCCCTGCTGATCATCCTTTGGGGAGAGGTATTCGTATATATACACACACATATACTTTTCATCCGCCCTCTAAACACGACCAGTCCCACAGTGTTGGACATATCACACTCGTTCGGGTGAGTACATGATTATCTTTGGTTAAGATTTTTATTGCACCGATGCTGATGCAGATACCCCCGCCCTGAGCATAAGAGCAGAAATGCTTCAACGATGAAAGGAAACTTATGAAAGCCGTTGTTTTCGAAGAATTCAACACCTTCCCCACCCTCAAGGAAGTGCCGGAGCCGACGCCCGGAAGCGGCGAGGTTCTCCTCAAGGTGGCTGGTGCAGGTTGCTGCCATTCCGACGTCTCCGTCTTCCAGGACTACACCCCCGAAACCGGCAGCCACACCAAGCCGCCATTCATTCTGGGACATGAGACCACTGGTTGGGTCGAAGAGGTAGGGCCCGACGTCACGGGCTTCAAGAAGGGCGATGCCTACATCGTCTATGGTCCCACCGGATGCGGCCACTGCCCTCACTGCGTAGCCGGCCAGGAGAACTACTGCTCCAGCGCTGCAACCAATAAATCACTGGCCCTGGGTCTGGGTCGCGACGGCGGCATGGCCGAATACATGACCGTCCCAGCCCGCAACCTGGTGCCCCTGGGCGATGCGGATCCCATCGGCGCAGCACCTCTGGCTGACGCTGCCCTGACCCCATACCACGCCATCAGGGCTGCCATGCCCCACCTGAACGGCGGCGGAAAGTACGCTCTGGTCATTGGCCTGGGCGGACTGGGCCAGATCGCCATTCAGATTCTGCACGCCCTGACCGGCGCCACCGTAATCGCCACCGACACCAAGCCGGAGGCTCTGGCAAAGGCTGAGGCCAAGGGTGCCATCCCTGTAGTCAGCGACGAGCACCAGGTGGAGAACATCAGGAAGATCACCCATGGCGAGGGCGTGGATGCCGCCTTCGATTTCGTGGGTGTGGCCCCGACCATTGCTGCCGCACAGGCTTCGGGCGGCCCGGGATCCCGTGTGACCGTGGTCGGCATCGCCGGCGGCAAGGCGGAATACGACTGGTACTCCAAGCCCTGGGAGCAGGAGCTGCTTGGCGTTTACTGGGGTTCCATCCCTGAGCTCTACGATGTGGCCAACATGTATCGCAACGGCCAGATCGAGACCGAGATCGAAACCTACTCGCTGGACAATGCCCTGGATGCCTACCACAAGCTGGTCGACAACAAGCTCTCGGCCAGGGCTGTTATAGTGCCCCACACCAAGGTCTGATTTCGCCTGATTGTAGACGCAGAAGCGACTCATCTGTCAGTCGGATTTAAGCACAATCAGATTTAAGTACTGTCGGATTCATGTGCTGACCCCATCCTCCGCCTACATGCGCTGTGGCCTGTCATGGTTTTGCCATGAAGGCCGTGACAAGCCACAGCGTCTCACCAAGCTACCTCGAACCTTGGTTATTTACAGCTCCTTCGATTGCGGAGCATCACTCAGCAGCAAGTGGACCAAGAAAATACCGTTGGTGGATTCCAGCCGCATGGAGCCGCCCAGTGAATCCACCAAGGAGTCAACAATACTGAGACCTAGGCCTGTGCTTCTGATCTTGGTCCGTGATTGGTCATCGGTCTGGAACCGTTCCATGAGCCTGTCCACATCGACTGCTTCGCCCGTAGTTTTGTTGCCGAAGTCCAAATGAATTCGTCCATCTTCACTCTTGTGCAGGTCCACCCAGGCTGATTCCTCCGCATACTTGAGCCAGTTGCCAATCAGGTTCTGAATTATTCGACTCATCATGATCTGATCCGTCGTAATTTCCACACCAGTTTGAATTCTGGGCTCCACCGTGACGGACCGCGCGGTCAGAGAATCGAAGGCATTGAAGAGCTCCTGCTGAACCAATGCCGATAGGTTCACCCTGGTCAGATCCAGGCTCACGCTCTTCTCCTGTATCAGATTGAAATCCATCAGGTAATGCAGATAGTGATCCACCGATTGCAGGTTGTTGAGGATCCTGCTCAATTGCTCCTGATCAGCCGATCCCTCCTTGAGCAGCTGGGCGTATCCCCTGGCCACGGTCAGCGGGGTCTTGATGTCATGGGTTAGGTTGGTCAGCATCTGCCGGACTTGCTTGTTCTGCTCAGCCTGGGTGATCTGCAGCCGCCTGGTCTTGTTCAGAACGGCATTGATCCTATCCGCCAGAGTGCGGATGAGCCCGATATTGGACCCAGTGGTTACCAAGGCGTTAGTGTCGGCATGGTTGATGAAGTCCAGATCGTCACTGATTCGTTTGAGGTCGACAATCAGCATTATCAGGCCAATCGCCAGGGCGAGGGCGACAAGACCCAAAACAAGTGCGGCCACCTTCACGGATTCACCTCCGACGACCCTTATTCATCGTTCTTTCTTCCATCCGAATTCAGACCAGGCGAACGCCGATGCCCCAGACCGACACGATGTAGCGCTGACTGCCGGCGTATCTGTTCAGACTGGTCCGCAAGGTGCTCAGGTGCACATTGAGAGTATTCTCGGCATTGATGTATGGCTGGTTCCAAACCTGCCTGTAGAGGTCCTCCTTCTCGAAGACCCGATGTGGATGGTCCATCAGAAGCTCAAGGATGGCGAATTCCTTGCGTGCCAGTTCGACCCTGTGCCCATCAACGCTGACCGTGTGCTCCATCCGGTCCAGCTCGATCCCCTGAAAACAAATCTTGGCGTCGGATTCACCTGCTGCATCCGCATCGGCTTTCAGTGCCCCGGATTGGCGCAGCTGGACCTGGACACGAGCGCGGAGCTCGTCAATGTCGAAAGGCTTGGTCACATAATCATTGGCGCCCTGCTCCAGGAGGCTGACGGTTCTGGTCTTATCCTGAATGGCCGTGAGGATGATGACCGGCACCGACGACATATGCCGAATGGCCTTGAGGACGCTGTCCCCGGTGACTACAGGGAGCATCAGATCCAAAAGGATCAGGTCGGGTTCCTCCTGCTGAAAGCGGGCCAAGGCCTGGGCGCCCGTCGTCGCCTGGATAATCCTGTAGGTCTCGCCCAGCACATCCTTGAGCAGGGACTGGATGTCCTCCTGATCCTCCACGACCAGAATCGTCGGCATACTGTCTTCCTTTCGCAGGTCACTCTCATGTTACTGAAGCCACCTAACGAGGCCGGTCTCGCCCAAGCGGATTTATGCAATTCTTAATGATTTCTTAGCCATGCAATTAAGAAAGGCACTTTAGATTCTCTGATAGCGACATAGAGAAAGGAACCCCATGGACGATACCATTCTGGATATTAGCCATGCCAGCAAACGGTTCAGACGCTTTCAGGCACTGGACGATGTCAGCCTTTCCATAAACAAGGGCGAGGTCTACGGGCTGATCGGTGAGAACGGCGCCGGCAAAACCACTCTTATGCGTCTGATCACCGGGCTCTCCCCCATCCAGGAGGGAACCATAAGGCTGATGGGGCACACAATTGGCAAGGACAGCCGGATACTAAGCAGAATAGGCTCGATCATTGAGGCTCCGGCCGCCTTTAAAAAACTCACCGTCAGCCAGAACATGGAACTGACAGCCATCCAGCACGGGCTGACCGACGACAAGGCCATCGCTCAGACCATCGACTTCGTCGGCCTGAGCGAAAAGGCCAAGACTCGTGCCGGTCACCTCTCTCTGGGCCAGCGTCAGCGCCTGGGGTTGGCCATGGCCATCCTCACCCGACCCGATTTCCTGATTCTGGACGAACCCATCAACGGCCTGGACCCGGGAGGAATCATGGAATTCAGAACACTCCTGGACAGGCTCAACAAGGAGCGCCGGACGACCATCCTCATCTCCAGTCACATTCTGAGCGAACTCTACCTGGTCTCCTCCCGGTTCGGGTTCATCAGCCACGGTCGCCTGATCAAGGAAGTAAACAAGGATGAACTGGACCGGATCAATCAAAATGGACTGTTGATAGACGTGGACCAGAGCTCCAGGGCCGCTATGATCCTGGATCGCCGGGGAATCGGCCCCTTCCAAGTCCTTGACGACCATCAGATTCTGATCAGGCAGGAGAACCTGGAGCCGGGCCCCATCAACAGACTTCTGGTTCAGGAAGGCATCCTGGTCAATCAAATCAGCCAGCAGAAGGGATCGTTGGAGGAATATTTCACAGATCTGCTCAACAAGGATTCTCAAGAGTCGAGGAAACAACAATGATTAACCAGATCAGGGCCGACTTTTACAGGCAGCGGAGATCCATCGGCATGCTGATTCTGCTCATTGCCACTATGGCACTCGGCATAGTGACCACATGGCGCAAAACCCCTATGGGACCCACCATCGGGGGCGAAGAACTGTTGGCAATCGGACGCCCAGGTTGGACAGTCAGAACAGGCCTGCAATCGGGTGTCGCCTCCGCCTCGTCTCTAATGTACTTTTACATCGCGGTCTTCGTCATCGTCATTGGCGCAGAATACAGCCAGCACACTCTGAAGAACACGCTGACATCGGGCATCTCGCGCATACAGTTCATCCTCGGCAAGTATGTGACCATCCTGACTGACATCATCCTCCTAACCCTGTGCTACTTCATCACCATCCTGATCACCGGACTGGCCCTAGGAAGGAAACCGGGTGTAGGCTGGGGCATCCTATGCAAGGATGTGGCCGTCATGACCCTATCGGTCAGCTTCTGCATCTCCGTCATCATCAGCCTAGGCATTATCCTCTTGATCCTTACCAAATCCCTGGTCATCCCAGCGGTGGTGATCGTGATATGGCCCATGCTTATCTCCCTTGTGGAGTATGCCTTTAAATTGAACTGGCTGAAATACTTCGACTTCGACGGGTTCGGCGAACAGATCGCCCTGAACACTCTGAAGGCTGATCAGGCCTGGATCTATGCCGGAGTATCCGCAGGCGTGGTCCTGGTGGCCATCTTCGGATCGGCTCTGATCATATCCAAGCAGGAGATCTAAGCCAGGTCAAGCCTATACCCGGCCCGGCTCCTGATCGCTGACGGCCTGCACGGCCATATGGGCAAAGGCCCTGACAGAGGCATCCAGGGGTAATCTTCCTTGGCGTAGTCGCGTTCTGATGGAATCCAATAGAGACCTGCATGCCGCCCAGCTGCCGGGCGGCTTCGGCCTTCAGTCGGCGTTCCATGGGCCCTGTGCCTGCTATGGTCAGACGGATCCTGCGTCTGTTCCTGCACAAGGCCAGGGCGCGGATCAGGGTCAGATGGTCCTTTTCCCGGGCCAGCCTGCCAGAAGCCACGACTGGAATCAGCTGGACAGGCTCAACAAGGAGCGCCGGACGACCATCCTCATCTCCAGTCACATTCTGAGCGAACTCTACCTGGTCTCCTCCCGGTTCGGGTTCATCAGCCACGGTCGCCTGATCAAGGAAGTAAACAAGGATGAACTGTTGATAGACGTGGACCAGAGCTCCAGGGCCGCCATGATCCTGGATCGCCGGGGAATCGGCCCCTTCCAAGTCCTTGACGACCATCAGATTCTGATCAGGCAGGAGAACCTGGAGCCGGGCCCCATCAACAGACTTCTGGTTCAGGAAGGCATCCTGGTCAATCAAATCAGCCAGCAGAAAGAATCGTTGGAGGAATATTCCCGAATCTGCTGAACAAAAACCCTCAAGAGCATAGGAGGAAACAATGATTAACCAGATCAGGGCCGACTTTTACAGGCAGCGACGTTCCATCGGCATGCTGATTCTGCTCATTGCCACTATGGCACTCGGCATAGTGACCACATGGCGCAAAAGCACTATGGGAATCACCACCGGAGGCGAAGAATACGCTCATAAACTGTCGGAAATCGAAGGGCAAAGCTGGACCATTAAGACAGGCCTGCAAGCAGGTGTCGCCTCCGCCTCGTCTCTAATCTACTTTTACATCGCGGTCTTCGTCATTGTCATTGGTGCGGAATACAGCCAGCACACTCTGAAGAACACGCTGACATCGGGCATCTCGCGCATACAGTTCATCCTGGGCAAGTATGTGACCATCCTGACTGACATCATCCTTTTGACCCTGTGCTACTTCGTCGCTATTCTGCTGACCGGACTGGCCCTAGGAAGGAAACCTGGAGCCGGTTGGGGCATCCTATGCAAGGATGTGGCCGTCATGACCCTATTGGTCAGCTTCTGCATCTCCGTCATCATCAGCCTGGGCATTATTCTCTTGATCCTTACCAAATCCCTGGTCATCCCAGCGGTGGTGATCGTGATATGGCCCATGCTGATCGGCCTCGTGGAGTTGACTGCGAAATGGCAATGGCTGAAATACCTCGACTTCGTCGGGTTCGGCGAACAGATCATCCTTAACACTCTGAAGGCTGATCAGGCCTGGATCTATGCCGGAGTATCCGCAGGCGTGGTTCTGGTGGCCATCTTCGGATCGGCTCTGATCATATCCAAGCAGGAGATTTAAGCCAGGTCAGGCCTATACCCGGCCCGGCTCCTGATCGCTGACGGCCTGCACGGCCATATGGGCAAAGGCGCTGACGGAGGCGTCCAGTAAGTAATGTTCCTTGGTATGTTCGGCATAGCGACTGGACCAGACTGAAAGGGCATGAGGATGGTCTACCCACCAGTCGATTTGCGAAGCTAGCGCCTGAGCCTTGCCGACCGGGAAGAGCGAATGCTGCGTCAAGGCGAAATGACCGGCGGCGCTCAGGCTGGATCGGGCGATAACCGGGACTGCGCCGCAGGCCATCCCCTCCAGGACGCTGACCGATTCCAAATCCGCTATTGATGGGTGAACCAGCAGGTCGGCCTGCCTGAGCAGATCGGGCATGGTCGCGTTCTGATGGAATCCAATAGAGACCTGCATGCCGTCCAGTTGCCGGGCGGCTTCTGCCTTCAGTCGGCGCTCCATGGGTCCTGTGCCAGCTATGGTCAGACGGATCCTGCGTCTGTTCCTGCACAGGGCCAAGGCACGGATCAAAGTCAGATGGTCCTTTTCCCGGGCCAGCCTGCCAGAGGCCACAACCTGGATCAGCCGACCGGATCGCTGCCGTTCGTATCGGTCCCGCTCATATCGGTCACCAGGGTTGAACCTGGGCTGGTACCCATTGGATATGACGTGCAGGCAGGCCTTGTACCCATGCGAGCGCAGCAGGTCGGCCGTCAGCTGGGTGGGAACGTGGATGTGCCTGACATGGTCGTAGAGCCAGAACCGAAACAGCCTGTAAATGGCCGCGTCCACCCCGGGCAGGTAGCGCAATGGGCCAGAGGAATAGGTGATGTTCTCAGGCTGAATGTGAAAGCCGGCGGTCACCGGTATGCCCATGGATCTAGCTTGGGACAGGGCGGCGCGACCGAAGGCGAAAGGTTCGTAAATATGAACCAGATCCACACCGGCAAAGGCTCTTCGGAAGAGATCCGGATCAGCACGAGCGAAGCTCATCTGCTGCCTGGCCGCCACTGCGGAGACCAAAGGAATGCGATGCACCCGTGCCGGATAGTCGGTCGACCCCACCCCCACCAGACGGACCCGGTGCCCCAGCGCCTCCAGACCCTGGGCGTATTGGATGGCGGAATTGGAGGTCCCGTTGCCCCTGTTGCCAAAGGAGTCCAGGACCAGGGCCAGCGTCAGGCGATTATGATCCTTCATCAGCGTTCCCTTCGCTGTTCATCATTAGCAGCCTTGGGCCGGACCAAGACAGGGCGACGACCCGATTGCACCCACTAATTGCAGTCACTATTAGTAGGAGAAGGCCGGGACGGCCGCCCCACGATAGTAGCGGTTGATGGCATCAGCCACATATCGGCTGTGATAGGCGGAGACAAGGGCTTTGTATGCGGGGTCGTTTTTGTCGGCCTGCCTGGCCACGATGATGTTGACATAGGGGTGATTGGCTGGTGATTTCAGATCACCAGGCACCTGATAGATGGCATCCTGAATCTTCATACCGGCATCCAGGATGAAATTGGTGTTGGTGATGCCGGCTGCATAGTCGGGCAGGACCTTGACGATTCCCGGTGGATCGACCTGGTCCAGGACCAGCCCGCGCGGGTTGTCGACAATGTCTTCAGGAACCGGCGTGGTGGCCTTGGGGTCTCGCAGACCGATCAGCCCGGCGCTGGCAAGCACCTTCAGGGACCGGCCCAGGTCGATGGGATCGCTGGGAATGGCCAGCCGCTCACCATGCCCTATCTGGTCGACGCTCCGGTATTTCTTTGAGTAAAGGTTGAGCGGTGAAATGTAGGTGTCGCCGATGGCGGCAAACCGATACCCGTGCTGCTTGGACTCCTGCTCCAGAAAGGCATAGTGCTGGAAGGCGTTCAGGTCGATCTCCCCGTTGGCCAGCGCCTGATTGGCGTAACGCCCGTATTGGAAGGACCGAAGCTTGATTTTTATGCCTGCCCGGCGCTGGTCCAGTTCGTGCTGAACTGCCTTCCAGATTTCCTCATCAGCATCACCCACCAGGCCGATGCTGATCTCCCGCTGGCCACGTTCGGGCTGGTTGACCTTGACATAGGCCACGCCCATCAGGACGGCGACCACCAGGATGACGACCGAGACAGCCGCCAGCTCTCGCTTGGCCCTGGTTCTTCTGGTGCTCATATCCGTCCTCCTTCATTGCTGGAACCTATCGCATCAGGAAACCTTGAAAGCCGGCAGGCAGGCGCCCTTGTAGACACGGACGATGGTATCGGCCACGGGCTTGGAATGGTAGGCGCGCACCACCGCGGCATAGGTGGGGTTATCCCGCTGATCCTTGGTGGTGACGATGATGTTGATGTAAGGCTTGTTGGCCGGGTTCTGCAGATCGTAGGGAACCTCATGGATGGCATCGTGCACGCTGCGACCTGCGTCAACCACGAAGTTGGCATTGGTGACCCCTCCCGCATAGTCGGGCAGCAGGTTGAGGATGCCGGCCGGATCCACCTGCTCGATATGCAGATGCCGGGGGTTATCCACTACATCCTCGGGCAGCGGATTGGTGGCCTTGGGGTCGCGCAGCCCGATCAGCTTGGCATCGGCCAGGACCTTCAAGGCCCGGCCCATATTGGTGGCGTTGTTGGGGATGGCCACCCGGTCGCCGTCCTGGAACTGCGAGGGCTTGGCATAGCGCTGTGAATAGAGGTTCATGGGCGAGATGTATGTATTGCCAAGCACGGCCAGCTGGTAGTGGTGGGTCTTTACATCGTCCTCCAGGTAGGCGTAGTGCTGGGCGGCATTGAAGTCCACCTCGCGGTTGGCCGTGGCCTGATTGACGTAGATTGCGTCCTGGAATGGTTTGAGCTCAATCCTGATGTTTTCGCCCCGCCTATCCAGCTCCGCCTGGACAGCCTTCCAGATCTGATCGTCCGAACTGCCGATGACGCCGACCCTGACGACCTTGACATCGGCACCTACCTGGTTCAAACGGACATCGGTACCTACCACCAGCGTCAGCAGGAGGACGATGACCAGGCTGAGCGCCGCCAGCTGGACCTTGGCTCTGTTCTTTTTGCCAACGCGACTACGACCGACCACGATAATCTGACCTTTCCCGGATTGCTCAGTGTTCGACGACCTCGGCCAGAAGCCGGCCGAACAGTTCGATCAGGGCGATGAAGATGACCAGCACAATGATGGTGGCGATGGTCACGTCGTTCATGGACCGCTGGTAGCCCAGACGGATGGCGAAATCACCCAGGCCACCGCCGCCAACGATGCCCACTGTGGCGGTCTCGCCCACAAGGCTGACGATGGTGATGGTGGTCACCCGGATGATTGAGGGGATGCCCTCACGCAGGTAGACGTGCCAGATGATCTGCCAGGTGGTCATGCCCATGGACTCCGCCGCCTCGACATACCCGGGGTCCAGACCGGCAAGGGCCGACTCGATCTGCCGGGAGAAGAAGGGGGTGATGCCTACAACCAGCGGGAAAATCGCCCCCTTGGGCCCGATGGCCGTACCCATGAGCATCCTGGTCACCGGCACCAGGGCCGCCGCCAGAATGATGAAGGGGATGGAGCGGAAGAGGTCGATCAGTTTGTCCAGGATGGTGAAGACCAGGCCGTTGTGACGGATGCCGTCACGTCGGCTGATGATCAGCCCCACCCCGATGATCAGAGCGAACAGGAAGGAGATCACCCCGGAGACACCGACCATGACCAGGGTCTGAACCATGCTGCTGAAGAACTCCGGCAGTCGGCTCATGACGTTGGGGAACCAGGTGGTAAGCAGGGACGTCATGACTTGAGAACCTCGATTCCGATGTTGCGCGAGCGCAGGTATTCCATGGCCTGACGGATGTTTTCGGGGTCGCCGCCCATCCTGACCACAAGTCCGCCCAGGGGTGCCCCCTCCACAACATCGATGTCACCGAAGATGATGTTGACATCCAGATTGTAGCGACGGCTGATGGTGGAGACCAGGGCCTCGGAGACCTCCTTGGATACATAGGACATGCGCATGAGAATCTGCCCGGGTTCAAGGGCCACCAGAGGCGAATCGGCGGCCATCAGATCCCTGACCTTGTCCAGGTTGGAGGTGGTGGCCACGAAGGATTTGGTCAGCCGGGCCTTGGGGTCCGCAAAGACGTCGAAGACCCTGCCCTGCTCCACGATGACGCCCTTATCGATGACCGCCACGCGGTTGCAGATCTGCCTGATGACCGACATCTCGTGGGTGATCATGACCACGGTGATGCCCAGCTGGTCATGCAGATCACGCAGCAGTTGAAGAATGGAGCGCGTGGTGGTCGGATCCAGTGCGCTGGTGGCCTCGTCGCTGAGCAGGATATCCGGCTCGTTGGCCAGGGCTCGGGCGATGGCCACCCGCTGCTGTTGGCCGCCGGAGAGCTCAGCGGGATAATGATCGGCCAGCTCGGTCAGTCCCACCAATTCCAGAAGCTCGGACACCCGGGCCCGTCGAGATGCACGGTCGCGGCCGCTCCCCCGCAGAGGAAGGCCAACATTGTCAGCCACCGTCCTGGAGGGCATCAGGTTGAAGTGCTGGAAGATCATACCCGTACGACGTCTCAAGTCCCTCAACTCGGCCGGGGCCAGATCCTTGACCTCGCGGCCGCGGACCTTGACGCTGCCCGAATCATAATCCTCCAGCCCGTTGATGCAGCGGACCAAGGTGGACTTGCCCGCTCCGCTCAGGCCAATAATGCCAAAAATATCCCCGGTCTCGACGGTCAGATCAATGTCGGCCAGGGCCGTCTTATCTTCGTCGTCGTCGCTGTGATAGGTCTTGGTCAGGTGCTCCATCCGCACCGCCGGTGTCCGCTCGCTCACGTTCCCGCCTTCCCTGGTCGACTGCCTGACATGGTAATCGTCCCGGCGGCCAGCGGACAAGCAAGCCTCTATAGGTGTCGGTTATAGGCATGTATCGATGACCCATCTTCTTGGTCGACGGGTCGGTGGCAGAATATGGGTATGAGCGCATCCGGTCAGCAACGGATTATCAACATCATCAATCCAGGGGAGCGACCGTTCGGCTCTCCTCTGGGGCCAAGACCCACACGAGTCCTTCTCCTAGGCGCCGGCGAACTTGGACGCGAGATCACCATCAGCCTGATGCGGCTGGGTGCCTGGGTGGGTGCGGCGGACTCATATTCCGGCGCGCCGGCCACCCAGGTGGCCCATGCCGGCTACCAGGTGAAGATGAGTGACCCACAGGCTCTTGAGGAGCTGATCGACAAGGTCCATCCCGATTTGATCGTGCCCGAGGTGGAGGCCATTGCCACCGACCGCCTGGTCGGTGCCGCGACCCGGGGCATCCAGGTGGTGCCTGCCGCCCCCCTGGCGGCCATGTGCATGGACCGCAGGGCCCTACGAGTCTTCGCCCACGAGCAGGTGGGCCTGCCCACCACCCCCTACCGATTCGCCGACTCTCCCGAAGAGCTGGCCAGCGCGGCGAATCAGGTGGGCTACCCATGCATGGTCAAACCACTGATGAGCTCCTCCGGCCACGGACAGACCTTGGTACGCAGTAAAGAGGGCTTGTTACAAGCCTGGAATTCGGCACTGACCCAGGGCCGTGCAGCCACCAAGCACCAAGGTAAGGCCGAGGTCATTGTGGAGGCCCTGGCCCCCCTGTCCCATGAGCTGACCGTACTGACCGTGGCTTCCTCTGCGGGCGTGGCCACCTGCACGCCCATCGGCCAGCGGCAGGAGGACGGGGACTACCGGCTCTCCTGGCAACCGGCGGAGCTCAATCCCGACATCCTGCAGCAGGCCCGGAACATGGCCACCCGGCTGGTCCAGGCCATGACCTCCCTGGCCCACCAGAGTGGCGAGACCGGTTGGGGTATTTACGGAGTGGAGATCTTCGTCCTGCGCGACGGCTCACTGCTCTTCAACGAAGTGGCCCCGCGCCCCCATGACACCGGCATGGTGACCATGATCTCCCAACGGCTGACTGAGTTCGACCTTCACGCCCGAGCCATCCTGGGCATTCCCGTCCATCAAGAGGATCTGGCCCTGAGCCTGCCGGAGGGCACATGCGCGGTCAGCCGTCCCATCCTGGTCAAGGGCCAAGGACCGGTCAGTTTCCAGGGTTTGCCGCAGGCCCTGGACCACCCAGGCACTGATCTGCGTATCTTCTCCAAGCCCGAAGTGCATGGTCAGCGTCGCATGGGCGTAGTCCTGGCCCTGGGTCCTGACCTGCAGACCGCCACCGGGCGTGCCGAAGCCGTGGCCAGCGATCTGAAACCCCGGGTGGGCGCGGGGATGTAACCCCGGCTTGCTATGGTGGTCGTGTCCCAAGCAGTGCAGAAGTTTCCAATTCGCAACAAACTCGAGGAAGGCGAACAGTGGAAAAGTTGGGAATGCGCTATCAAGGCAAAGCCAAGAAACTGTACGAGACGGATGACCCGGACATACTCTGGGTTGAGTACACTGACCAGGCCACCGCGGGGAACGGGGCCAAGAAGGCCAATATCGAAGGCAAGGCCAGACTGAACAACAGGATCACCACGGTGATATTCTCCCTGCTGGCCCGCCGGGGCATCCCCAGCCACTTCGTACGCAGCATCTCGGACACCGAACAGCTCAACCGCCGGCTGGACATGTTCCCCCTGGAGATCGTCATGCGCAACCGGGCTGCAGGCTCTTTCGCCAAGCGATACGGGGTTGCGGAAGGCACCACCCTGAGGCAGCCGGTGCTGGAGTTCTTCTACAAGTCCGATCCTCTGGATGATCCGTTTATCAACCGGGACGACATTCTGGCCCTGGGACTGGCCACTGAGCAGGATCTGGACATCATCGCCGCTAAGACCCGGGAGATCAACGGGGCACTGACCGGCATCTTCCGCGCCATCAACGTGGAGCTGGTGGATTTCAAGATCGAAATGGGCAAGACCGGATCGGGCATCATCCTGCTTGGTGACGAGATCACCCCCGACACCTGCCGGCTCTGGGCGATTGGCAACAATAATGACGGCCATGTCACCCACCTGGACAAGGATATCTTCCGCAGGGATCTGGGCAGCATCATTCCGGCCTATCAAACCATTCTGGACGGGCTTACCGAATTGGAGGAGCGCGAAAGCCAATCGAACAGCTGAATCGGTCGACCCGGAAGCGAGCATATCGCCTCCGGGTTTTTCATTGGTCCCCAACCAGTCCATCGCGAAAGGATCCATTGTGCTCTTCCGTGTCTATACCGAGAAAAAGCGGGGCTTTGACCAGGCCGCCGACAGGCTTGCCGAACAGCTGCGCACCCTGCCGGGCGTGCAAGGGCTGACCGGCCTGCGCATGATCAACCGTTACGATCTGGAGGGAATCGACGAAGACCTCTTCAAACGTTGCCTGCCCACGGTCTTCGCCCAACCCCAGACCGACCTGGTGGCCACCCGATTGGAGGAAGCCCTGCGCATGAAGGGCTCCGAAAACCTGCCGCCGCTGGACTCCCCCATGCTTTTCGCCGTGGCCCCCCTGCCCGGTCAGTTCGACCAACGAGCCGACTCCGCAGCCCAGTGTGTCCAGCTAGTCGGCCAGGGCGCCCGCCCCCTGGTGGCCACGGCCACTGTCTACCTGCTCCAGGGCGAGCTGGATGCCGGGCAGATTAAAGCCATCCGCAATTATCTGGTCAATCCGGTCGACTCGCGGGTGGTGGGGCTGGAGCAGCCCAAGACCCTGGCCATGCCTGACGAGGATCCTGATCCAGTGCCCGTGTTGGAAGGGTTCCGCGATCTGGGTGATCCTGAGCTTAAAGCGCTGATTGACAAGCTGGACCTGGCCATGGATCTGCCGGATATCCGCTTCTGCCAGGACCACTACCGTCAGGAAAAGCGAGACCCCACGCTGACCGAGCTCAAGGTGATAGACACCTACTGGTCCGACCACTGCCGACACACCACCTTCAACACCAGGCTGGAGCGGATCGAGGCGGACAACCCCCGAGCCCGTGGCACGCTGGAACAGTATCGGGCAATCCGCGAAGAGCTGGGCCGCCAGGACCGGCCGGAATGCCTGATGGACATGGCCACCATCGGAGCCAGGTACCTGCAGAAGCAGGGCATCCTCAACGACATGGACCAGTCCGAGGAGGTCAATGCCTGTACGATCCGGACCAAGGTCGATGTAGACGGCCAGGATCAGGACTGGCTCTTCCTCTTCAAAAACGAAACACACAACCATCCCACCGAGATCGAGCCATTCGGAGGCGCCGCCACCTGCATCGGCGGAGCCATCCGCGATCCCCTGTCCGGAAGGGGCTATGTCTACCAGGCCATGAGGGTCAGTGGAGCAGCGGACCCTCGTCAGCCCCTGGACCAGACCCTGCCGGGCAAACTGCCCCAGAGCCGGATCGTCCGTCAGGCGGCCGATGGCTACTCCTCCTATGGCAACCAGATCGGACTGGCCACCGGTCAGGTTCGGGAGATCTACCACCCCGGCTATGCGGCCAAGCGGATGGAGGTTGGCGCAGTGGTGGCCGCCACCCCGGCCGACCATGTGATCCGTCGTCGACCCGCCCCCGGCGATCTGATCATCCTGGTGGGCGGAAGGACCGGCCGCGATGGAATCGGCGGCGCCACCGGGGCCTCCAAGTCCCAGGACGAGCAGAGTCTGGAACGTTGCGGGGCCGAGGTGCAGAAGGGCGATGCCCCTGAGGAGCGCAAGCTCCAGCGCCTCTTCCGCCGCCCGGAGGCAGCCAGGCTGATTGAACGCTGCAACGACTTCGGAGCCGGCGGCGTTGCCGTAGCCGTGGGCGAGCTGGCGGACGGGCTGAACGTGGATCTGGACCGGGTGCCGCTCAAGTACCAGGGGCTGGACGGGACCGAAATCGCCATTTCCGAGAGCCAGGAACGCATGGCTGTGGCCTTGGCTGCCGAAGACGCACCAGCCTTCATCGACTATGCCCGACAGGAGGACCTCGAAGCCACCGTCATCGCCGAAGTCACCGAGGAACCCCAGCTGCGAATGACCTGGCGATCTGAGACCATCGTGGACATCCCCCGATCCTTCCTGGCATCCAACGGCGCCCCTCATAAGGCCGATGCCCAGGTGGCGGTCCCTGCTCCCTACCATGCCCCCTTTGAGGTCCAAGGCAACCTGGACGCACGCATGAAGGCCCTGCTTACAGACATCAATGTCTGCTCCCAGCAGGGTCTGGCTGAGCAGTTCGACTCCACCATCGGCGCAGGCACCGTCCTCATGCCCTTCGGCGGAGCACGGCAGCTGACACCGGCCCAGGCCATGGTGGCCAAGCTGCCGGTGGATGGGCACACCACCACCGCCTCGGCCATGGCCTGGGGATTCAACCCCTGGATCAGCAGCCAGGACCCATACACCGGCGCCTACCTGGCTGTGGTCGAAAGCCTGGCCAAGCTGGTGGCCAGCGGCTTCAGCCGGTCCCAGGCCCACCTGAGCCTGCAGGAGTACTACCCCAAGCCCGGTGACGACCCCCGACGCTGGGGCCTGCCGGTGGCAGGTGTCCTGGGAGCTCTCCAGGCTCAGCTGGATCTGTCCGTGGGTGCCATAGGCGGCAAGGACTCCATGTCCGGCAGCTTCGAAGACCTGGATGTGCCGCCCACCCTGATCAGCTTTGCTGTGGCCCTGGGACGAGCCAAAAATGCAGTCTCCCCCGAATTCAAGGCAGCGGACCGCCAGATCTACCTTTTGACACCCGAATACCAGGAGGAAGGATTGCTGCCCGACCCGGAGAGCCTGCGGACCGTCATGGACCAGGCTGAGGCGCTGATCAGCCGGGGCCTGGTGGATGCTGCAGCCACTCCGGGCTACGGATGCATCGCCCAGAACCTGCTGGAGATGTGCCTGGGCAACAGAATCGGACTGGACCTGGCATCAGACACTGCCATACCTGCGCTATTCCGCCCCGCCTATGGGAGCTTCATTCTGGAGACCTCAGGCCCAGAGCCCCTCTACATTCATAATTCCGGCCTGCATCTGCGCCTCCTGGGGCACACCCGCGAGGATTACCGCCTACGCTGCGGCAGCGAGAGTCTGGACCTGGCCGAACTCGAGGAAATCCGCGCCGAGGGTCTGGAATCGATCTTTCCATACCGGGGCCAGGGCGACCCTGTGCCGACCATCGGCCGCACCGATCGCGAGCCCGGCAGGCCAGCAGCACGCAAAACCAAGGGACCTGCCAAGACAGCCCGACCCAGGGTGGTCATGCCAGTCTTCCCCGGCACCAATTGCGAGTTCGACTCAGCTCGGGCCTTCCGGGACGCTGGAGCCCAGGTGGATACCGTGGTGATCCGCAATCTGAATGCCCAGGACGTGGCCGAGAGCTCCCGCCGCCTGGCCCAGGCCATCCGCAGCAGCCAGATACTGATGCTGCCAGGAGGTTTCTCCGGCGGCGATGAACCCGACGGTTCGGCCAAGCTGGTTGCATCTTTCCTGCGTTCGCACCAGGTTGCAGATGCCCTGCAGGAGCTTTTGCATGACAGGGACGGGCTGGTTCTGGGCGTCTGCAACGGCTTCCAGGCGCTGATCAAGCTGGGCCTGGTCCCTTATGGCAAAATCGTCACCGGTTCGCCCGAGGATCCCACCCTGGCCGTCAACACCATCGGTCGGCATCAGAGCCGTCTGGTCCATACTCGGATCAGCTCCACACGCTCCCCCTGGCTGAGCGCCTGCCGGGTGGGAGATATCCACACCATGCCCATCAGCCACGGCGAAGGGCGGTTCGTGGCCGAGCCCGGCCTCCTGCGTACCCTGATCGACCGAGGACAGGTCGCTGCCCAGTATGTAGATGAGCAGGGCCGTCCCTCCATGAATCCGCTGATCAACCCCAATGGATCCGATATGGCCGTCGAGGCCATCACCAGCCCGGACGGCCGGGTGCTGGGCAAGATGGGCCACACGGAACGCAGCGGCCCTGACCTGTATCTCAACGTGCCCGGAAAGCATACGCAGCCGCTCTTCCAGTCGGGGGTGGACTACTTTGCCGCCTAGGGGAAAGGACATAGACCATGTCGTTGGAGCTTGAAGGCATCCACGAGGAGTGCGGGATCTTCGGGGTCTGGGGCCACCCCGACGCCGCACGGCTGACCTATTTCGGCCTGCACGCCCTGCAGCATCGCGGCCAGGAAGGCGCCGGCATCGTTTCCAACGATCAGGGACACCTGATTGGAAGACGGGGTCTGGGCCTATTGACCCAGGTCTTCCCGGACGAGTCCAGCCTGACACCGCTGACCGGGGACCGGGCCATTGGCCATGTGCGCTACGCTACGACCGGATCGGGGTCCATCGAGAACATCCAGCCCTTTGTCTTCCGCTTCCATGACGGGGACATAGCCCTGGCGCACAACGGCAACCTGACCAACTGCAACAGTCTCAAGGCGCAGCTGGAGGATCAGGGAGCGATTTTCCACTCCAACTCCGACACCGAGGTGCTTATGCACCTGATCCGACGCAGCCCTGAAAAGGACTTCATGGCGGCACTCAAACAGGCCCTGCGCCAGGTCCATGGCGGCTTCGCCTACCTGCTCATGACAGAGGATGCCATGATCGGAGCCATGGATCCCAACGGCTTCCGTCCCCTCTCCCTGGGCCAGCTGCCAGGAGGGGCCTACGTCCTGGCCTCGGAAACCTGCGCACTGGACCTGGTCGGCGCCAGGCTGGTGCGGGACATCGGCCCCGGCGAAATCGTCCGGGTGGACGACTCGGGCTACAGCATCGAGCGCTATACCGATCAGACCTGCCTGTCCATCTGCTCCATGGAGTTCATCTACTTCGCCAGGCCCGACTCCAACATTTATGGGGTCAACGTCCACTCGGCCCGCAAGCGGATGGGGGCCAGGCTGGCCTGCGAAGCCCCGGTGGACGCCGACATGGTCATCGGGGTGCCCAACTCCTCCTTGTCCGCAGCCTCCGGCTATGCCGAAGCGGCCGGACTGCCCAACGAGATGGGGCTGATCAAGAACCAGTACGTGGCACGCACCTTCATCCAACCCAGCCAGGCCATGCGCGAACAGGGCGTCAGGATGAAACTGGCCGCTGTACGCGGAGTCGTAGCCGGCAAACGAGTGGTGGTCATCGACGATTCCATTGTCCGAGGCACCACCTCACGCAGAATCGTCCGTCTGCTCCGGGAAGCCGGGGCCAGCGAGGTGCACATGCGCATCGCCTCACCGCCCCTGCGGTATCCCTGCTACTACGGCATCGACATCCAAAGGACCTCCGAACTGATCGCCGCCAAGAAGTCCGTGGAGCAAATCAGAGAAGCCATCGAGGCCGATTCCCTGGCCTACTTGAGTCTGGACGGTCTGGTGGATTCAATCGGCCTGGGCCGTGATGCACCCTACCAGGGACTCTGCGTGGCCTACTTCAATGGAGACTACCCAACGCGGCTTGACGACTACGAGCAGGGCTTCCTGGCTTCGCTGACCCCAGAGGACCGGGCCCGGCTGGAAGCCTCCAAGGGATCCTACGGGCTTGACATGCCTGCAGGGTCGGGGCAGAAAACAGACCAATGAGCATTAGCGAAAAGCAGAACAGACAGCGCAGAGAAAGGGGCACCCATGCCGAAGGCATATGAGCAGGCCGGGGTATCGGTGGAGGCCGGATACGAACTGATCGACAGGATCCGTTCCCATACGGCCAGAACCCATAGGCCGGGCGCCGGAGACATCGGCGGCTTCGGCGGCGACTTCGACCTGTCTGCGCTCAATTACCGCCATCCGGTCCTGGTCTCGGGCACTGACGGCGTGGGCACCAAGCTGATGGTGGCCCGGGAAGCCGGTCGCCATGACACCATCGGTCAGGACTGCGTGGCCATGTGCGTCAATGACATCATCGCCCAGGGGGCCGAGCCGCTGATCTTCCTGGACTACATAGCCTGCGGGCACAACGACCCGGCTCTGCTGGAGCAGGTGGTCAAGGGCGTGGCGGACGGCTGTGTCCAGGCCGGGGCCGCCCTGGTAGGCGGGGAGACTGCAGAGATGCCCGACATGTACCAACCCGACGAGTACGACCTGGCCGGATTCACCGTGGGTGTGGTCGAACGGGAGTCTCTGGTGGATGGTTCGGCCATCAGAGAGGGCGACCAGTTGATCGGCCTGCCATCCTCGGGAGTCCACTCCAACGGATTCTCCCTGATTCGCCAAGCTCTGCTGGACCAGGGGGGCATGAAGCTGGAGGATCGGCCCTACCAGCTTGGAGGACGGACCCTGGGTGAGGAACTACTGACACCCACCCGAATCTACGTCAAGGCCCTCCGCCCGCTCTTCGCCTCCGGCCTGCTCAGGGGCGCGGCACACATCACCGGAGGCGGCTTCGTGGAGAAGGTACCCCGGATCCTGCCCGAAGGGCTGGCCGCCAGCTTCAACCTGGATGCCTGGAAGGTGCCGCCCATCTTCACGATGATCGAGGAGATGGGCAGGGTCGACCATCTGGAGATGTACAACATCTTCAACATGGGCATTGGGATGGTTCTGGTCGTTTGCCCTGATCAGCTGGACCAGGCACGCGCAGTCCTGGATGAGGAGCAGGAGCCTTACACCCTGATCGGACAGGTGGCGCGTGCTCAAAACGACCAGCAGGTCATCCTTAACGAAGACGGTCGTCAGTAATAGCGAGAGGAGCCCATCATGGCGTACAAGGTACTGGTCATCGGGTCGGGAGCCAGGGAGCACGTTATCGCCACCACCCTGCTGGCAGGTCCAGGAGTGGATCGGGTCTGGTGCGCCCCGGGCAACCCAGGCATGGAGCCTGACGGCATCGGCCTGCTGCAAGAGGATTCCTCACAGCCTGAAAGACTGATCGCTGCAATACGTGAACTGGGAATCGACTGGGTCTTCGTCGGACCCGAGGCTCCTTTGACGGCTGGATTGGTCGACGAACTGCATGCTGCCGGCATCCCGGCTTTTGGACCCACCAAGGCTGCGGCCCGCATCGAGGGATCCAAGGGCTTTGCCAAGGACCTGATGCGCAGGCATGGGATTCCTACCGCCGACTATGCGGTCTTCCATGATTTGGAAACAGCCAAAGCCTATGTGCGCTCGCACGGCGCACCGGTGGTCATCAAGGCTGACGGGCTGGCAGCCGGCAAGGGCGTGACTGTGGCCGCCGACCTTGACCAGGCCATGCAGGCCCTGGATGCCATTTTCATCGATCATAAGTTCGGGCAGGCCGGAGCCCAGGTGGTCATCGAGGATCAACTGGTGGGTCAGGAGTGCTCGCTCATGTGCTTCGTACGGGGCGATCGGTTCTGGCCCATGCCCCTGTCCCAGGACCACAAGCCCGCCTATGACGGGGATCGGGGTCCCAACACCGGCGGCATGGGGGCCTACTCCCCTCTTCCGCAGTTCGGACCGGAGCTGACCCAAAAGGCCCTGGATACCATCGTCGCCCCCACCGTCCGTGCCCTGGCCCAGGAAGGCAGTCCCTTCACCGGGGTTCTCTACACAGGTTTGATGGTCACCGACAAGGGCCCTGAAGTCATCGAATTCAACGCGCGATTGGGCGACCCGGAAACCGAGGTGGTCCTGCCCGCCCTGACCAGCGACCTGGGCACGGCCATCCGCACGCTTATGGAGGGCGGAGAGCCGCAATTCACCTGGGACGACTCCCACAGCCGCCTGGGTGTGGTCCTGGCAGCCCAGGGATACCCCGGCAATCCCAAGACTGGGGTGCCCGTGCCCTTGATCGCTCCGGAGAAGGACCTGAGAGCCTACTACGCCGGAGTGTCCGGCTCGGCTTCAACTGGCCTGATGTCCTCCTCGGGAAGGACCGCCCTGGTTGTGGCCCAAGGTGACGACCTGGCCCAGGCAGCCCGCCGAGTCTATGACCGGCTGGATGGATTGTCGATGCCCGGCCTCTTCTATCGGCACGACATCGGCCACCGAGGTCTGGAAGCCTAGTTGGCCGAGCTGGTTGAGCCCTCGCTGTCCTTATCCTGGTTCTGCTCCTCCTGGCGAGCTTGCTCTTTTGCCTGCTCCTTGGCCTGACGCTCCATTTCGGCCTTCTGCCGGGCGGCATCCGAACGGCGGGTGGGCGTGGCGGTGAAGCCGGTTCCCTGCAGGTAGTGCTTGCCTGCCATGATGTCGTACTGGATCAGCTTGTAGTCATTCAGGAGCTGCCGTGTGGCCCGGTCGAAGTCACGGGCGTTCATGGGCTGGCCCTGTGCATCCAGATAGTTGGTCTGCCCTGCAGGAATCCTGTTCCAGTCCTGGATCTGGTTGGCCACCGGAGGCTCGATAGCGCTGATCTTTTCGTGCAGCTCGGTCAGGAAGGCTGTGAAAGGCGAGACCTTGGCACCCATGTGCTCGGCCGCCTGGGCCTGGAAGAAGTTGGGCGAGGAGTAGGCGCTGTTGCTGACCTGTGCTCCCGAGGAATCCGAGGCCTTGTTGGACCAGATGAAGTAGTCGGTAAGATGCAGGGCCAGGGAGTTGCGCTCGTCCCAGCTGGCCGTGCCATAGATGCCTGGCAGGTGATCCCCGTAGAAGACCACTGTGACCGGCTTGCTCTGGGAGTCCAGACTGTTCAGGAAATCGGCAGTGGCCTGATCGGTTAGACTGACACCCTTGGCGTAGGTGCGGATGGATTGCATCTCATCGTCGCCTAGAGGCCTGTCGGGGTCGGAGGAGTCGACCGAGAAGTTGTTGTCGTCATACCAGTCGTTGTAGGGCATGTGGTTCTGCATGGTGATGACCTCGACGAACTGGTTGCCCTTGTCGTCACCCATCTGCTCCAGGGCGGAATCGTAAGCGGAACGATCCCCCACATACTGGCTGCGGTCGATACGGTCCTGGTGGGCTATCTGGTCAGGGCCAGTCAGCGAGTAGAAGTGCGAGAAGCCGAACTTCTTGTAGTTCTCGGCCCTGGAATACATGGAGGACTCGTAAGGATGGAAGGCCAGGGACCTTGATGGCGACCCCCATGCCTGGTTGACCGTGGGTATCCAGTTCAGGTGAGGGATGACCTGCTGATAGGGGGAGGTCAGCGAGGGATCGAAGTTGGCCATGGACAGGCCGGTCATGGCCTGGAACTCCAGATTGGCCGTGCCCCCGCCGTAGCCTGAGGAGAGCATGAGCCCGCTGGTGGTGCCCTCCTTGATGGATCTGATATGAGGTATTGGGTCCTGGTTGAGGGTAACGCCCGGTACCCGTGTGGGATCCGAGAAAGACTCGGAGAGGATGTAGACCAGGCTCGACTCATTCATATAGGACTTGCGGTCTTTATTTATGCGGTCCGCCGAAAGCTGGTAGCGGCGGGCCAGAGACTGCATGGTGGCACGGCTGTATCCTGCGGGCTGATCCATGACCTTGGGGCGCAGCTGCCGGGAGAAGGACACGAAGACCCCGTTGCGCTGGGCATCATAGACCGAGTCCCACATGGAGGGTATGTCACCCATGAACTGCGAGAAGCGGTAGGCGGGGCTGCCGTAGGTGCCCACAGTGGACATGAAGAGCGCCACCACCAGGACGGGGACAAGGACTCCTACCGTACGCAGCCCAGCGCCCATGGGCTTGTTGCCAGTGTCCACCGGACGTCCGCGACGGGCATCCATCCGTGTCACCATCCAGCAGAGCACTCCGAGAACGACCAGGGCCACGACCCCCAGCCCGATCATGAGCAGGGACCGGGCCGGCAGGAAGGAGACCAGGTTGGCCGCATCGGCATGGAGGAAATCCAGATCGGAGGGCAGAACGGCCTCGTAGCGGGCGCGCACCTTGAAGCGTTCAATGATCGCAATCACCGCGCAGATGGCCAGGATCAGCCCTGACGCCACCCAGAAGCGATTGGTCAGGTAGGCCAGAGCCAGGTAGACCAGGCCCACGGCCAGCATGTTGAGCACCAGGACGAACCGACGCTGGGTCCACATAGCCGAGATGAACCCCCAGAAGCCGATCAAGGGATTGGACAGCTCTACGCGGGAGCTGTTCAGGGAGACACCCCACTGCAGAATACCCACCGACAGGAAGTCGATCAGGATGAAGGCGAGCAGGTAGACCCACCCACGCACCCGAAGACGTCCGGTCATGTTCTGCATCCAGGATGTCCACCGGCCGGGCTGACGCTTACGATCCTTCACCGCTTACTCCTGACTTTGGCGACTGGGCCCAATGGGCCTTTTACCGATACCTGTGCCATTGTTCCCATCAAGGACGACAAGCCCCCATGAAAACACCCCTCAGCGAACACGGAGAGCGAGCTGGCCCATCAGGCCTTGGCACCCGGCACCTGATGGACCAGGGCGCTGATCCAATCCTCCAGGTTCCGGTACCTTTCGGGGCGCTGCTCGCTGACCTCGAAGACCGGCAGATGAGCCTTGCGCGCCTCAATGGCCAGATCCTTGGAGGTTCGATTGACTTCCTGAACGTTGAGCACCAGCATGTCCAACCGCCCGGAGGTTAGCAGATGGCGGAAGGCCACCAGGTCCTCGGGCGAGGGCTCGCTCTCGTTGGCTGCCGCCCGCAGGTAACCCTCGGGAGTCAGATCCTCCATGCCCAGATCATGACAGAGATAGTAGGCAGCTGATTCCGTGGCAGCATAGTGCCGGCCCTGAGTCTGCTTGCGTGCATCAGCAATCAGATCGTCGAGCCGGGCCTGTCGACCCTGCCAGTCCTGGTAGGCCTTATCAAAGTCGGCCTCGCGACCTGGGCGCAGCTGCCGGTAGGCCTCATGCACGGCCTTGGCCGCTGCCCTCCTGCTCTGGGAGGAGAACCAGAGATGGGGGTTGTCGCCGGCCTTGCGCCCCGATGCCTTGGATATGTCCACCAGGCTGGCCTGCCCGGTTTCAGCAGCCTTGGCCGCCCAGTCGTCGATACCGGCCCCGTTGACAATGACCAAATCGGCACGGCTGATCCGGGCGATGTCGGCCGTTGTCGGCTCATAGTCATGGGCGTCAGTCGAGGTGTTACTCAAAATGGTATCCACCCGGGCCTGGTCGCCGCCCAGGTCCACGGCAAGGGACTGCCACTGATTGATGCTGGTAACCACTTGCAGAGTGCTGGACTTTGCGGTGGACGGGGATGATTCGCTCTTCCCGCAACCAGTCAGACAGGTCAGCAGGGTCAGTCCGACCAGCAGGGCTGCGGCCAAGGTTCGGGTCCGACGGAAGCGTGGACTGCTGGAGTGCATGGATGCGGATTCCTTCCTGGCGACGGCGAGATATGGGCTTGTTGCCAGACCTGCCGAACGTTACTGAGATTGATTATCAATAAATCTACCATAGACGAACCTGTGACCGGAATCCGGGGATTCGGGCCAGTCAGGAATGAATGCCTGCTCGAATTGCCTCCGAAAACCCGAACATTCCTTATACTGAACTGCGGATGTATTTTGCTCGGAAGGAATGGCATGGGTGCATGGCTGGCAAAGGTCCATCTGACCCAGGGGTGGTTGCCCGCGTCACTGTTTTCATTGACGGCCCTGGCCCTGATCGTGCTGACGCTGACCGGACTGACACACGGACGCTGGCGGACCCTGCTGCGGCAGGCGGCCATTGCCCTGGGCATAGGAGCCTTGGGACTCTTGGCCACCTGGCTGGTCTCCGATGTCTTCATGCTCTTTGGTGTCTCCCTGGGCTGGATGGTTATCATCAGCGTGGCCTTGGGCTTTCTTACCGTGGGGTTCGCCGTCTGCATCCTGATCGCTGCCCGGGGGCGGCGCCGGATTCTGGCCGCCCTGACCGCCCTGCTCTGTCTGCTTTCCACCGGGCTTCGCGTGGATATCATCTACGGCGAATTCACCACCTTGGGGTCCCTGTTCAGCATCTCCCTCTACCCTGATTACAGAGACCACAAGGCGGCCAGACCGGCCATGAGCGTGGCCCAGTGGCGATCCCTGGCATCAAGGGGCGAGCTGCCCTCGCATCCGAGTGCTGGCCGCTCCTACAGCATGCACATCCCCAACGGCCGTTCCCGATTCACGGCCCGGCCAGCTGATGTCTACCTGCCGCCCGCCGCCTTGAGTGACAGGCCGCCTGCCCTGCCAGTATTCGTTCTTCTGGCCGGCCAGCCCGGCAGCCCCGACCGGCTCTTCACCGCCGGAGCCATTCCGGCCATGATGGATGCCTACGCCGCCCGGCACGAAGGCCTGGCGCCAGTGGTGGTTTCCCCCGACCAGAACGGGTCCTCCTCCCGCAACAGTCTGTGCGTGGACTCCCCGGTCTACGGGAAGGCCGAAACCTACCTAAGCGAGGACGTGCCCGCCTGGATCCGCACCGAGCTACCCGTCGCCGACCAGCCCCAACAATGGGCTATAGGCGGTTTCTCCCAGGGCGGGACCTGCTCTACCCAGCTTGGAGCAAGGCATCCCGACGTCTACGGGAACATGCTCCCCGCAGACGGAGAGCTGGAACCGACCCAGGGTCGGCAAGAGCAAATGATCCGTGACTACTTCGGCGGCGATAAAAGGCGCTTCCTGGCCCAGGTCCCGGCCAGGGCCATGCTGGAACGGACGCCCTCCCGCCAGCGCCTGTTTACCGCAGCCGGATCCAATGACAAGGAGTCCCGGCACAACATGATGGTCATCGCCAAGGCCGCCGACCAGGCTGGCATGGAGGTGCGGGCGGTCATCACCCAGGGCTCGGGCCATGACTGGCACACAGTCAAGACCGCCTGGGAACCCGGGCTGGAGTGGCTGGGCGAAGCCATGGGACTAGGGCCCATGTCCCGACCTATTGAAGATTTTCCGAACATTGTCGAAACAACAATCGGCTGAAACGCCTACAGGTCAGAGCGTCCAAGCTGATAAGCAGAAAGAGCCTCGCAATCATGGAAACAACGAATAAGGGATCCGGACTGATGGAGCCTTCGGCCAAAACCGTGCTTTTGCGGGACCTGACCCGCTGGATCAGACGTCACGCCTTTGCACTGGCTTTCAGCCTCGGACTGATTCTGCTCAACCTGATCAGCTGGCTGCTGATCTGGCTGCTGCGCATCCCCGGCAGGACACGGTTGGGAATGCCCTTGTCCGACCTGATCATTCACCAGGCGCCACATTCCGTTCATGGACAGGGGCGCCCCTCGCTCCTGGTCCAGTTCGCACGGCTGATGGTATCCCTGGTCATCACCCCCGGCCCCCTGCAACTGGCCATAGATGTGGCCCTGGTCCTGGTCATGCTGTGCATCGCCGAGACCCGACTGGGTCGCAGACGCACCGTGCTCGCCGCAGTCATCAGCGCGGTAGGCGGCGCGGCTATCGGGCTGGTCATCTGCACCCTGATCAATGCCATCCAGGACCATTGGGCCTGGTTCATCCGAGTGCCCATGACACTCAGTCCCATCATCCTGGTGGTCGGATCCCTGATGGCATCAATCCCCTTCAGCGACTTTCTCTGGCGGCGCAGAATCGCCACCATAGGCTACACGGCCTTGATCTTGATAGTTTTGTATACCGGCAACCCCGGCTACTATTGCGCCCTGGCGGCAGCACTGATCGGCCACCTGACCGGCCACCTCTGGCACGGACCGGTCCAGGACGCCAATCCGCCCGGCCATAGCGGCTCATACGAGACCCGCCACCTGCTGGGGGCCGTCTCCACGGTTCTGGCCCTTGGTCCCCTGGTCACCGTTTCCTCCAGAATCCGTGCAGGATTCTTCACCCCGCTAGGCATGTTCCTGGGTTCGGACCCTGGCGGCAGCGCCGCCCTGTCCCGTTGCCTGGCCAAGGACAACCAGGCCAGCTGCTATGCCCAGTATGGTCTGGTCGCCGGTCGAGCGCCCACCGATGTCTCGTCCTTGATCATGCCCACCCTGGTCCTGCTGGTGGTGGCCTGGGGCATCTACCATGGCCGCCGGATTGCCGCTGTCACCGGTCTGGTCCTGAACAGCCTTACCATCGTCCTGGCCGTGCTCTACTACCTGGTTTTCCCGTTGACGATCGGCGACGGCCTGCCCCGGGCCATCCGTCATGGCGCCATCCCCTCCTTGATGATCATCACTCTGCCGCCGCTGATTCTCAACTATTTCCTGGCGCGTAACCTGCGCATCTTCCTGGTACGGACCAAGGCCTCACGCCTGCAGGTAGGCTGGGCAGCCATCGGTCTGGCCTTCCTGGCCACAGCCATGGGCTATCTGGTCTTCACCGCGGTCAGCCCCGGCTCCTTCCACCCCTGGCCCACAACCGGCAGAGCCCTCTCCCAACTGCCCGAGCTTTACCTGCCCAATGGGGTGGCCTCGCGCTTCCGTCCGGCCCTGGCACCACGCACCCCGACGGGGATAATCGTCAACCACGGAGTGGGGCTGATCTTCTGGCTGGTGGTACTGGTAGTCCTGCTCTCCTGGATGCGCAGCTCGGTCATCCAGAACGGCAGCGAGCGCCAGGAGGCCGATCGACTGGTCGAGTATGGAGGCGAGAGTATGTCCTTCATGACCACTTGGGAGGGTAACAGCTACTGGTTCTCCCAGAGCGGCCGTTCAGCCATCGCCTACCGGCTCCTGCACAGCATAGCCCTGACCACCACTGGCCCCTTCGGCGACCCTGACGAATATGCGGATGATCTGGACGAATTCACCCGTTTCTGCAACGCCCATTCCTGGTCACCGGTCTTCTACAGCGTCCACAAGCCCCAACGTGACCTGCTGGCAGCCAAGGGCTGGTCCACCCTGACGGTCGGCTCGGAGATGGTGGTCACTCCCAGCCTTTGGCAGACCAAGGGCAAGAAATGGCAGGACATTCGCACAGCCATCAACAAGGCCAAGCGCGACAGGATCACCGACGTGCTGACCACATTCAACGACGCCTCCTGGGACGTCCAGTCGCAGATTGTGGACATCTCCGAGCAGTGGGCCGAGCTCAAGGCGCTTCCTGAGATGAAGTTCACCCTGGGTGGCCTGGATGAGCTGAGGGACCCGCGCATGGCCATCCTCTACGCCGTGGACGACCAGGGCAAGGTGCTGGCCGTGACCAGCTGGATGCCCACCTACCGCCAGGGCCAGGTGATCGGATGGACCCTGGACTTCATGAGGCACAGGACCGACAGCCCCAATGGAATCATGGAGTTCCTGATCGCCCGGATGGCCGAACGGCTGCGCGACCAGGGCACGGCGGAATTCATGAGCCTGTCGGCCGCTCCCCTGGCCGGCATGGACAGCAGCGAAGATGACGAAGAGGATCAAAGCGAAGATCGGACCGCATTCCTGCAACATGCCCTGCGTCTGGTGGCCGACCTGATGGAGCCGGCCTATGGCTTCCGTTCGCTCTTCTTCTTCAAGAAGAAGTTCCAGCCCAGCGAGCACCCAGTCTATATCTGCTACCCCGACCCGGCTCAGCTAGCCCAGATCGGACTGGCTGTAGTCCAGGCCTACCTGCCCAATCTCAAGGCTTCGCAGGCCTGGGATGCCATCAAGACCATCATGCCCAAGGGCCGGGAGGAGCACTGAGATCCGCCTGACCAGAGTGGTTACGACAGCTGTTGCAGAGGCCGTATACCTCCAAGGTGTGCGAGGAGACCGTAAAGCCATGCTCAGCCGCCACGGCCTTCAGCCAGCCATCGTCCGGAGGGCTGATCTCCACGGTCCTGCCGCAGCGTTCACAAACCAGATGGTGATGATGTTTCCGCTGGGCCAGGCAGACCCGGTAAAGGCGAATGCCACCATGTTCGATGCAGTCCAAGCTGCCGGACATATGCAGGGAGCCCAGCTGTCGATAAACCGTGGCCAAGCCGATTCGCTGGCCCGAGTCGCGAAGAAGTCTGTGCAGCTCCTTGGCTGAGACGAAGTCGTTCTGGGTCTGAAGAACCCTCCAGATGGCGTTTTTCTGCCGCGTCCGGCGGCCGACGGATGAGCCAGCGTTCATGATTGGATACACTCCTTGGGCTTCACCAAGCCTACATCCGGATTGCCGGGACAGATGTGAGGATTCAGTTCAGTCCAGGTCGGACCAGCAGCCTGTGGCCTCCAGATCCTCGGCTGTTCGCTCCGGATCGTCGGTCAGCACCGTCAGATGCCCCATCTTGCGGTCGGTGCGCACCTCGGCCTTACCGTAATCATGCAGGAACCATTCGGGGTGCTCACCAAGCAATCCTCTGACCGGAGCCACATGCTGGCCAAGAACATTGACCATGACCGCCGGGCTGAGCAGGCGGGGATTGGGCAGGGGCCACCCGGCGATGCCCCGAACGTGTGCATCGAACTGGTCCATCGAGCAGGCCTCAATGGTGTAATGACCGGAGTTATGGGGGCGCGGGGCCAACTCGTTGACAACCAGACCGCCATCGGGCATGACAAAAAGCTCAAGGGCCAAAGTCCCCGCCAGCTTGAAGCCGTCGGCCAGCGTCAGCGCCATGTCACGCGCCCGGTCTGCCATCCCAGGCTCGACCTTTGCCGGCGCCAGGGTCATGTGCAGGATGTTGTGACGATGCTCGTTGCGCACCATGGGAAAAGTGACATAATCCTTCCCGTTGCCTGAGACCAATATGGAGGCCTCGAAAGCAAAATCCACGAAACCCTCCAACACGGAGGGTGGGAAGTCCCGGCCCTTCATCCGCGCCTGCAGGGCCTGCAGATCCTTCTTCGTGCGCAGGACAGCCTGGCCGTGGCCGTCATAGCCGCCGGTTCGTGTCTTGAGCACAGCAGGCATTCCCAGCTCTTTCAGGGCTGCGTCAAGCTGATCAAGACTGTCAACCTGTTTCCAAGGGGCGGTATCGATGCCATGGCGGTTGATGAAGGTCTTCTCGTGGACCCGGTCCTGGGTGACCCTGAGCAGGTCGGTCCCCTGGGGGATGGCCGCACGGTCCCTCACCTGATCCAGAGCGTCGGCATCCACGTTCTCGAACTCGTAGGTGAGCACATCACTGCGTTCGGCAAGCCGTTTGAGGGCATCAAGGTCGCCATAGTCAGCTGTTTCCTGGAAGTCGGCCACCTGGGCCGCAGGAGCGTCAGGCGTGGGATCCAGCACACCAATGCGGAATCCATGGTAGCGGGCGCTCAATGCCATCATCCGTCCCAACTGACCGCCGCCCACGATCCCGATGACGGATCCAGGCTCCAGGTGATCAATTCTCCCCTTGGTCTCCTCAGACAAGCTGGGCATTGGATGCCTCCACGGATCGGGCCAGCTCGGCACGGTAGTCATCCAGGGCCTGCGCCAGTTCGGAATCGTCGATGGAGAGAATCGAAGCCGCCAGCAGGCCGGCGTTGGTGGCCCCGGATGCCCCTATGGCCGTGGTCGCCACAGGAATACCGGCGGGCATCTGCACGATGGACAGGAGAGAATCGACCCCGTTCAGGGCGTGGGATTTCACTGGCACCCCGATGACCGGCAGCGTGGTCTGTGCTGCTACCATACCAGGCAGATGGGCTGCTCCGCCGGCCCCGGCGATGATGACCCCTATGCCCTGGCTCCGGGCCTGATGCGCAAACTCCGCCATGCGCCCGGGTGTGCGATGAGCGGAGATGACCTCCTTGGTGTAGACGATAGCAAATCGGTCCAGCATCCGACAGGCTTCCTTCATCGTCTCCCAGTCGCTTGATGATCCCATGATCACTGCGACTCGTGCCCCTTCATGTGTATTGTCAGCCATCGGCCCTCCAATGTTCATGCACATCCGATACTACGCAAGACCGGGGAGAAGCCGGCCAATCGTGATGGTCCTATGGATGTAAGGGCCGGGCCTGGTGAACATCGGGCTTTCAGCGGGTCCGAACAGCCGCTCCAGACCTAGAATCATTGGATTGAATTACGGAAACAGACAGGAGGGTTATGGGCAAGCTTCTGGACAGCATCGACTCCCCAAAGGATCTGAAGGTTCTCTCCTTGGAAGAGCTGAATCGACTGGCCGACGAGATCCGCCAGCTCTTGATACGCTTCTGTCGACGTCACGGCGGCCACCTGGGCTCCAACCTGGCCACCATCGAGCCCATCATCGCCCTGCACTACGTCTTTGACATGCCTGACGATCATGTAATCTTCGACGTCTCCCATCAGGCCTACACCCACAAGATCCTGACCGGTCGGCGCCGGTCTTACACAGACCCCGAGCATCAGGAGGATTTGTCCGGATTCACCTCGCCTAAGGAGAGCCGCTACGACGACTTCATGCTGGGGCATACCGGCACCTCCATCGGCCTGGCCTGCGGGATGGCCGCCCAGCGGGATGCGACCGGCGGCAAGGCCAACATCATCGCCTTCATTGGCGACGGCTCCCTGAGCAGTGGGCCGGCCTTCGAGGGGCTGGATTGGGCTGCCGAACAGGGCGGCAACCTGATCATCGTGGTCAATGACAACGAAATGTCCATTGCAGAGAACCATGGGGGGCTCTACAGGAGTCTGGCGGCCCTGCGTGCCAGCGGGGGACGCAGCCCGGACAATCCCTTCCGCGCCCTTGGACTGGACTACCGTTACGTGGAAGAGGGCAACCGGATCGAGGACCTGATCGAGGCCTTCCGTCAGGTCAAGGACACCGACCATCCGGTGGTGGTCCATATCCACACCCGCAAGGGCCTGGGGCTTGGCCAGGGCAGTCGGGGGCAGATTGGGCCGGCTTCCATGGCCCAGAACAATGGGGAAACAGCACGTATGACTTCCCTGCCGGATTTGCCCGCCGAAGGTCCGGTGGAGGCCAACCACTGGCAGGACGGCTTGGACTCTCTGAATCGCCTGCCAAATTCACGAAAAACCTACGGAAGAATGGCCATGCAGGCCCTGGAAGCCAGGTTCCCACAAGAGCCGGGCCTGATAGTCATCTCCCCAGCCACGCCGCTGTCAAACGGCATCGATCCCGACTTCCGCCAGCGGGCTGGTAACCACTACCGGGACGTGGGCATCGCCGAATCCCACGCGATAGCCTATGCCGCGGGAATCGCCAAGGCTGGAGGCACTCCCGTGGTCGCCACTTCGGCCACCTTCTTCCAGAGGGCCTACGACCAGATCGAGCAGGAGATGGCTTTGAACGGCAGTGCGGTGACTCTGCTCGTTTTTTCAACTGGCGTTGCCAAAACCGATGCCACGCATTCAGGTACGGCCGACATGGTCATGATGCGAGGCATCCCTGGATTGACCTGCCTGGCTCCGACCAGCGGGTTCGAGTTCCTGGACATGCTGGCCTGGGCAACGGGTCCGGCCCGGCAGCCGGTGGTCATCAGGGTACCCGGCGAGCGCACTCTGGCGACAGAACGCGCAGGCAAGCCAATGGAGCTGGCTGCAAATTCCTCGAAGACCAATGCTGAATGCGGATCGGACGCTGCTCCCTGGAATCACTATCGAATCCTGCAAGAAGGTAAGACCGTAGCCCTGCTGGCTCTCGGCGATGCCCTTCCACTTGGCCGTGATCTTGCTGATTCCTTGGAGAGGTCCACGGGGCTGAAGCCCACACTGGTGGACCCGCATCGCTATGACCGCCTGGATGAGCAGACCCTGGACACCCTGACCGTTTCTCACTCCCTGGTGGTCACCATCGAGGACGGCCAGTTGGACGGCGGCTGGGGCCAAGCCGTGGCTGCATACTACGGGCCTAGTCAGGTTCGCACACTGGCCTTCGGAGCGGACAAGGAGTTCAACGACCGGGTCCCCAAGACCACCCTGCTGGAAAGGTATGGCATGACCGTTCCGGCTATGACTCGAGCCATATCGGATGCCCTTGCCGACCAGGCTTCATAGATCTGACCCGCCGATGGACTCCAGGCGGGTACAATGAAAGGGTTTGGCCCCGTAGCTCAGCTGGATAGAGCAACTGACTTCTAATCTGTAGGTCGAGAGTTCGAATCTCTCCGGGGTCACCAATTGCGCTCCTTGCTCTCAATACTTAAAGCAGGGTGTCAGCTCGTGCTCACCTCTCCTAAGGCAAAAAGCAAGAAGCAATAAAGAGTAGACGATTTGCGTTAGTTAACGACTACTTTCCATGGGCACTGGTCTGTTCATCGTTGGCAATATCAGGCACGCGACAGTCCGAACTTTGTGCAGCAGAGCGCATATACGCAAATCGCACAAGGACCTCACCGCCTTCGCCTATCAATCTCCCGTATTGAGAATGCAGCTATGGTAGGCCCATCAATCAGTCGACCATCACGAATCATATTTGTTATATCAGCCGATCGCAGCCAATGCAGATCCTCTAATTCCCAATCACCGCCCTGGTTGACGCTGTCGACTACAGGGATAGATGAAACGTCATCAAGCCGTATTTCCATCACCCGCACGTCGTCTTGGAGCACCCCGGCATCGGCATGAAGCCTATGCAACTGGTGGACGGCGTCCGGCTGAGCCCACAATCCGGTTTCTTCATGCAATTCACGAATGGCTGTGGTCTGGGGATTTTCACCTTGTTCTCCCATGCCTCGCGGAAATTCCCACAACCAGTCTTCTACAGCAACCCGCCAGTGGCGCGCTATAAGATAGAAGTCCTCTCCCCCCTGTTCTACGACCGCCACACAAATCACGCCTGGTTGACCCTGTTTGACAGACGCAACGTGCAAGGTCATGTCAGCACCCGTGTCCCTTACCTTGACGTCCACAGCAGTCACGGTAAAGTCGGCTCCCCCTGCTTCCTCGAAGACTTTTCTACGCCTTATCTCCTGCAAAGGACTCGTAGAACCGAGCTCATCAGCGTTGTTCACAGCCACCTTCTTGGTCGATGATTACCGTTGAGCGAATACCATGGTTTGTGTTGCCGAATGCTGGTCGTGCATCCACTCCATCATTGTCAGTAACTCGGGAAATACTTCAATGAACCAGGCCGCAATCAATATCAGGATAATGGACATTGATCCGGAGAAAATAATCTTGTCGCAAAAAACGGATACGGATGCGATGATCAGGGTCGCAATGAACTGCTTGATGATTTTTGAGTTGTCCTGTCTTCGGTCAAGCTGCGATGCTGACTTTTGCACACAGTAGGCGATGTTGCGAATATGCCGCTGCTGGGCAGAGTCCGGAGCATCCGGTCGACACTTACGCCACTGCTGTATCGCATCTCTTGACTGATAACAGAACTGCACAAAGCAGGCGGATGGCATCTGCCCCAATAATTCCGTGACCTGTCCCGATAGCATCAAGGAGCGCCCACCTGTTCGGCCTGCATAGCGCTCATACGAATTCGGCTCACTTTGTACGGCCATGAGACAGCAGTCCAGGTAATCCGCCATTGATAAGCGGTAGACAAACTGGTACCAATCAATCAGTGTCTGCTGGTCGCATTCCATGGTCCTATTGCAATCGGCCCTACCTACAGGCAATGCCGACTGCCTGATAAGAGCAAACGCCTTGGACCGTCTCGGTTCATGACTTATCCTGTCCAGAACATCCCGAAATACGGTCTTTTCTGCCTCGTTCGCCTGGGATGCAGAACACCATGAACGCAGACAATCGGCGTTTTCAGTGACAACAGGAAGAAAGGCATCGTTGAAGCTGCGGGAGATACCGGCATTCGACTCGGTTTGGGAATTCTGCGGCTTATACCTGATGAGGCCCTTTCGCTCTGCATCTATCCATTCCTGCCAACGCTGGGCCAGCAATTGGCAGGTACCATCAGACGGACCTTGCTGGCAGTATGCGGAGTACAAGCAGGCGATCCTTTGAGCTATCGACCAATGATCCTCTGCATGCTCATTCAAGACGGCTCTGGTCTGGGGAACGAACCGTTGACTTTCTTCAGAGGTGATGGTCTCCTGTAAAACCTGATATTCAAGCGGCCGTAGCGTACCTATATCCGGCAGGGTGACCGCCCCTCCTTCAGCCGAAAGTTGCTGATTGTCAGGCGGCACTGTGGTGAACCGCAGCAGGCACTCCTCCAGGGTCCGTTGTCTGCCGGATATGGTGAGGAAAGGCTTTTCATAACCGTTCTGCCCAATAAGGTCAAGAACGACATCAGGACCAAATGCCAGAAAATAGATGCCATCAAAGAGCTCTGCATCAGTGACAAGAACCTGGGGACTATAAAGGAATGCCGTTCTGAGAATGCCGGCAAATCGTTCAAGAAACTCCGGGTGCTGCTGAATGGTTCTCTCGCAGATGCTCAACCCGTCAGGACCATCTGACCAGAACCGCCAATTCACCTCTTGATCGCACTCGCATTGCCGCCTGACCCGATTCCAATCGTTCAGCTGTTCCTCTGAATCGAAATTGGTCAGCATGATGGCATCCTGACGTAAACTCTGACTCATGTCTATATGCTAGACCTCGTGCTTGCCGGCCCGTTGAGTACGACCTCTTTAAAACTGATTCAAGAAACCCAGGCATGAAGGAAAATTCCGGAAGTACCAATCGCTAATCATTGACAACCGGAGTGCCTTACGCCGTGGTTGCTTCTTTCCCTTGAAGTTGCCTGCATATTGACAGGAACTCGAATATCCATGGCCGATGCCTGAACAGTTTTCAGACCAAATCAGCCCTGCAACCAAGCCCTTTCGGGGATATAATGATACATTCCCACGCAGGTATCCACAGGAGGGGCAACCATGAACGATTGGTATCAACCTATAGATAAGCAAACAAGCGAGGACCAAGAGCCGGCCCCGGCAAATCGGAATTACTCCGGCGACGAGGGATACGACCAAGAGCCTTCCAACCACAGCTACGGGATTGCTTCCCAACAGGGGAATCCCTCGTCAGCCGCCACTGGATACCCCAATGCGGATCAGTCCTGGCAGGCTTCAAACGCACCGGGAGGACCACAGAATCCGTACGGCCAAACCGCATATGGTTCTCAGTTCAACAGCAACCCCGGACCGGCCCAAATTCAACCGTGGCAACTTCAGGCCCAATATGTCAGCGGACCGGGTATGTCGAACAAGTCGAAGGTCACGGCGGCCATCCTGGCTTTCTTCCTGGGCGGCTTTGGCATACACAACTTTTATCTGGGCAAGACCGGGCGCGGGGTCGCCCAGCTGCTGATCACCATCTTCGTTCTCTTCATAGGCCCTCTCATCTCTTCGATCTGGGCCATCGTAGAAGGCGCGCAGATTCTTGGCTCACATCCGGGGTCGCCTTACCACATGGACGGCAAGGGACTCCAGCTGCAGGATTAAAATCGCACGGATCCTGCCCACAGTGGCCTCGCCTGCCTGAGCTTCCCTTGGATGCTTTTGCATCGTTTAACCTCCTCCAGCCAAGGACGAGAGACAATCAAAAGGCACGTCACAACAGACCACGCAGACACACCCTTCCACGAGGTCAGGGATCGGATCTGCCCCAAAACTTGGCGAGCATCTGGTTCAAGCAACGAATACCGATTGACCATCTCAAGACACCGCAGGATGCCGTGGGCACCTTTTCGGGCCAGCGTCAAGAACCCAGATGCGCACCCTTTGCCCCTTCCCCAGCTTGAGGGGATGGGCGTCATATTGAAAGGCCCGGCCATTGAAGGTCACGATATCCGGGCTCATGGCCGCCACCTTTTCAGCATCGGCGGCCCCTCCATTGGACCCCGGAAGATTTGTGCGCTTAACTCCCCTGACGGCGGCGCCTCTGGACAGCATCAACGGCAGTTCCGCTCTCCATGGCTCGACTGCAGCGGCCCGGAAGCATTTATTCCGACATTGCAGAGTCATCCCTCACGAAGCTTGCATAGCCCTGCACGAGTGAGATATGAGCCTGGGTTCACCAGGTGCTGACGAAGGAAATTGACCGGCGATAGAAGTAGCGCATAAGGTATCCATGCGACGGCTCTGATTCGCGCCGCTGCCGCCATGCTCTGAGCAATCCAGGAGCACAATGATTCACTGGAACCGCTTTTATTTATCTACACGGCATATGGTGCGACACGAGACAAAAACAGGACCCGGCCGCACCTGGCACGAAACCAGTCGTCATATCCATGGACGAAGCATTGAGCCATCTGCTTATTCGAGGGGGCCGTATGACCCAGTAAGAGCAGGCTCAGGTCAACAGCAGTGCCGCAGGGCCGAAATCAAGAAACGCCGATAGGTGAAATTTGCCGACTGCTGCTTGTCCATCGTCTCCCCCGCAGGCATCGGCATTCCCCTGCCTGTGTATTCTTTATCAAACCCAATACGTGGTCATGGCAAGGCCTGCCTCAAGCCATGCCTTGCCATGACCACGTCATCATTGAGTACTTCTACTGTCCGGTCTTCCAAACATCCTCATACCGGTAACCTGTCAGGTCCTCAACGACACGCTTGGTGTCTGGGTCGACATCGGCCTTGGAGCCACCAGCCTGCAGACGGTTGATCTCGTCTTTGATTATCTTGTGCGAATGCTGATCAAGGTTGAAGGTACGGGCCAGGTAGAGAGAATAGATGAAGCAAACGATTGGCACCAGGGCGAAAGCCACCATGATGCCCATTTTGGCCGAACCGCTCTGCACCGAGGCATGCTGGTTGAATCCGCTCAAAGTGAGAATCCAACCGATCAAGGCGGAGCCCAAAGCGCCTGTGACCTTGCGGGTAAAGGTCTGAACAGCAGCGAAGGCTCCAGCCCGCAGCTTCCCGGACACCATGGTGTCCACGTCCGGCACCAAAGGAATCACGTTCCAAACGGTGTACTCAGCCGTCTGCCTGCCTATCTGCCAAATTGCGGAAAGCAGGAAGACAAGGACGAACATGAATGTTGGGTTGAGCCTTATTCCCGAGAAGTAGACGATCGCATACGTCGCCAGGACGAATAGCTGCAGGCCAAAGGCCGTCGTCCACAATGGCTTGGGGCCCTTCCTCTGCATGAAGAAGGTGGCCACGGGGACGACCAGCATGCCAAGAATGGACAGACTGGATGCTGCCTGTGCATTGGCCTGGCTCATGCCGATCAGGAAGATGGCATAGTAGAAGAAGGCGGTATTGAAGCAATCCTTGCCGAAGTAGGAGACAAAGTAAATAACCACAGTCCTGCGACAAGCCTTGGTTTTGAGTACCTGCAGGTAATCGTTGGCGACTTCGCCCAGGCCCTTGTGCTTGTCCTGCTTATGGTTTGCTTCAAACTCCTGAACATGTTCAGGGGAGAACTCCCAGGTGGAGAAATAGGTGACCAAGGTCCCGGCTGCCAAGGCTATGCCAAAGATAATACCGGAAATCGTATAGGCGCTGCCGCTGTTCTCGCCCAGCGCCTTGAGCAGGACGGCAGGCAGACCGGTCACGGCAAAGGTGCCGAAGGCCGAGATGAACATACGGACGGAGGAAAGCTTGACTCGCTCATCAGCATTGTCGGTCATTTCCGTAGCCAGGGTTTCATAGGCGATGTTATCGAAATCCTGCGCTGTTTCAAGAAGGAGAAGAACGACGAAATACCAGATGTAGGAACCCGGATGAATCGTGAAAAGCAGGGGGAAGCATATGGCCGTCAGGATTGCGCCGAACAGGAACAGCGTGTGTCGCCTTCCCAGCTTCCTGCCCACCCATGTAGAGAACAGGTGGTCACTGATGCCGCCCAGGATGCCGCAAATAGCCATATCCAAGAGCTTGAGGACGAGCAACATGGTGCCCACCAACCCGGCATTCAGGTTCGCGTAGGTGGTCAGAAACACCATCAGATAGGATCCGACAAGCGTCCCCCAGGCAGAGCCATTGAGATCATTTAAGCCATAACCCAGGCTGCGCAGGAAGGTGATCTTCTTCGGCGTGTATACCCAGCGCTTCGAAGACTTCGAAGCTGATTTTGTCTCGTTTGTCATCTGTTACCTTTGCTCTCCATTGATGTAAAGGTTGCGAACATTTATGGTTTTCAGCCCTCGATCTGCATCATGGAACAGGCCTTTGGTCGGTTCTGTATGCCAGGTCTCCATCAGCTCCTCCTCAGGGGCCAGATGCCATTCGAACTGATCGATGCTGACGTTTTCGATGGGACTCTCGGGGAGCCCTACGATGAAGGCGGCGGTTGAACGGACGTTGTCGGCCCGTACGTCTTCAATCCTGATATTGCGAATATGAGGGGTGGTCGCTTCCACCGGTTGCGCCGACTTGCTGAGGACGTAATCCTCCTCCTGGGGGAGAACCCCAGGTGCAAAATACATGCCCAGGACGATCGGGCACCAGCAGTGATCCATTTCAAGATGACGCAAGGTGATCCCCTCTATGGTGCCGCCGCGCCCCCGCCTGCTTTTCAGGCGTATGCCACGTTGAGTGCCTGAGAAGGTACATTTTTCAACATTCACGTCATTGATGCCTCCAGCGGTTTCGCTGCCAATGGCTATACCGCCGTGACTGGCCAGGATCGTGCAGTCTTTTACGTTGACATGTGCCGTCGGCTTGTTGACGCGCAGTCCGTCGGGGCCACTGCCCGATTTGAGGGTGATGGCATCATCACCCACATCGAACAAAGAGTTCGACACAGCAACGTTCGTTGAAGAATCAATATCCAAAGCATCCGTATTAATGGCGTTCGCCGGGTTCCTGACAGTCACGCCATCAATGGTCACCTGCGTGCAATAGACAAAATGAATAGTCCAGAATGGCGAATTTTGAACAGTGATCCCCTTTAGTTTGACCGCCGTGCACTTCCAGAACTGTATAAGCGGAGGTCTCAGGAATTGCGTCGAAGGACGCGCCCCGCCACCTGCGCGTTCCTTGTAATCAGGGTTGAGCCTGGCAAGTTCCAGCTCGTAGTCTTCCTGCGGCTGCGTTCTGTCGGTGCGTTCGATCTGCGCAAAGGTGCGCCACCACCATGCTCCATTACCATCGATAATCCCCTCTCCGTCGATGGTTATATTGTGGCAGTCAGCCGCATAGAGAAGAGGATGCATGGCATGGCATTCAATCCCCTCCCATCGTGTCCAAATGGGCTTATACAGGTGCGGATCATCCTTGAATTTCAGAACCGCACCTTTTTCGAGAATGATGGTGAGATCGGAAATGAGCTCGAGCGGCCCTGTTTCCGTGGTCCCCTTGGGTATGGTCAGTACCCTCGCCCCATCGCATTTCGCCAAGTGATCTATAGCCTCTTGAATGCTGGAGAAATCACCGGCACTCACCGTCGTGGTATCTTTATTCATATAGTCAAGGACTCCTTTGTTTCCTCGTTTAACAAAATGATATGTAGGGCGACGATGTCCCCGTTCCAGAACTCGTGTAACAAAACCACAGGTCTGTTAGCGTTCCATAGAGGATGGTGGTCAAAGAAGATGGATATCGACAAGATACTGTTCTCAATGAGCCAGGACGAGCTGAAAAACGTCCGAGAGCACAGGAAGATGACAGAAATCAAAAACAGTTCATTCACCCTGAAGAACGGCCGGGTCATTATCAGAGACTCATATTTTCTGAATGACAGAAAGGTCTATATCAGCAAGTGCTCCAGATTCGCCGACTATCCGGAACACGGTCACAGCTTTCTGGAGATGAACTACGTCTACTCCGGAAGCTCCAGTCAGACAGTGAACGGTCAGCAGCAACACCTCAATATGGGCGATCTGCTCCTCATGTCAAAAAACACCGTTCACGCAATTGCTGCGCCCAGCCGGGAGGACATCATAATCAACCTCATGTTTCCGGTCGAGAACTTTGATGCCAGCAGTCTGGGAAGCATCATGCACTACAATGCATATGTTTTTGACTTCCTCATGCACAATATGACCAGCCAGGACGAGAGCACATACATGATATTCAGGAGCTCAAAATACCCGACGATACAACAGCTGCTGAGGCAAATCATGGAAAAATACTATTCGGACAGCTATCTGACCGGCGAGATTATCCGACTGGAGGTCACAATCCTATTCATGGAACTGATCGAAAACGTACCCGTAGAGACATATCGAGAGGATCAGCAGCAGGTCATTCATGATCCGGTACTGAAAGTCCTGCAGATGCTTCGGGAGAATGCCGCCGATCTGACTCTGGAAGAAACCGCACGGGAGCTAGGTTATAACCGCAATTACCTGGGAAGCCTGATCAAGAAGCGCACAGGAAGAACGTTTAAGGAAATTCAGACTGACGAACGTCTCAACCGAGCGCATTTCCTGGCTGAGAATACACAGCTGCCGATGGACAAGATCATTGCCATGGTCGGCTGGAGCAATAAAACCTATTTTTACAAAAAATACCGAACCAGATACGGTTGTTTGCCACGCGGCAACAACGGAAGCCAATAGGACTTGCATCCGGGCCCCCAGAAATATCCTCACAACCACACACATATCCATAAAAGGCGAAGAGAACATTTTTCTACATGGACGGCTACCGGCCTGCACACGTTCATGAAACCTGCAGGATGCCGTGGGCGCCCTTCTCGGCCAGGCTCATGACGTGGTTGACTATGGAATAGTCGCCCGGCTGATCGACCCTGAGCTCGACAAAGCCGCCTTGGGCCGGCAACAAGGGCAGTACCTGCGCTCCGGCCGATGAGACAGAGGAATTCCCTCCTGAACCTCCACCTATCAGATAACGGCCCTCGGTCCAGACCGTATCGAACTGGGTTCCCACGATATGGAAGGACAGCGGCTGGTTGGGCCCGGCGTCCAGAACCCAGATGCGGACCCTTTGCCCCTTCCCCAGCTTGAGGGGATGGGCGTCGTATTGAAAGGCCCGTCCGTTGAAGGTCATGATATCCGGGCTCATGGCCGCCACCCTTCCAGCATCGGCAGCCCCTCCATTGGACCCCAGATAGATCTCGGACTGGACCAGAACATATTCAGCAGCCACTGGCGGAAGGGCGCCGCCATCCACGACCACAGCCCCATACATGCCGTTGGCTATATGGTTTGACATGGGGTCGCTGCTGCAGTGGTACATCCAAATGCCAGCCCGATCAGCGGTGAAGGTGTACAGGAGCTCCTTGCCTGGCTCGATGTTGCGCATCATGGTCTGGGGGACGGCCGGACCAGCATGAAAGTCAATGGAATGGCTCATGCTTCCCCTGTTTCTGATGGTGACTTCAAAGGTGTCTCCCACCCGGCCTCTGAGCACCGGACCCTGGGCCAAGGGCCTCGACCCCTCATCCCGCGGATCGCCCTCATCATCAAAGCTCCATACCGTGCGCGTAAGCCCTGCTGCCACCTGCTCCTTACGTTCCTTGACATCCAGGGTGTACTTTCTGGTACCAGCCCTCCCCTGGTCATCCAGGGGCGGAAGAGTGGCCTTGGCAGGGTCGCTCTTCTCGGCCTGCGACTTGAGCTTGGATGCCGAAGGGACCTGGCTCATGGTCATCTTCCGAGCGGAGGACTGGACTTGCTCGGTAGTTGTTCCACCCCTGGCCTTGACCTTGAGCTCCATGCCCATCTGACGGTGTCCTGCCAGCGAGCACCATCCCAATGTGTCGCCGCTCAGGACGCCCACGTCGACCGAGACGCTCTGGCCTACAGGAACGGACCCCGTGCTCTTGCCATTGGCGAAAACCAAGTCGTGCCGCTGATCTCCGGTGTTCTCAAATTCTACAACCAACCGGTCGCCTGCATTGATGGTGATGGTATCCGGCACAAAGGCCATCCCCTTTACCCTGATTGATGCTCTGCTGGTGTGACCAGTCGGCTGGACGCTCTTTGACGATGCCTCCTGGACGCCTCCAGTATTGGGCGCAGCCCCGACCGAGACAGCCAGAGTCGGCCGGAAGGCCATCAAGACCACGGCGGCCACCAGGACCAGCACGGTAACCGATGTGGCAACCAGATCCGTCCTCAGGGCCAGGGTCCCGACATGTTCGGCTTGCGAGTCCTCGGGCTGGCGCCGACGGTAGCGTTTGGATGCCAGAACCTGCTTGCCGCGAGCAGCCAGGTAAACCACGGTCATCATCATGGAGAGGATTCCCAGGACGTTCAGCAGGTTTCCCGCCTTCCATAAGGGCGTGTAGAGCCGGATGGCTCCAAGAAGCCTGATCAGCAAGCCAACCTGCATAAGCGCCCAGGCACCCCAGAGGAGGGGATGAAAAGGCAGGGGCCTGCGAATGACCGAGGGGACGATCATGCAGACATGGGCGATGACCATGGTCATGATGAATCCCACAGCCAAGGCATGCAGCGCCATATCGCCCCAGTAGGCGCTGGAATCCAAGGGCGCCACCATCCAGATGAGCGCAGCCAGAAGCCCCCAGGCGTAGGCCGACAGCATGCAGGTGCCCATGAATCCTGGCAGACCGCCATGCCGGAAGGTGCCTTTGGCCACATCGTGACTGGCCATGACCAGGAGAAGCAGGGCCAAAGCCAATCCCAGAAGCGGATAACCGACCGAAGGCACCATGGCTTGAACAGGCAGCATCAGGACAGTCAGGAGGCCCAAAACCAGAATTCCCGATTCAAGTCGGATATCCGAGAAGACCGCCCTGGCCAGCTCCACCCGCTCCCCGACGATGGTCAGAATCAGAAAGAAGAGCCAGGTTGGAGCCAGAACCGAGGCGTCCAATCCTGCAACCCATCCAAAAGCTCCGACCAGACCCACCAGGGATCCGAGAACCTGTATGAGAACCTCTGCAGAAGGCTGACGATGCCAGATGGCCAGATACATGGCCGTCAGGACTAACATGGACAAAGTCCACGGAATGCCGCCAAAAAGCTCCACCCTGACCCATGATGGGGCGGCAGCGCGGCTCGAAACTATGAGCGAGATCAGGCAAAGCAGGGACCCTAGCAAGCCCAAGGCAGGAGCAAGAAAGCCCCAGGAGGGTTTCTTGGATCCGCCGCTGCGATAAGCCACCGCCCTCTCCAGACCAATGGCGGCGCCCAAAAACCCATAGACCATGAGCCCGCCGTGCAGGTCAGCCAGGGGAACCCTGTCTGAAGGGTGAATCAGGTCCGCACGAATCAGCGCCGCTACAAGGCCAAGCAGCGCAGCCAGACCTGCGCCTACGAGAAGGGCCATCCTGGATCTGGGCAAAGCGGTTCTGCCGCCGGACTTGCGCATCTTCTGGTCGTTCTGCATGGGTCTGTCCGCCTTGTCCTGGGTTGATAATTGATTTGATAGCTATACAATTTAATCGATGAGTCAGGAAATTCAAGCCCGCGAGCAATGGGTTCAAGCCCCCGGCAGGCGCAGAAGCGGAGAAGAGATCCGCTCCGCAATCTTGGATTACCTGCATACGGCAGTCGAACAGACCGGCACAGGTCTTACCACACAGCAAATCGGGGCAACCTTCGGCATCCATCCGACGACCGCCCGTTTCCATCTTGAACGTCTGGTCGAACAAGGTGAGGCAGTCCGCCAGAGAAAGGACAGTGATGGTCAATCAGCCGGTCGAGGCAGACCGGCTGTCATCTACTCCCCCACATCCATGAACCGAGCCCGGGAGGATATGATCTCCTCGCTCTGCATGGCTCTGGAAACCGCCTGCCCCGATACCCGAAGCAGAAACAGAGCCGCGCTGAAAGCGGGTATGGCCTGGGGCCGAACCCTGGCCAGGCAGAGCAGGGAAAATACAGAGAAGGACCTTCCATCGAGCGTCACTCAGACATTGTTGAATGCTCTGACCACCCTGGGTTTTGCACCGGTGAGATCGCAGCCGAATACAGCAAGCCTGTATCTGACCTCATGCCCCTTCTTGGACAGCGTCAGCAGCCATCCCATTATCTGCACAATCCATCTGGGCATGATCCAAGGGCTCGTGGATGGCAGAAACAAGAAGGCCGGCGACAAACAAGCCAGCGTATCCTTGAAACCCTTGTCCTCACCAAAAGGCTGCTTTCTGAAAGTAGTGAAAGCGGATAGTCGATCAAAAGGGAGAGTAAAGCAATGACCTACGTGATTGCCCAGCCCTGCGTGGACGTCAAAGACAAGGCCTGCGTGGATGAATGCCCGGTGGATTGCATCTACGAGGGCCCCAGAAATCTGTACATCAACCCCAACGAATGCATCGACTGCGGTGCCTGCGAGCCTGTCTGCCCTGTGGAGGCAATCTTCTACGAGGAGGACCTGCCAGAGGAATGGACCTGGTTCAAGGATGCCTCCGAGGACTTCTTCGCCCAGGTCGGTGATGCCGGCGGCGCCCAGGCCCAGGGACCCTACGATCACGACCATCCACAGGTCGCCGCCCTGCCCCACCAGGATAATTTCGTCTGCATTCAGCCGGAATCACGCGGCCAGCGCGCGGTCTGGGTCCGTAAGGACCAGACGGAATGAAGACCGTTTCAAGCCAGGACAATCACCTGGTCTTCCCTGACTTTCTGGATCGCCCTGTGGATCAGGCAGCTCGGATGCTTCTGGGCTGCCTGATCATCCGGGACTATGAGTCGGAGGGGGAACAGGCCTGGGTTCGGATCGTGGAAACCGAGGCCTACGATCAGAATGATCCGGCCAGCCATGCCTACCATGGACGATCGGCGCGCAACGCTGCCCTCTTCGGCCCCAGCGGACACATGTATGTCTACTTCACTTATGGAATGCACTACTGCATGAACATCTCCTGCCAGGAGGACGGATTCGGTGTCGGCGTGCTGATTCGAGCCTGCCAGCCGGTGCAGGGTCTGGACCTTCTGCGCAGCCACAGGCACGGCCATCACCCGGACCGTGAACTGACCAACGGTCCCGCCAAGCTCTGTCAGGCCTTGGACATCGACAAGCGCAACTACGGCCATGACCTCAGAAAACCGCCCATCCGCCTGGCAGCCGCCAGTCTGGACCAGGAAGAGACCATCACGGCAACCCCCCGAATTGGCATATCCCACGCCAAGGAGACCCTACGGAGGTTCATCATCACCGGCAACCCCTACCTGTCGCGATGATTAGGCGAAAAACCGGCGCTCCTGGCTTGTACAGCTTAAGGGGTGACTTATTGCTCAATGAAGCGGGATTCGACACAGCTCTGGAAGCGAACAAGCGAGAGAATGACAGCGGCCAGCAGAGCAATGATCAGCATGCCTATGAAACTGCCGGTTACCGGATTCAGTCCAAACGCTGTTGAAAAAGCCTTGAAAGCCCAGGTGGATGCCGTAAAACCAAGGCTGGTGGTGGCCGAGAAGACCCCCATGACCAAGGGATAGCGTCTGTGCGGGGTCAGGTTGGATAGGAGGAAGGGGCAGGTGGCCATGTTGATGGCACTGCCCGAACCAACCAAGAAGGCCGATAGGCAGACCAGCGGGAAGGAGCGGGTGGTCAGGAAGAGCAGGGCGCCCAAGGCCATCAAAAGGAAAGCGACCGGAATCGTCCATTGCCGGCAGACCCGCTTGATGCCGTTGATACTAAGCCCGATCACGACCGAGGAACCCGTGTTGAACATCAAGGCCACCCCTGCTGCACTGGTGCCGCCCAAACCGTACTTGGCTATGTAGACTGCGAGCTTGTTGTACAGAACCGCGACCAGGAAAATGCTCAGAAAACCGATGAGAATGCAAGAAATGGTAGCCCACCAGCATTGTCTGCCCTTCTGCGAGGGGGAGACTTGAGACTCTGTGGCCTTTTCCGACTCCTCCTCGACGGCACCGACTCCGGGGACCATGAAGATGACCAAGACCAGGGCAGGCAAGGCCAGGAAATAGAGCCAATAGTTGTGCAGCCACCCTCCCTTGGCCAGGACACCGCCCAGGGCAAGGACCAGCATGGAAGAGCCATCCTGAACAGCCAGGACCAGCCCCATCAGCGCCGCCAACTGCTTCCCGCGGAAGAACCTTGCCGACAGGCTGGGGAGAACTGTGGTGGCGATGCCCACGCCGAATCCGACAACCAAGGCAAACAAGAGCAGCTGGCTTACACTGCTATGCACCAAAAGGGGCATCAAGCCGCCCAGTGCGACACACAGACAGCTGATGCAGGCAGCTGTTTTGAACCTCATCCTGGTCAGGAGTTGACCAAATAAAAGAGCTGAAACTATAGCTGCCGAAGAACCGATGGAAACCACCGATTCAACGGTGGAGGGATCAGCATGAGGAAAGGATGCCTGGATGGCGGCAACGGAGGGAGAGATGATGGAGTCAAACCGCGACATGATGGCCAAGGCCATGATTCCGACCAGAACCCCAAGGTTCTGTCTGGTCAATATCCCTGTGTCCTTGGGCTTAGACGCGCACGGGTCCGGTTCCACCGTTGCTGCCTCCCTCTCAATGTCAGCGGCACCATTCCTGGTTGATGGTGGGTAGTCTACTCCAGCAGCAGGGCCATGCCAACCAACACGACGAGGAAGAGCAGATTAAAAGCAGTATAGATTTTCAGATACTCACCTTTCTTGCTCGGATACTGCTTGACTACAGCCTTGTAGGAGATCAGCGAGGCCATTGAAGCGACCAATGTTCCGAGCCCGCCCAGGTTGGTGCCCAGAATGATTGAGCGCCAGGCTGTCGAAAAACCTGAGACCAGGAGTGCTGTGGGCACATTGCTGATGACCTGGCTGCACAGGACCGAGGTAATCAAAGGATGGATGTTGACCAGGCCGCTGACCAGGTTATAAAACTGGGGAATCCTCCTGGCATTGCCTATGAAAATGAAGAAGGCCACGAAGGTCAGCAGCAGACCCCAGTCGACATGCAGAAAGACCCGCCTGTCGCATATCAGAAAGGTCACAACCACCACCAGGACCATGGTCCACTGGGGAATCAGCTTGGCCACACCAAGCAGGCAGACAAGAAAAAGAAGAAGGTAGATGGCGATGCGCCATCCGCTGGACCGTTGCATCTCCTTGACCTGAGGCTGTATCCCCTCCTCCCTGGGCGCTAGAATGCTGTGACGAATCTCTTGTGCATACATGCCCTCGAACTTGTCCAAATGCTGATCCCTGAAAGCGAACCAGCAGCACACGAAGAGCATCAGGGCCGCCACCAGAGCGTAGGGCGCCATAAGGAGGAGAAACTCCCCAGTAGGCATCTCGGAGCGGGCCTTGAGGTATAAGTTGTGAGCATTGCCAATCGGGGTCAGCATGCTGCCCACATTGGCGCCCAGGGTCATCAGGGTGACGATCAGCAGGGCATGGCTTTCCAGACCGGCCATGATGAGCACAGCAACGGCGAAGGGCACGAAAGTAACCAGGGCTACATCGTTCGTGATGAACATACTGGAGAAGAAAGGCAGGGAAACCAGGACCAAGGCCAGGCCCCGCACCGAGCGGACGCGACTCAGCAGGCCGGCACCAATGGCATGGAAGACCCCAATCCGCTGAAATCCGCAGACCACCATCATCAGGGAACCCAGCTGGGTAAGGGTATTGACGTGGATGTAGCCCAGATACTGTCGGTCGGGAGGAATGAGAATGCAGGATACGAGAGCGATGACTGCCGCGACGACCAGGACGGTCTCGTTTTTCAGCAGTCCGATCACCCGATGTTGCATGGTCACCTCCGGCGAACGAATTCCTCACTTAGTTTACGCGCCCGCCCATGGCTTACAGGGCCTCTGTTGACGCTATTTTCCGCTCCTGAACCCGGGGTCGGAACACTCGGCGCTACTGACGGCTAGTCTGTCTGGCCCCGACTTTTGACCCTTGTCGGACAGTCACAGAGTCGGATGCCCATTAAACATGAATAGGGGTCCTGCGGATAGGTTGCATTCGCAGGACCCCCGTCAGATGGCAATATTACTTGTCATCCATTCGTTCCGGATCGGGAATCAGGTAGGACAGGACCAGGGCAATCAGCACCAGCACTCCGCCTCCGATCATGGCGGCAACATATCCAGCGCGGGCTCCCCTGGACGCCGCCAGGCCGCTCATGAATGCGTAGAGGACCGCATAGCTCAGGCCTGAGCCCAGGTTGAAGGCTCCGGCGTTGAGTCCCGGCAGGTACCCGGTATTGTCCGCAGGAGACAGGACCACGCCCAGCCCGTTGAGCATGATGTTGGCCGTCCCCGCGTAGGAGACACCCAGGATCAGGGAGAGGAGCACCAGACTCCAGATGCTGGGAACCAGGCAGACGTAGATGCCGAAGACCAATCCCAGCACGCTGACCAGCTGACCCACCCTCAGAACCTTGAGGTAGCCGAAACGCGAGGCCAGCATCCCGGCAACCGGGCCAAAGACCAGACCGACCAGGGCATAGGGCGTCAGCGTGGCAAAGGAGACGATGCTGGCCTTCAAGCCGACACCGACCTCGCCATCCTGGGCAAGGGCCGGAACGATTCCGTTCATGATGGCGAAGACACCGACCATGGTGGTGAGAGTCGTCAGCAGAAGTCCCCAGGTGCGCCGCTGTCTGAGATAGGTGGTGGTGACCATGGGTGCCGACGTGGTGCTCTCGACTTTCCAGAAGATCATGAAGAAGACCGCAGCCACCAGGATCTCGACAACCACCAGTAGCCAGCGCGCCTGGGCAAGCTTCTCGACCTCATTGATAGCCAGGTATGCGGCCAGGAAGGCGATGCAGAGGAAGACCACACCGGCCCAGTCCATGCGGGGGCGATCGTCTGCATAGCTCTCGCGGGCGAAGAGGGCCACCAGGAGTACGGCAATCACAGCAATGGCCACCATGAACCAGAAGACCGAGCGGAAACCGAAAGTGCCAGCCAGCCACCCGCCTAGGATGGCATCCACGCCGCCGATGCCGCCGTTGACCGCCGTCAAAACGGCCATGAGCCTGGCGTATCGGGCCTCATCGGTCACCTCGGCATGCAGCATGATCAGGGTCATGGGCACGACCGGACCAGCCACCCCCTGGATGACGCGACCAATCATGAGCACCGTCACATTGGGAGCCAGGGCGGAAACCACACATCCCAGGGCCGTCAGGCTCAACATGCCCAGCAACACCTTCTTCCGGCCAGCCAGATCGCCCAGCCGAGGCAGGAATAGGGAGAAGACCGCACAGGAGGTGAAGAACACCGTCTGGGTCAGTCCGATGCTGGAGCTGCTGGCATTAAGCTCGGTCCCCATGGTCGTCAGAGCCGGCGAGAGCATGGATGCGTTGAGCTGGAAGGCGAAGACGGCGGCCATAAGGGCTGTCATCAGAGCCACGATTGAAGAGCCTGAGCCGCCAGCGGTTGTGTTGATAGACTTGCCAGTCTTGGGTGCGGCTGTGTTCGAAGTCTTCATTAATCTCATCCAATCGCGGTGATGGCCTTGACCACCAGGTCCCAGAATCCCTGGAAGTCCAGTTTGACGGCCACCTGGGTGTGGCAGTCCTCGGCAGAGGGCTCAGGGCCGCGCAGATCGGCCACGGTCATCCCGCAGGTCAGATCCCCGCGCAGTTCCACATCCACCGGGCAACGACGGGTGCTCACAATGGAGGGGTCAATCAGATAGGCCACAGTGCAGGGATCATGCACGGGCGGGTCCACGAAGTCCTGGTTGTCCTGGTAGGACTTGCGGAAGAAGTCCATCAGCCCGCTGACGAAGTGGGCCAGATCGGTGCCGATGCCCTCGATTCGCTGCTGAACCTCTGGTGTGCACAGGGCCTGATGAGTCAGGTCCAGCCCCACCATGGTGACCGGCCAAGACTCATTGAAGACGATATGAGCAGCCTCGGGATCCACCTTGATGTTGAATTCAGCGACAGCACTCCAATTGCCTACATGGTAGCCACCACCCATGAGCACAACCTCACGGACGCGGTCGACAATGCGGGGTTCCTTACGAACGGCCATGGCGATGTTGGTCAGGGGTCCGGTGGGGACCAGGGTCACTGTGCCCGGCTCCTCGCGCATAATGGTCTCGATGATCCAATCGACGGCGTGGCCGGGATCCAGGGGCCGGGTAGGTTCAGGCAGCTCGACACCGTCCAGGCCGGTCTGGCCATGAATTGAAGCAGCTACCTCCTGAGGACGCACCAATGGCCTATCGCATCCGGCATGGACCGGCACCTGGCGCGCATGTGCCTTTTCCAGCACAGCCCTCGCATTGTAGGTAACCTTGTCCAGACTCTGGTTGCCGCCAACCGTAGTCACTCCGATCAGGTCGATCCGCGGATCGCCTACTGCCAGAAGGATAGCCACCGCATCGTCATGACCTGGATCGCAGTCCAGGATGATCTTGCGCGTCGTCATATACTCGCCTACACCTTTCTCATGAACATGTCCTGGGCCATGGACCATGGCCCAGGACATGATACCCCTGATTGGCATTCAATCGATGTAGGCGCGTTAGGCCGGTCAGTCCCGAACTTGGGCGAACCCACCCACAGCCCAGGCCAGTCGACTCCGAAGCTCAGGGTCCACCGCAAATAGCCCCAATCCGTGTACCCCTCGTTTGAGCAGCACATTAAACTCGTGCCGAAGATTGTCTACGGGATCCATCTCCGGCTCAGACCGCTGGTTGGTCGCCAATGTGTTGCAACTGAGCTTCGGTTCGAATTCGATCTTCCCATTCCTGTAGGTGACCGAGGGCCCGATGATGACTCCCGCGTAGTTGAGGTCAAAACCTTGGATGGTGAAGATGGAGCCCACTTCATCAATGGTGAAAGGCAGCTCGGCCCAGGCGATCCGGTGATTTGCAGCAGAGTTTCCCTGGGCTTCATATAGTTCGTAATTCCAGGGCATGGCAAATTCACCTTCGCCGTCCTGACCCTCTTCGGCCCACACCCACTGGCCTGAATCCTCTTGGTGCAGTACAACCTGCCAATGTCGGGAGGGATCATGTGAATCCGGATGATTCTTGCTGCTGTAAGGCCAGTCATAGGTGGCCAGGAGTCGGCAAAGGCCCAAGGACCCCTTGCTTTTTTGCTCCTGATCCTTTTGCCGAATGAACTTCCTTAAATACTTAGGTGAGTCAAAAACTCTTATCTCATATGGATGCTCCCAGGGATCCGGATGCAGTTGGCCGATGACGCCATCCTTGGCTGTCATCCGATCCAGCCAGGCGCATGTCGCAGGATCAGCCTGAATGCGCATCTGTTGATCCAAACGAACATGACTGACCTGGAAAGTATCCTCGCGTATATGCTGACCGTCCCGCGACTTTTCGCGGATGAGCATGGATTGCGAGAAAGTCTTGTCATGTTCAGAACCCGTCAATCCCAGGAGCCGACTTTCCTGGGCATCCACGAACTGGGATCCACGCAGGACCTGTTCCGGGTCGAAAACCACGATCGCCACTTTTGCCCGCCGCAATATGTCATAGAGCTGATTGCTTCCGGAGTAGCTCTGCGACCCTTGTGTCAGAAGCAGATGCGCCTCGTCAATCAGCACAACATCCGCCTGAGCGTCGACGCTATTCATAGGATCCGCTGCCCTGCCTGTGGACCGGCCATTTCGATTGGTCTGCTTGCTGAAACGATTGATGAACTGGACAGCGCCAACCACGCACTGTCCGCGTTTCTTTTGCAATCCCAGCTTCAGAGCCATCTGGTTGTATACATTAGCCTGCTCGGTCTGGTTGACAATGATGTAGGAACGCTGCCTGACCTTCGCCGAACGGTTATCGTCCTTGCCGTTCAAGTTTCCATAGATGCCGTACCTGGCACATATCTGATAGAAGAGATGGCTGAGCAAAACGGTCTTGCCAGTCCCCGACATGCCCTGAACGACAATGACCTGGGTATGCGCTTTATCCTTGATCCGAACCGGGCCTATCGGTTCCGTCATCGAGTGGAAACCCTCGCCTGGGTTTTGAATAATGACCGACTCCAGCACATGCAGAACAGTTTCTTCGGCTCGCCGTTGTTCGTCGGTGAGTTTGCGGAAGGGCGAGGCCTTGAACAGGGCGGAGTCCAGAATCGCCTTCTCCTCCGGGAACAGATCGGGCTCCATTTTGTGCAGGGTCTGCCAAGCCATGGAAAAGATGCCGTCGAATTCATCACTGGTGTAATACATGTCCTGAGCATTGGTTCTACGGTTCATAACCAGCTTGACTGCATCGACGCTCTGCATATACCCCATCAACCGATTTTCCATATCCAGGGTCAGGGACTTGTTGAAGTGGCGATCACCGATGATGTACTGGCAGACCCTGTCTCGGTGATTGCGCATGAATCGCACCAGGCGTTCCCAATCCGTGCGGGTTCGTGGATCCAGCTCGATGTGCTGCCTGGTCCGAGAACGAATGTCATTGGTTTCCCCGACGTAAACCACGTAAGGGGACCCACCGCCGTGTTCTTTGCCGCTGTCCCCTACGTCGGCAGAAACAATATATACAGTGGGATAGCGCAGGAACAGCTCCTCCAGCAGTCTCTCCTCGAAATTGCTGTCCGGGCTGCCAACAGCTTCCTCCTGCTTGTACTCGGCAATTGCCTTGGAGAAATCCTCATCTCTGAAGCTGCCATAGGGCAGAGTCATCACCACAGGCTGCGGTGCGCTTGATGAATCCATGATTTTCACTATGCCACAAACCCATACCAATCTGATACAAGGAGGGCCGGCTGATAGGCTCGAAATCATGATCAGCAAGGAAACGGAAACAGCGGTGATGGATTTTGTGCACGAGCGCGACTGGGACCAATTCCACACGCCCGCCAACCTGGCCAAATCAATCTGCATCGAAGCGGCCGAACTCCTGGAATGCTATCAGTGGGGAGACGATCCCAGGGACGGAGACGAAGGCCATGTAACCGACGAACTGGCTGACGTGCTCACCTATTGCATCCAGCTGGCGGATCGGCTGGATCTGGACATGGATCGAATCATCATGGACAAACTGCAAAGGACGGCCGACAGGTACCCGGTGGCTACTTCGCGCGGCTCCAGCCGAAAATACCGGCCGCTACAGTAGTCCTAACGATTCAGCAAGTCTGCGCAGCCGGCGACCCCAATCGTCCAAGTCGCCTGGCAACCAGTGCAGAAAAATCATCCAAGTTGACTCCAACATAGCTATTTATGGAAGCGAACTGAGGGCCTGATGAGGTGTCGACCGGGTTGGTGCCGGTATAGGCAACTGTGGTGGCTCCCGAGGCTACAGCCGAAGTGATGCCGGTCAAAGTATCCTCGAAAGCCAAACAGGATGCCATCAAATCAGGGCTGTTGATGCCCACCAGACTGGCCGCATGCAGATATGGGGCAGGATCGGGTTTCTGCGCCAGCCCATCGTCCCCGCAAACATAGTCGGCAAAAGCCCCCTCGGGTGCCTTGGCGACCACTGCCTGAGCCATGCGGCGTGGCGAAGTAGTGACCAGAATCGAGGGAATGCCAGCCTCAACAAGGTCCGCCAGGATGTCACGGACCCCTTCAATCCAGGGCATGTGACGCTCCTCCATGGCAATCACTCCATCGATCAACAGGTCAGGAATCTGATTCTCAGGAACGTTAAGACCCCGCTCACGCATCACCTTTGCCACTCTGGTCAAAGGTTTGCCGGAGACCTGCCAACCCATGTCGGCATTCCAGTCTCCTCCATGCTCGCGTGCTAAATCGACCTCCGCCTGATGCCAGTAGGGCTCTGAGTCGATCAGGGTTCCGTCCATGTCCCAGAAGACTGCAAGCGGTTGGCGACCCACAGCAGACCGGACTTTGTCAGTCGACCCGGCACGACTTTCTTTCTTTTGATGCTCCATGTTCATGCATTCACCCTATCGGCAGGGCTTGTCTTGAAAATGGCGTCACCCACACTACTTTGCGTGAAGGTCCGGCCAGGGCGCAGGCAGCAACTCATCCAGGCCCACATCGAGCACTTGAGCAACTGCCATTACGTTAATCAAACTGGGGTTGGCCGGACTCCCGGGTCGTGACTGCCCATGCTCCAACTGTTGATATGCGAATCGGGAAAGATTCGCATTATAGGCGACGAACTCTTGGCTGTAATGCAAAGCCGTCCTTCGGCGTTGTATGTTCATGCCTAATACCAGGGCGTACTCCGCTCATCCGTTCGGTACTTGAGAATGTGCCACAGTGCCAAGGTAAATACAAGAAACAAGTTGTCATGCCTTACCAGTAATACTATATCCGTAAGGCATTACAAGTTCACAAGCGAGGAACGATTCCCTAGCTCTGCCTTGCATCAACAATGGATTTGTCGCAGTTCAAGCTACAGCACCGACTACAGCACTGGCTGGATATGGATATTCCTTCGTCACTGGAGTCAACGGTCTTTTTGAGAGCAACACGCAGATACCCGACTGGAAGCTGACACCCTTAACCCGCTGGCCATCAGGCCTCTCGTGATTCGTACAATCTACACTCACACCAGAAATCCCTATCTGGGTGGCATCATTACCGCGGTCATTGTCACTGTGATGACCTGCATCAACTCCCGGATCTCCTTCCCCGCCTAGCGGGAAACCAGACCCAGCACAAGCCCCAGTCCACCCCCTCCTTGTCTGGAAGCAAGCGTCGAGAAGGACAGGAATAGCCAACTTATCTGACCACCAGTTCATTCGGCGTTGCCGAAGACCTGGTTGCGCAACTCATTGCGTTGGGTCTCGTATTGGGTGATCTGGCCAAGAAGACCGAACTTCTCCTGCCCGTCTGGCAACTGGTTCATCCGGTGTTTGGCCGAGGCGATCAGTCGCATGTAAGTGGCATCCAGCAGCCTTGCCAGCAGTTCGGAGGCGTACTGACGCTCCTCCGGGCTAGGCTGCTTCAGCTGAACATCCGCTTCATCGGAGCCTGCGCCCTGATCGCCCTCCTCATTGCCTTTCTTGGAGCCCGGTCCTGAGCCCCTCTGCCTATCCTCCTGCTTATCCAAATTCAGCGGCAAGGGCATAACAGCCAGCTCGTTGATGGCCGACTCCAGCATGGGCCCGCCCGCCTTGGTCAAATTATGCATCCACAGTCCCTGGGGCGTCTTCCTGTCAGGCAGCCCTCCGGCAGCCTGCACAGCCCGATAGAGCGAGCGGAAAATCGGAACTTCGAAACTGTCCGGACTCAGCTGGCCGAAGGCATCCGAACCGACCGCTCTGGGAATCTGAATCAGTACACCCATGAACTGCTGCTCGCAGATGAAGACGGAATCATCGATGTGATGATAGCCCTGTCGGAGGGCATCCTCACGCTGTATCCTGCGGCGTTGCATGGCATCGTCACTGCCATGGCCCGCGCGACCCTCCGATTCACCCGCACCGCGGTGAGGAGTGCGGACCGCATAGGCATCCTGGTCCTTCACATGCAGCTTGCGGCGGGCCCTGTTGACCTCCTGGCGCAGCAGATCCAGATCCACACCGATTTTTCTGGCGGTCTTGCGGGTATAGGCCCCGACCAGGGAGCGATCCCTGATCTGGGCCAGGATGGGCGCCACAGCCTTGACAGCCCCCATCTGTCCGGTGGTGTACTGGGTGTCGAACATGGCCACGGCGGTGTCGATGACGAAGTCGTACAGCGGCCGGGCATGCTCCACCAGGGATCGAACGGCCTCATCGCCATAGCGGATGCGCAGATCGCATGGATCCAGATTCTCCCGGGCCACCGCCACGAAGGTCTGCGTCAGAAAACTCCCGTCAAGGCCGAAGGCATGCAGGGCGGCCTTCTGCCCGGCAGCATCACCGTCGAAGGTGAAGACCACCCGGGAGCCCTGGACCGGCCCCACCAGCTGGATGGCCCCTAATGCGTCGTCGGAGATGAGCCGGCGAACGATCTTGGCATGGTCCTCGCCGAATGCAGTGCCACAGGTGGCTACAGCGGTATCGACGCCGGCAAGGTGGCAGGCCATGACGTCGGTATAGCCCTCCACGATGACCACCTGCCGCTTTTTGACGATGGCATCCTTGGCCAGGTCGATGCCGTAGAGCACCTGGTTCTTGCGGTAGAGCTGGGTGTCGGGCGTGTTGATGTACTTGGCGTTGATGCCGTCGTCCTCGTAGAGCTTGCGAGCGCCGAAGCCCAGGGTGCGGCCCGTGGAATCCCTGATAGGCCAGGTGACCCTGCCCCGGAAGTAGTCGTAGACTCCCCGCTGCCCCTGCCTGGCCAGTCCGGCATCCAGCATCTCCTGCTGGGTGAAACCCTTGGTGGACAGGTGGCGAACCAGGTTGTCCCATCCGCGTGGGGCGTATCCGCAGCCGAAATGCGCGCTGTCAGCCTGGGAGAAGGTCCTGCCCGCCAAGAGCTTGCGCGCCGCCAGCGCCTCCTTGCTCATGATCTGCGAAACGAAGAAACGCTGTGCCTCCTCGTTGGCCTCCAGCAGTCGGGAACGTTTGGACCCGCGACGCTTGTCCTGGCGGGAGTTCTCGTAATGCAGCTCGATCTGGTATTTGTCTGCCAGAATCTCGACGGCATCGCCGAACTCGACGTTCTCCTCCTGCTCCACGTAGGTGAAGACGTCGCCACCCAGTCCGCAGCCGAAGCAGTGCCAGACCCCCATGGAGGGACGCACTGAAAAAGAAGGAGACTTCTCGTCGTGGAAGGGGCACAGACCCATGTAAGTGCCGGAACCTGAAGGCTTCAGAGTCACGCTTTCAGAGACGATCTCATACAGATCGGCCTTGGCTCTGACCTTCTCGATGTCTTCCTTCTTGATCATTCCGGACATGACACCCAGCCTACCGGCCCAGGGGGATGTGTTGCGCCCGGCATAAATACGGCAGGCCTATGGGCAGACCAAGGAATGCAGGGCCAGCGCCGAACCGTCGGTCAGGGAGGCCACCTGGTCGATAGCCACCCGTAGGCGCTCCCCATCCGAACCCGCCTGGTGCCAATCCTCCAGGAAGACGTCCTCCAAGGCATCAGAGGGGGCTGGCGAGTCGGCCATCATGACCTCAACCAGGTCGGTCACGATTTTCAGCTGCTCTGCATGGAAGGGCTCCTTCTCACGGGGAGCCATGACGAAGTAGACCGCAATCCCCTTCAAGGCCACAATCTCATAGGAGGTCCGAGGAGGAATGACCAACCCAGCCGAGTACCTGGTCAGCGGACCTTGGCCGTGGCGGCTTCGGGTGGCCGCCTCCACGGAGTCGGCAAAGCGGCCGATCAGGTAACTGGTGGTGTTCTTCAAAGTAGCCAAGGCCCGGCGTGAACCATCAAAGCCCGTCGGCAACATGCCACGGACGGTCTCCAAGGCTCGGATCAGCTGGTCAGCATCCCAGCGGTCCCCATACCAGGATCGGGCGGCCCGAACCACGCCATCGATGATCCGGGGCTCGGCCAGTCGCTCAGGCACGAAAGAACCGACCACGATGGCGTCCTCCACGTCGTGGACGCTGTAGGCGATGTCATCAGCCAGGTCCATGACCTGGCACTCCATAGGCGTGCTGGCCTGCGGCGCTCCCTGCTTAAGCCAGTGGAAGACCTCCTGGTCATCGGGATAGACGCAGAACTTGGCGGTCCTCTCCCCCTTGGGATGAGCCGAGGCCTCGGCCAGGGTCCAGGGATATTTGACCGCAGCGTCCAAGGCGGCCCTGGTCAGGTTGACCCCTGCTGAACGTCCGTCCGGCTGGAAGACCTTGGGCTCAAGCCTGGTCAGCAGTCGAAGGGTTTGTGCATTGCCCTCGAATCCCCCTATGTCGGAGGCCAGCGAGGACAAGGCACGTTCGCCGTTGTGGCCAAAGGGCGGATGGCCCAGGTCGTGGGCCAGACAGGCACAGTCCACCACGTCTGGGTCGCAACCCAGCATGGTGCCGATCTGCCGTCCGATCTGGGCCACTTCCAGAGTGTGGGTCAGCCGCGTACGCGCGAAGTCGTCGGTGCCGGCGACCAGAATCTGCGTCTTGGCCCCCAACCGACGCAGCGCCGAAGAATGGACCAGGCGCGCCCGATCACGCTCAAAGGCGGTCCTGCTGCTGGTCTTCGGGGGCTCCGGTGCCCACCGTTCCTGATCCTGGGCGGAGTAGCCCTCAGCCAGCAGGCGAGATCCGCCTTCCTCGTCAGTGCCCATCAGGCGCGCGCTCCGTTCAGTCCAGACTGTCTACAACCACCACTTCAGTGGGGACGTTGCCCGCCGTAGCCTTGGAATAGGGGCAAAGCTCCTGGGTGCGCTCCACCAGGCGGGTGGCCAAATCACGATCGACACCGGGCAGACAGACTTCAATCAGAGCCTTGATGCCGAAGGACTCGCCCTGGTCACCAAGGGAGATATGAGTGCGCACCTTGCTCTGGGCCAGCTTGGTGGCCGGCACGCGCAGCTCCTTGCCGGCCAGTCCCATGGCTCCCTGGAAGCAGGCGCCCCAGCCGATGGCGAAGAGTTGCTCGGGGTTGGTTCCCTGACCCTTGCCCCCCATGGCCTTGGGTGTATCCAGGTCCAGGGAGAGATCGGGCTCATGGCTGTCAGCATGGCCCTCGCGGCCTCCGGTGATGTCAGCTACAGCTGTGTATGAGATATTGCTTGGTTCATTTCCTGTATATGTAGTCATAACCTCATCTCACCACTTATATTGCCCCTTGACAAGGCCCCAAGCCCAGGTTCTACCTGTGATAGTGGTCTCAAAGAATGGATCCAGGGGCAATCAGGTGCAGGTCGGAAGGGTCGACCACCTCATGCACGCCCAGGTAGAGCCGTGGAATCCTGCCACGCAGGCAGGTGAAGATCTCATAGCTGATGGTGTCGGCGGCCCGGGCCCAGTCATCAGCGGTTGGCTCAGCCTGAGCCTCCCCCCTGCCCGGCCCGAAGAGCACAACGGTATCGCCCTCGCTCACCCCTAAGTCAGATGCCATGCCCGCTAGATCCAGTACGCACTGGTCCATGCAGACCCTTCCAGCGACGCGAACCAACTTGGGCCCTTGGCGAGTCATCAGACGGACGGGACCTCCCAGGTGCTCCCGACCCATAGCGCCCTGGCGGTCGAAGCCCGAGGCCGACCGATGGATCCCATCGGCGTAACCCAGGGGCAAGATGGCTGTGCTCGTCGGCTTCTCCGTCAGATAGGTTCGGCCATAGGAAATGCCGTGACCGGCCGGCATATCCTTGACCGTGCCCAGCTGGGCCTGAAGGGTCATGGCCGGGCGCAGACCATAATCGGCCGAAACCCCCATTGAAGGATCAGGCTCGTATCCGTACAGGCCGATGCCGGGACGGGTCAGATCATAACGTATCCCAGGACGGCTGAGCGTGGCGGCTGTGTTAGCCAGATGCCGGATTGCGGGCTTCATGCCGGCGGCCGTCATCCTGTCAGAGAACTCCTCGAAGAGGGCGATTTGCTCGTCAGTGGACGACACGAACTCGTCTACACCGGGCATGTCGGCTACCGCCAGGTGGCTGAAGAGCCCCACAGGCTCCAACAGGCCGCGGGCGGCCAGGCTGGAGAGCTCACGCAGGGCATCCCCGAAGGTTCCAGGGGTGAAGCCGTTGCGTCCAAAGCCGGTGTCCACCTTGATGTGGACGCGGGCAGGCCTGCCGACCCGATCTGCCGCCTGGGCCGCCATGTTCATGGCCTTCAGAGAACCGACACCCAGGTCGATGTCAGCCTGAATCAGCTGGTCAAAGGGGGCGCGGTCCCCATTGAACATCCAGGACAGGATCCGGCAACGGTCGGGGCCGATGCCTGCCCGGCGCAGACGCAGGGCTTCGCTGGACTGGGCCGTGCCCAGCCAAGTTGCTCCGCCCGCCAGCGCCGCCAGAGAGGCAGGAATGAGCCCATGTCCGTAAGCATCGGCCTTGACCACACCCATGACCGCAGCACCAGGATTCGTGGAATGAACCAGATTCACCAGGGTGGCCATATTGGCCTTCAAGGTCCGCAAGTCCACGATAATCTGCCCAGGATAGGCCCGAAGAGCCTGCTCGTAATGCCGCTGGCCCTCGGGCCCGGAGAACCGCCATGCCGGTGCTGCGCTCAATGTCATGGCTCCATTGTGCGACGGCGCTGCGACGGTCGGTCCCGCTCTCAGACGGCGACCAAGCGCTTGGCCTCCCTTTCGCGCTCAGCCAGGTCAAGGGGACGATTGTGCAGCTGATAAGCCACCCGCACGTTCTCGATCTCCTTGTTTTCAGGCATGATGATGTTGCCGCAGCGGGTGAAGCCATGGGTCTCCAGGATGTGCTGCATGGCGTAGTTCTTCAGTCCCGTATCGGCGCGGATGTTCTCGTACCGGCGCATGCTCCAATCGAGCAGGTCCCCGGCCGCGTGACGCCCCAGTCCCGAGGCGGCCACCCGATGGATGGTGGTATAGGGCTGATCGTCCAGCCAGCTGCCATCAATGACCCTATAATCCGGTTCCGGGTCATGGAAGAGGGCGAAAACGCCGATGATGCGCTCATGGCTGCCCTTGTGCTCGTCCAACTCCGGTTCAGGGTAGACGGGATCCTCAGGAATTTGATCCATACCGGCCGCATCGTCAACCAATAGCATGGTGTGGCCACCGGCGATGTCCTCGCGGATGCGTTCGGGCAGGGGGTACTTGTCCCCCCACTGACGTGGGTTGCCGGTCTGCGCCATCCGCTTTCTGGCGTAGGCGTAGACAGGCATGATCGCCTCAAAGTCGTCCATGGTGGCATGACGGATCCAACGTGCTGTTTCCATCGCGTACCTGCTCACTGTGGCTACCTCTTTCTCGACCGGTGCGGCAGGGACGAAACCCGCCCCTGCGATTGCCGAAGTACGAGTGTATCCATCAGCAGGCAGTCACGCGGTGAGTACGCATTGAGCGAATCAGGGAATAGTGTGGGCTATTCTGCAGCCTCACGAACCAGGTTTTCCGAGAGGAAATGACGAGCACAGGTCAGGTTGACCACGCTTGGTCAGCTGACCAGACGGTTTGGCATGACCACATGCCGCAGGAACTCCTGGCCCAAAGGAATACCAAGGATCAGGCACGAGTGGCCAATTCGTACCAAATGCTTTAGGCGGGGACACTTCAAAAAGAAAAACTGGGCAGGGTTCTGCCCTTGCCCAGTTTCCACGTTTGTGAAACTCAGACCAGCTTGCGCTCGTAAGGATCGGAGCTGATGCCGGCAGCGACAATATCACGGCTCCACTGCTTCGCCGAGAAGAGCGAATGATCGCGGTAGTTGCCGCAGGAGGTGATCTCGGTGCCCGGCACGTCGTCCCAGGTGGCCTTTTCGGCGATGAACTCCAGGGACTCCTTCAGGGCCTTGGCCACGTCCTCGGTCGAATGACGACCCCAGGCAAGCAGGTGGAAACCCGTCCGGCAGCCAAAAGGCGAGCAGTCGATATAGCCAGGGATGCGCTCGCGCAGGAGCACGGCAATCGTGTGCTCTATGGTGTGCAGCCCGGCAGTTGGAATGGCGTTCTGATTGGGCTGAACCAGGCGTAGATCATAGTTGGAGATGATGTCTCCCTGAGGGCCCTTCTCCTCGTCGATCAGACGAACGTAGGGCGCCTTGACCTTAGTGTGATCCAGCTGGAAGCTCTCCACGATTGGTTTGTCAGCCATTGCTCTTTCCTTTCTTGTCGGGTGCCCAATATGAAAGGCAGCCGCGATGAAGTCATGTATATCCAATGGTAGGCCGACCCGCCTATCAGGCTCTGCCGCGCCCGCCGGCTACCTTCGCTTCTCTACCGGACGAGAACTCGGAGATGACCCCCATGAACTGGGGTCCATATTGCTCCAGCTTGTGCTGTCCCACCCCGTTGACGGCCAGGAAGGTTGCATCATCGACGGGCCGTAGGCGACACATATCGCGCAGGGCCTTGTCCGAGAAGACGATATAGGGAGGCTTGCCGATTTTGTGGGCTATGCTGGTCCGCAGATCGCGCAGCTTCTGGAAAAGCTTCTCATCCTCTGGAATGACATCACTTGCACCGGCCGAGTCGAGACCGCCATCGTCGAGCGTCGAAGAAGATCCACCGCCGAAGACCTTGCCTGAAGCACTCGGGCGTTCCGTCCGCTTGATTTCGTAGTGAAAGTCCGGACTGACCGTCTGCGCGGCCTTGGGTCCGAAATGGACCATGGGCAGCCGCCCTTCGGTGATATACAGATACCCGTCCGAGGCCATCTGGTTGAGCACGTCGCGAATTCGCGCCTCTGGTACCTGGGCCAGAGCGCCATAGCTGGGACACCGATCCAGCCCTCGCCGAAGAAGATCCTGCGAGCGCGAACCCCGGAGGATCTGGGCGATTTTCCCTGAACCGAACCCCTGGTTCACATCATGCACGCATCTGCTGATGGCACGGGCCACATCGCTGACATCGATGGTCTTGAAGGTGCTCAGACAGTTGGAACAGTTCCGGCAGCCGCCGCTGTCCGTGTCGGTATGTTCTACCGGGGCGAATTTGCCCTTGTCGGCCTCGGCGGGCGAAAGACCTGCGGCAGCCTGATCCACCTCCTCACCGAAGTACCGCAGCATGTACTGGTGAAGGCAACCGGTGGTCCGACAGTAGCCAATCATGACGTTGAGCAGACGCCGGTGTTCGGCCCTGACCGCTTCAGCCTGCTCACCGGTCAGTCTGTCGTTGCCGTTGTCCATGTCCAGCAAACGTCTGCGGGTGACGATGTCGCTCTCGTTCCACAGCAGCGAGCATCGGGCGGGCTCACCGTCACGTCCCGCCCTGCCGGCCTCCTGGTAGTAGGCCTCGATGCTCTCAGGCATGTTGTGATGGATGACATATCGCACATTGGACTTATCGATGCCCATGCCGAAGGCATTGGTGGCCACGACCACCTGCACCTTGTCGTTGACGAAGTCCCGCTGCGCCTGTTCCCTGTCCTGGGTATCCATGCCGGCGTGGTAGCTGACAGCGCTGACACCTGCCTTGCTCAGATCATCTGCCAGGGCTTCGGTCTCCTTACGGGTGGCGCAGTAGACAATGCCTGAGTCATTTCCATGCTTCAGGGCGTACTGGACCACCCAGCGATTCTTGTATTTGCTCTCCAGTTTGATCACGTCAAAGAAGAGGTTGGGTCTGTCGAATCCAGTCACCGCCACATAGGGGTCGTCCAAGCCCAACATGTATACGATGTCGCGCCGAACCTTCTCGGTCGCCGTAGCGGTGAAGGCTGCCACCGTGGGCCGATTGGGCAGGGATCTGATGAAATCGCCGATGCCCAGGTAGGCAGGGCGGAAGTCCTGACCCCACTGCGATACGCAGTGGGCTTCGTCCACAGCCAGCAGGGAGATCCTCGTATGCTGGGCGAATTCCCTGAATCTGGGGGCATCCAGCCGCTCGGGAGCCACGTAGAGGATCTTGCTGCGCCCTTGTGCAGCCTGAGCCAGGGCCAGGGACTGCTCATCCATATCCTGGGTGGAATTGACGAACGAAGCCGGGATTCCCGCATCCTCCAGCCCGTCAACCTGGTCCTTCATCAGGGAAACCAAGGGAGAGATGACGATGGTCAGACCGTCCAGAAGGGTGGCAGGAATCTGATAGCAGATTGACTTGCCAGCTCCGGTCGGCATAACACCCAGGCAGTCTCGCCCATTCAGGATGGTCCTGACCAGATCCTCCTGACCCGGGCGAAAGGACTCATATCCGAAATACCGCTTCAGCGCCTGCCCTGCATCCTGGATGTCCACCATGATTCCCCAGTCTATTGCCCCGGCAGGAGTCAAGCAGCGGGCGAACGACCATGTGGTCAATCGTCGCCGAGATGCATAGCTATTTGCCACTAACCCAGAATGCTCAACCCTTGGATGGCTGGTAGCTGCCGACGGCTGGTGAGCCAGTAGCTGAACATGATGCATATGGCCGAGAAGACAAGGGTGAAGACCACCTGGGGCCAAAGCAAATACACAGTGAAGTATCCCCATAGGTCAGAATTCATGAAGGGACTCAAGGTCTTGTACATCCAATGGCCGCGCGTCAGATTGAGCATCCGAACCGCCGTTTGCGGCCAACCCCAGAAATTCCAGCCGGAAATCGAATGCCAGAAACCAACACAGATCAACAACCCTACCAGCAGCAGGCATCCGCCTTTTCGATCAAGACGGGCGGCGAGGTCACCCAGCACCTGCCCAAGCAGAACGACGGCCACCTGCACCATGAAGACATGCAAGGCCAGAGCCAGCCAACGGGACGGCTGCTGGTCATACGACCGGTTAAAGCATGATGCACTCCAGGGATCAAGAGTGAGTCTCCAAGGTGAGCAGCCCTGCACGAGAAACCTTTGGTAACTTTCCGTAAAGGGCATCCATCCAATTTGGCCCAGGTTGCTGATAATGGCGATCCCAATCATGAAAGTAGCTGTCGCTAGGGCCATGACCACATTGGAGATGATCTGGGTCCAAGCGATTGTGGACCGGGTCACGGCGTTGGAGATTAGGGGCCGGAAAGTCGTCAGTGAGCAGGCAAGGGCGGTGGCCATGAACACCATCTCGGTGAACAGACCAGTGAAGCCAGAGCTTAGGGGAATAAACCCCACAACTCCCAGAGCGAGGACGAGAGCCCAAATCAAAAAGACGATCAGCCTCGGCATCACCTGTACACGCAGGGCCATCCGGGTCTGCACCGCAGGCGACAGGAAGCGTTTGATTTGGGCCCATCCTTCAGCCGGTCCCGCACCGACGTCGGGCCTGTCTGACCCTGGCTTGGTCTTCGTCCGCACTGCCTCTGCAACTTGCATGTTATTCATTGTGTCGCACCTTCCGTAATCTGGACGAAGTAGGTCTGCAGATCCATGGGGGCGACAATAAGACCCTTGGGCTGCTCGTCAGGCACCGGCCCCTCGAAGCTGACGCGCAGCAGGTCGCCGATGCGCTGCCTGCTCAGCAGCTGCGGGTCGCCCTGGGCAAGGTAGCCCTCTACATCACGCGGACGTCCAGTGACAGTGGTCCCCAGGACTGACAGATCATCCACGCTGAAAGATCGCAGGACCCGCCCCTGGTCGATGATCGTAGCGCGGGAGATGAGCTGGCTGACCTCGTTGATGATATGGGTAGCGATGATCATGGTCGGTCCGCGTCGCTGATAGGACTCCAGAACGAAGGCGTAGATTCTCTCCCTGGCCGCCGCATCCAATCCTGTCGTCGGTTCATCCAGAATGAGGTATTCCACAGGCAGACAGAGTCCGATGGTGTCCTTGACCACCTGACGCTGCCCCATGGAAAGGGAGGCAAAAGTGTCAGTCAGCCTCAATGCGAAGCTCTTAAGAATGCTCTCGGCCAAGTGCCAGTCGAAATCACCGTAAAACCCCTCGGCCATGGCAAATGCCTGCCTAATGTGCCGTCGGGATGGATAGGGCCAGGTTTCGTTGACCAAGGCCACGCGGCGAATGATTCTCGAATCGTTGACCAGCCCGCTTCCGTCCAAGTGGACCAGCCCATGGTCAGGAAGTATCCTGCCCGTCATCAGATTGCACAGGGTGGACTTGCCGGCCCCGTTCCGCCCGAAGAGTCCGTATATATTACCGGGCTCAAAGCAGAGCGAGATCTCATCCAGGGCCTTCAGCTTTCCGTACGATTTGTCCACCTTGGAAACTGTCAGACTCATTGGTAGACCCTTTCTATGATGGCGTCCAGGTCCTCACGGGATACGTCCAGAGACTTGGCTTCCTCGACCAGATCCTGGAACCTTCCGTTCAGGAGTTCACTCCTGCGACGCTCACGAACGCTTCGGCCCGCACCGGCAGTGACAAACATGCCCAGCCCCCGCCGTTTCTCCAGAAGACCCCGGTCGACCAGCAGGTTCATCCCCTTGAGGACGGTTGCCGGGTTGATCTGGTAAGCGGTCGAGATTTCCGTGGTGCTGGGAATCCTTTCACCATCGGCGACCAAACCATCGGCTATGGCTTCGGCCAACCTGTCCGCCACCTTCACGAAAACTGGCCGGCCATCCGGTATTTCGATCGCCATCGTTTGACCGCCTTGTCTGCCTTGATTCAGGGCGTCGAGTCAGGACCCTTACTACTGTTTATTACTTAGTTACTTGAGTAACTAACCAATAGTCTACAATTTACTTTCCCAACCGTCAATTCAGGTGCTGTTTTAATCTGCCCGCTTGCTCCGCACATATGCCCCCGCCGCCCTCTCTTATCCGGCAGGGACGGGCATGCCCTCATGTAATTCTGCTTGCCCGGATGCCGGACAAGTCCCGGTACCTATAGGGTTGCAGCTGCCAGTAGCTGACGAGTATATGACTGACTGGGGTGATTGAGGATGGTCCTCACAGGCCCCTCCTCCACCACCTTCCCCTGGCTAAGCACCATGACCCTGTCCGCGATGTGCTGGACCACCCCCAAATCATGGGAAATGATGATCAAGGACATGCCCTTGGACGGATCGCTCTGCTGCCTGGACTGGGCCATGATGGATTGAAGGGTATGGAGAATTCCGACGCGTGCCGAGACGTCGATGGCGCTCATTGGCTCATCGGCCAAGAGTATCCGGGGCTTGACGATCAGGGCCCGGGCTATGGCCGCCCGCTGGGCCTGGCCGCCAGACAGATCTGAAGGATAAGCCGTCATGATTCTGCCTGGGTCAAGCTGAACCTCTGACAAGACCTTGGCCACCCGATCAGCGAGCTCTCGCTCCCTCTGATATCGATGCCAGCCGTATCTGCTCGCCTTGAGCCTGGCAGCCAGAAGAGGTTCGGCGACCGATCGGCCGATTGTCCATCGCGGATCGAGAGAGGCAAAGGGGTTCTGAAAGACCAGAGCAGAGTCCCGCACAAGTGCCTTGGCGGCCTGGGAACCATGCAGAACGGGTCCACCCTCATATGCCACCTGCCCGGCATCAGGCCTCAACTGGCCCAGGAGCAGACGTGAAAGCGTGGTTTTTCCTGAACCAGACTCCCCTATGATCGCCAGGCACTCCCCTGGCAGAAGGGAGACATCGATGCCGTCAACCGCAGCCTTTCGAGCCGTTCCACTTCCTGTGGAGGCATAGACCTTGGTCAGGCCCCTCCCTGTCAGGATCGGATCGGTATGTGCACCGTCAGTCGGCCTCATGCTTGCCTCCATCTGCACTCAGCGTCAACTCTCTTGCCGCCCTCACCAAGGTCCTGCCCTGTGGACTGCAGGGACTGTGCAGAATGCTCTGAGTCTGCCCGCTTTCCACCACTCGACCAGCGTCAAGGATGTAGCAGTAATCAGCAACCCGAGCCAGTACGGAGAAGTCGTGGGTGATGAACAGGAGGGAGGCCCCGCTCTGATCGACCAGGGAAACCAGCAGATCCACAATCTGCCGCTGGGTGATGGCATCCAGGGCCGTGGTCGGCTCGTCTGCCAGTATCAGTCTGGGCTTGGTGACCAAGGCCGTGGCTATGGCCGCCCGCTGCTGCTGGCCCCCGGACAGCTCATGCGGATAAGAGCCGGCCAGATCCGCATCCAACCCGACCTGGTCCAATATTTCCATGACCCGTCTGTGCCGTTCCTGGACGCTCAGCCGATAGTGGCGACGAAGAGGAAGCTCGACCTGGTTGTATATCTTCTTTACCGGGTTCAGGGCAGTGGAGGGATTCTGAAAGATCATGCCGATCCGGGAGCCGCGCAAATCCGCCAGGGACCGGTCATCGGAACCGAGAATCTGAAGCCCATCCACGAGAATGGATCCCGATAGAGAGGCCGTCAGTGGTGCGGTGCCCAAAACGCTGCGGGCGATCATCGACTTTCCGGAGCCGGAGGACCCGATCAGGCCGACCCGTTGGCCGTCTGCAACTCTGAGGTCCACCTGGTCAAGAATGGTGCGGCCATTGATGGACAGGTTCAGGCCGTCAATACTCAGCGACATCATTGTCTCCCTCGCCTGCATGGATCGTATTTTCGACATGACGACCGGAGTCATCCAATTGTGCAGAAGTCTCCCGGTGCACGAAGTGAAGAGCGGACCGCCCGGCGACAGCCACGGCGGCCCTGAGCCTTGGATTGGTAACCGGATCGATGGCATCACGCAGGGCATCACCGAACAGGTTCAAAGCCACCACCACCATGGTGACCACCAGACCGGGCCAGAGCACGTTCAGTGGGAAGACGTTGATGAACTTGACCGAGGTGGTCAGCGAGTGCCCCCAGGAGGGCAGACCGGAGGGAACGCCCACCCCCAAGTAAGTCAACCCAGCTTCAGCCAGGACGGAAGTCCCCGCCGACATGGAGAGCTGCACGGACAGAACCGGAATGACATTGGGCACCAGGTGGGTGCAGAAGATTCTGAAGGACCCGACCCCACTGTGCCGTGCGGATCGCACATAGTCCGACTCCGCCGCCAGGAGCGCCTGGGGCCGTACAATCCGGGCCAGGTTGAGTCCGTAGCCGAATCCGCAAGCCACGACGACCACGGCGATACTGGGCCCCAGAGGGACAGCCAGGATCAGGGCCAACAGAACTGTGGGCAGGGAAATCAGGGCGTCGACCAGGACCACGACCGTCTGCGATACTCCTGAACGGCGCGAGACCATGGCCATGACCAGGAGGAGTCCCAATACGCCTGACAGGATGACAGCCAGAAGGCTGATGGCCAGGTTGGTGGCCGACCCCGCCATCAGCCAGGAAAGGATGTCCGCTCCGGTACCGTCCGTTCCCAGAAGGTGGGCGCGGCTGGGGGCCTGCCAGATCCGATAACCGTCGGTATTCCAAATAGGGACCGGGGTCCAGAACCTGGAGACCAGGGAGACCAGAATCCAAATGGCCAGAACGATCAGGGAGTATCGCCCCGAGGCCTTGCGCCACATGCTGGCCAGCACCACCCGCACCCGCACGAAGAATCCTAGTTGCCCGGGGAATGCAACCCTCGATCCCAAGCGCGATCTGCCTGTATGCTCCCAACTCATCAGTCAGCCACCTCCTGCCTGACCGCACCTCGGAAACGCGGATCGATCAGTCTATGGATAACGTCCACCAGCAGTCCCAGAAAGAGGAAGAAGGCCGCCAGAAGAAGCAGCTCGGACTGAACAGCCGGAAGATCCCGGTTGCCCACATCGGTGATCAGCATGGAGCCCAGTCCCGGTAGGGCGAACAGGTTCTCGCTGACCATGACCCCGGTGATCATCTCAGCCATGGTCAACCCGACCACCGAGACCAACTGGGGGGAGGACAGCCGCAGACCGATGTGCAGGGCGGCCTGGGTTCGGGTCATCCCGCAGGCCATGCCCATGTCCACATACCCCGATGAAAGCATGTCGCCCAACAAAGAGCGGGTGTATCGCATGATTCCGGCGCCTACAATGATACCGGTGGACAGAGCAGGCAGGATCAAGGACGCCAGGGCCTGCCCAGGCCGAGCCCAGCCGAGAGCAGGAAAGCCCTGGGATGGCAGCAGGCCAACCAGACCACTCCCCTTGGCGAAGAGCATGATCAGAAGCAGTCCTGACCAGAGGGCCGGCACGGATCCACCCACGATGGCTGCCATATGGCTGAAGGACTGCATTCTTGGCGAGCGTGCCAGAGCTGCCGCACAGCCCAGGGGAATACCAAGCAGCAGAGCCACAGCCAGTCCCAAAAGAATGAGTGGGAAGGTGATCTGGGCCCGGATGCCCACCTGGGAGGCGATGGAACGGTTGGTCAGAATGGACCTACCCAGGTCTCCTTCCAGAAAGTCGCTGATCCAATCCAGATACTGTCTTGGGTAGGAGCGATCCAGACCCATCTGCCGACGCAGCCGGTCGACGCGTTCGGGCGGGGCATCCAGTCCGGCCATGACGGCGGCCACATCACCGGGCAGTATGCGCAGTGCCAGGAAGATCAGCAGGGAGATGCCTATCAACGCCAAAAGGAAGAGCACCAAGCGCCGCATCAGGAATCTGGCCATGGTCATCCCCGCCTATAAATCACGTCGGACAGAGGCATGAGGGACTGGTTCAGATCGACCGGGAAGCCCTCCAACCCCGTCCGCCAGGCCGTGGTCACCCGATAGTTGAAGAGCCAATCCGCCGCCGCATCGCTGCTGACAATTTGGGCGGCCCAGGCCAGGAGCCTGTCGGAGTCATCGGCGGAGGTCGTGGCCATGGCCTTCTGATAGAGCTCCTGGACCTGACGATTGTCATAGTTGTAGTAGTAGCCCGGGTTGGCCCACTGATGGAAGTCGTGGCTCTCGCCATGATCCACCAGAGACAGGTCATAGTCCTTGTTGGCATGTACGTCCTGCAGCCATACCGAAAACTCCACCACCCTCACATCCAGGTCAATGCCCACCTGGCGCAGCTGCGAGCGCAGCTGATCACCCAACTCGCTGCCGTAGGTGTTGGCGTAGGTCAACCGCAGCCTGAGACGGTGGTCGGGACCATACCCAGCCTGGGCCAGGAGCCTCCGTGCCTGCTCCGGATCGTGGGGGTAGAGCCCGGTCAGATCCTGATAGCCGGGATCCAGAGAGGGTATGGGTCCGCCCAGGGCCCTGTCCGATCCGCCTCGGGAAGCGATCAGCTGCCGATGATCGATGGCATGGCGGATGGCCTGTCGCACCCGCGGATCGGATGTGGCGGCACCCTTGCCGTTCATGGCCAGGACGTACTTGTCGGTGTCGTCGCCCGCCTTGACCTGGAAGTCGGGGCTGTTGCGGAAGGGACCGGCCAGGTTCTCGGTAACAGGTGCCAGCACCTGCACATCCCCGCTACGCAGGGCATTGACGGCGGCATTGTCGTCATTGAGGTAGCGGATGACGATGGTCGGCGTCTTAGGCTTATCACTGCCCCAGTAGTGCGGGTCGGCCTTGAGTGTGACCGAGTCGTTTGGACGGAAGCTTTCCAGCAGGTATGGGCCGGATCCCACGGCCTGGGTCTTCATGTCGTAATGAGCCCGCCGGTCAAAAACCAGGCCAGCCCGGCCGCTCAGCTGCCAGAGCAGATCCTGGTAGGGTCTGGACAGCGTTAGGCGCACCGTCAGTGGATCCGAGGCCTGAACGTCCTGGAAGCCCTCCAGCATCTCGCTGCCCTGATAGTGGCCAGCCATAAGCCCGCGAATGGAGTCGACCACGTCCTGGGCCCGAAGAGCATGACCGTTGGAGAAGCGGATGCCCTCATGCAGGTGGAAGGTGTAGACCAGGCCGTCCTCTGAGACATTCCAGGTTTTTGCCAGGCCCGGGCGCACCCGGTTCCGGGAATCCCGCGATACCAGGCCCTGATAGACGTTGCCTATCAGAAGCTGATCCAGCGCCGTGCCTGACTGGTTGCGGATGTCCAGATTGGTGGGAGCCAGCTTGAGCCCCACCGTGACCGTATCCGCCACGGTTCCGCTCTCGGCCTGACCAGCGACTCCACGATGGCCGGTCCACAGGGAGAGGGCCAAGGCCAAGGCCAGCAGGAGACTGAGGAGCTTCCAAGGCAGGGTGCTGCCACCTGACCTCATGGGCCTAATCCTGGCATTAAGTTCGGGGTCAGTGCTGGGGCCTGGCTCCTGGGCCGTATCCGTATCTGTGGCGGTCACGCTGCCATGGGCATGCGTGCCGTGTCGATCTGCATTCATTGACGAATCCTTATGCTGCGGTTGACCGCCATTCTGGTCGATCACCGCCCACCAGCATACTCCCCGAAGCCATCACTCAGGCTTATGCGCTTAGGATGGATTCGGAAAGCGCCACGCGCCCGGACGACGGCAGGGAGGAAGAGACATGCTGCTGGCCATCGACATCGGCAACACCAACATCGAGGTCGGATTCATGGAGGGCGACCGGGTCGCCGCCTCCTACAGGCTGACCACAAGAATCGACCACACGGCCGATGAGTTCGGACTTCTGCTGGGGCAGCTCATGGCCCTGGCCGGCTACAAGACTGTGGACGTGCAGGACGCCATCATCTCTTCAGTGGCTCCCGCGGTCATGCACGCCGTCAGGGCTTGCCTTGTCCGTTTCTTTTCCATCGACCCCATTATGGTGGGCCCCGGCGTGAAGACAGGTATGAACATACGTTTGGACGACCCGCGTTCCCTAGGCGCCGACTGCTTGGCCGACTGCGTGGGCGCATTCAACCGCTACGGAGGACCGGTCCTGGTCATCGATTTCGGCACAGCCACAACATTCAACTATGTGGATGACAAGGGCGCCATTCGCTCAGGCCTGATCGTGCCTGGCATCCGCTCGGGGGCCCAGGCCCTTGCCGGTCAGACCGCCCAGCTGCCCCAGGTGGAGATCACCCGCCCTCAGACCATCATGGCGACGGGCACCAGGACCGCCATGCAGGCCGGACTCTACTACAACTTCCTCGGCGGCTTGGAGCGAATCATCCGCCAATACCGTAGCGAGATAGAGCGGGACTTTCACGTGGTGGCCACGGGCGGCATGGGCCGTACATTCTCACAGGACACTGACCTGATCGAGGTCTACGATCCCGAGCTGATATTCGCCGGCATGTACAGGATTCACCAGCTCAATGCCGATGGCCGACCACACGCTGCACCAGGGCGCCATTGACCTGCAGACTGGCCTGCTGGCCATCCCCGTCGATGCTGGCCAGTGAGCCCACCAGAACCTGGCCCTCCAGCTGAACCTGCACCGGATGCCTGGTCCGGTTGAACAGAAAGACGAAGCGCGTCCGATCATCCTGGCTGACTCGCTCGACTCTCAACAGATCGGAATCGCCCTGGGCCGACCTCATTTCGGCGACATCCAGGGCCTCCAGCAGGGCAGGAATAACCTTGGCCAGACCTTGGGCATCCATACGGCAACCCAGGTAGGCGGCCTTGCCATGACCCCAGTCATGAACGGTCATGGCCGGCATGCCATCCATCCCCGTCCAGGGATCCGCCCGGTAGCTTGCCAGGACCTTGGCGCCCTTGTCCAGGTGCCCGATGACATCGGCCCAGTCGTGGGCCGTGACCCCGTTGGTCAGGTCCAGATGGTCCAGCAGACCGGGCGTGCCGGGAGCCATGGGTGCGAACTCCTCGACCGACAACCCCAACAGGTCCCGAAGCGGCCCCGGATACCCGCCGGTCCAGACCCGGTCCTGCTCGTCGGCGATACCGCTGCCCCAGGTGACGATCAGCCGCCCTCCACTATGTACATACTTGTGCAGTCGCTTGGAGAGATCGGCGTCAATCAGGTATAGGGCCGGCAGAACCACCAGCGGGTACTCCTCCCAGGTAGCCCTGACCGGCAGGACATCAGGCCGGATGGCGTTGTCCAGAAAGGCCCGGTACCAGACCGGCGGCTCCTGGCCATGTTCGACCCGGTCGCTGGGCGAGGACGCGTGGGAGCTGGCCCACTGGCTTGCGTAGTCGAAGACCAGGGCCAGCGGGGCCTTGGCCAGCGTACTACCCGCCAGACCGGCCTGCGAGAGCCCCTGCAAGTCCACTCCCAGCTGGCAGACGTCACGGAAGACGGCCGTGTCCTCGCCGGCATGAGGGAGCATGGCCGAGTGGAACTTTTCCGCGCCAGCCCGGGACTGCCTCCACTGGAAGTAGCAGATGGCATCAGCACCCAGGGCCAGATGAGCCAGGGAATCGCGCTCCAGCTGTCCGGGCTCCTTGCGGGGGTTGACCGGCCGCCAGTTGACCGCCGACGTGGACTGCTCCATGAGCCACCAGGGGCGCCTACGGGCGATGGCATCCACCAGGCTGGAGGAATAGGCCAGCTCCTCCAGATGATTCCTGCCCGGCGTCGCATAGTGGTCATTGGCCACAAAGTCCACCTGGTCGCCCCAGTCGTCGTAGTCCAGGGCGAATCCGCCGGCGCTGACCATGAAGTTGGTGGTCAAAGGTATATCCGGGGTGATCTCAGCCAAGGTGTCACGCTCGGCCATATAGAAATCCTTGAGGGCATCGGAGCTGAACCGCTCGAAGTCCAGCATGCGGCCCGGATTCTGGAAATTCCCCTGGCCGATAAAACGCGGCGGCAGAATCTGCGAGAAGTCGCTCAGCCTCTGCGACCAAAAATTCGTGCCCCAGGCGCGGTTGACGGCCTCGATGTCCTTATAGCGGCGGCGGCACCAGCGCTGGAAGGCCCTCATCGCATCGTCGGAATAGTCGAAGCGATTGTGACAGCCATACTCGTTGCCCACATGCCAGGCCACCAGATAGGGGTTGTCCCGGTAGTGCTCGGCCATGGCCCGGCACAGCTTCAAGGCGTAGGAGCGGAAGACCGGCGAGGTGGGTCGCCAGTGCTGACGAGCCCCGGGCCAGACCGTGTCGCCACGCTCGTCCCTGAGCAGAACCTCAGGATGGGCCTGGGTCAGCCACAGCGGCGGCGAGGCTGTGGCCGAGGCCAGATTGACCCCGATGCCGGCCCGACCAAGCTTGTCAATGACCCGGTCCAGCCAGTCGAAGTCGAAAACACCCTGGCTGGGCTCGATGCGCGACCAGGAGAAGACCGCCAGGGCCACCACGTTGACTCTGGCCTGGTTCATAAGACGGATGTCCTCGTCCCAGACCTCCTCCGGCCACTGATCCGGGTTGTAGTCACAGCCGTACCAGAGTTGGGATGTCTGCTTCTTCAAGTGACTAGGCCAACGGTAGGGACGAAGTTCAGATTTTCTCATGAAACGAATCCTCCCGGATGCTATTCAGTACTGTTTTGCATAGGCCTCTGGCAGCCAACCCACCACCCCATCTTCGAGGCCCAGCTTGGTCACTACCCAGTATCGGATACAATCACTCCATTATGGCCTTAGTTGATGACAGAGTCGAAGGATGTTCGGGAGGAGAATTCCCGTTCCCCTCCCGAATAGGAGTCGCTAAAGGTCAAGGAACGAGCGACCAGGCAAAAAACGGAACTGATCTTCAAACGCACAGCCCTTATCCACAACTTTAATGCCGATGGCTACCTTGGCATTAGTTCATCCTATTCAAAAAAGCCCGCCTGCCCCTGGGAAATAACAGCATTGATAGCCTCAGACCAAAAATAGTAGACTACATATGGTGACCGAGCACTTGCATCTTGTTCTGAGCTGTTTGCCGTCAATTCCCTGAAGGACAGCCGAGCTTACTTAACCGAGATTGAAGTCACTTCACTTTGAAGCCTTGCCGGTCTGCATAGGTTGTCAAATCCTTTTGATAATTAGCCATCTCCTTACTAAAAGGTGAACCATTGGAATATACCTTACTGATGTAATCCTTGAACTTCCCACGCGCGTATTCCTCAAACGGGAGGAATTGCCAATCTGTTGAAACGTTCTTGGCGCTTTCCGCAAACACCTTGTTTATTTGTTGACCACCAAAGTAGTCAACTTCTTCACCCTTGGAATTCTTTATTTTGGTGGATTCCAGGAACTTTTGGGACTCCAATGTAGCCTCATCCGATGGGAAAGCACCGCCGTCCACCCTGGACTTGATTCCTTCCTTATCGTGATTTATGAACTCGATGTACTTGTATGCAGCATCGACCTTCTTGCTTGAAGAAAGTATCGCCAAAGACGAACCACCATATTCGGAACTTCTCTTCGACCCATCAGGTGTGGGTAGTGTTGCCACACGCCACTTTCCAGCTCCAGCCGGGGCTGAATTGACCATATTGGTCGGCATCCAGGCACCGATCAGCAAAGACGCAATCGAATCATCCGTCATGCTCCTGAACCACTCATCGCTCCAGTTCGGAGTCTTGGTGTCAACCAAGTCCTCGCTGACCATCTTTTGCCAGAAATCAACATAGGTCTTCACTCCAGGATCAGCCGTCAGATTGACCTTGATCTCGGAGCCATCCTGTGAGGTCTTATAGGGCTTGCCGCCTGCAGCCCACGACATAGCTTCAAAGAAACCGCCATCACCCTCTTCGCTTGTAATGTACGATCCAGTCGCCCTAATCTTCTTGGCTGCCTGGTAGTAATCGTCCCACGTCTTGATTGACGTAGGGTCCACACCACTCTTGTCGAATACATCCTTATTGTAGAAGAAGGCCATAGGCCCTGAATCCATGGGCAAGCCGTAGGTCTTGCCACCCCATTGCACCGCATTCCAAGTACCTGGTGTGTAGAATTTATCGAATCCGCTTGTCCGGTCTGTAATGTCTACCAAGTGTTTGTTGATGGCATACTGGGCCAATGCAAGATACTCCATCTGTGTAACATCGGGCGCCCCGGATCCAGCCTGAATTGCATTGTCCAGAGCAATATAGTGCTTATTGCCCGAACCGACATTACGCAACTTCACTTTGATATTCGGATACTTGGCTTCAAACTTCTTCGTTGCATCAGTCAATGTGGCTTCCCAAGCCCAAACATTCAATTCAACATTGCCTTGGCTGTCGGTTTCTCCCTTGGAGTCACCTGACGAGCCGCACGCCGCGAAGCCAACCATGGAAGGAATAACACAGACGGCCGCTATTGCTTTCATCAATCTACTATTACTTTTCATTACTGCTCCATATCCAGGCCGGCAATCGAGTCGACCTTTCGATTGATTGACGTCATCATCGCCAACGCCGTTATTTAGGGATTTTGGGTATCATCCCCCTTTCGCTTTTCGCCTTTGACAACATCAGTTCTTTGTGAAACATATAAAAACTGACGATAAGCACGCTAAGTACCGATGTCATTCTTCATGATCCTTGTCGGAGGTAGGGATCGTTATTGGGTAAATTACCGTCTCAGCGGTGACAGCACATGCCAACTGGTTGATAACGATAACATTCCCATATAAACGAGGCGCCTTCAAAGTCACTTTTTCTACCCTTTTTCAGATTCAAACAACTGAATCACAATCATTAAAGCTTCGTCACTGCAACACCATTGGGATGAAGAAGGATGTCACCATCCGTCCCCTGAGCTACTGCACAAGAAAGTACAACAGGTTTGCCCTCACACCGGATGGTGACATCCTGGTTTTCCCTATTGAAATAGAAAATGAATCGAACTCCGTCCTTCGACCCTGAGCGTTCAAGGCGGAGAACCTTGCCACTGCAATCTTGATTGGTTCGATTAATTCCCATAAGGTTCAATAATTCCGGCAAAGTGAGAGCAAGCCCCTCCCTACCCAAATGACAACCTATATATGCAGACTGTCCCTTGCCGTAAGTATTCAATGTCACCGCAGGCACACCATTCATTCCAGTATGATCCTCTGCCCTATATGAACTGATTACCCTAGTGGTATCCGCAATGGAAGTGATGCAATCAGCAATATCATGCGCAATCGCGCCATTGTCCAGTTGCAGCTCTCTGATGTTGGTATCACCTTCTTCAATCATGGGTACAAGTTCTTCCGAACGAACTCCCACAACGTCACCTATAAGCCCCGGATAGCCATCAAGCCAAGCTCTATTCTCTTCATCACAAATACCCGTATAGTAAGTAACAAAAAGTCGGCCACCCTTTTTGACATAACCACGGATCCTGTCAGCGTTCTTCTCACTCAGCAGGAAAACACCTGGCAGCACAATGGCTTTGTAGGTTTCCCATTGCTTGCTCAGGGGGACTACATCCGCAGCCAGACCTTCATCTTCTAAGGCTTGGAACCAATCCAATGCCTCGGCCCAATGGTGAATCTTTTGAGACGGCATGGCAATATACTGGTCAGCCCATTCGCTCTGATAGTCAAATACAATGGCAATCTGTGACTGCACTGGCCTGGTTCCAAGCATCCCTTCGTCAGTTAGACAAGACAAGTGAGACCCAAGTTCACAGACCTCATGGAAAATTCGGCTATTCTTACCGGCGTGAGGCAACATGGCCGAGTGAAACATCTCCGCTCCTGCTCTTGACTGCCTCCACTGGAAAAAGCAGATACCGTCGGCCCCTTGGGCAAGATGCGCAAGGGCGTCGCGCGATATCTGACCAGGCTCTTTCCGTTCATTCACCGGTCTCCAATTGACTGCGCCAGTGGAATGTTCCATCAACAACCAAGGATTCTTGCTTGCAATATTGTTCACCAATGAAGAGGAATATGCCAGCTCGTCAAGATGCTGTTTCCCTGGCGTGAAGTAATGATCATTTGAGACAAAGTCCACTTCGGAGCCCCAATCATCATTGTCAAGAATGGAGTTGCTCGCGGTCACCATGAAGTTCGTGGTCAAGGGTATATATGGGGTAATCTTAGAAAGGACATCACGTTCTGCAATAAAGAACTGCTTGAGAGCATCGGAACTGAACCGCCTGAAGTCCAAAACCTTCCCCGGATTCATGAAGTTGCCTTTACCAACAAAACGAGGCGGTAGAATCTGAGAAAAGTCAGTGATGGTCTGAGACCAGAAGGCAGTTCCCCACGCATCATTGACAGCTTCGACACTGCCATATTTCTTTTTGCACCACCGCTGGAATGCCGTCATGGCATCATCAGAATAATCGAATCGATTATGGCATCCGTATTCATTGCTCACATGCCATGCCACCACGTATGGATTATCCTTGAAATGCTTCGCCATCTGTTCGCATAGGCGTAAAGCATACTTACGAAAAACGGGACTGGTAGGTCTCCAATGCTGACGGGCACCAGGCCAACATACGTCTCCCCGCTCATCCCTCCAGAGCACTTCAGGGTGCGCCTGGGTGAGCCACAGGGGTGGTGATGCTGTTGCGGATGCGAGGTCTACGGCAATCCCGGCCTTGCCGAGCATCTCAATAACCTCATCCAACCAGGAAAAATCATATACCCCATCCCGCGGCTCTATCTTCGACCATGCGAATACACCGACAGACAGGATGTTCACCCCTGCTTCCTTCATTAAATCGATGTCTTCACACCATACTTTTTTTGGCCACTGTTCAGGATTGTAATCACCGCCATACCAAATCCGGTTGTCTTGCCCTCTCAAAGGAGATGGCCAACGAAAATTGCTCTTGTTGCTCATTACCGAGTTCACTCCTGTTCATATGCATAGATGGTTTCAAGGCTTTGACCTAAATAGGTTGTCTCAAACTTCGTTGGGATAGCCCGCTGAGGGGAAACTGAACCTCTCACTCTTTGACCGCGCCTGCAGCCAGCCCGGATTGCCAATATTTTTGGAGAGTAAGAAAAGCTATGACAAGTGGGATGATGGTGATCATACTTCCGGTAATGACTAGGTTCTGAATTGCCTGGCCTCCTGTCGTGCTTGCCTGATCCTTCCACTGATTCAAGCCGATGGTCAAGGGATACCAATCCGAATCCTTGAGCATAATCAGGGGCAGAAAATAGTTGTTCCAAGTAGCCACAATGGCGAACAAGGATGTTGTGACGATTCCAGGTGCCAGCAAGGGCAGACTTACACTCCAGAACGTTCTGAACTCGCCGGCACCGTCAACACGGGCCGCCTCTAGCAATTCAGTGGGAACCGCCTGTTCGGTGAATATCCACATCAGATACAGGCCAAATGGACTGATAAGGCTGGGAATGATCATGGCCCAAGGAGTATCGGTCAGCCCCAATTTCGCAAAGAGCAGGAATTGGGGTACAGCAAGAGCTATTCCGGGAACGCTGATTGAACCTATAATGACCGCGAAAACCGCTTTGCGGCCGGGGAACCTAAACTTAGCCAAGGCATATCCTCCCATGATTGCCAGCAAGGTGGCACCCCCAGCCCCGACTACTACGTAAATCAGAGTATTTACAAACCAACGGAGGAAGATACCGTTCTGATAAATACCAAGTAGTTTCAGATTTTCACCAAGTGCAAAGGTATGCCCAAACCCCAAACCAAACGTACTGGTGAAGTCTTCTTGTGTCTTTGTGGAATTTATCACCAGATAGACAAACGGGAAGAGGCAATATATCGCAAAGACCCCCGTAATGAACGTCAAAGACCAACTGCGACGTGGATTTGTTGGATTCGAGAATCCGCTTGCAGCCGACCTCTTACGTTCAGCAGCTTCTTCTTTCGCCAATCTTTTCTTCCTATTCCTCCTTTCCTGGGTAGAAGAAAGGCGGGAAACGGAATCTGTTTTTACATGTTCGGCAGACATACTCATTTCATCTGCTCCTTCATCGTATTAAGCTGAACCGCATATGCGATGGACATAGTTATTACGGCCATTACAATCGCCAGCGCTGCCGCGTAATTGGACTGGTTCCCAGAGAAGCTTAGATTGTAGGCATACATGTTGGGTGTGTAGAAAGTGGTAATCGCATTCCTGGGCACCATATTCTGCATGATGCTGGGTTCGTTGAACAGCTGGAAACTGCCAATGATGCTGAATATGACGGTAATCGCCAAAGATCCCCTCAACTCCGGCATCTTGATCCTTCGGACAATCTGCCACTCCGAAGCACCATCAATTGCGGCTGCCTCATACAGGGAATGAGGAATAGTTGATAAGGACGAATAGAAAATCAGCATATTGTAACCGGTGAACTCCCAAGTAACAATGTTGCCAATTGAAGCCAACAGGACATTCGGGGACAGAACATCAAGATGAATTCCCAGCCATGTATTCAGAGAACCGACCAACCCATATTTCGCTCCATACATAAATGCCCAAATCAAAGTGGATACGACAGCCGGAACCGCATAGGGAAGAAAAGTCGATATACGGAAAAACTTCGTTCCATGAAGTTTCATAGAGTCAATCGCCAAGGCCAACAAAGCCGCAATACAGAGCATGACGGGAACCTGAATGATCGTGAAGAGAGAAACCCTCCCGACTGCACTCCAGAACAGGCCGTCGGCAAACAGGCGCTTATAATTATCAAACCCTACGAATACGGTTCCACCGACCATCCGACTTTCAAAGAACGAAATATAAATCGCATAGAGGATGGGAATGATGAACACAAAAAGGAAAACCAAAACAAACGGTCCCATGAACTTCCATCCGCGCCAATCTAATCGATGCTTGTGGGCGTATTTGGAAGTTAAACCCTCAGATTGCCCCGGCGACTGATCCGCCTGACCAGATACGGTCGAACCTTCTTTGATAGCCATTGCGACCTTCTCCTTTGATAGTCAACATCCGATATTAAGAACAACTGCAGCGCTGCATTACTACATCAAATGTTTACGTTACCATAATAACTCTCCTTCTTGAATACTGCAAACATAGATTGGGAATTCCTACTAAGGTCTATGATTTAGACATAGCGGAACATGTCAAGGCAGGACTTATGAAACATACTCAATCACCGTCAATGCATGACGTTGCCAAGGCAGCTGGCGTGTCTACTCAGACAGTCTCACGTGTGGCGAATGACAGCACCTCGGTTCGTCCCGAAACACGACAACGGGTCTTATTCGCCATGAATAAGCTGGGCTACAGACCAAACTATGCAGCACGTGCGTTGAAACGCGGACGTTTCAGGGACATCGGCGTGGTCGTATCCAACATAGAAACCTACGGCAATACAAAAATTCTCAAAAGTATTGCGAGAACAGCAAATGATGCGGGTTATGCAGTTACGCTTTTAACCATGCGACGAGGCACAAATCGCGATATTCAGGCATCAATGGAAAGGATGAAACAACTCCCAGTCGATGGGGTTATCTTTATCCTCGATGAGAAAATCAGCGATTTCGCTCCGCTGCTTCCCTCCCCTGATCTACCTCTTGTTCTTTATTCCGAGATTCCCTCCGAGTCTTGCCCGACTATTGATACCGACCAATATGGAACAGCAGGAGCGATAGTCGACTACTTCATTACTCGCGGTCACAGGACCGTCTACCACATTGCTGGCCCGTCAACATCCATGGCTGCCATCAGCAGGACCAAGGGATGGAAGGATTCACTCCTCAAAGCAGGAAGAGAAGTTCCGCCGGTCTATCTCGGGGATTGGGAGTCCGACAGTGGATACCAGGCCGGTCTATCGCTAGCATCCAAGATGGATTGCACCGCGATTTTTGCCGCTAATGACCAGATGGCCTATGGAGCCATGCAAGGACTGGCGGCAGGAGGGAAAACTGTTCCTGACGATGTCAGTATCATCGGGTTCGATGACTCGCTGGTCGGTATCGTACCCCGTCTCAACTTGACGACTATGCGACCGCGCTTTGAAGATATCGGGCAAGAGGCATTCGCTATGATCAAGCGCCAATGCGAGGGTGAACAGCTGACACCAGGCGAAAAAATCGTCATTCCGTCAGAGCTCATCGAACGACAGTCCGTAAGAACTCTATGAAGCTCGCTCTCTTGTGACCAATGAGTGGGAACACAGCAAATCTCATGCTCATGTCAAGCTAAGAGGAATTCGAGAAATGAAATGTTGTTCTTTCTTACTCACCGGATCTATAAAGGAGAGCGATCGGGCAACCAAGGCCAGTGGCTTTCCAAAATCATCCTTTGCATCATCTCTCAGCGATGGGTACAAGTTATCATACTTTATAGGAATACCCATAGAGTTCATGTGTACTCTGAGCTGATGGGTTTTGCCCGTAAGCGGACGCAAAGAATACTTCCGATATCCACCTTGCGTTTGTTCAAGGGGCTGCTCTGTCGCCAAGTCCACAATCGTCTTGGCATTCACTGACCCACGCTCTTCACATGCTTGTAGAATGCCTCTATGCTTGAGAATTCTGGAACTACGCAACAAGGGGAATACACTTGGTGGGTTCAGTGGTTTTACAGTACCGAATCGGGGTTGCTTCAAGGGCTTCGCCGGTGAAAGGCACTCATATTCCTTATGCACCTGCCGGTTTTGGAACAACATCTGGTACTTCCCCCTGCACCGGCGATCGCGGACGAAGACCAGGACTCCAGCGGTGGCCCGGTCGAGACGATGGGCAGGAATGATGTCAGGCTCACCAGTCATCTCACGAAGCCGGATTAGGGCTGTACTTCGGTACCACATCCCCCGCGGTGTGGTGGGCAGGAAGTGGGGTTTGTCGACCACGATGATCCTGGAATCCTCATAGAGGATGGGCATATCGAAGGGAATATCAGGCTCGTCCAGAACCCAACGATGGGGCCGCTGCACCCGCCGATCGGACACCACCACGCTGCTACTCTACGGTGACGGACTTGGCTAGGTTGCGCGGCTTGTCCACATCCAGCCCCCTGAGGCGGGCCATGTCCAGAGCGAAGAGCTGGAGGGGAACCACGTCAACCAGAGGGCTCATCAAGGTCGGGCACTGGGGCCTGCGGAAGACGACATCCGCGTACCTGGAAGCGTCCTCGTCCTCCTCTTCGGCCACGGCTATGGTGAAGGCGCCACGGGCCTTGACCTCCTCAATGGATGAGATCACCTTGTTGTGGAGGACATCCCTCCCGCGGGGGCTGGGGACGATCACCACGACCGGCTCCCCCGGCTCAACCAAGGCAATGGGACCATGCTTCAGCTCACCGGCCGCAAAACCCTCGGTGAAGGTGTAGGCGATTTCCTTGAGCTTCAGGGCACCCTCCAGGGCGACCGGATACCCTACATGGCGGCCCAGAAAGAGGAAGGAATGGGCATCGATCATCCGCTCGGCGGTCTCTTGGACCTTCTGCGACTGGGTGTCCAGAACCCACTGGATCTTGGAGGGCATGGCCTTGAGGCCGTCTATGGTCTGATGAATCTCGTCGCGATACATGGTCCCCTTGACCTGGGCCAGGTAGAGCCCCAGGAGATATGCGGCTACGATCTGGGCTAAAAAGGCCTTTGTGGAGGCGACGGCCACCTCCGGCCCGGCATGGGTGTAAAGGACGGCATCGGATTCGCGGGGAATCGTGGACCCCTGGGTATTGCAGATGGCCAGGACCCGGGAACCCTGCTCCCGAGCGTGCCGCAGGGCCATCAGGGTATCCATAGTCTCCCCTGATTGGGAGATAGCCACTACCAGAGTCCGTGAGGTAAGAATCGGATCCCGGTACCGGAACTCATGGGCCAGCTCCACCTCCACTGGAATGCGGACCCAGTGCTCGATGGCGTACTTGGCCACCAGGCCCGCATAGGAGGCCGTCCCGCATGCCACAACGATGATCTTGTCAATCTGACGGAAGACATCCTCATCGATGTGGACCTCGTCCAGATCCAGGTCGCCCGACTCGTCGTACCTACCCAGCAGGGTGTTGGAGACGGCCGCAGGATCCTCGTGGATCTCCTTGTCCATGAAGGAGTCCCATCCGCCCTTTTCTGCGGCTGAGGCATCCCAGTCGATGGTGTAGCGGCGCGGATGCTCCACCGGATGTCCCTGGAAATCGGTGACCAGGACCCGGTCCGCGCTGATGCAGACGGCCTGGTCCTGCCCCAGCTCCATGGCCTGACGGGTATAAGCCACGAAGGCCGCTACATCAGAGCCCAGGTAGTTCTCTCCGTCCCCCAGGCCGACCACCAGAGGCGAATCGTGTCGTATGCCCACCACCAGATCGGGCTGCCGTGAATCCACGGCCAGGATGGTGAAAGCTCCTTTGAGCATGCGTGCCAGCCGCCTGACGGCCTCGAAGATGTCTGGCCGGCCGGTGGCATCGATAATCTCCTGGGCAATCTTGCCCAGAAGCTTGGCAGCCACCTCGGTGTCCGTGGAGGAGACGAAGGTGTACCCCTCGGTCTCCAGATCCAGCCGCAGCCTGGATGCGTTCTCGATGATCCCGTTGTGAATCAGCGCGACCTTGCCGTCACGGCTGATGTGGGGATGGGCGTTGACATCAGTGGGTTCGCCATTGGTGGCCCAACGAGTGTGGCCGATGCCCACAGTGGCCTCGGGCATGGGCTTGGCCTTCAGATCAGCAACCAGATTGCCCAGACGCCCGGCCTTCTTACGCACGGCCACCCGCGCCATCCCAGGGGCAGCCAGGGCCACTCCGGCCGAGTCATAGCCCCGGTACTCCAAACGTTCCAGACCCTTGAGGCAGACCTCCAAGGGCCTGCCGCAGGCCGTCCTTACTGATCCCGCATAACCGACGATTCCGCACATGGGCCCCAGTCTAACCACGGCAGTTCCGCCGCCGCCCGTCCTGAAGGCTTCTTGCCGGAATTTCTACAACCAGGCAGAGCCTGAGCCTAGAGCACGGTATGCAGGAACTCGGCGAACCGCTCCGTGCGAGGATGGTCGATGATGTCAGGTCCTCCCTGCTCCACCACGACACCCTGGTCCATGAAGACGATCTGCTCGGCCACCTCGCGGGCGAAGCCCATTTCGTGGGTGACCACCACCATGGTCATGCCCTGCTGAGCCACCTGTCGCATGACCCCCAGGACCTCGCCCACCAGCTCCGGATCCAGGGCCGAGGTGGGCTCGTCGAAGAGCATGATGTCAGGGTGCATGGCCAGGGCTCGCGCGATGGCCACACGTTGCTGCTGACCGCCGGAGAGCTGGGCGGGATAGTAGTCCATCCTGTCCTCGAGCCCTACACGCTCCAGCTGGGCCTGAGCCTCCTTGCGGGCATCGGTCTTGGGAACCCGGCCCACATGGACCGGTGCCTCCATGACGTTCTCCAAGGCGGTCATGTGGGGGAAGAGGTTGAAACGTTGAAAGACCATGCCGATTTTGGATCGCTGCCTGGCAATGGCCCTGTCGTCCAGGGTCTGCAGCACAGGGCCCTTGCCGGTATTGATCCTCTGGTATCCGGTCAGCTCGCCGTCCACGTAGATTTCGCCTGCTGTACGGGTCTCCAGCTGGTTGATCAGCCGCAGCAGCGTTGACTTGCCTGAGCCGGAAGGCCCTAGGACGGCCGTCACCGTGCCTGGCATGACCTCCAGGTTGATTCCCCGCAGCACATGCTGATCACCGAATACCTTGTGCACATTCCTGATGACGATGGCCGGATCCTTACCGCCTTGACCATCTTTCCTGGTCTGCCTGTGCTCGTCCATGATTCTCCTCCTGCGCTCAGGCGTTCAGCCCGGCCATCATGACCTTGTTGACCTTGTCAGTGTCCTGACGGGTCTGTGGATCCTCGCCATCCTTGCCGTCCTTGGCTCCCGACCCGGCCAGGGGCCGCGAGTCGAAGCCCTTGCCGTAGTGCTTCTCCAGCTGGGCCTGGAGGACCATCAGAATGGAGGTGATGACCAGGTACCAGATGCAGGCCACAATCAGCAGCGGGATGGTCTTGTAGATGCGGTTGGCGATGGCGTTGGTGGCGAACTGGAGCTCCAGTGTGAAGGGCACGGCAAGAGCCAGGGATGTGGTCTTGAGCATGCCGATGGTCTCATTGCCGGTAGGCGGCACAATGATGCGCATGGCCTGAGGCAGGACGATCCGCCGCATGATCATGGACGGGGGCATGCCCAGGGCCTTGGCTGCCTCCTCCTGGCCGGGATCCACAGCCTCGATGCCGGCACGGACGATTTCGGAAAGATAGGCGGCCTCGTTCAGTCCTAGGCCCAGAACCGTGGCCACGGTGGCGTTCAGCACGGTCTTGGTGTCGATGCTCCAGAACTCGGGCCCGAAGGGGATGCCGATGGCCAGCTTGGGAATCAATACGGAGAGGAGGCCCCAGAAGACCAGCTGGGTATACACAGGAGTGCCTCGGAAGAACCAGATGAAGAACCAGCTGACCCACCGTAGAACCGGATTGGACGACTTGCGCATGACCGCCAGGATGATGGCCAGAATCGTGGCCAGGACCATGGCGTAGACGGTCAGCAGAAGGGTCCACTTGATGCCGTCCAGGACATGCTCATTGAAGAGGTACTTCCAGACCGTGGGCCAATCAAAATTGGGGTTGGTCACCATGCCGTGGATCAGCATGGCCACGAAGATGGCCACGATGATCGCAGCTACGAACGGCCCTGGTTTGCGCACAGGCCTGGCATGTATTCTGCCGGGGATCTGAATCTGGTCCGTCCCCTTCTTGGTTTGCATCTCCTGCTTCCTTCCGCACCGCTGTACTTATTCAGGCCTGGCCTATTGGCCGAACCACCTGTTTAAGGCGCGGGTCACCCGATGCGACGACCCGCGCCTGGCCCTGCCTCAGTCAGAGACCGCAGGGTTGATCTCAGCCTTCTCGACCGCGCCGCTCTGAACGCCCCAATTCTTGAGGATCTTGGCGTAGACGCCGTCGTCGATCAGCTTCTGCAGAGCCGCCTGAGTGGCCTCGGCCATGCCGCTGCCCTTCTTCAGAGCGGCACCTTGCAGGACGATGTCGGTATCCTTGCCCAGCTTCTCCAGCTGTCCATCGGTCTGCTTGATGGCGTAACCGGTCACCTGGGAGTCAGCATAGAAAACGTCGATCTTGCCGTTGACCACTGCAGTGGCAGCATCGGTCTGCTGCTTGTAGGACTGGACGTCCACCGGCTTCTTGCCCTTGGCCTTGCACTCGGCCGAAATCTTGTCGGCGGCCTGCTGCTCTTCTATGGTTCCGGTCTGCACGCCGACCTTGACGCCGCAGATGTCGTCAGGATTGATCTTGGAGGGGTTGCCTTTCTTCACGGCAAAAGCGGTGCCCGCCTTGAAAGTGGTTACGAAGTCGACCGATTGCATCCGCTCCTTGGTGATGGTGAAGCTGGAGATACCCGCGTCATATTTGCTGCCGATGGCTGGGATGATGGTATCGAAGGAAGCGCTGACCATCTCCCCCTCGAGCCCCATGACCTTGGCAATGGCGTTCGACAGGTCCACGTCATAGCCGATGGGGGTCTTTCCGTCCTCATTCATGAACTCGCCAGGGGCATATGAGGTCTCCATGCCCACGGTCAGCTTCCCGTCCTTGGCAACCGACTCGGGCACCTTGGCCGCAATGGCCGGATCCTTCTTGATGCCGCTGACGTCAAAAGCCGCTGGATGGGAGCTGGTGGTGGCCTTGCCCGACGCACTGCTGGTGTCCGCCTCGTCGGTGGTTCCGCAGGCTCCGATGGAGGCCAGCAGGGTGACACTCAGAGCCGCCGCCAACACCGCCTTGATCTTGCCCATGTCTTCTCCTCTTCCGGACCGCCCCGAAGCGACCCCTCATTGCTCTTGATTGACATGCACTATTATGCACACTTTTGTATTTTTATGCATACGGATGAAGATCAGCTCTATCTCGCGGACTGCTTATACTGACATTTTTGGCTCTATAACGGGCCAAAGACGCTATTCATCACCGTCTATTGACATCAGCTCCGGGCGTGTCGAATCTGTATAGAGCAGGAAGCCGTCAACGGGCAACTGCGGTTTTCAGGAGATTCAAGGGAACATATCAGGGAACTCAGCCCCGCCTGTTCCGGTAGCGCATGGCCCTTTGCGCCTCGCGACGATCCTGCTCCTCCCGCAGGGACTGGCGCTTGTCATATTCGCGCTTGCCTCGAGCCACTGCAATCTCCACCTTGACCCTGCCGTCCTTGAAATACAGACTCAGGGGAATGATGGTGTAGCCCTTGGCCTGAATCTGCCGCTCCAAACGGACGATCTGCTTGGCGTGGAGGAGCAGCTTGCGCTTGCGCTTGGGGGCATGGTTGTTCCAGGTGCCATTGAGATATTCAGGGATATTGGCGTTTTCCAGCCAGACCTCGTGCCGCCGGTCGATGCTGACGAATGACTCGGCCAGGGAGGCCCGCCCCTCACGCAGGGACTTGACCTCGGTCCCGGTCAACGCGATGCCGGCCTCGTACCGATCCTCGATCTGGTAGTCATGACGGGCCCTGCGATTCTGGGCGATCATGGATGTGCCGGTTTCCTTAGCCATAATATCCTCCTCAGGATCGCGCCAAGGAGGCTACCTGGCACTCCGGACGGCGATAGTGACGTTCCAAGCGGCGGACCGGGCCCGCAACGGCATCAGTAATGAATGTATTGGTAGTTGCCGACCCCATAGACCGTCTCATAAGCGGGGAAGGATGCGAAGCCGGTGCCCCCTTGGGAGATGAGCACCGATCCATCTGCATTGACCCGCTCGACCACAGCCACATGGCCATAGGTCCAGTCCGCATTCCAGGAACCGACCCGCTGGCCACGGGCGAAGACCATGGCGGCGCCCACATGCGGAGTGTTGTTGACCAGGTAGCCCAGACTACGTGCCGTATTGGCCCAATCAGCCCCGTTGCCCATATAGGATCCCACAGGCAGGGACAGCTGCGAGCGACGGATGTAGGCCCAGAGCGTGCACTGACGAGCGGGATAGGCGCTGCCGCCCACCGAGTTGCCGGTGGGATGGCCATAGCAGAACCCTGAGCCCGCAGGGCAGTTGCCAGGTACTCCATAATTCATACCGGAGGCACCTGTACCACCCCCGTTGCTCGGCGGAGAAGGCCGCGGAGCCGGCGATGATGCCGAGCCGCCACCGCCGATCTGCTGGGCACCACCGGCATGAGGATCAGCACCGCCTCCGACATTGCCTGTGTTCAAAGAATCGATCATAGACTCGGTGGCCACAATATCAGCGGCCTCACGGGCCGACTGCGTGGTCAGGGCGGCCTTCTGATCCTCCAGCTGCTTGCGTGCTGCAGTTCCTTGCTCGCGCAAGGCCTGCAGACTGTCCTGCTTGGCCTGCGCCTCGGCTGCCGCCTGCTGAGCCGCAGCCTGCTGTTGGTCGGCCTTGGCCTTCAAATTGCTGATCTGCTCCTCAATGGCTTCCAGGCGCTGCTTGCGGTTCATAGACGAATTGAGTGTATTGGCGGCGTCATTGGCTGTGTTGGCCTCGGACCGGGTCACGGCTGCATCGGCCTGCATCTTGTTCACAAAGTCCTTGGTGCTGGAGGACTTGGTCACCACGTCCATGACCTGGGAGGCCTCAGAGCCACGGAAGCTCTTTCTTGCCATCTGTGCCACACCGGCCTTGGCGTCGTCATAGTCGATGCCGGTCTGACGTATCTTGTCCTCCAAGTCGGCACGATCCTTCCGGGCCGCCTGCAGACGGTCGTTGGTGGCCTGAACCAGACTGTCAGCTTGCTCGGCCTGCTGCTGGGCTTCAACGGCCCTCTGCTGCGCCGCCGGAATCTGGTTGGCAGTCAGATCATTGAGGCTCAAAATCTGGTTGGCCAGTTCGTTGCTGACGCCCGCCAGCTTGCTCTTCAGGGCCTCATGGCTCTGTACCTTCTGTTGATAGCTGCTCCAATCAGCCCGCGCCGGCGCGGGGGCCACCGTCAATCCCAGTATTCCTCCCCCAAACATCAAGGCCAACGACCCCACCAGGCCGCAGATGGCTTCCAAATGTTTCGTACGATTCATGGTCAAGTCCTCACAATCACTCATCCATGCTAGTCATCATTATGGCAGAGCTCGTACCCATAAGGTCGATCGGCCCGTCGCCCGAATCAGGTTCTCAGGTACCTCCGTAAGGAGATGGAAGAGGCCAATGCGGACAAGAGCATGGCCCCCAGGATCAGCGCCGGGGCCATGAGCAGGACCGTGGACTGGTCCACGTAGGGCATCCACTGGACCGTCTGGGCCAGCCAATCCGTGATGAAAAGTTTGACGATGGCGCTCAAAGCACCCACAGCCAGAAGCGAACCCAGCAAGGATGCCACAACCCCCTCCAGAATGAAGGGCAACCTGATGGTCCAGTTGGACGCTCCCACCAGTCTCATGATCTCCGTCTCGTTTCGACGGGAGGCCGCACTCATCCTGATGGTGGTGCCGGTCAGCAGAATAGCCACAATCACCATAACCACGGCAAGGACCAAAGTGACCGCTGTGGCTCTATTGAGGATTTTGAAGACCGGGTCGAATATCTGACGCTGATCAGAGACCTCCTCCACCCCATCTCGTCCGGACAGCACCTCGGAGACCACCTGGTACTTGGTCGGATCCTTGAGCTTTAGACGCAGGGAGGCCTGCATATCTGCCGCGGTCATGGTCCTTCCCTCATAAGTGCCTTCAGGATACTGCTTGAGGAAGGTGTTCTTGAAGAAGTCCTCACGGCTCTGGTAGGTGATCTTGGCTACGGAGTCGCGCAACTCGGTATTGATGGTGTTCTCCAGCTTGACAATCTCGTCGTTGGTGGGTGCCTTGCCCGTCGCGCAAGAAGCTGCCTGGCTGGCGCCATCCGGACAGAGCCAGACCACCACCTCCACCTGGTCGTACCAGTCTCCCTTGGCCTTGCTGATCTGAGCCTGCATGAGGCCTGAGGCGCCGATGAACAGGAAGGAGATGAAGGTGACCAGCGTGACCGAGAGAATCATGGATCCGTTGCGACGCAGGTTGTCCCAGGTGCTGGAAAGGATGAACCGCAGTCTCATCGTGCCGCCTTCTTCTCGTCATCACGCTCATCCCGAGCCGATGCATCATTCTCTCCTTGGGACTTCCTTGATCCCTTGGGGACCTCGGGCGGAGCAGGAGGTGCCGGCGGGGCCCCCATGGACTCGACGTCATGACGATTTTCGCTCGTTGAGACCTTTTTATTGGCCCTGCTCTTATTGGAGGTCCGTTTTGAGGAATCCGCCACGTCATGCTTCATTTGTCCGCTGTCCTGACCGGATTTGCCGGTCGGTTCGGCTGGGCTGGAGTCATCATAACGCGATGGTTGATCGGGCCTCTTGAATCCTTGTTCAGGATCGGAAGTCCTGGCGGAAGAGCCCTTCATCGGTTGGCGATCTTTGGCATTGACATCCTTCTTGGGCGCTCTTTCACCACGATCACGATTGCGATCATCGTCTTGTTTCCTGTTCTGATCCCGACTGCTCGATTCTTCGGTCTGCCGATCCTGGGACCTGCTTTCAGTTGTCGCCTTGGGCTGAGCAGCGTCCGAACCACTGGCGGGCTTGGAAGATTTTCCGGGGGCTGTGCGCTCTGCCCGAGCACGATTGGCTGACTCATCATGATCGGTTTCCGCCTCGTCGTGGCCTCCATCACCGGAACCGTCACTCGATTGACCTGATCGATCCTGTGCGACCTGGGTTGCTGGCCTGCGGAATCGCTCGTCCGAGTCAGAGTCGGCCCTACGACCGGACTGCCCTGCAGCCGCGTCTTCGCGCTGGCTGGAATCTTCCTGCGCAGACTCAAGACTGCCCAGACCCTTACCCCAGGTCAGAGTGTCCTCCACAGAGGTGAAGACCTTCCCATAACGTCCGGTTCTCCCCGAATGCATGGACTTGGCCAACCGCGCGATTCCCTCGTCACCGTATTGACCCTGGTTGACGGCCTCTGCCGCCGCTTGGACCACCTGCCTGGCCCCCTTGGCTCCATCCGCAATGGGCTCGGTGGCCGAGCTATTCCCCTCCTGCACGACGACTTGAACCGGGCGGCGCCCTCCAACTCCAGCCTCACGTACACGGTCCAGGGCATCGCCGTCGTCGGGATCCCCGATGGCGTGATGAGAGCGCGCAGCAACCTCGGCGTCTGGGAAGAATCGCGAAGAATCATAGGAGCCATGGACTTCGTCGCGCACAATCCGACCGGTATGCAACTCCACCACCCGCTTGCGCATGGAGTTTACGATCTCCTCGTTGTGGGTGGCCATGACCACAGTGGTGCCGGTCCTGTTGATGGCATCCAGGACCTCCATAATGCCCAGGGAGGTAGTGGGATCAAGGTTGCCGGTGGGCTCATCCGCCAGCAGAATCTCCGGGTTGTTGACGTAGGCCCGGGCCAGTGCCACACGCTGGGCCTCGCCGCCGGAAAGCTCGTGGGGGTAGTTGTGCTCCTTGCCGGTCAGCCCCACAGTCTTGAGCACCTGAGGCACCAGGGTCTTAATGGTGGACCGACGGGCGCCGATGACCTCCAGTGTGAAAGCCACGTTCTGCCATACGGTCTTGTTGTTCAGCAACTTGTAATCCTGGAATACGAAGCCGATGGAACGCCGATACCCGGGAATCTCGCGGTTGCGCAGACGTCGCAGGTCGTTGCCGGCCACGCGGATCTCCCCCTCGGTGGCCTCCTCCTCGCGCAGGAGCAGACGCAGCAGAGTGGTCTTGCCCGACCCGCTGGCGCCCACCAGAAAAACGAAATCCCCGCGATTGACATCCAGGCTGATGTTATCCAAGGCTGGACGGGACCCCCTGGGGTAAATCTTGGTCACGCCCTTGAGCGAAATCAACGCCATTTACACTCCGTTCCTCGGTATTCCCATACAGAGGCTATCAAGAAGACCGACACTACTCACTCATGAAACACCGACCAGACTTGAGCCGGACGAAGCTCTACCTGCCGGCTTCCTCCTCGCGAGCCTGGACCCGCTGCTGATGCCGCCAGCGAATGCCAGCCTCGATGAAGGCGTCAATGTCACCGTCGAAGACCCCCTGGGTATCCGAGGTCTCGTAACCGGTGCGAAGATCCTTGACCATCTGGTAGGGATGCAGCACGTAGGAGCGCATCTGATCCCCCCAGCTGGCCTTGATGTCGCCAGCCAGCTCCTTCTTCTTCTTGGCTTCCTCCTCGTGCCGCAGAACCAACAGCCGGGACTGCAGAACAGCCATGGCAGCCGCACGGTTCTGGATCTGGCTGCGCTCATCCTGCATGGTGACCACGATGTTTGTCGGCAGGTGAGTGATGCGCACGGCTGAATAGGTGGTGTTGACACCCTGGCCGCCGGGACCGGAGGAGCAATAGGTATCCACTCGAATGTCCGAGTCGGGGATGTCGATGTGGTCGGTAGGCTCCACCAGGGGGATGACCTCGACAGCAGCGAAAGAGGTCTGCCGCCGTCCCTGATTGTCAAAGGGCGAGATCCGCACCAGACGATGGGTGCCGCCCTCCACCGACAGCCGACCATATGCGTAAGGGGCGTCCACCTGGAAGGTGGCCGACTTGATGCCGGCCTCCTCCGCGTAGGAGGTGTCCATGACCTTGGTGGAGAAGCCGTGCCGCTCAGCCCAGCGCATATACATACGCAGGAGCATCTGGGCCCAGTCGGCTGCATCCACGCCGCCGGCACCCGAGCGGATGGTGACGACGGCGGCGCGCTCGTCGTACTCCCCATCCAGCAGGGTCTGAATCTCCATGTCGGCCAGGTCGGACCTCAAAGAGTCGATCTCCTTGCGTGCCTCCACCAGTGTGTCCTGATCATGCTCCTCCCGGCCCAGCTCCTCCAAGGCCTGCACATCATCCAGCCGTGAGGAAGCGGACTCCAGGTGCTTGAGCTGGGATTGCAGGGCCGAGAGCCTGCTGGTCACCTTCTGGGCGTTCTCCTGATCATCCCAAAGTCCGGGCGCGCTCGCCTGACGCTCCAAATCCGCAATCCGCGAGCGCAGACCCTCCGGATCCAGCGCCTTGGAAATCATCTCGTACTTGGCCTTGGCCTGCTCCAACGCTTGGGCGAAATCCATCTCTGCCATACCGTCTCACCGCTTTCCAGACCGGCTGCATATGAGCCGGCCACCGTCTTCGTTCCTATCCGCTTGGCCTGTGACGGCCGGATTCCCGCCGACCGGACGGGCCAGGTCAAAGGCCGCTGAAGATTGCAGGGATGACAAGACTGGCCAGCAACGCCACAGCGATGACCAGGCAGACCGCCCTGGCCGTATTGCGGCGCCTACGCTCCCGGCGCTCCCGCTCATGACTGTAGGCACTCATAATTGTTGATTTTACCTATCGGCTGGGACCTGGCCGGCGACAGCCCAGACCCGACTGTCGGACGGACCGCCTGTGTTTGAGCGTCGACCGGTTTATCCTGTAAGACAACCTGATGTCAACATAAGTGCACCGCCTGAAGGAGGAACGATGAGCACAGCACGCACCGCATGGGGCTGGGGTCTGTCCAGCCAGGACGAGCAGGGCCGAACCCTGGACGTCTGGTACCCCAAGGCCGAAATCTCCGCACCGCCGACCCCAGCCAACCGTCCCAACCACGACTTCGGAGACCAGGTTCACACCCAGCCCGACGCACGAGGCATCCGAAGGCTGCCGGTCTTCACCGTGGCCGATTTGGATGGCCCGATAGCCGATGCCGCCGACGCCTATCTGCGGCTTCATCTGCTCAGCATGCGCCTGACCCCGCCCAACAGCATGAACCTGGACGGGATTTTCGAACAGCTGACCACTGTGGTCTGGACCAATTACGGACCCTTTGCCGTGGAGGACTTCGCCCTGCGCAGGTCAGAGGTCATGGCAGCAGCCAGCCGCTCCATGCCGGGCATCCCGGTGACGCAGGTAACAGTGCTGAGTGTGGACAAGTTCCCCCGTATGGTGGATTACGTGGTTCCCGAGGGGGTACGCATCGGCAACGCCGACCGGATTCGGCTCGGCGCCCATCTGGCTCCAGGAACGACCGTCATGCACGAGGGCTTCGTCAACTTCAACGCCGGAACTCTGGGCCACTCCATGGTCGAAGGCAGAATCTCCCAGGGGGTCGTGGTCGGCGACGGTTCGGACATCGGCGGCGGAGCCTCAATCATGGGCACCCTGTCCGGAGGAGGTCGCCATCGGGTCTCCATCGGTCAGCACTCCTTGCTGGGAGCCAACGCCGGCATTGGCATCTCCCTGGGCGATGACTGCGTGGTCGAAGCCGGCCTCTATGTCACCGCCGGCACCAAGATCGGTCTGGGCGACCAGGTGGTCAAGGGCGCGGAACTCAGCGGACGGGATCATCTGCTCTTTATCCGCGACTCCCGCACCGGCCAGGTCAAAGCCCTGCCCCGCAAGAAAGGGATAGAGCTGAACGAGCGGTTGCACGCCAACTGAGCCCAGGCGTTCGTGGGGCTCAGCGCTTCTCCATGGGCAGGTAGTCGCGTGGACCTTGACCGGTATAGACCTGCCTGGGACGACCGATTTTCGTATCAGGATCGTCCAGCATCTCCCTGTACTGGGCGATCCATCCGGGGATGCGCCCCAACGCGAAGAGCGTGGTGAACATCTCCGGGTCGAAGCCTATGTCGCGGTAGATGAGCCCGGTGTAAAAGTCCACATTGGGATAGAGGTGGCGCTCGACGAAGTAGTCGTCATGCAGGGCCAGATCCTCCAGCTCCAAGGCCACGTCGAAGAGCTCCGCATCCTCGGCATTTTTATCATGGTCGGGTTCGTCCATGAGTTTGTAGAGCCATTGCTTGGCTATGGCCGCGCGCGGGTCATAGGACTTATAGACCCGGTGGCCCAGACCCGCAATTTTCCGACCCTCCTTCTTGGCCTGGTCCACATAGCCTCGCACACCCAGACCGGAATCCCGTATGCTCTTCAGCTGGCGCAACACGGCCTCGTTGGCGCCGCCGTGCAGGGGTCCTGACAGAGTATTGATGCCGGCAGCCACTGCCGAATACAGATTGGCCCGGGCTGATCCAGCAATCCGCACTACTGAAGTGGAGCAGTTCTGTTCATGGTCGGCATGGATGATCAGGAGCTTGTCCAGGGCCTGTACCTTGAGAGGGTCAGCCTGATAGGGCTGGTAGGGCATGGCGAAGCTCATCCGCAGGAAGTCCTCCACATAGCCCCAGGTCCTGTCCGGGTAGAGCAGAGGCTGATCACGGCGACGCCGGTGGATCAATGAGACGATGGTGCGCACCTTGGCCATGATGATGGAGCTGGCCTCATCCAGCTGATCGGGATCGTCTACGTCACAGGTGTCCGGGTGGAAGCCAGCAAGCGCGTTGACCGCAGCGGCCAGCACACTCATGGGATGAGCCTGGCGGGGGAAAGACGAGAGCAGGTGACGGAAGTCCTCCCCTACGAGCGTGTGACCCAGGACATGGCTGCGGAACCGCTGGTACTGCTCAGCATCAGGCAGCTCGCCATGGGACAGCAGCCAGGCTACTTCGAGAAAATTGGACTGGGCGCACAGATCCTCTATGGCATAGCCCCTGTAGCGCAGTATGGACCGCTTGCCGTCAATAAAGGTGATTCCCGATACGCACTGGGCCGTGGTCTGGAAGCCGGGATCCAGCGTAACCCAGCCGTCGTTGCGCAGGGAGGAGACCAGAATGCCGTCGGGCCCTTCGGTGGCACGAACCAGGGGAAGATCAACCTGTTCGGAATCGATGGACAACCGTGCTGTAGACACCACGCACCTCCTGTTAATCAACCAGTGAGGTGCCGGTGGGAGTCGATGGCCATGCCGAATCAGGCTACCGGCACCTGTACCGGCGTGGAATTGCCGACATGCTAGCAGAAACAACCACGACTTCGATTACCGGCTTGTAACCGTCAGCAGGAATCCGTCGCCCCCAGCAACGACGCGCTGATCCAGGGCGGGGCTGTCTTCCTTCCCGCGCCAGCCTGCGGGTAACAACGCCAGGAAAGAAAGGGACGGCATCAAACAGGGACCCATGAGCATCCACATTGTGGACATTCCTGGATCCCCTATAGTCCTATTTCGCCCTCGGACAGCCTCTACTCATTCCCTGGTCGTCAGGATGACAGGCCCCTGCTCGGTGATGGCGATGGTGTGCTCGCTGTGGGCGCCGCGCGACCCGTCTGCAGAACGCAGGGTCCAACCGTCCTTGGGATCCTGGTAAATCTGATCGGTCGTCGCCAGGAACCAAGGCTCAATGGCGATGACCAGACCCGGGCGCAGCTTGTAGCCGTGATGAGGAGTGCCGTCGTTGGGCACATGGGGATCACCATGCATAATCCGCCCTACACCGTGTCCACCGAACTCCAGGTTGACGCTGTACCCGTTTTCATGGGCAACCTCACCGACCGCAGCGGAGATGTCACCCAGACGGTTGCCGGGCTGAGCCTGGGCAATACCCGCCTTCAGGGCCTCTTCTGTAGTCCGAATCAGTCGCAGATCCTCTGGATCGGCATGCTCGCCCACCACGAAGCTGATAGCCGAGTCGCCTACCCAACCGTCCACATTGATGGCCAGATCCAGGGAGAGCAGGTCGCCGTCCTTGAGGTTGTAGTCATACGGAACCCCGTGCAGAACGGCATCGTTGACAGACAGGCAGATGTAGTGGGCGAAGGGGCCTGTGCCGAAATCAGGCGCGTAGTCCACGTAGCAGGAGGTTGCCCCCTTACGGGAGTTGATCCTGTCCTTGACGTAGTCGTCCAGCTCCAGCAGGTTGACCCCGGGTTTGCTCATGGCCTTGAGCTCCTTGAGGATGCTGCCGACAAACCTGCCCGCCGGCTTCATCTGTTCGATCTCCTGCTTGGTTTTGAGCTCGATCATCCTCTGCGTCCTTTCATGATTGGTGCCCGCGGGTGCCGTCCCTCAGGGTCCTGCCCAAGTACTACCTCCCAGTATTATCGGGTCAGTCGGACGAGTCCGGCTCTCAGTTCCGGCCAAAGGTGAAGGCCCTGATGATGGAGACGACTCCCAGCACCAGAAGAGCGCACCCGCTGAAGATGACCAGGAAGATGACGGAGCTCAGCGGATAGATCATGACGATGATTCCGGCGATGATGGAGACGATGCCTGAGAAGATGGCCCAGCCTGAATGTGGAAGCCCCCAGGAGGCGGCCAGACTCATCACGCCCTCCATGATCCAGCTGATGCCCACGATGATGGTGACCAGCAGGGTCAGCGCAGAAGCGGACAGGGCCGTGTTCCTGACGATGACGATGCCTCCGACGGCGATCAGAGCGCCAAAGAGGACACCCAACACCCGCCATCCGCCTGGAAGTCCCTTGGTTACGATGGCGGTGGCCAGACGGACCACGCCGGAGATGATGAAGTAGATGCCCAGCACCACGGTCACGGCGATCAGGGTCTTGTCCGGCCTGAGCAGAAGGGCCAGGCCCAGAATGACTCCAATCACACCCATGACGCCCATGATGATGCGGATGGCCCGCAGGGTTCTGAATCCCAGATCCTCAGCGATCATGGAGAATGGATCCATGCGTGGCGGGCGCCCCTGATAGCCGGGGTATTGCCCAAACTGACCATAATTATCCTGGTATTGGCCGCCATTCCGCCCAGAATCCTGACCACCGTACTGATTGGGCTGACCGCCCTGCATGGGATCCGTCATACCGTCCTCTTTCACTCGCTCAGGGCGGCCAATGGGCCGCCCCGTTACCGTCTTCCAAGTGTAAATCACCAACGGAGGCAATCGCGGCTTTTCCCTTCGGCGGATGATTCGCCAGCCAGTCGATTGCCGGTGACCACAGGGTATGGCATGTCACCAAAGATGGCTAGGCTTGTACCATGGCACAATCTACAGCATCCACGACCTCCTCCGGACTTGATCCGGCCTCCTTCTCTTCGGTGATCCGGCCCCAGGACGACCTTTTTCGCTTCGTCAACGGCCCTTGGATCGACACCTACAGTCTGCCCGAGGACCGCTCCCGGTTCGGCTCCTTCGACAAGCTTGCCGAAGATGCCGAAGCACAGATCCATGAAATCCTCGAGGATCCGGAATCCCCGGCAGTCAAGTCAGCCCTGCTCTATCGCAGCTTCCTGGACACCGATGCCATCGAAGCTGCAGGAATGGCACCGATCCGCCCCGACCTGCAGGCCATTGATGCCGTGTCCGACAAGAAGGCGCTGACCAGTCTGCTCGGTCAGCTCAACCCTACGGGCGGACCCGATCTGTTTGGCATCGCCATTTATGGCGATCCAGGCAACGCCGGCGTCAATGTGGCTCATATGGAACAGGCCGGGATTGGACTTCCCGACGAGGCCTACTACCGGGAGAAGAGCTACGCCCCGGTCCGCCAGGCCTACACCGACATGGTGGCCTCCCTGCTCAGGCTCTCCGGCTACGCCAACGACCAGGAGGATGCACAAAGGCAGGCGGAGTCCTTCCTTGAGGTCGAGACTCGTATAGCGGCACGCCACTGGGACAACGTATCCACCCGAGATGAGGATCGTACCTACAATCCCACGACCTTGGCCGACCTGGAGTCAACGCTCGCCGATTTCGATCTGCACACCTGGATCGAGTCCTGGCAGAATGCATATGCAGCCAGCCCTGTCGCCAATCTGCAACCGGTTGATCTGAGCTCAGCCCTGTCCAGGACCATTGTGCACGAACCTTCCTTCCTGCAGGGTTTGAACGAGCTCTGGAAGACCAGCGACCTTGAGGATCTCAAACTCTGGGCCCGCGTACACACCCTGATCGAGTGGGCAGGCCTACTCAGCAGCGACTTCGATCAGACCAGGTTCGACTTCTATGGCAAGGTCCTTTCAGGTACGACCAAGATGCGGGACCGCTGGAAGCGAGCCGTCTCCCTGGTCAACGGCATTTGCGGCGAGGAGGTCGGACGCGAATATGTGCGTCGGCACTTCCCTGCCTCCAGCAAGGCCCGCATGGAGGCCCTGGTCTCAGACCTGATCGATGCCTACCGGGTCTCCATCACCTCCAGCGACTGGCTGGGCGAACAGACCAAGGTCAAGGCCCTGGCCAAGCTGGACAAATTCTCGCCCAAAATCGGCTACACCGAACACTGGCGCGACTATACGGCGCTGGCTGTGGACGAAAAGCTGGGCCTGGTCGACAACGTGCGACGGGCCAACCTCTACGAGTCCGGCTACCAGTTCGGCAAGGCCGGCCAGCAAGTGGACAAGGAAGAGTGGCTGATGAACCCTCAGACGGTCAACGCCTACTACGAGCCCACTCTGAACGTCATCGTCTTCCCCGCAGCCATCCTGCAGCCGCCCTTCTTCGACCCAGAAGCCGACGACGCCGTCAACTACGGAGGCATCGGGTCGGTCATCGGCCACGAAATCGGCCACGGATTCGACGACCAGGGCTCCAAGTACGACGGTGACGGACGTCTGCAGGACTGGTGGACCCCGCAGGACCGTGAAAACTTCGAACAGCGGACCAAGGCACTCATCGAGCAGTACAACGGATTTGTCCCCCAGCAACTTGCCGAGAAGTACGCCGACAAGCCCGAGCAAGCACCTCATGTCAATGGCGCGCTGACCATTGGCGAGAACATCGGGGACCTGGGAGGCGTCAATATCGCCATCAAGGCCTATGCCCTCTCCTTGCAGAAGAAGGAGGGCGGCACAGCAGGGACAGACGATGCGACTATGGACCAGGCGCTGGCCTCGGCTCCGGTCATGGACGGCTATACCGGCCTGCAACGGTTCTTCCTGTCCTATGCCTCCATCTGGAGGACCAAGAACAGGGATCAGCTAGCCGAACAGTATCTGCAGATCGATCCCCACTCCCCTGCTGAATTCCGCACCAACGGCATCGTCAGAAACGTGGACCGCTTCTATCAGGCCTTTGGGGTCACCCCCGAGGACGGTATGTGGCTGGAACCCAAAGCACGGGTCAAGATCTGGTAGATCGGTTCGATTGCATTCGTTGGTTGGTTGACGGTTTCAATAAGCCTGCTGATCATGGCGGGAGGCCGACGGGAATCGGTCGGCCTCCCGCCTTCGTCTTGCTCGACCGAAACAACCTTACTCATCCGGCATCGGAAACCTCTACCGATGTCCGCTCGGCCGCAGACGGCGCGGAGGCAGTTTCGGACGGCGAAGATGTAAGCGGCGTGGTCCAAGGATCCGGACCGACGGCCCCCTCATCAATAGGCGCTGTACCCGATCGGATCCTGGTGAAGGTGTCCTGTCCCCGGGCCAGGTCGTGACCGATGCCATCCGCCACCAAGACCAGACTGCTGTGCTGCTGGCCATCGCTGATCCACTCCTCCGTCACTAAAGATCCCGTCACCATGACCGGATCGCCCTTGTGCAGACAGGCCAGGGCATTGACCGCCAGGGTCCTGAAGGCTTTGACCGTCAGCCAGGTGGTGGATTTTCGTTTCCACACCCCAGCCGCAGCATCGTAATAGGCCGGCGTAGAGCCCAACCTGAAGGAGCAGACAGGTGTAGACCCCGGCTGTCCCAGACGAGTTGGTTGGGTCCCCATAAAACCGAAGACAGTCGTTTTTATTTCGTTGATGGACATACCCGAACCTCTCTGTTGATGTTATGAATCCGACGCTGTAAATCTGCCAGTCGATTCCTGATCTTGCAGCGGTGAGGCCATCCGACGGAGGATCCCCGACCAGAGCGCGGATAATCGGAGCGGGGGAAGGGACAGGCCCCGGCCAGGAACCCTCCGTCGAACGGTGAATCCATCCTGCCTCCGCCCACGTCCCCATACCCGACCTGCAGACCATTGTGGTCGAACTAACACGGCCAAACTCACATTGTGGACAGACCAACTTTTCTTCCATAAAATCCGAAATAAGTCTATTGCCAGGAAGATCTATTTCGTCAGGTAAAGCAATGTGGATATACCCCATTAATTATGAAAACTTGCTAACGAAAAATGGACGGCTCGGATGCAGGTAAACGTCAATGGTGATAATGCCTTGACGACTCATAATTGGTGATTATTCAAGGAGAGAGGTGGACACAATATGATTGCAGAAGCAATTGCGGGCGTATAGCGATAGTGGGATGCATAGCAGGGATGGTGGCAGCTGCCATACTCGTTACATTGTTGATTCGGTACTTCAGGAAGAACAGAACACAGCATACATAAATCCAGGCAATAGCCTATGGGCGGCCCTGGCCTTTAATTCCCGTGACTTCATCACCGATAATGGGTGGCGGCCTGCGTTAGTTATAAGACAAACCGCCACCCATTATCTTGTTCTCGGCCGCTTTCAGCGATGCTGGTCCGATTACCTCATGAACACTCCAGATGGACAGTCGTAACCAGTCACTATCCGTCAGGAAACACACGGCTGTACAAAAGAATGAGAGACTCAGGCAACTCCATTCCGAACCAGAGAAGGTCGCAGCCTATCATTCTGCTCGAGGCTGACGTGCAGACGTGGAAACAAGCCGCAAGATCGACGCAAGAAACCAGGGGAGCAGCGTTCGAAGACGGCATTCACTCGGCTTATCCCAGTGAAGGCATGATTACCGATGCTTTCACTGCCCAAGACCATCGGGCATTGGTCCTGGGCTAAACTGTGAGAGCAGATACATCGGCACGGTTTGGAAGGACCCGCAGTCATGGTTCACACGCTGGTCAGTTGGAACATCGATTCGCTCAACGCCGCCTTGCTGGGCAAAAGCAGCCGTAGCGCCCTCTCCCTGAGGGTGGTGGAGACCATACGGGATCTGGACCCTGATGTCGTAGCCATCCAGGAAACCAAACTCAACGGCGATCAGAAGAAATCCGCAGGCATTCTTAAGGCGCTCATGCGCTATTTCCCCGATTACCAGGAGGTGGACCGCCGCTCCGAGGCCCCGGCCCGCACAGGTTACGCAGGCACGCTCATGCTCTACCGCAAGAGCCTGCCGGAGCCTACCGTGACCCGCCCCCGCATCGGCGCCCCGGATACGATGGATGACGAGGGCCGCATGCTCACCCTGGAGTTCCCGGACTGCTTCGTGACCACGGTATACACCCCCAATTCAGGATCGGGACTGGTCAGGCTCAAGCCACGCGGCGTCTGGGACGATTGCTACCGTCGCTACCTGCAGGAACTGGATACCCGCAAGCCGGTCCTGGCATGTGGCGACTTCAACGTGGCCCACGAAGAGATCGACATCGCCAACCCTGCCTCAAATCACCACTCCGCTGGCTTTACCGATCAGGAGCGCGAGAAGTTCGGCCTTCTGCTGGACGCAGGCTTCACCGACACCTTCCGAAAGATCCATGGCGATGCCGCAGGCTTCTACGATGACCACCGCAGCGTCTACACCTGGTTCGCCCAGCGGGCCCCAAAGAGCAAGATCAACAACTCCGGCTGGCGCATCGACTATTGGCTGACCTCCAACCGAATCTCAGGTCAGGTCAGCACCAGCGAACCTGTGGACACCGGCGAGCGCCAGGACCACCTGCCCATTCTGCTGCGCATCTGACCGGATAGATATCTGAACCCAAACCGATACAACCAAAAGGGTGGGGCCTTGGTCGCGTGCATCATGACACGGCCTAAGCCCCACCCTCTATATTGGTTGCGATAAACAACTATGAGCGTGGCATAGCCTACTGCAGGGCAGCGATCCGATCCACAATCACCTGAGCGGTCTGATCGGCAGGAACAGCTTGCACATCAGAACCGTCGCGGTTGCGAATCTCGATGGTGCCCTTGGCGATGGTGTCGCGACCGGCAATAGCGACCAGGGGGACCCCGATCAGCTCTGCATCCTTGAACTTGACCCCGGGGGATACCTTGGGACGGTCGTCATAGACGACCTCCACACCACGGTCCTCCAGGTCGGCGACCAGCTTCTCTGCGGCATCGAAGGCCTCCTGCTTTTTGCCGGTGGCTATCACATGGACCGCGGCAGGAGCGACAGCCTTGGGCCAGGCCAGACCCTTGTCATCGTGATGCATCTCGGCAATGCAGGCCAGCACGCGGGAGATGCCGATGCCGTAGCAGCCCATCCAGACCGGTACCGCCTTGCCGTTATTGTCCAGGACCTTCAGACCCAGTGCGTCAGAGTATTTCAGTCCGAGCTGGAAGACCTGGCCAATCTCCACGCCACGCTCAAAGCTGAGCGGCCCTGATCCGTCAGGACTCATGTCCCCGTGACGGACCTCGGCGGCCTCCACCACTCCGTCGGCTTGGAAGTCACGCCCATAGACCGCATTGGCCAAGTGCACGCCTTGGGCATCAGCACCGGTCACCCAGGCCGAGCCAGGGGCCACATGGGCGTCAAGGAAGTAGTGGATATGGGCCGCAGACTCGATGTCCGAACGCTGGGGGCCCAGCACGCGAGGACCGATGTATCCCTTGACCAGCTCGGGGTGGGTGGCAAGGTCAGCCTCATTGGCCTCCTCGAGCTCGGCCGGGGCGAACTGGGCCTCCAACCGCTTCATGTCCACCTGGCGGTCACCCGGCAGGCCGACGGCCACCAGTTCCCGCCAGCCCTCGGGATGGTCATCATCCGCAGGGTGCTTGACGGCGACGATCAGGTTCTTCAGAGTATCGGCAGCGGTCCAGTCCCGGCCGTCCTCGCGCGGGTGCAGCTGGTTGAACCGCTCTACCAGGGTGTCGATGGTGGTCGAGTCGGGGGTATCCAGCTCTTGCATGGCGGGAATCTCAGCGTAGTCGATCGGATCGGGACGCGGGGTGGTCAACGCCTCCACGTTCCATGCCTTCCCCGAGGGAGCCAGGGCAAAGGTGTCCTCGCCTATGGGCAGCGGAGCCAGGAATTCCTCGGACTCGGATCCCCCCATGGGTCCGGAGACCGCATGGACGATTACGTACTTGACACCCAGACGCTTGAAGATTCGTTCATAGGCGCCGCGCTCATCCTGGTAGGCCTTCTTCAGCCCATCCTCATCCACAGTGAAGGAGTAGGCGTCCTTCATAATGAACTCGCGACCCCTGATCAGCCCGGCGCGGGGTCGGAACTCGTCGCGGTACTTGGTCTGAATCTGGTAGAGGACAACCGGCAGGTCCTTGTAGGAGGAGTACATATCCTTGACCAAAAGGGTGAACATCTCCTCATGGGTGGGAGCCAACAGGTAATCAGCGCCGTGCCTGTCCTGGAGTCGGAAGAGATTCTCACCGTACTCCTCCCAGCGGTGGGTGGCCTCGTAGGGCTCACGAGGCAGCAGGGCCGGGAAGTGGACCTCCTGGGCGCCAATGCCGTTAATTTCCTCCCGGACCACAGCCTGGACCTTATCAAGGACTTTCAGACCCAGCGGTAGCCAGGTGAAGATGCCAGGGGCCACCTTGCGAACGTAACCGGCCCGCTGCAGGAGTTTGGCCGAGTCCACATCGGCGTCGGCCGGATCCTCCCTGAGGGTCCGCAGAAAGAGGGTTGACATGCGCATGGCTTTGGTTCTCATACCTCCCAAAGATATGCGCGCAAAGGGACAAGCAGCCATAGAAGGTGACCTGTGACAATTTGCCGAAGGGGAGCCAGAAATCTGGGAATTATTGATCGCGCTGATCATACATTTACATTGTCCTGGTGGTCACGCCTTGGAGAAGCACCGGAGGCCGGCCATGATGCCGCGGAATACGGAGACCGCATCTTCCCGGATACCGTTCATTTGCCCTGCCAAGCAGGCCGATTTGACTCAAGCAGTTATCTCGTATAGAATTAAATATATTTTGAAATAAAATTAGTTCAAGTTTTTATTAGTTGGTTCAATGGTGAATTATAAAGTAGACGTTTCCCTCTCGCACGTGTCTTTCTCCTACGGCCGCAAACAGGCGCTGTCGGATGTGTCCTTGAGCTTCGGCAACGGCGTATTCGGGCTCTTGGGTCCCAATGGTGCCGGCAAGACGACGCTGATGAATATCGTGACCACCTTGTCGCGCCCTTCCTCGGGCGGTGTGAGGATTGCCGGAGCGAATGTGCTGACAAGCGCTGGACGACGTCGGGCCAGGAGCCGAATCGGATATTTGCCGCAATCGTTCGAGCTGATGAATGCCTCCAGCCTGACGCGCAATGTTCGGTACGCCGCATGGGCGCGCGGTCTGCCATGGAAGGCGTCCTGTGATTCAGCGGTGTGGGCATTGGAACAGGTGGGATTGTCCGTGGAAGCTCGCCGCCCGGTGCGCAGCCTGTCCGGTGGCATGCGTCAACGGGCGGGCATCGCGTGTGCAATTGTCGCCCGTCCCGACGTGCTTGTCTTGGACGAACCGACCGTTGGCCTTGATCCGGTGCAGCGCATTGAGGTGCGTAAATTCCTCGACGCATATGCGGACAGCCACACAGTGCTGGTGAGCACGCATTTGGTCGAGGATCTAGCCGCAATCGCCGACCGCGTGCTGGTACTCGACCACGGGCATCTGCTCCTGGACGGACGCATGGATGATCTCGCCGCCTTGGCCGATCCTGAGGACTCAATGGCATCGCCTTGGGAATCCGGTTATCGACGGCTGCTGACGGGATCCGGACACCTGCCATTCGACCAGGGTGAGGTCTCATGATGGCCCGTCTGCTCAATCCCTTGTCACCGGTGAGCTCGCTGGTGTTCTTTCTGTCAATGATGGCATATCCGGCCGCATTATCGGTGCGCAACTACGGAGTCGGCCAATCAGATGCGTCCCCGTGGGCACTGACGGATGCGGCCTTGCAGTTCGACCTGACCTGGATGCATCTGGTGACGGATGTAATCGCCTGCATGTTCGGCGCATGGAGCGCCTGGAAAGCGTGTTCCCCGCGATCCATGGTCGCGCCGCCCTGGATCGGGGGCCCGTCTGTCCGCAGATATGGCGTGCCTGTCCTCAAGGGTGCCGCATTGAGTTCCCTGGCCTATGCGGCAGGTTGTCTTCCCGCCATCGTCCAGACACTGCGGTTCACAGGCGGGTCGGTTCCCGTGGGAGCCTTGCTCATGGGTATGGCAGTGCCGGCGGCCATGTTCGCCCTCGGCTATGCGCTCGGGACCATCATGGGCAGCCGCTGGTCCCTGGTGCCGGCCACGCTTTTGCCTGCTGCCCTGTGTTGGGGCAGCTTAGTGCTGCTGATGCCGCGCATACCCAAGGGTGACGTGTTTCCCCGAGCCTGGGGGCCGCCGCTGGCCGTGGTGATGCCGATGATGGACACGGGCATCGGTGCCGAGCCGGGACTCAGTATTAACCTTTCAGCGGTGACAGTGCGCTGGATCTTGGTCGCAGTAGTGCTGGCCGCATCCACAGCGGCATGCATGCTGACCGCACACCAGTGGCAGCCCGGCCTGTCATGGATAGTCGCCCCATTGGCTGTGCTTCTTTTAGTTCCGACTGCTGCCGGGGGCCTGGTAGCCATGTCCGGCCCGGCGGAATGGCGACGATCCGCTCCGTTCACCCCGGTGTGCAAAAGCATAGACGGCGTGCCGCTGTCAGTGTGCTCCCACCCGGATGATGGCGCCCACCTGAGACGCTACATGCGATATATGCGGTCGGTCGCCTCATGGTTTCCCAAAGACAGTGTGGAAGGCAGCTCGGGTCTTGTGCTTTTGCTGGGCAACGCCTTTACGCCTACGTCCCACGGCCAGACGTGGAATCTCACCGGCCAAGGCCTGGCCGAACTGGAACACTTGGGCGGCAAGAAGATACAGATAATGACCGACACAGTCACCGAACGCACTGGACGATACAGCGACCTAGCTGATGTCACACAGGCCATCGTGAAGGAATTCGTCCATGCTGACTGCGCGGCTACGGCACTTAAAAACGTGTATAAACAACGGACATTGGATGACGGCGCCAGCGTGTCCGCCTTCGTGCTGGAGCAGTTGCCCCAGCGCATGAGAGAGACCGTCTACGAGTCGCTGGGCGGAGGAAGCGGATCCTCCGGGATGGGAAGCGCCCGAGGCCCTGCCGCCGATCTGCTTAACAACGCTACTAACGAAGAGTTCCATACCTACGTGCGTCGCAACCTCTCTGGGATCGAACGCTGCGCCGTCACACCGTCCGATGTCATCAATGATCTGGGGAAGAACCACTGATGGGCGGCCGGCATCGACGTGGTTCCATGAAAGGCGGAATCTCGGTCGGATGGTTGGCTGGGCGCCGCCCATGGGCGGCCTTGGCATTCGTCGTGCTGACTGCGACCGTGCCCTTCCTGCTCGCCTCCGCCTCCGCTGGCGCTACCGGCGGGGAGATCTATGCCCGGCCGGCCTATTACGGGTATGTCTGCGTTCCCGATCCACATGCAGCGGTATTCAACGGCGCCGTGCACACCCAATGCCCACAAGGCAAAAGCGCCGTGCCCAGTATCGTGCCCATGGCCGAACTGGCCTACGCAGCGTTCAGTGCGTGCGCCTTGGTCATGCTTGCCCCGCTTATGCCCACCTGGGAGCGCCTGAACCTGGCGCGCGTCCGTTGGCGAGCCCTGGCCGCCGGGACAGGCATGCTGATGCTGCCGTTTCTTCTCGGCCTCCTCCTTACCATACCGAGCTCCCACGGCGCACAGTCGCTGCTCAGGCTGGCTGCCTGCAACGGCCTGGTCGACGCATCCTTGATCATGCTCGGCATCGCATTACTGGGCCGTTTCTATGGGCTTGGGCTGGGCGTGGGGCTGGCAGTGATCAATATCGCCAGCCAAGGTGCGCAGGTAGGCATGGGCATGACGCTCCGTCTATACCCCAAGGACATCAGACCACCCGTTCCTGGACAGGGGGCCTGGCCGACGATTGCCGCGGTCCTGACAGTCTTCGCCGTCCTGCTCTGGACGGTCACAGGAGGCCGGGGAATAATCATGGACAGGAAATAAAGAGCCGGCACAGCTGCCTGTGGGAGGTGTGAGACGCTGTCGGCCTTAACAGCGCATGAGTTTGTCCGAGTGAGCCTGGCCGTCAAACGAACCCGTAATCAAAACGCGCATTGAGGAAAAAGTCGGTAAAACCGCAACCTGACAACCAGCATCTGACCAGCGCTACCCTCCCCCATGAAGACAGCCAAGATATGATGGTTACATATCGAACAGGTTTTCTGATTTACAAGGACAAGGCGGGCACCTATGTCATCAGAGCCGGGTGTGACCATCCAGACCTTTACCAACCTCGACACAGAGCACATGAGGCTCCTCCTGGAGGCCGATCCTTCAGAAGGAATGATCCATGACGTTTTCGCCCATTCCTGCGCCTACGAAATACGAGTCGGACAATCTCTGGCCGGCGCCATGCTGCTTATCAGACCGGGTGCGGACGCCTTGGAAATCGCCAACATCAGCGTGGACCGCGCTTACCGCAGACAAGGATTCGGAAGTAGATTAATAGACCGAGCCAAGATGGAGACCGTCAGGTTGGGTCTGAGCAGACTGGAAGTCGGCACCGGATCCACCAGTTTTGGGTCCCTTTGCTTCTACCAGACCTGTGGGTTTCGCATGGACCGCATAGAGCGGAACTATTTTGTAAACCGCTACCAGAGACCCATTGTCGAGAACGGAATCACCCTTAAAGACATGGTCCGCCTGTCATGGTGCCTCTAGCGACCCGGATGACTACACCGGATCAAGACCGGTAAGGGCGACCAATCAGAAAAGTTCGTCCTGGCTGAATTCGTCTTCTGGTTCCTGACCGACGGCGCGCTTGGTGAAGGACCCAAGACCTTCATCCTTCAGACGGGCGCAGGCCGCCTTGGATTCGGCCCTCAAACCCGCATCCAGAACGACTGCATCGGGAGAAACCAGGAAGGCGTGCTCATTGATGCCCGTCAGGTAGAGCCCATCCAGGCTTTCCACACGGGAGAGGGCCACGTAGCCCATCCCCGGCGCGAAGGTCCGTTTCAGATCTATGACCGCCCTGTCCAGGGTCATCCCCTGGGACTTATGAATGGTGATTCCCCAGGCACAGCGAAGAGGCACCTGGTTGACGGCGGCCAAGACCGTGTCCCCATCCATGGTCTCCCAGGCGACAGGCTTCATGGTGACCACGTTGCCGTTCTGGAAGGAGACAATCGGCCATCCCCCCTTGGCCGAGCTGGTGAATCCGCTGACTGTACCTATAGAACCGTTGACATATTGATGGTCCTGGTCGTTGCGCAGGGCCATGACTGCGGCTCCGGTCTTCAGGGCCAAATCCTCGGGGGCCAGCATGTTCTTCTTCAGCCGCTCCACCAGTCTGGCCTCGCCGCGGGATGTGGCCTGGTAATGGTGGGCCTCTTCGTCGATGGCGGCCAGGCGCTGGTCGTTGAGCGTGTCGGCCTGCTTGTTGACCGGGAAGAGGTGGACTGCCACCTGACCGGGTGCGGGCACTGCGCCGACTCGGGAGGCCAGGACCTCATGGTCCTCCTGGGTGACGCCGCCCTCCCTGATGTCAGTCAGGACGGTCAACAGCTGGCCATCGTCCTGGCGATGCTGCTCGGTCAAGTAACAGATAATCGGGTCCAGGTCCTGCCAGACCAGTGATTCGGTGACGAACCCGTCCGGGTCCTTGCCGGCCTGGGCATAGCGTTCCCGGGCAGCCTGGAATTCAGGGCTGGGCAGTATTCCTGCAGCTCGGTTGGATCGAGTCACCGGTGGCAGCTGGAAGAAGTCCCCGGAAAGAACCACTTGGATCCCTCCGAATGGTTCGGGGCTGTGACGAACCGCCCGGCAGGCCTGGTCGACCATGTCGAAGAGCCAGGCATGCATCATGGAGACCTCATCGATGACCAGGATGTCGGTGCCTTCGATCTGTCTACGACGGCGGGTCTTGATCCGCTTCAGGAGCGATTCGGTCATGCAAGTGGCGATGCCCACACCGCTCCAGGAATGGATGGTCTGGCCGTTGATGTGCGTGGCGGCGATGCCGGTTGAGGCGGTCACCGCCACAACCGCCCCGGCCTGACGAGCCTGGGCGACGAACTCGTTGAGCACAAAGGTCTTGCCCGACCCGGGGGCACCTGTGATGAAGGCATTGGCCCCCGCATTCAATATGGTCAAGGCTTCGGATTGCTGCATGCCTCCATGGTGCCACGTCAGAGGTACATGGCCACGCCCTTCAGTAGTCGGTCTTCTCAGGCTTATTGGCATCCTCGACCGGATTGCCGGACTCTTCGTAATCGCGCAGAAGACTGGTCTGCTCGATCTGTTCCGCCCCGGCCTTGGACTGGGCCTGGTCGGGTCCTGGAGCCGGAAGGAAGAACATGGAGCGGTAGTAGCGCAGTTCGTCCATGGACTCGATGATGTCGGCCAGGGCCCTGTGGCCGCCATGCTTGGCCGGCTTGTTCTTGTAGACGTCCGGGTACCAGCGGCGGGACAGCTCCTTGAGGGTGCTCACGTCGATGACCCTGTAGTGCAGAAGGGCCATAAGGTCGGGCATGTACCTGTCAAGGAACTTCTTGTCGGAGCCCACAGAGTTGCCGGCCAGATGGGCCTTGCCGTTCTTGGGCAGGAAGGGCTTGATGTACTCGATCACCTGACGCTGCGCCTGTTCCAGATCCAGGCCGGTCTTCATCTCCTCGATCAGGCCGGAGGAAGTATGCATCCTCCTGACGAAATCCCCCATATGGTCCAGGGCAGCCTGGGAGGGCTTGATGACCAGGTCGATGCCCTTGTCCAGAACCTTCATGTTGAAGTCGGTAGGAACCACGGAGACCTCGCACAGCTCGTCATGGAAGATATCCAGACCGGTCATCTCGCAGTCTATCCAGATCATGCGGGATTCCTCCGCCGAGAAAGTCAGATCATTCTTATCGCTCATCTGTACGCCTTTCAGATCCGGGTTGCCTCCCGGGTCGCTCCTTCCGTCGCCTTGGACGGAACATTACAAGATACCGCCAGCACGTGACCGGCGAAAGGTTCGCCAGCCCAGACGACCGGACCATGACTGACATGAAATATGCAATCGGCGCAGGCCCTGACGAAATCCTGCGCCGATCACCTGCCTATGTAGGCTCAGTTGTGGAATCCTGAGTAGTTCGGAGCCTCCTTGGTCATGACGATGTCATGGGGATGCGATTCACGCAGACCGGCATCGGTGATCCGAATGAACCGGCCCTTGCGCTGCAGTTCGGGAATGGTGCGGGCACCGGTGTAGAACATGGTCTGGTGCAGGCCGCCGACCAGCTCGTAGAGCACGTAGTTGAGCGGACCGCGGTAGGGCACCTCTCCTTCGACGCCCTCGGGCACCACTTTGTCGGAGCTGGTGACATCGGCTTGGAAGTAGCGGTCCTTGGAGTAGCTCTTCTTGCCACGCGGGGCCATGGCGCCCAGGGAGCCCATGCCCCGATAGACCTTGTACTGCTTGCCATGCAGGAGGACCTTCTCGCCAGGGGCCTCCTCAGTACCTGCCAGCAGACCGCCCAGCATGACCGAATCGGCCCCGGCCACGATGGCCTTGGCAATGTCTCCCGAGTAATGGATTCCGCCGTCGGCCACCAGAGGGATACCGGCAGGGCGGCAGGCCAGGGCGGCATCGTAGACGGCGGTCAGCTGGGGCACGCCCACGCCAGCCACCACGCGGGTGGTGCAGATGGAGCCAGGGCCCACACCGACCTTGACCGCGTCAACGCCGGCATCGATCAGCGCCTGGGCACCCTCGCGGGTGGCCACGTTGCCGCCGATCACATCCACATGGTCGAAGGCATGATCAGCCTTGATCCTGCGAATCATATCCAGCATGAGCTTGGCATGACCATGGGCGGTGTCCACGACCAGAATATCGACCCCGGCATCGGCCAGGGCGGTGATGCGCTGCCAGGCATCGCCGAAGAATCCGACAGCCGCAGCCACGCGCAGACGGCCGCGCTCATCCTTGGTGGCCTCGGGGTACTGCTCGGTCTTGACGAAATCCTTGACGGTGATCAGCCCGGTCAGCTTGCCCTCGCTATCGACCAGTGGGAGCTTCTCCACCTTGTACTTGGCCAGAAGCTGATGGGCGTCCTCCTTGGTGATGTTGGACGGACCGGTGATCAGATGGTCCTTGGTCATGATGTCGCTGACCTTGAGCCGGTCGAAGTCAGCGGGATTGACGAAGCGCATGTCGCGGTTGGTGATGATGCCCACCAGCCGCTGCCGACGGTCCACCACGGGCAGACCGGAGACCTTGTAGGTGGAGCAGAGCTTGTCCAGGTCGGTCAGCGTGGCATCCGGGGTGACGGTCAGGGGGTCGGAGATCATGCCGGACTCGGACCGCTTGACTATATCGACCTGATTGGCCTGATCTTCGATGCTGAGATTGCGGTGGAGGACGCCGATGCCGCCGTTACGGGCCATGGCCACAGCCATGGTGGCCTCGGTGACGGTGTCCATGGCAGCCGACAATACAGGGGACTTCATGGTGATGTTCCGAGTCAGCCGGGTGGTGGTATCTACCTCGGAGGGGATGACATCAGATTCATTGGGCAGCAGGAGGACGTCGTCATAGGCCAGACCGATTTTCTGGAAGGCGTCAGGGAGTTGAGTGTAGGAGGAAGGTTCGCTTTGTGGGTTTTCCATAGCCATAGCACCATGCTACAAGTGCTTCTTGACCGTTCGTGGTACCGTGTCCGTACTATTTCATCCAGCGAATCAGTTGTCCTCATCTTTATCATGGCGGCTCTTGCGATGCCAGGGCGGTCTGGCTGCGTGCTGAGAGCCTTGGGCGGCAAGAAGGGCGTTCTCGCGCCTGATTTCGGGAAGACGCCGGCGGTAGTAGGGGTAGAGGGTGGCGAAGGTCAGCAGTATGGCGGCCAGGGCCAGACCAATCAGGACATATCGCAGACGGAAGAAAAGAATAAAGAGCGAGCCGAAGGCGATCAGGGCGGCCCAGCCCCAGAGAATAAGGACAGCGGAACGAACCGTGTGACCGATGCGCAGCATACGATGGTGCAGGTGCATGCGGTCGGGGTGCATGGGTGATTGCCCATGGCTGAGTCTTCGGATGATGGCCAGGCACATGTCCAGAACAGGCAGGAAAAGCACCAGGATGGGCAGAAGAATGGGCATGAAGGCCGGCAGATAGATGCTGGCATGAATGGTGGCCGGATCCAGTCGGCCGGTGACCACGATGGATGCGCAGGTGATCAGGTAGCCCAGCAGCATGGATCCTGAATCGCCCATGAAAAGCTTTGCCGGATGCCAGTTGTGCAGTAGGAATCCCACGCAAATGCCCACCATGGCCACGTCGATCAGCGTGGCCAGAGAGGCGTAATCGGGCGAGATGCGGGCAATGATATAGGAGTAGATGGCGAAGGCAATGCCTCCGATGGCCACGATGCCTGCAGCCAGGCCATCCAGTCCGTCCACGAAGTTGACCGCATTGATGGAGGCCACGATCAGGAATGCCGTTATGGCCATGGACAGGCTGGGCGATGCCGCCACCAGGGATCCCAAAGGCAGGGAGATGATCTGGATTCCGCCCCAGGAGACGAAGACCGAAATCAGCAGCTGGCCGGCCAGCTTGAGCATCCAGTCCAGGTCCCAGAGGTCGTCGGCTATACCCAGCAGGCAGATGGCTACGGCCCCTGCAAGGATGACCCAGGCCTGATGTCCGGACTGGAAGAGGCCCGTTATGAAGGGGATACGGGAGGCGAAACACATGGCCACGGCAAAGCCGATCAACATGCCCAAACCGCCCATCCGAGGGGTGGGCACCTTATGTACGTCGCGAGCGCGGACCACACCTACGGCGCCGACCCGGATGGCGAGATGGCGAACCATGGGCATGACCAGCCAGGTGGCCCCGCCAGCGATGGCAGCAATGAACAGATATACCCTCACTGGCCCTCCCCTCCGCTGGAGCGGCCCGACAGAAGGGCCCGGACCCGGGCCTCACCGATTACGCCCTGCCGCAGCACATGTATCCCGTCAGGATCAGCCTTGTCCGCTGCCACCACCGTGCTGGCCACTGATCCAGGGGTCGGCCCCCCGTCCAGGTAAAGGTCGACGCTATCACCCAGCTCGGCTCTGGCCTGCTGGACGGTCTCCACGCTGGGATTGCCCGATCTATTGGCACTGGAAGCGGCCAAAGGTCCGGTCACCTGCAAAAGTGCCCGACAGATGGGCGAGTCAGGCACTCTGACGGCCTGGGTGGGACCATCGGGCTCCATCCGAGGGGTGCGCAGAGGGCAGGACTGCCCTACAAGGGCAATAGGTGAAAAAGGGCCCGGCAACAGGGCGTCGGCCAGACGATCAAGAGGAGCAGACAGGCTAAGATCCAGTCGCTTCATGATCTCAACCCCATCCAACAGCACCTGGATGGACTTGGTCCTGGGACGGTGCTTGGCCCGGAAGAGCCGATCAATGGCCGCATCGTTGCATGGATCGCAGACGATGCCATAGACAGTGTCGGTAGGAATGACCGCCAGTCCACCGGCGGCCACCACCTGGGCCAGCAACTGCGGCGACCGACTGTCATAGGTCATCACCTGGCTCATACCCTGCATCACGACCTTTCGGCTCGACATGTTCATGTGACCAGCTACTAATCTATCCCAGGACCACGGCAGGCCGCTAGGACGCGGAGACTGGCCGCCGGGCTGTCAGATAGCGGTCTCGACCAGCCAGATCCTGATAGGTGCGTGCCTCAAGATACCCCCGCTTCAATGCGGCAGCGACCATGGCCGGTCCCTGGGAGGCGTCATGCTCCATGACCAGCAGACCGCCGGGAGCAAGCAAAATCATGGCCCTGTCCAGAATGCGGCAGGGCAACAGGCAGCCGTCGGGCGAACCGCCATAGAGGGCCAGATCTGGATCCCAATCACGCACCTCGGGCTGGCTGGGAACCACATCCTTTGGGACGTAGGGCGGGTTACTGATGACCAGATCCACCTGGGCATCCAGATCAGACAGGGTGGCGGGATCCGTGGCATCGGCCAACAGCAGCTGATAGTCGGATCCAGCCTCTCGGATGGCAGACTCCTGAGCGACGGCGTTCAGCACGCCCCACCGATATGCCTGCTCGTCAACCTCCACGGCCCGGACCCGCGCTCCTGGAACCTCGGTGGCCAAGGACAGACCGATGGCTCCGCTACCGGAACACAGGTCCACTGCCAGTGGATGATCCACTCCGGCCAAGGCATCTACTCCCGCCTGGACCACCGTTTCAGTCTCAGGACGTGGAATAAAGACCCCCGGTCCCAGGCGTAGATCCAAATAACGGAAGTAAGCGTGGCCAAGGATGTACTGCAGGGGTTCGCGGCCGGCTCGCCTTTGCAGATAGGACCGATAACGTTCCAGGGCAGCCGACCGAAAACCATCAGTCTGTCTGCAACCACCTTCATTCGTAAGCAGTTCCTGAGCAGTCCGGTCCAAAAGCAGAGCCTGATCCAGCTGGTGCAGATCACACCCCAAAGCATCGGCCAGGAGCAGCCTGGCATCATTGAGGGGAGTGGACACACCGGCCTGGGCCAGCAGGCGATGGCCCCCATCGACCAGTCCAGCCAAACTGGTCCCACGCTTCTGTCGGCTCACCCCTGTGATGCCATTCTGCGGGCCTCGTCGGCCTGAATATCGGAATCGATGACGGCCTGCAGGTCGCCATCCAGCACCTGTTCCAGGTTGTAGGCCTTGTAGCCGGTTCGGTGGTCCACAATCCGGCTCTCGGGGAAGTTGTAGGTCCTGATACGCTCGGACCGATCCAGGGAACGGACCTGGGAATGGCGCATGTCGGCTGCCTGGGCAGCCTCCTCCTCGTGCTTCATGGCCAGCAGACGTGACTTGAGCACCCGCAGGGCAGCCTGACGATTCTGTATCTGGGATTTCTCATCCTGCATGGAGACCACAATGCCCGTGGGAATGTGGGTCATGCGCACAGCGGAGTAGGTGGTGTTGACTGACTGTCCTCCCGGGCCGGAGCTCATGAAGATGTCAACCTTGAGGTCCTTGGGGTCGATCTCGATCTCGTCGTCGTCCTCGTCGGCCTCCGGGAAGACGATGACACCAGCGGCTGAAGTCTGAATGCGGCCCTGGGACTCGGTGACGGGAATGCGCTGAACCCGATGGACACCACCCTCATACTTGAGCGAGGCCCAGACACCGTCGGCCGGAGCCACCTGGCCGCGAGCGCGAATGGCCAGCTGGGCATCCTTGACCCCTCCCAGCTGAGTGCGGTTCTCGCTCATGATCTCGGTGGTCCAGCCTCGTTTTTCGGCATAACGCACATACATACGCATCAGATCGCCAGCGAAGAGGGCCGCCTCCTCGCCGCCGCTGCCGGCCTTGATCTCCATGATCGTGTCACGGCCGTCATCGGGATCACGCGGAATAAGAGCGGTACGCAGATTCTGTTCCAGATCAGGTATACGGTCAGCCATGGCCTTGGCCTCTTGCGCGAAGTCAGGATCCTCCCGTGCCATCTGTTCGGCCGCCTGGCTGTCTTCCAGGGCGCTTTGATAGGCCTGATAGGCTTCGACAATGGGAGCGAGCTCAGCATGTCTGCGGCCCAACTTGCGAATCTGCGCCGGATCTGAAGCCGTTTCGGGCTGACTCATCTGCTTTTCCAGGCGACCGTACTCCTCGACGGCAGCCACCGCCGCCGGAAACTGCTCCTCACTCATCTACACCCTTCCCGTCCGCTCATCCGCATGGTTCAAGTCATAAAAAACGCCAGTCCCCACCGGGCATAGCAGAGCGACCCGGAAGGGACTGGCGTTGGAAGTGCTACTTGGTCCTCTTGCCGTAACGGGCTTCGAACCGAGCCACGCGACCACCGGTATCCAGAATCTTCTGCTTGCCGGTGTAGAAGGGGTGGCAGTGCGAGCAGACATCAACCGTCATATGATCGCCGGGAGCGGTCGAACGGGTGATGAAGGTATTGCCGCACGAGCACGTGACCTCAACGGGATGATAATCGGGATGAATTCCCTGCTTCATGGTTACTCCTAGATCCAAGGGCCCCGGGTCGACCGCCCCTGTGGCGGACGTGAACCGGCAACCGCGTAATAGTCTAGCGCAACCCGAGGAGAATACGACCCCTTGCGCCACACGCCGAATCCACCAACCGGTGTGGCGAGCCGAGCTCCCTTTAGAATCAAACAGTCGGACTGATCGGCCCGGCATGGCAACAAAGGAGGGCAGCAATGCAGCAGGAAGTAGCGTTCGTTACAGGGGCAGCCCAGGGAATCGGCGAGGCCATTGCCCGCCGTCTGGCCAAGGATGGGTTCGCCGTGGCCGTGGCTGACATGAATACAGACAGGGCCCAGGCAGTGGCCGACTCCATCAATCAATCAGAGGGACGGGCCATTGCCGTCATCCTGGACGTGACCGACCGTGTCCAGGTGCGCTCGGCCGTCGAGAAGACCGCTACCACGTTGGGCGACTTCAACGTGATCGTCAACAACGCCGGCCTGGGGCCGACCACCCCCATCGAGTCCATCACCCCCGAGCTGTTCGACAAGGTCTACCACGTCAACGTGGCAGGAACCATCTGGGGCATGCAGGCCGCCGTTCAGGCCTTCCGCGACCGGGGCCACGGGGGGAAGATCATCAACGCCACCAGCCAGGCAGGCGTGGTGGGCAACCCCAACCTGATGCTCTATTCCTCCACCAAGTTCGCCATCCGAGGCCTGACCCAGGTGGCTGCGCGCGATCTGGCCAAGGAGGGGATCACCGCCAACGCCTACGCCCCCGGCATTGTCAAGACACCCATGATGATGGACATCGCTCATCAGGTGGGGGTCAACGCCGGCAAGGATGACGAGTGGGGCATGTCCACCTTCTCGGACGGCATCGCCCTGGGGCGGCTTTCCGAGCCGGAGGACGTAGCCAATGCCGTAGCCTTCCTGGCCGGGCATGACTCTGACTACATCACCGGCCAGACCCTGATCGTGGACGGCGGCATGCAATTCCAGTGAGTCTCCCGCCAGACTTGGCTCACATATAATGGGCCCTCGCCGGTCGGCTCTGTCCGACAGCGCGGGCCCATGATCATTTAGAGATCATTCAGGCGTTGAAAACGTACTTGTCCAGACGATCCATGGCCTCCTTGACACGGCTCAAAGGCAGGGCCAGGTTCATGCGGATGGCGCAGGGAGCCTTGAACTGCCGCCCGTCCTGGACGGCCACACCCACATCCCAGGCACGCTTCAGCAGCTGATCCAGGCTCAGATCGTGGTCCTCGCACCATTGCGTGCAATCAAGGAAGAGCATGTAGGTGCCCTGGGGCTTGGAAAGCTCGACTCCCTGAAAATGCCGCCGGATGTAATCGTAGGCGTAGTCCACGTTCCCGGTCAGGACCTTCCGGAGTTCGTCCACCCACTCCTGGCCCTGAGGCTTGTATGCCCCTATCAGGGCATGCATGGACAGCACGTTCATGTCGTTGTAGTGGGCCTTGGACCCCTTGGCCACTATCCTGTCGCGCAGATACTTGTTGTAGATGATGTGGTAGGAGCCGACCAGCCCGGCCAGGTTGAAGGTCTTGCTGGGCGCGTAGAAGGCAGCCGTCCTGTTACGGGCATCCTCGCTGACCGACTGGGTGGGGATGTGCTTGTGGCCCGACAGGATCAGGTCTGACCAGATCTCGTCGGAGATGACCACGCAGTCGTTCTCCTTATATACCTCCATGGCCTTCTCGATCTCCCACTTCTCCCAGACACGGCCGCAGGGGTTGTGCGGGCTGCAGAAGACCGCCACATGGATGTTGTTCTCCTTGAGCTTGCGGTCCATGTCCTCGAAGTCCATGCGCCAGACACCCTGCTCGTCCCTCTTCAAAGGACTGTGCACGATGTGGTAGCCGTTGTTCTCGATACAGGACGTGAAGCCGACATAGGTCGGACTGTGGAGCAATACTGCATCACCCGGCGCGGCAAAGGCGGTCAAAGTCGAGACGACACCACCCAGGACCCCGTTCTCATAGCCGATATCCTCGGCCGTCAGTCCCTCCACACCATTGCGGGTGCGCTGCCAGTTGATGATGGCATCGTAGTACTCGTCAGTAGGATTGAAATAGCCGAAGGCTGGATGCTTGGCACGCTCGATGATGGCTTCGGGTATGGTCGGCACCGTGGGGAAATTCATATCGGCCACCCACATGGGGATGACATCGAAGCCCTCCTTGGGAGGATCGGGGGCGAATCCGGGCTCGGCACCCAGACCGTCAACCGCAATGGCATCCTTGCCATGCCTATTCATGATGCTGGTGAAATCGTATGTCATAGTCAACCTCTCATCCCGTGCAGATGCGCTCGCAGCGACCTTCCGCCAGTCTACAGCCGTGGGCTCCATCCGAGTGTCTGCGTCCAATACCAGAGCAGCGATGGTACTATCTGGCTTTAGTCAGTGGATGGGGTGACCAGAATGAGTGCATCAAAACCTGTTTCATCTTCTCTACAGCTTTTCGTCCCGCTGGTGGATTTTCTAGGTAAAATTCTTGGCCCCAAGACGGAAGTAGTACTTGAGAACGTCAAGGATTTCTCGCATTCAGTGGTCGCCATCGCCAATGGCAATTTGAGCGGACGCGCTATAGGCAGCCCCGCCACCGACCTTGTCCTGCACATCTGGCAGAACCGCGAATACGACCGGCACGACTATTTGACCCATTACGCTGGCTACACCATCCAAGGGCATCCAGTGGTCTCCTCTACTCTTTTCGTGCGGAATTCCAGGGGACGGGTGATAGGCTTTCTCTGCATCAATTTCGACAATTCCACCTTCCGACAGGCCAGCCAAGAGCTCAGGCGGGCAAGCTCTTATCTTGACGCTCTAGGACTGACCGGACCAGGTGCGGAACTGAAAGACGATGGGACCCCGCCAGAAGAACCGGCAGCCGAAACCGAGAGCGAACAATCGACCCGTGAAGTGCTCTCAGTCAACACAGACGAAGTGGTTACACATAATATTGCCGAGTTTGCCGCAGAGCTTGGTATTCCTCCGGCAAGGATGAACCGGCAGGAGCGGCTGCGGCTAATCACGCGCCTGGATGGGTCAGGGGTCTTCCTGGTCAAGGGCTCAGTGGACACGGTTGCCCGTGCTCTAGGGATCTCCTCCCCCAGCGTATACCGCTATTTGCATACGATTCGCAATGCGGCTTGAGGCCCTGATCAGAGCACCTCGGCTCGCCCTGCTCAGCTTTGACACACCCCCTCCAGGGTGTATCATTGACAACAGATATACGGGGGACGTATACACGATGGACCTATAGGGGCTGAATTATTTTCAGTTCCAGAGGAGATGTACATGCGTATAGTTTCCCGGCATATGCCGACGGCTCCGACTCGAGCCCGTCCCGTATTCTTTTCCCTGATAAATTCTCATACTTAGCGGTTCTTCGGAAACGCTTCCGGATTATCGTGACATGCGTAGATCTTATGGCTGTCTACGGATGCACGCTTGGGGCACCGAGAAGTGGATATACACCGAGGGTGTTCTATGATCCGAGATAAAAAACGCGCCTAGCTCTTTTCCCCCGGCTTACATGTGAAGCCATACATATTGCATCGGTGAATCATGGATGCTAGAGCTAGGCGGCGAGAGGATGGCCTCGACAATAGTCGGGGCTGTCCTTCTAATAAGACTATCAAGAAAGTTCGGGGCACAAAACCCTGACCTGCCCACTGCAGTCGTTGAAGACACGGGTCAGTTTTGAGACAAAAACCTCGAACTCTTAATTCGTTCCATTAATAAAGCCCCGGAACCTAGCAGGTTCCGGGGCTTGCTTATGTGGGGCCTCAGGGGCTTGAACCCTGGACCGAACGATTATGAGTCGTTTGCTCTAACCGACTGAGCTAAGGCCCCGCGCCGATCGTACCGGCCAGAGTCATGGTATCAAAACGGCTCGTCATCAGCCAGGTCCGGGCTGTCGGGCCTACTTGGTGATCTGGTTGTAGACAGGCAGACCCATGTATCCGAAAGGAGCCTGGCGAACCTGCTTGCCCGCCACCGCCGAGACCTTCCTGTACCAGAGCGGCAGCACCGGAAGATCCTTGAAGAGAACGGCCTCGGCCTGGCGGTAATCCTGCATGGCTTCGTCCTGGTCGGTCTTGGAGGCGGCACGGGAAAGGATGGCATCGTATTCCGCGCTCTTGTAGTCCCCATTGTTCAGACCCTTGCCATCGGCCTGGCTGGAGGCATATCCCTGAACCAAGTAGCCTTCGGGGTGGGGATAGTCCGAGGTGATGCCCGAATTGAAAATACTGTTGACCTGACGGTTATGAACTGCCGTATTGAATTCCTTGCCCGTCGGGAAGATATTCGGTTCCGTCTTGATGCCCAAAACCTGGGCGTACTCATGCAGAACAGCATCAACCCAGTCCTTGTCGGTCCCGTCAGCACTGTATGCGATGCGAAGCGTGCCCTCCCAGGGAGAGATGGCGTCAGCCGCCTTCCAAAGTCTGCGGGCCTGATCAAGGTCGTGGTTGAGTACTTCTTTGCCTTTGATGTCGGAGGCATTCCCCTTGATGGTTGGGGCAAGGAAATCAGTGGCCGGCGTAACTGAACCGGCAAAGACCTTGTCGGCTATTTTCGCGCGATCCAGGGCATATGACAGAGCCTTCCGGCGAAGGGCGCCTTCCTGACCCTGGAAATGCTTCAGACCCTGCGGGATGGTCAGGGAACGGAAGGCCGGCCCCGGCTTGATCAAGGGCTGCAAGCCCGTATCGGTACGGAAGGTTTTCAGACGGGAGACAGGAACCGTATCGAGCACATCCAGGTGGCCGGCTTGGACATCGGCATAGGCGGCATCAAGACTTTGGTAGTCCCTGAATTCCAGGCTTCCGTTCCGAGCCTTACGAGGCCCCTTGTATGCGGGATTCCTCTCCAGCTTGATTCCCTGATTAGGCACCCATGATTTGAAGCGGTAGGGCCCGTTCCCGATCGGTTTCCTGCCGAAGGCCCTGATGTCCTTGTAGGCGGATGCCGGCAGGGGAAGGAAAGCCACATCTCCCACCTTGTAGGGGAAGGAGGAATCAGGCTTGCTCATGGCCACCTCCAGGGTCAGGTCGTCAACCACCCGAAGACCGGATAGAGGGGCTTTGGGGTCGCCATGCTCATCCTGTACCTGATCATACCCGGCGATGGTCGAAAAAGCCGAGGCCCCCAGCTGTCCATTGGCCGCATTCGCCGCGAAGGACCAGGAATCCGCATAGGTCTTGGCGGTGATCTTCTCCCCATCGCTGAAGGTGAGTCCTGGTTTGAGGACAATCGTGTACCGGCTGGCATCCTCATTGGGAGTAATCGATTTGGCCTCCACCAGCGTCTCTCCGCCTTTGGCATCGAAGGTGACCAACCCGTCAAAGAGCTGGGTGACCACCTTCCAGCCTGCAGTGTCGTTGGTGCTGGAGGGAATCAGGGGAGCCGTAGGTTCGACATTGTTGACGCTGATTGCGGCATGAGGGTCGATCCGGTCTTCTTGGGAAGCCTGGGAGGAGCTGCAGGCGCCCGCTGCCAGGATGAGCGGCAGAACCGCTGCCGCAATGTAGGAACGAAGCTTGGTCATGGTAGGACCCTTCCTGCCCGGTATGGGCCTTGTCACAGCTGCACAGCAAACACTTGGTCAATTAACATATGTTCAATACAGTCGGTTTGGCGAGGATGCCGATATTCAGACCTGCCTGACATCCCCCCCGGACGCAAGCCGATCCAGCGCACCGGTGCTGCCGATGGCCCGGAAGAGGAACCAACTGGTCAGTCCAGCCAGGACCACTCCGCTGATCAGTTCGCAGATGGTGCCGATGATCCCCCTCGGGCTGAGGAATGAGACCCCCTGATAGTAAAAGGCCAGGAGAAAAGCGTTATAGACCAGGGCTATCAGGATCCCCCCTAGGACGGTCGTTCCCAAGGTCCACCGACGGTAGCGGAATATTCCGAAGGCCAGTTCCGCGCAGAGAGCCTCTACGATGGCCTCCACCAAAATCATCGGCACGTTATAGGCATTGCCAGGCAGAATTTCGACCAGGACGCTGATGACGCCCACGTAGACGGCTGCGCCTGGCTTGCGCAGTATCAACAGGGACAGGGTACAGGGAAAGTAGAAGACCCCATGCAAAAGGGCCGCCGCCCCGGGAAGTAGGGCGGTCATGAGCGGGAATATCCACGAGGCGAGCAGGCTGGCCAACCAGTAGATCAACCCTGACACCGCACCCAGACCGGCTCCGACCGCAATGTCAAGCGGCCTCCAGCGCAACCGATGAGCTGTGGAAATCTGACCCTGCTGCTGTTTCACCGTCATTGATACTCCCTTACGACCGTCATAGAACGGACGGCCCGTTCCTCATGCGCACAGCGATAGTCCGGAGCCTGCCCATACCGGCAAAGGCCCGTCCGGCGTTCCTTGACCTGCGCATGCCGGGCGGGAACGTCGACTCAAGGCTACCCCGACCAAGGCGGCAGGACCAGGGTCTGGTCATAGGTGTTCTTTATAGGCGGCCATCCGCCTGCCTGACCCTGCTAATCAGCCCGGCGCATAAGTCAGAAGTTGCCACTACCATGAATGCAGTTTGCACTGTCTTTCTAAGGTTCTGTGAGGTAGCTTCTTGGCCGAATTCATTTATCAGATGATCAAGGCGCGCAAGTCCTTCGGCGACCGCGTCATCCTGGACGATGTGACCCTGAGTTTCCTGCCCGGCGCCAAAATTGGCGTGGTGGGCCCCAACGGCATGGGCAAGTCCACCCTGCTGCGGATCATGGCCGGCCTGGACACGGTCAGCAATGGCGAGGCACAGCTCACCCCCGGCTACACGGTAGGCATCCTTCAGCAGGAGCCGCCGCTGGACGAGGACAAGACCGTGGGCGAGAACATTCGCATGGCCTTCGGCGATATCATGAGCAAGGTGGATCGCTTCAACCAGATCGGCGAGCAGATGGCCGACCCCAATGCCGATTACGATGCCCTGATGACCGAGATGGGCCAGCTTCAGGAGCAGATCGACGCCGCCAATGGCTGGGATCTTGACTCCCAGCTGGACCAGGCCATGGATGCCCTGCAGTGCCCCGACCCGGACACTCCGGTCTCGGTCATCTCTGGAGGCGAGCGCCGCCGGGTGGCTCTATGCCGGCTTTTGCTTGAGGCACCCGACCTGCTCCTGCTGGACGAGCCCACCAACCACTTGGACGCCGAGTCCATCCTCTGGTTGGAGCAGTACCTGCACACCTACAAGGGCGCCGTCCTGGCCGTGACCCACGACCGGTACTTCCTTGACAACGTGGCCGAGTGGATCTGCGAGGTGGACCGTGGCCACCTCTACCCCTACCAGGGCAACTACTCCACTTATCTGGAGACCAAGGCCAAGCGTCTGGAGGTCCAGGGGCAGAAGGATGCCAAGCTGGCCAAGCGGCTCAACACCGAACTGGAATGGGTCCGCTCCTCCCCCAAGGCCCGTCAGGCCAAGAACAAGGCCCGCCTGGAGCGCTATGAGCAAATGGAGAACGAGGCCCGGAACAACAAAAAGCTGGATTTCTCCGAGATCCAGATTCCGCCGGGGCCCCGCCTGGGCTCCAAGGTGCTGGAGGCCGAGCACATCCACAAGGCCTTTGGCGACCGCGTCCTGATCGACGATCTGAGCTTCACCCTGCCTCGAAACGGCATTGTGGGCGTCATCGGCCCCAATGGCGTGGGCAAATCCACGCTCTTCAAGACCATCGTGGGCCTGGAGCCACTGACATCGGGCTCCTTGGAAGTCGGCGACACGGTCAAGATCTCCTACGTGGATCAGAACCGCGAGGGCATCGACCCCAACAAGAACCTCTGGGAGGTAGTCTCCGGAGGGCTGGACTTCATCGAGGTAGGCGGCGTCGAAGTGCCCACCCGCGCCTATGTGGCCTCCTTCGGCTTCAAGGGCTCAGATCAGCAGAAACCGGCCGGTGTCCTGTCGGGCGGCGAGCGCAACAGACTGAACCTGGCACTCACCCTCAAGCAGGGCGGCAACCTACTCTTGCTGGACGAGCCCACCAACGATCTGGATGTGGAAACCTTGGAGAGCCTGGAGAACGCCCTGTTGGCCTTCCCCGGATGCGCTGTGGTCATCTCCCACGACCGCTGGTTCCTGGACCGGATCGCCACCCATATCCTGGCCTGGGAGGGCACGGATGAGAACCCGGCCTCCTGGTATTGGTTCGAGGGCAACTTCCAGGCCTACCAGGAAAACAAGGTCAAGCGTCTGGGCGAGGAGGCCTCCAGGCCCCACCGCATCCACCGCAAGCTGACCCGCTGAACGAATACACCACAAGGGATGGAGGGCCGAGGAGAAGCATGAGCACCGAGGATGGAGCACTGGCCCAGGCCATCGCTGGGCTGAACCTGCAGGAGCAGCAGCCCGACGATGGCCGTTCCCGTTTTCTGGGCAAATCGCTGGACTTCCCCACTGGCCGCCTCTATGGAGGCCAGCTGCTGGGCCAGGCCATCATGGCCGGCGGTCGGACCGTGCCCGAGGGTCGTCTGCCCCACTCGATGCACGCCTATTACCTGCGTACCGGGCTCCTGGAGCAGGACGTTCAAGCAGAAGTCGAGACCATCCGTGATGGACGTTCTTTCTCCTCCCGACGAGTTGATCTGCATCAGGGGGAACGGATCATCCTGAATGCCATGCTCTCCTACCAACAGGTCGGCCAGGAGGGCATCCGCTATGCCGACCCCATGCCGACGGGGCTGCCTGACCCGGAGGACCTGCCTGGCTCCCGGGAACTGATGGAGCCCTATGCTGATCAGTCCTCTTTTGCGGACTACTATGCCCATCAGAGCCCCTTCGATATGCGTCACGTCGGCGGCACGGTCCTGCTGGATGATGCAGAGGAGGCAGGGAACAGGGATTCCGATGATGACAGCAGGAGTCGCCAGGCCGTTTGGAGCCGCACCCAGGGAAGAGCCGACCTGGACCCACTGATGCGCCGAGCCCTGCTTGCCATGGAATGCGATCAGATCATGATGGAGCCTGCCCTGCGCTGTGCCGGGCTGAGCATGACCACCCCGGGGATCTCCTTCGCCTCCATCGACCATGCCATGTGGTGGTATCAGGATCTGGACCCCTGCGACTGGCACTGCTTTATTCAGGAGTCCCCCGTGGCCGACCACGGACGCAGCCTGTGCATGGCTAAGGTCTACAACCGCCAGGGTGACCTAGCTGCCTACATGGTTCAGGAAGCCATGATCAGAGTACCCAAAGACTGAGCGCTCACTAGGTCATCGTGTATTGTACCCAAGCAGGGGATCACCAGTGAGGTCGACAGCGGGCCGACTTGCTTCAGAAATTTCTCAGCAATGGCCTTGAAGGCTGGTCAGTGACGCTTTTCACTGGAATCGGCCTTTACCTCCGCTCTTTCAGCGGTATCGGCCGCATCGGCCATGGGTCTGCGTGAGGACTTGCGTCGATCCGGGTTCTCAGGACCGTCATCTGGGGGCAGTTGACAGAGCCACTCCCCAACAGCCCCCGCCACCACATCGAGCAGACAGACCAGGGAGGCGACCAGGCACTCCTGCATGACCCGCGTGTAATAGGGCGCGGTTGCATGGCCCATGCTGATCAGGGCCTGACTGCCGTACCAACCCAAGAGGGCGGCGCAGGCAATGCCCATAGCCTTGCTCATGATCAGCACGTTGACCGCGAAGCGCAGATCCATCTGCTTGCGGTCTCCCTTGGCGTAGCGGTGCACCTGGAAGGCCATGATCAGAATGGCTACCCCCAGCAGGAAGAGCAACACGCTGACTAGCCAGGGAACTCCCATGAGGTCCGTCCTGGTGGACATGCCCAGTTCCGAGATGCCGGCGCCTCCCATCAGCCCAAGGACAAGGGCGACCAGATAGTGCACAAGCGGCGTGCGGCGGGCCCTCATGACAGCCCGTCCAGAATCCAGTCTTCCGAAACCAGGCTGATGCGGTCACGGTCAGGAGCACGGTTGGCCAGGCTGGCCAGGCAGGATCCGCCAGCACCAGGCAGGCAGTGTTCAGGCTCCAAATACGCCCAGGGAGTCACAATGCGCGAGGGAGCATCGGCGGTCAGCAGAGGCGGACGGTCCTGGGAAGACAGCAGCGAGCCGTCCGAGGTTTCCACCTCCACCACATCGGCATCCAGCCCGCCCATCTGTCTGATAGGAGCTGCCACCATGTCTAGAGCCGACCGCAGCTCCTCCAGATTCAGCGGCGTTTGCAGAATAACCACGGCCGATAGACGCTGATCCCCCTGATCATCCCGGTAGGCGTACAGGGGCGAGATGCCGACCAGCTGACTGCCGGGTATCCCGTCCAGAGCCGCCAGAGCACGGAGCATAGTCAACCGGTCGGTTCCCGATGCTCCCTCCAACGCAATAACATCACGCATCAGAAGACCCTGTGGCTTGGCACCCTCAACAGGCGACTGACTGGGCGCTTCGCTATCGTTCTCCGGATCCGAGGGCAAGCCGTTCTGCGTGGAGAAGGTCACAGGGTGACGCAGCCGGGCCCGCGCCGCATGGCCGGCATCAGCCTGACCAGACAGGAGGAAGGAGGGATGCCCTAAAGCAGCATTCCCGCTGCCGATGACTCGTCCAGATTCCATGCTGGCCGGGTTGCCTTCCACCTGATCGTCGGCCGCACGCTCAAGGGTGACGCCCACCTGAAAATCGACCCCTGTTCCCTGGTCGGCACCCAGACGGGTGACCGTGACCCGGGTGCGGCGGATCTGGTGGGAGAGCAGGATGGCATCAGCCACCTTGGCTGTCATGGATTCCAGAATCTCATCAGCCGGCTCGTTTTGGATCAGGTTGACGATCCGACGGACAATCTGCACATAGTCCACGGTCTGAGTGCCGTCGTTGAGCCTGCCTGCCTCACTCAAATCCAGGTAGAGGACGGCATCGACCTGGTAGCTGAACCCTGGCTTCTGCTGGCCGTGCAGGGGTGCGACCTTGATGGAACTCAAACGGATGGAATCCATGATGTACGCTCCTCCCTCGCCTTGGAACATTCGATGCCGCACAGCCCGGAATCATATACTTCACCGGGCCGATTCGGAATTCAGTGCTGGTCCTCTGTGGACGACCCGTTCACGCTGCGCCTGAGCTCCTCAGGGATCTCCACAGGGGGCTGCTCGGAGTCCGGCCGATCCGGCGCAGACAGCCAGAGCTGGCGCTCGGGAGCCTTGCGCAAGCCAGCGAAGACCGCAGCCAGCTCGTCCTTGTTCAGGGTCTCCTTGACCAAGAGCTGCCGGACAAGCTCGTCCAGCACGTCACGGTTCTCAGTGATGATCCGCCAAGCCTCTTCGTGAGCCGTCTCGATAAGATTGTGGACTTCCTCATCGATGGCCTCGGCCGTCTTCTCGGAGTAGTTGTGGGGCTTCAGGGCATCGAGTCCGGCATCCTGGTCATTCTCATCAGCCCACTTGATGGCACCCAACTTGGAGGAGAATCCGTATTGCAGGACCATCTGCCGGGCTATGCTGGTGGCCTTCTCGATGTCATTGGAGGCGCCAGTGGTCGGGTCATGGAAGACCACCTCCTCCGCCACACGGCCGCCCATGGCATAGGCCATCTGGTCCAGCAGTTCGTTGCGGGACTGCGAGTAACGGTCTGTGGTGGGCATGACCGCGGTGTAGCCCAGGGCCCGCCCGCGAGGCAGAATGGTCACCTTGGTGACCGGGTCGGTGTGGCGCAGGGCCGCAGCCACCATGGCGTGGCCGCCCTCATGGTAGGCGGTATTGCGCATCTCGGCCAGAGCCATGCCCTTGGTCCGCCGCCGAGGTCCGCTCAGCACACGGTCGATGGCCTCGTCGATGGCCCGGTTGTCGATCAGCTGGGCATCTGAACGTGCTGTCAGCAGGGCAGCCTCGTTGAGCACGTTGGCCAAGTCGGCACCGGTGAAGCCGGGCGTCCGCACGGCCACAGTGTGCAGATCCACGTCAGGCACGAAAGGCTTGCCCTTGGCATGGACCTTGAGGATGGCTTCACGGCCCTCAAGGTCGGGGGCTTCCACAGCCACCTGACGGTCGAACCGGCCAGGCCTGAGCAGGGCCGGATCCAGAATGTCGGGACGGTTGGTGGCTGCAATGATGATCAGGTTGGTGTCATTGTCGAAGCCGTCCATCTCGACCAGGAGCTGGTTCAGGGTCTGCTCGCGCTCATCATGGCCACCGCTCATGCCGGAGCCGCGCTTACCACCCACTGCGTCGATCTCATCGATGAAGATGATGGCCGGCGCATTTTTCTTGGCCTCGTCGAACAGGTCACGCACACGGGAGGCACCCAGACCGACAAACATCTCGACGAAGTCGGAGCCTGCCATGGAGTAGAAGGGCACACTGGCCTCGCCGGCGATGGCCCTTGCCAGCAGGGTCTTGCCGGTTCCAGGGGGACCATAGAGCAGGACGCCACGTGGTATGCGGGCGCCCAGAGCCTTGTACTTGGAAGGATCCTTGAGGAACTCCTTGATCTCCTCCACCTCCTGGACAGCGGCCTCTTCGCCGGCCACGTCCGAGAACTTGGTCTTGGGGGTCTGCCCGTCATTGAGCCGGGCGGAGTTCTTCTTGCCGCCCATCCCGAACATGCCGCCGCCGGCCGCCGAGGACATGCGCGAGAGCAGGAACCAGAAGACCCCCAGAATGATCAGCATGGGCAGGATGGAGGAGATCAGGTAGCTCATCATGCTGGTCTGCGGCACCACCGAGTTGTACCCCTCGGAGGGCTTGGCCTTCTCGACGGCCTTGACAACCTGCTCCCCTTGGGCCTCCACGTAGTAGAACTGCACGTCCTTGCCGAAGTTCTTGGAGGTGCGGTTGCCACGGAAGCCAGGTACATCCTTGACGAAGTCGCTATTGAGCTTGAGCTCGACCACCTGCATCTTTTCGGTGATCTCTGCCTTCTTGACCATGCTGCTGCGGTCGTTCAGCAGCTCCAGGCCATCCTGCGTGTCGATGGTCTGCGCGCCGTTCTGGCTGCTGAAGAAGCCGAAGATGGCCAGGATGATGACCACGGCCAGAATCCCCCAGAGCCAGGGGGAACGCCAGAAGGAGCGGTTGCCCCCGTTGGGCCCAGAACCGTTGTTGCCCAGGTTGAAGTTGAAGGGGTTGTTGCCCTTGTCCCCGTTGTCCCTGCTTCCATTGGGCGGACCCTGCTGCGGTCCCTGCGAGTAGCTCATGACTGCTCCCCCTGATCCTGATGATCCTGTTCCTGGGTCGGGTCCATGTATTCTTCGGACCTGAGTACGGCTATCGAGTCAAGATTACGGTACTGCTCGTCGTAATCCAGCCCGAAGCCCACAACAAATTCGTCGGGTATGGCGAACCCTGGATACTTGACATCCACCTCGACCTCGTGTCTGGAGGTCTTGTCCAGCAGAGTGAAGATCTCCACCGATGCGGCCCCTCGCTCCTTGAGATGCTCTACCAACCAGTGCAAGGTGTAACCGGAATCGATAATATCCTCAACAATCAGAATATGCCGTCCGCGCACATCGCAGTCCAAATCCATCCTGATGTCCAGGTCCCCCTTGGAAACGCTGGTCTTGCCTGCCGGATAGCTGGAAATGCTCATGAACTCTATCTGAACCGGAATGGTGACGGCCTGTGAGAGGGCGGCAAGTGTGTTGAAAGCCCCCTTGAGCACGGCCAGCATAATCGGGTTCTTGTCCCTGTAATCCCGACTGATCCGCTCAGCCGTCCGATTGATCAGCTCCTCTATCCGTTCCTTGGACACCAGTTCATGGTCGATATGGGATTGAATATCAGCGATGCGCATGGTCTCCATCATTGCATATGAGAATGACTTGACCCTTACGGATTGCTGTATGTGAGCTGGGAAAGCGGGGGCCCTTCTGGCCGTGCCACCGGCAGATCAAATCATCCAAGGCACGGACCTGCACGGCCGTGAACCGAATGCCCAGCTTGGTCAGCACCTGGGCCAACAGGCGGGTGCGCAGAGCCGGGTGACAGTCGGCCAATCCGCGGGCATCCAAGCAGGCCAGAACCCCCTTGGCCCTCTGGTCCGGGTCAGGGCGGGCGACCAGCCGTTGGAACAACCCATCCACCTGGGTGTCCAGATAATCCTGATCCATACGGGCCATATCCGCACCTAGCGCCAGACGACGGACCATGTCCCGGCCAGCGAAGCGATTCAAGGCAGGCAACAGGTCATGGCGGATCCGCGAGCGCAGCGGCAGCGTCTCGGGAAGCGCGGTATCAGTCGGCCGGTCATCACCGTTGGTGGGGTCGTCCCACCAGTCGATCCCCTGCTGGCGGCAAATGGCCGTGGTGTCCTTTCGGTCCAGGTCAAGGAATGGCCGCAGGTAACGCATCCCTCCGCGCTCCACACGTCGAGCCATGCCGGTTATGGCCTCCAGCCCCTGAGAGCGAATCAGTCCGATCAGCACCGTCTCGGCCTGATCATCACGGGTGTGCGCCAGGAGGACGGCCCTGGCGCCCAACTCGTTCGCCTGCTGGGAGAGGGCCTGATAACGGGCTGCACGGGCATCGGCCTCAGGACCAGCGGAGGTGACGGGTACATCCACTCTGGTGACGCGGACCGGATCCAATCCCAGCCTCCGGCAGGTTCCAGCTGCGCGTTCGCTGATACGATCCGAATCAGGCGCCAGACCATGATCGATCAACAAGGCCCCGCACCGCAGCCCGGTCATATCGGCCACCAGGTGGGCCACACAGGCCAGGGCCAGGGAATCCCGGCCTCCCGAGCAGGCCACCAGAATCAATGGGGCATCCGGATCGGGCCGATGCATCCCATGATGAGCGAACCGCTGATCCTGCAGTCCCAGATCCTCCCGGTCCAGGGTCGAACGCAGGAGCCCAACCGCCTTTTTCATTGCCGCTGAATAGACCATGGTCCAGGCTTCTTCCCGTTCAAATCCGATCCAGGGATCCGACCAGAGTGTCCACAGCCTGCCTTGCAACAGCCACATCCTCGGGATCGTTGACGACCACAGCAAAGACCAGAACACCGCCTGAGCTTCGAATCACATTGCCTGCCAGTGAAGTCACGTTATCCAAGGTGCCGGTCTTGACCCGAATCAGCCCATCGGCCTGATTGTCTATTTTCCGTCCGGCTGCTGTGCCGGTCAGCCCCACCACCGACAGACCCTTGACCAGGGGGGTCAGCCCTTTCTCGGACAGGGCCAGCTGCTGAACGTCAGCCAAGGTTCCCACCTTTAGAGAGGAGCCAGGGGTCAGCCCCGAGCAGTCGGCCATCTTGAGGCCGGCAGTGTCTACACCCAGCTTGTTCAGCGTACTGGTCACGGCTTTCACAGCCCCGGCTGGGCTGTTGGGCATGCCCAGGGCCAAGGCGGTCAGGCGGCCGAAAAGCTCGGCCAGGCTGTTGTCGGAATTGCGCAGCATCAACGACATGATCTCGCTGAGCCGTGCCGAGTGGATACGTGCCAGAACCCTGCCCTGGGCATGGTCGGTCTGTTCTGGCTCCAGGGCATTGTCCACCTGGATTCCGGACTCCATCAGGCGGCTGGCAAAGACTGCTGCAGCAGCCCCTGCCGGGTTTTGGACCCTGGTCAGGTAGACCTCGCCTGCGTCCGGATATGCGACGGGCTCAGCCCGTCCCTGCCTGGCCTCATCTACAGCCATGGCTACAGGCTCCTGGAAGTAGATTCCATCGGCATTGTTTGCTTCGATTCCTTTCGGCGCCCGATCGTCGCCGAAGAGCGTGTCCTGGTAGGCCAGGGCCACTCGGCCGATCCCCTGCTGGTGCAGGGCCTGTGCCGTCTCTTCGGCCAGGGTCCCCAGTCCGGCCCGGCCATTGACGTGCAGGGGATCGTCCTTTCCGACCCCTAGAAGCATATCGCCGTGGCCGCGCAGAATCAGTGTCGCCTGCGAGGGGGAGGAGGAATTCAGAACCGCCTCAGTGTCCAGCTGGGAGGACATGTCCAGGACTGAGGCGGCTGCGGCTGCGGTCAATGTCTTCATGGTGGAGGCCGGCTGGCGTGCCTGGTCTGCGTTCTTTTGAGCCAGCACCCGCCCATCAGCCTGTCGCACGACCAGCGAGTAAGCGTTGCCCAAGCCCGGTGTGCCGGCGAAATCACTGACCAGCTGTTGGACCCGGCCGGCATCCACCGCGGACCCAGGCTTGTCGGCGGCGAGAGTCGGTGGCTCGCCCATTATGACCACAGGGGGGACCGATGAATGACTGGTCTTGGCCAAAGTTAGCGGTCCGGGCACCAGGTCCGCCAGATCCATGCATGCACAGCCGACGACCAGCGCGGCAGCCACAAGCGCTGCCAGAGCCACACGCCAGCGTCGCTTGATCTGACGACGGCGTGTCGTGCGCAGCTGATGTCTGTCACCCAATTGCTCTCTCCCGGACTTGCACTCGCCAACCGAGTTCGGCTCGGTCGGCATCATCCAACCAGCCTAGTACTGGTCCTGCCACTGTCTCAGGACTGCAGAGAGGCATAGCGATCCAGAGTCAGCAGAATGGCCGATTGTCGACGATCGAAGATCCGGGACCCCAGAGCGACACCTACGGCAAGCACAATCAGCCCGTTCGCCAGTGCGACCGGTACAGGCAGCCAGAGGGGAAGAATCCCGCCTGTGATCATGGTCGGCAATGCCACCAAAAGGGTGGGCAGCATGATCACCAGGCTAGCCAGCAACTGCAGCATCGGCAGGAAGCCTTGGGCCACGGCACGCCCCTGCGGCGAGGTGAAGGGCTGGTCCATGGAGGGTACCGGGTAAATCAGCAGGGCCGAGAAGACCTGGGCAACTCCCAGCCCAGACAGGAGCAATCCTATGGTCGCGGCCAACATATCCAAGGAGATGACCAGATCTGGTCCGCCCTTCATTGCCCCGGAGAATACCAAAGTCACCAGCCCAAGCAGGAGTATGCAGGGCAGAGCCACACTCAGATGGCTGCGGACACGGGAGAGCCGGTCCTCACGACCTTTCACTCCCGACGCTATCTCCATGTGCAATGCAAGCCCATCGTAGGCCAGGGCGTTGCCCTCGGGAACCTCCAGCACCCAGGCGCCCACAATCGGTCCCAGCCATAGCATCATGGGCATCTGGCGGAAGATTATCGCGTACAGAATCACCACAACAAGCAGAAGCGGATAGCTGACAAGCTTGCGGGGGTCCTGACGAAGATAGATCAGCAATCGCGCGGCCATGGCATCCACAGTGTCCCGGGACCGGCCCAGCATCCCCAGCCCCTTGGGGGCAGCCGAACGTTCAGCACTGGCCCCCGCGTATAAACGGTCATGACGCAGACACAGCATGCCGATCATGAAACAGAGAGCCAGGGTGGCCAGCTCCATACACAGACGTCCGAACAGAACCCACCATGATCCCGAAAGGAAATCCTCAGGCAGGCGGACAGCGGCACCCAATGGCGTCCAGGCCAGTATGTCGGCCGCGGACTTGAGGGAGTCAGTGTCGAATGCCATGCCATCCATAATCCCGCTGTCCAGCAGAGAGGGCAGCAGACACAAAAGCATGATCACCACGGTGACCAGCAGATAGAGCCCGGATCGGGAGCGCTGAGAAACCATCAAGGTACCGACCAGGTCCAAAACAGCCCGGGATAGGGCCAGCATCACCATGACAGCCAGGAGGGCCGCGACCAAAGCCACGATCGCGGCTCCGACACCCATGCGGGCATAGACGGCCGTCAGGGCCAGGAAGCAGACCAGGCCGGTCAATCCCGTAGGCCCAATCAGCCCTGCCAGGTAGAGCCCCACTTGCAGCTGGCTGTCAGGAATCCCGTACAGGACGAATCGCGAAGGGCTCAGGTTCGACCCCTGGCCCAGAAAGGCCAGTTGAATCAGGATCACTCCCAGAGTCAGTCCGGCCAGGAACAGGACCAATATGGATCCCATACGCTGCCGGTCGCCCGGACCGGCACTGGGCAGCCAGATCCCCAGCGTCAGCGCAACCTGCCACGAGGCCAGGCAGATGGCTATGGCCATGAGCAGGCTGATGATGGCCCCGACCATCTGCCAGGAGGAGTGCTTGATTGTGCCCCAGGTCATGGACCAACGCATGGCGATGATCGTGGATGCCGTGCTCATTGCGTCTCCTGATCTTCCTCGGACCCGGAGCCGTTCAGCCAGGCGATTCGCTTAGCCTGATGACGGCCACCGACAAGCTCCAGGAAGCGATCCTCCAGATCCTCGCCGGCAGCGACCTGTGCCACCGTGCCATCAGCCCGAACCAGACCATGGTCGATGATGGCCACATGGGTGCACATCCGCTCCACCAGGGCCATGACATGGGAGGAAATGACCACCGTCCCTCCGGTATCGACATACTCGGCCAGAATGTCCTTGAGATTGGCGCTGGAGACTGGGTCGACCGATTCAAAGGGCTCGTCCAGCACCAGAAGCCTGGGGGAATGAATCATGGCCGTAGCCAGGCAGATCTTCTTGATCATGCCCGATGAATAATCACAGACCCGCTTGCCGCCGGCATCAGTCAAATCGAAGGCCTCCAGTAGGTCCTTGGCCCGGCCCAGGGCCTCACTACGCGGCATCCGTCGAAGCATGCCCGAGTAGACCAGCAGTTGCAGACCCGTCAGCCTGTCGAAGATCTGATCGCCCTGGGGCATGACACCGATGATCCGCTTGGCCGTATCCACATCCGACCACACGTCCCTGCCCAGGATCATGACATTGCCGGAGTCGGGCACCAGGAGACCGGTCATCATGTTCAGCGTGGTGGTCTTCCCTGCGCCATTGGGGCCGACTATCCCGTAGAAGGATCCCCTGGGAATGTCCAAAGAGAGGGCGTTGACAGCAGGCCGGCCCTGATAGCACTTGACCAAGGCACGGATAGAGACAGCTGCCTTCGTATCCGGCGGAGGGACCATTGCCGTCCGGACGGTCATACTGGTTGGTTGCGCTTCATCGGACATGGCCTTAAGTCTATCGTATCCCCATATCGCTGCGAATCGAGCGATGACCGACCTTAATGCCCCGAGTGCTCGATGGGCTTCCATCCAGGATTGGCGAAAATGGCCTGGAAGGAGATGGGCACGTAGCTGAGCATGAAGATGGGGAAGCTCAGGCAGTAGGCGAAAAGCTCCTTGTTGGATGCGCCGATCTTGTCGCGCTCGGCCAGCACGGTAAGGGCAGCCAGGCCCATCATGGCCAGGAGGCCCAGAATCCCAGCTGCAATGCCATCGATCAGGGTGGTTATCTGACTGGTCCACGTCACGAAACCCAGAGCCGGGAAGAGCAGACCGAAGAAGCAGCGGACCAGACCCAGAACCGTCAGAGGGCAGATCAGGATGGTCAGGTCAACTGCCGAGAAGTCGCGTTCACGGAAAGCCCGGGAGATCAGAGCAGGCCCATAGTAGCGAAAGACCTGAAGGAAGCCCTTGCTCCAGCGCAGCCGCTGCCGCCAGCTCTGCTTGAAAGTGACCGGCTGCTCGTCATAGAGGATGGCGGTGCCGCAATAGCCGATGCGCTCGCCGTGCAGAACCGAGTCCATGGTGAACTCCAGGTCCTCGGTCAGCAGGTGGAACTTCCAGCCATTGTTGCGCTCCATAACCTCCCTGGAGAACATGAACCCGGTGCCGCCCACGTGGCAGCTGGAGCCAATGACCATCCTTGAGGTATTGAGGAACCGGGATTCGCGGATGAACCATAGGGCCGAGCCTGAGGAGACCCAGTTGTCCGAGAAGTTGACCGAGTTCCGGTAGCTGGTCAGTATGCGGAAGCCGGACTGGAAGGCCTTGTTCATCTCCTCGATATAGTGGCGGTCCAGGATGTTGTCCGCGTCAAAGACGAAGTAGGCATCGTAGCGGGAATCAAGACCCCGATCCAGTATCTGCTCCAGCAGGAAGGTCAGGGCGTAGCCCTTGCCCACCCGGCCCGGGTCCTGCCGCTCGACCACGTGGCAGCCAAGGGATCTGGCCAGATCTGCGGTGTTGTCGGTGCAGTTGTCGGCCACCAGCCATATGTCGACCATGGAGAATGGATAGGTCTGCTCCTTGATGGAGTTGATCAGATGACCGACAACTTGCTCCTCGTTGCGGGCGGAAATAAGGACGGCGAACCGCTTGTCGAAGGGGGCATCGGGAAAGACCACAGGATTGGAGACAAAGGAGATGACAATGCAGATGGCCTGGTAGACGATGCCCACTCCACCCAGCAGCAGCATCAGAACGTCCAGCACTTTGAGCAGGGCCATCAGCGCCACTCCTTGCGGGGATTATCCTCCCCTTCGGAGGCCTCGTCCCCGGTCTCGGCACCCCTGAGCGGCCTGTGCTTTACCGGGGCCGAGGCGGACTTTGGTATGGGCACCGTGGCCGACTCATCCAGGTCCTTGGCAGTCGGAGATGCTGCCGGGTAGAGCTGGCTGGCAATGGTCATGACAGGGTCTTCCACTCGGACCCTGGCGCTGGACCCTTTGGCGGACCGGCTGCCCACGTGGCTGGCCATCGGCTGGACCACGTGCTCGTTGAAGGCCTCGACGCCCTCGACCACCTTGGACTTGCCGACCGGCTTGGGATCCTGCATGAGCGGAGAATCAATCAGCTCGTAATGCTTGACCGAAGCCGAGAAGATGGCCTGGAAGCTGGCCGCCAGAGGCAGGGCCAGGAAGGCGCCCAGGGCACCGAAGACCGCGCCCAGTGCCAGTACGGACAGGAAGGCGATGGCAGGGTTGAGGTCCATGGTCCGCTGGGAGATCTTGGGGGCCAGAATCATGTTTTCGATCTGCTGGTAGATGATGATGTAAACCAGCACAATCACAGCCACCAGTAGTCCACGGCTCCCCCAGGCCACCACTATGGGGACGGCCCCGCCTATGTAGGTGCCGATGGTAGGCACGAACTGGGATACCAGCCCGCAGAAGAGGGCCAGCGGCAACCAGTAGGGCACCTTGAGGATGACCAGGAAGACCGACATGCAGGCTGCGGAGATGAGCGCCAGAATGGTCCTGCTGAACAGGAAGCTGGAGATCTGGTCCTGGGCGATGGTCCAGACGAAGAGGAAACGACGCTGGCTCCTGGGTGCCAGCCACTGACAGAGGCTGCGGCGCAGCTTGGGGCCTGCTGCGGAGATGTAGTAGATGACCAGCAGGACGGTCATGATATTGATGAAGGACCCTGCCAGCCCCACGGTGGTGGTCAAAGCCTGCCCCGCGAAGTCCGTCACCCAGGATGTCTGGATATTCTTGACGATCTCCCCGCCCAAATCCTGCATGGCCGGCAGGTGCCAAGGGGTGCGGCTGGCGATGAATTCCGCCACCTGCTCATAGAGGGCCGGCAGCCCGTTGGCCATGCCGATGACCTGCTGGACCAGCAGATTGCCGAACATGCCCAAGAGGACGATCACAATAATAATCAGACCTATCAGGGTGACCGCCGAGGCCGCTCCTCGCCGCCAGCCATGCTTGACCAGCCTGAGCACCAGGGGCTCCATGGCCAGGGAGACGAAGATGGCGATCACCACGTCCAAGACCAGGAATTCGATCTTCCACCAGGAGGAGTAGGCGAACCAGGCCAGGAAGACGGCTATGACCACGTAGAGTAGGGCGCGGCCGAACCATTCCGGAGGTCGGCGTGAATCCCCCTTGGGCGGGAAGACCGTCGCGAAATCGAAGCGCTGCTTTTGCTCGTTGGCCATATGTTCCATTATCCCAAGATGGCTGACATGGCGGGCTATTGAGCGCAGGTTGAGCCGACGGTGTATCCGGGCACACGTATCCTGAGGGGTATGTTGACCGTTTCCATAGTCATACCCGCCTGGAATGAGGAAGAACGCATTGAAGACTGCCTACTGAACGCCACCAGGCAGAGCCAGGCACCCAAGGAGGTGCTGGTAGTCGACAACCACTCTACGGACGCAACGGCCTCCATCGTCCAGCAATTCATCGACCAGCACCCTGACCAGCATGTCAAGCTTCTCCATCAGGACAGCGAGCAAGGGTTGATTCCCACCCGCAATTACGGACTTGACCGGGCAACCGGCGACGTACTGGGCCGAATCGATGCGGACTGCATGCTGCGACCCAACTGGGTCGAGGTGGTCTCCGGCATCTTCACCCGGGACCCCAAAGCCATGGGCGCCACCGGTCCAGTGGCCTACTACGACATGCCGGGCAAGCGGATCGGGCTCAAGGGAGACAACACCATCCGCCGGGCCATCTACCGGGCCGATGACGGGCAGTACCTGCTCTATGGCTCCAATATGGCCCTGCGCGCCACGGCCTGGCGGGCCATACGCAACCAGGTCTGCAGGGACAAGGAGGACATCATGCACGAGGATGTCGATATCTCCCTGCACCTGATTGACCAGGGGTTCAAGACGGTCTACTGCAAGGACATGAACGTGGGCATCAGCGCCCGCCGGATGGACACCTCCTTCACATCCTTCCGCCACTACATGCAGCGCTTCAAGAACACCTTCGACGCCCACCCCCAGCACACCAGGGAGCAGAAACCCGAGCACACCCTCTACGCCATCTACCCCATACTCAGAGCCTTCTACCCCGTCTACCAGAAGTACCTGGAATCCGCCGACATCAACCCTGCGGAACGTGTCTGGATCCGCGAACAGATGGAACTCTTCCACCGTCGTGACCAGGAGCTGGGTTCGGACGATGACCGGTGAAGCCAGCCCTTATATCCTTTGAGCAGACTAAGATTTGCAGTGATCGAATCCTCTTTGGGCCGATACTTCCCCCTGTAGTAAAAATAAAGAGGAATTACTGAGGAGTTTAGATAATGCCGATTCTGACCGCTGACGATTCACGGATAGACGCATATGAGGATTATGTAAGGAAGGCACCTTTCACCTCCATAACACAGTCCGTTGAATGGGGCAGGATCAAGAACAACTGGGGCAGTTTTTACGTTTATCTGGGCCCCCTTGAGCACCCGAGAGCAGCCATGTCGGTTCTGACCATCGACGGCTTCGCATACGCTACCAAGGGTCCGGTAGGCGACCGCTTCGACGTAGATACCCTCAATGCCTTGGTTGAGGAGGCCATGCCGGAGCTGGAGGCCCGGAACTGCTTCCTCCTCCGTCTGGATCCAGAAGTCCCCTTCGACGACGACCTCAACGCCAGGCTCAAGGCTGACGGTTACGTGATGCGCAACAGAAACCTCCCCAAGGAGGAGGCCCATGCCACCACCCAGCCCCGCTTCAATGTGGTCCTCGACATTGACGGCGTGGATCCGGATGACCTGATCATGACCTTCCATTCCAAGACCCGCTACAACATCCGCCTGGCTGGACGCAAGGGGGTTAAGGTGGAGCGCAGCGAGACTCAGGAGGCCATGGACGAGTTCTACCACACCTATGAGGTGATGAGCCAACGCCATGGCATCGCCTACCGTCCCAAGGCCTACTTCGACAGAATGGTCCAGAACTGCGCCGGCAAGGGAATTCTGGGCATTTACCTGGCCCGCGTGGACTCCCAGGCGATCGCCGGCGCCCTCAACTTCGAGTTCGGCGACAAGTCATGGTACATGTATGGCGGCAGCCTTAACATCATGCGCAACTACATGGCACCCTACCTGGTCCAGTGGGCGCAGATCGAACACGCTATCGCCAGCGGCAAGAAGCGCTATGACTTCGGCGGCATATTCGGCTTTGATGACAGTGACGGCCTCTACAAGTTCAAGAGAGGGTTCACCCATAACAACGAGTGGGTCGAGTACATAGGCGAAATCGACAAGGTTCTCGACCCGGAACGATACCAGGCCTTTATCAAGAAGTAGGCCAGGTTCCGGCAACACACTGACCGGAACCTCACTCGAGCCGACCTGCGACAGGTCGGCATTTGCCATGGTCCAGGGGTATCGAGTACCATGGCTTCGTTCGCCCCCGTCGTCTAACGGTTAGGACACCAGACTTTCAATCTGACAGCGAGAGTTCGACTCTCTCCGGGGGTACAAGGCAAAAGTCGGGGGTAGCGGCAGCGGTTTGTTACATCACAGACAATTATCGTAAAAGTCCAAGGTCTGCTTTGCCAAAGAGGAAACGCACATCATTCAACCTTGCCGGCCACAGCAAAACATAAGCAAGGCGTCTAGGCAGTACATGCCTGTAATCATCTCTACAGCCGGGATGTGTCATCACTGTGAGTATTGATACCGCCAGACTGACTTGCTGAACTCACCCTGACCATGGTCTGCAAGCTTCAACATTCGTTACTCACAAAAAGTGATATATATGGAAAATACTGTAATAATTTCGGTAAATTTCATTCTATTTCAGCATCCCTTGTTAAGCTATGAATTGTCCATGATTCTCGGGATACAGGCACAACGGAGGCAGTATGCCCATCTCAATATCGTCGAGCACGTCCATACTTCAGCAAGACCGCCAGAGCAAAAGCACCCCTGTAGGTTTCGCTGTCGCCAGCATCCGCCGGGATCTGGCCATGGCCCTCCTGCCAGGGACGACAACAGGGGCACCGATAAAGCTGATTCAAGCCGACTTACCTCCAGAAAGCTACAGACTGCGTGTAAACAATGGCTCCCTTTGTATCGAAGCCAATGACGATTTCGGCTTTATATATGGTCTTTACGCATTCAGTCGCAATGTGCTGGGCATTCAAGACCTCTGGTTCTGGAACGATCAACACCCGAAACCAGTGGACTCCATTTCATTGCCCGATGACTTCGCTCTGGAGTCCAAGCCGTCGGCCGTACGCTATCGCGGCCTCTTCATCAACGACGAGGTACTGCTGGAACACTGGAAAGTTGACAATGATCCCGAACTCCCCTGGCAGCTGGCTTTTGAGACCATCTACCGACTAGGGGGCAACATGGTGATTCCTGGATCCGGGCAACGCGGCGAACCGCACCTGGACCTGGCCCAACAGATGGGTCTGTACATCAACCAGCATCACGTCTGCCCTCTGGGTGCCCGCATGTTTTCATCGGCATACCCGGACACGCCACCCCGTTGGCCAGAAGAGCGCGAGCGCTTTGAACATCTGTGGCGACAGGCCATTCATGACCAGGCCGGCCATCGCACCATTTGGACCTTGGGCTTCCGCGGCCAAGGAGACACACCTTTCTGGCAGTCTGATCCGCGACACACTTCCGACACTGATCGAGGGAAGGTCCTTAGCGATGTAATAGACATCCAATACAGGATGGTCCAAAAAGCTGTGCCAGGCGCACCCTGTGTGGTCTACCTCTATGGCGAGATGATGGACCTCTACCGTAAAGGCGTGCTCACCCTGCCCCCGCAGGTGACCAAGATATGGTCCGACAATGGCTATGGACGCATGGTCTCTCGCAGACAATGGAACTTAGACCCTCGCATTCCTTCCATGCCTGACGGCCACGGCAACAACGGAATCTACTTCCATACCAGTTTCTATGATCTCCAGGCAGCCAATCACATTACAGCCAGCACCAACCAGCCCTCAGCAGTCATTGCCGAACTGGAGCACGTTCTGCAAGCCGGCGGTGATCAAGTCTGGATCATCAATGCTTCCAACATCAAACCCCATGTCTACATGATTGCCCTGATAGCGGCAATGTGGCGACGGGGCAGCATCAATCCCATGGTTGAAACTCAACGCTATCTGACTACCTACTACCACTGCAGAGAGACCGGATTCCTGGAAGACCTGCTGAACGGCTACTGGCAATCAGCCATACGCTTCGGCCCCTGCTGGGATCAGCATGCCGGCGAGCAATACTATAATTACCAGTCCCGGATTCTGATTACCGGATTCCTGCATGACCGTCATGCGCCCTGCCCGCAATTGCATTGGCTGACCGAAGCCGACAATCTGGGCGATCAAATCGACCTGATCCGCTCCCAGGTAGGCCCTGCAGCCAGTGCCTATCAGCGTCTCGATCTGCAAGCCCAACAGGCCGCCCTGGCTATGCAACGGTCAGGCAACAGTGATGGGGCACGGCTTCTGAAGGATAGCATCGGTCTTGCCATCAGCATTCACTATCATTGCAGCACGGCCTGTCTTACAGTCTGCAAGTCTTTGCAGGCGGCCATAAGGAGAGACTACGTCCAAGCTTTCTACCTGGCAGGGCTGGCACGAGACGAGTTTTGGCTAGCTGACCACGCTATGCATGAATGCGAGCATGGAACCTGGCAAGGATTCTGGTCCAACGACTGCCTGACCGACGTCAGCGAGTCGGCTCAGGTCTGTTCCCAATTGATGGGCTACTTGCGCTGCATGGGCGATGGTCCATACTTCAATGACTGGAAGCGTGAATTCACCTACCCACGCAAAGAGCGCCAGGTCACAGTCATAACCAATATGGAGAAGCATGAGGACGACGATCAGATCTTCGCCGCCATGAAAGCATTGCATTTCGAATAAACACACGATAGGGCCTCGACCTATCCGAGACAGGCCGAGGCCCAGGAAAATAAATACGCCGTCGATGGATATGCCCTTCGACGGCGTTCACCGCTTTATCAGCGAGCTAGAGAGGCGTTGGCCTCGTCGACAAACTGCTTGGCTGCGTCAGCAGCCTTGATTTTCTTGTAAAGAAGAGACTCCTCCACTTGTGGCAGAGTTTGGGTATTGACCGTGGCGGCAGCAGCGGGGCTTGGCGGATTGATCGTGGATGATTCCGGGATCACCGTGTCGTTCATGAAGGCCACGACCTTCTTTTCCTCCGGGCTCAACAAGGTGGTTATGGCCTCCAGCGAAGCCTTGGCCACCGGTAGGCCTCGGTCGGTCAGCATGGCCTTGACTGCCTGCTCGTTATTGGTATAAAAATCAATGTACTTGGCTGCCAGTTCAGGATGTTTGCAGGTCTTTGCAATGACAAAGAACATGCCTGGCTTGACGTAGTTGGCCTTCTTAAGATTGGCTGAAGGCCATGGCGCCAGCTCCAGGTCCGCATCCTTGTCCGCCTTTTGCAACGCCGTCAGTTGGGAAGTGAATTTCATCGAAACCCAGGAGCGCCGGGAAGGTTCATTGCCGTAGACCAGAGGATCCTGTTCAACCGAACCGGTCTGGATCTCAGTGAAGACATCAGGACCAAGATGCCACCCCTGATCTATGCCGTCTTGGTAGACTTGGAAGTAGGGCTTGATTTCCGCTGCATTCGCCCCCAGCTTCTTGTCCTCGAAAAGCGTCTTGCCCTGCCCTCTCAGGACATATTCCAACAGTTCCGAAGCTTCATAATACCTGAAGTTGGTCTTATAGCCCGTCTTGTCATGGATGGTTTTGGACATGGTTTCGAATTCATCCAAGGTCAAGGACTTAGGCATGGTCAGCCCTGCCTGATCCAACACTTTCTTGTTATAAATGAGTGCAGGCGAGGAGGAACCCAGCGAAAGGGCGTAGTACTTGCCATCCATCTTTCCGGAGTCGAGCACATTCTTGTCGATTCCCTTGGTTCTGATGGTTCCATCCTTCATGTACGGACCCAAGTCCAGGAGCTGCCCGTTCTCCACATATTGCTTCAGATAGGAGTAATCCATAGCGACCACATCAGGCATCTGCTTACCGGCAACCTGCGTGGACAGCTTCTTCCAGTAGTCGTTCCATTCGAAGAAGGAACCCTTGACCTTGACGCCTTTATTGGCCGCCTCGAAAGCTTTGTTGACCTTGGCTTGACGTGCATTGCGATCCTGGTTGCCCCACCAGGCCACCGTAAGCTCGCCACCCCCGGCGCTGGAATCGTCCTTCTTGGTTCCACTGCCGCAGGCTGCCAACGACACCAGCGTCGCACCAATGGTGACAACGGCAAGCAACCGTTTCATGTTCTTCATTGAACTACCTTTCTCTTTACCAGTGGAGCATCAATACCAGCTTTCCACCTATGAAAATGGTAGCAAATGTGACGCTAGTTACATTAAAATTGCCATTTATTTCAGAAAATAACCACAATTACTATGAAAATCCTATCAGCGAGACTTAGCTGAGGGCACTGCCGTGGAATCACGGGTTATCAGCATTTCCGGGATGACCAGCCCTTGGCTTTGGTCGCCACGCAGAGCATCGTCCTCTGCCTGGCCTTCATGAAGCATATCCAGCAGAATACGCATTGCAGAGCTGCCCAATCGTTCCTGTCGAACATCCACAGTCGTGAGTCTGGGACGAACCACTCGAGAGAGCACACTGTTGTCGAAACCAATCAGACTCAGGTCCTCAGGAACTCGAACCCCGCGCTCCAAAAGACCACCCAACAGACCGGTGGCCATCAAATCGTTGAAAACCACGATTCCGGTCAAGTCATGCTCCAGCATGACGGCGTCGCAGGCATTGATCCCTCCCCCGTAGGACGGCTCAAAAGGCCCCAGAATCGTACTCTCCAATCCGAACTGTTCAGCACAACCAAGAAAAGCCTCTCTGCGCTTCGCATTGGTCCATGACCCTTCGGATCCACCCACGTAGGCCACCCTGCGGTGCCCCAATGAAGCCATATGCCGCATAGCCTGCACCATACCCTCCCGATCATCGGCACAGGCGGTTGCATACCCCTCCAGCTGACGGGAGACCAGTACAGTCTTGGCGGGATCGAACCGGGCACGCAGCATGTCAGCCTCGAGCCGAGGGGCTATGACAATCTGCCCGGCAGTGGCGGCAGTCGCACGGTCAACAACCTCGTCCGCATTCTCCACATTCAAATCGTCGACAATGAGCTGGCAGGAATGCTGATGAGCCACGGTGAGAAGCCCCTTGAAGAGGTCAGCGAAATAAAAGTTGCCTATATCGGTGACCAGAATACCGATGCTCTCCGCTCGAGCTGTAGAGGATCGCCTCGGCGAGCTGCCCGATCGGTAGCCCAAGGTCTGCGCAACAGCCCTGACGCGTTCCCGGGTCTGACTCTTGACCAATCCGCCGTTAAGGGCACGCGATACCGTGGCAGCCGATACACCCGCTTGCGCCGCAACATCATGAATGGTTGGCTCGCCCATTTCCATCACCTCGTCTATCCGATCATCCATGGCGAAAGCTTATCAGCAGGAAACCCCGTGGACGGCTACCGATCTACTCGTTCTTTACCAGTACATAGCGCTTCATCGCAGCCCAGCCAGCCATGTTGCCGACCAATCCCATGAGGACAAAACCGATAACCGGCATGACCGGAACGGTATAGGGTAGACCCAAATAGCACACTGCAAGAATCCCGGCATCAACAGCCAGCACCAGGGCGGTCGTGGGCAGACAGAGAAAGACCAGCCTCACTGCATTGGCCAATAGTGCGCCCACGCCCAGATCAGTAAAGGCGATCATGGGGAACAGATAGATGGAAGCGGATAAAAGAAGCAAAGCAATCACCAAGCAAAGAGCACCCGGAATCGGAGCCATGGGCAACTCGGACCGTGGATAGAACCATACCCCAAGGATTGCAGCAGCCAAGCCTGCCAGCAGGGACCATCCTGCAGGCAGGGATCTCCTCCACTGACCTGCAAATGCCTTGCGGAAATGATACAGGGGATAGCAGATACGCCGCTCCAGCATGAGTCCCAGCACCTTGCTCATTGCAGTCAGGGCACAGGGTATGGTGACCACAGGAAGGCAGGAAACCACAAAAAGCAAATTGATGCCCACCAGACGACCGGCATGCCACCGGAGAACACTCAGCAGCAGCATGGGCCCGTGAGGATTGTTGTCCGAACGTACGCCGTGTTTATGATCGCCGTAGAAGAAACCATAGAGATTCATAGAGAGCCCATACCCCTTTCGCTCATCCCTTAAGGCCCGAAGTGCTGACCCCCTCCACCAGATAACGCTGGAAGAAGAGGAAAATGAGGATACTGGGCAGGATGGATACGGAGGCCATGGCAAACATGGCTCCGTAATCGGAGCTCGAACTTGGATCTGCGAATAGCTTCAGCGCCAGGGAGACCGGGTAGCGTTCGGTATCCGATACGTATAGCAAGGCCGAAAGAAAGTCATCCCAACGCCACATGAAGGAGAATATGCAGCCAGTGACGACCGCAGGGGTGATCAGCGGGCAAACCACACGGAAGAAGATTCCATAGTAAGAACATCCATCCAATTTGGCAGCCTCGTCCAAGGAACGTGGAATACCATCAATGAAGTTCATGATCAGATAGATGAAGAAGCCCTGAATGGCAAAGCAGTAAGGCACTATCAGCGGTAGGTAGCTGTCGGTCCAGCCCAATTTCTGATACCAGAGGTATTGGGGCACCATAAGCACCTGGGCAGGAAGCATCATCGACAGGAGCATGGCCACAAATAAGACCCTCCGTCCGGGGAACCGCAACCGGCTAAGCGCATATGCGACAATGGCCGAAGAGGCTATAGTGCCGACGGTGGCCACAATCGAAATGAACAGAGAGTTGCCGATGTATCGCAGGAAGGATGTCCCGGCAAAACCCTTGAAACCGTTGATATAGTTTTCCAGCGTCCAATGAGACGGGATCAGTTGCCCCGAAGTGGCGAGAACAGAGGCAGTCGGCTTGAAGGAACTCAGCACCATCCAGACGATTGGATAGATCATGAGCAAAGCACAAAGCATAACCACGATGTGATAGAAGACTCTGCGCAGAGGAAACCCCCTACGCACCCGGGCCGCAGAATCGTGCCGACTGTTGGCATCAGCTGTAATGATGGTCATGATCAATCAGGCCTCCTCGTTGTAGACCCAGAACCGTTTTGTCAGGAAAAGCACACCGGTATACAGCCCGATCAGCAAGAGCATGACCCAGGCCATGGCCGCGCCATACCCGGCATGGTAACGGGTGAAGGACTCATCGTACATGTAGACCATGTAGAAAAGGGTCGTGTTCCTGGGCTTGCCCTGAGTGATGATGTAGCACTGGGTGAAAGCCAGGAATCCATTGATGGACTGCATAACCAGATTGAAAAATATGGTCGGCGTCAATAATGGCAGCGTGATCCGCCAGAACTGATACCACTTGTTGGCGCCGTCAACGCTGGCCGCCTCGTAGAGCTCACCGGGGATTTGCTTGAGGGATGCCAAAAAGATGAGCATGGACGACCCGAATTGCCAGACCGAAAGGATAATCAAGGTCCAAATAGCCGTGGACTCGTTCCCAAGCCAGGCGAAATGGCTGTGTATGCCGAACAAACCGAGGGCCTTGTTGATGACGCCGTCGGCCGCGAACATCTGCTTCCAAAGGATGGCCACCGCCACGGATCCCCCCAGGATGGAGGGCAGATAGAAAGCGGCCCTGTAGAAGCCGGAGATGCGCGAATTGCGCAAAAGCAGCATGGCCACCAGCAGGGCAAAAACCAGCCTGAGCGGGGTGGAAATCAGAGCAAAGAAGAGCGTTACGCCCAGGGATTGCCAGAAAAGCGGGTCCGCAGTGAACATGCGCACGTAATTGTCCAGTCCAATGAATTTCGGCTCGCCAATGATGTTGTAGTCGGTAAAAGTGTAATAAAGGGAGAGAGCCAGCGGCACTATCAAGAACATCAGAAAGCCGAAAATGAAAGGGGCGGAGCATACAAGTCCGGCCACTTTCTCACGCTCCAGGAAATTGACAAGCCGACCATGAGGACGAAACCTCAGACCCGGCCCTTCCGTGGACCCATCGGCAGGAATCTTCCTGCCGACCGCTTCTATGGCCATAGCGCAACCTCCTTGTATTCGACGCGACATCAGTCGGAAGCCCGTGCGGCACAGCCGGATCGGCAAACCTCAAAACAGGGATCGTCAGCGATCATTCACCCTTGAATTTTTTGGTTATCGGCTAGAACATCATGGAACTACCCGTTATCACATCCGGATCAACCGCAACACTGACGACTCTACAACAAAATGAAAACAATGTCATATTCATTCCTATTTTTCATGAAAATTTCATTTATTACATCATATTGGTGGGCTTCTATGCCCAACATATGCATAAATCCTCCACCCGGTTCTATTCGAACACACATCCTGTGCCATGAACACAGGGGGCCGAATCCTGTGAGTTCTCGAATTCGGCCCCAGGATCATATCCCATGCCGACCATCATCGCGTCCCTACACAAGGCACAAGGTACGAGGCGCCTCTGACCCTAGGCGATAACACAGAGACCGATGGGGTTGTAGTCGCGCATAGGGGATTCAGTCAGAATCAACCACTGCCAGTTTCCACCGAGTCGTTCGCGACCATACATCCGGCGAAGATCCTTCTGGATCCTTCCCACTTGGCTGGCCCTATGACCCACATCCGGATCTGCCGCAACCACGGAACCCGGCACACATGGCAACTGGTTCCTCTTACAGGCCGAAGCTTTATGACCTCTGGATCCTGTTCGAGCCGTGATTCCCGGCCCGTACAGCGTCAGCGGGGACAGGCTCCAGCACCGACCCAGCATGTCCGACTCCATACCCGGGACCTGACGGGGAAGGTCCTTTTCAATCCGGATACAGCCGCAGGCGAAGACCACCCGTCTCGAAATCCTCCATCGATCATCCTGCCTCAACCACCTGGTAGGTCAAATCGTGGATGGTCCTGCCAGCCCGAATGCCCTTGCGCTCGAAATTGGTTACGATGCGGCCCTCAAATCGATTCGACTCGGCAAAGTCCCCGTGAGGCATCTCTTCCGCCAGAGCCGCAGTCCCTTTGCCTACATGGCCCAAAGGCAGCCGAACCGTCCTATCGCCTAAATTGCGCAGGCCCGGATGGTCATCCAGCACCTCGTGCACATGCAGGGCATAGTCCTCGATATCTGTGGCTATCCGCCAAAGTCCTCCCGTGCGCAGGCATAGCACCACCGCATCGGCCAGGGCAGGCTGGATCAGCCGACGCTTATGATGCTTGGTCTTGGGCCAGGGATCAGGAAAGAAGGTCCAGAGCTCGTCAATCAGGTTCGTGTCCATGTGCTCCAGCAAATCCGGGGCATTGACCTGGGCCAGCCTCAGGTTGGCCAGCCCCTCCTTTCCGGCCATAAGCATAGTGTGGGCCAAACCGGGACGGTAGACCTCCAAGGCCAGGTAGTTACGTTCAGGATGGCTGCGGGCAGCAGCCACGATGTTCCCGCCCTGGCCAGAGCCGATTTCGATGGTCAACGGCGCTCGCCGCCCCCAGATTCGATCAACCGCATCCTGATCCATCTGTAGATTCTGAGCCACCGACAGTGGGGACCCCTGCCCACGCAGATTCAGCATGTAGAGTCCGGAATAGCGCTCCCAGGCAGCTTCCAGACGGGGACTGAGTCTGCCGGAACGCAGGACGTATGAGACGATTGTCCTTTGACCGGATTTCTGTGGTTGCTCAGTGTTTTTCACCCTTCATGTATATCCTAAATATAGTGACTGCATGGCCTGTGGCGCGTTTGTTTCCGTGATATACTCAAATTGAAACAAAACAGAACATTTATACTCAAAATTGAACATGATCGCATCTGCGGTATTCAAAGAAAGGCGAGGAAAATGGCCATTCTGGTGACAGGAGGGTGCGGATATATTGGCGCCCACGTGGTCCACGCCCTGCAGGAGGCAGGCAGGAAGGTCGTCGTGGTTGACGACCTCAGCTATGGCAAGCCCAATCGGATCGGCAATGCTCGTCTTTACGGCGCTGACGTGGCCGCCCCAGGCGCCGATCAACGCCTGGCTGAGATCATCCAGGAGAACAAGGTCGACTCGATCATTCACTTCGCGGCCCGCAAGCAGGTGGGCGAGTCAGTGGAGAAGCCCATCTGGTACTACCGGCAGAACCTGAACGGCATGATCAACGTTTTGTCTGCCATGGCAAAGACCGAAGCCAAGAAGCTGGTCTTCTCCAGCTCGGCTGCAACATACGGCGAGCCTCCGGTCGACGTGGTCCCTGAGGACGTGCAGCCCATGGTCCCCATCAACCCTTATGGCCAGACCAAGCTGGTCGGCGAGTGGATGGCGCGGGCCTGCGAGCAGCCTTACGGCATCCGCTTCTGCGCCCTGCGCTACTTCAACGTGGCCGGCTGCGGACCCGTCAGCCTGGAGGATCCGGCGGTCCTCAATCTGATCCCCATGCTCTTCGACAGGCTGCGTCAGGGCAAGGCACCCGCCATCTTCGGCGATGACTACCCCACCCCCGACGGCACCTGTGTGCGAGACTACATCCATGTCTCCGACCTGGCAGACGCCCACATCGCAGCCCTGGATTACCTGGACCGTGACCAGCGCCGCTACGATGCCTTCAATGTGGGCACCGGCCAGGGCACATCCGTTCGACAGATTGTGGACGAAGTCAAGAAGGTGACGGGTCTGCCCTTCACCGAGGCCATCAAGCCCCGTCGCGCTGGAGACCCGCCGCATCTTATCGGCGACCCCACCCGGATCAACACCGAGATGGGCTGGCATGCCAAGTACGGCGTCGAAGAAATCGTCGAATCAGCCTGGAAGGCCTGGCAGGCCAATCCTGCCCACCACATTGACACCGATGGCTGGCAGCAGCAGGACTAGGCAGCGACGCGCCGGGGCTTGCATTCCCCCGGCGCTCATGTAAACTTTCCTCTTGGCTGTTCAAGCAGCCTCGGCTCCGTAGCTCAGTTGGTTAGAGCGCCGCCCTGTCACGGCGGAGGTCACCGGTTCAAGTCCGGCCGGAGTCGCTGGGAACGGTCTGACCCGGTTTTTCCGGGTCTTTTCGACTGTTCATGGCTCTGTAGCTCAGTTGGTAGAGCGAGCGACTGAAAATCGCTAGGTCAACGGTTCGATCCCGCTCGGAGCCACCAGCCATTAAGCCCCTGAGATTCTTAAGGAATCTAGGGGCTTAATTGATATTTCATGGGCTATAGGAACTAAACGCGTTGTTTATGTTGGGGGTTTGGCCTTGTGGCTGTAAGCGTGTTGGGTGGTTGTTAATAGGTCGGG
>NZ_JACFRA010000016.1:0-2649 GCF_016101165.1 Bifidobacterium sp. W8114 | reverse complement strand
CTCCCGTGAAGGGAGCGACCCGCTATCCCGTAAAGGACCGTGGTCAGGTCAGGATTTCAATCCACGCTCCCGTGAAGGGAGCGACCCTCTCGCGGGGTTGCTTTATCGGGGTTGTCTACATTTCAATCCACGCTCCCGTGAAGGGAGCGACCCACCAGATCCGCATCCACGCCGCCCTCCACATGATTTCAATCCACGCTCCCGTGAAGGGAGCGACGCGTGGACAGTTTGATCTGCTGCACCGCCGTCCCATTTCAATCCACGCTCCCGTGAAGGGAGCGACTTGTTGTCATGCGTCAGATCGTTCTGCAATCGATTATTTCAATCCACGCTCCCGTGAAGGGAGCGACATGCCAATGCCCTCGCTCAGGCCAAAACGTACCAATTTCAATCCACGCTCCCGTGAAGGGAGCGACACATGCTGGACCGGTGGGGCCAGGAACTGAGAGAGATTTCAATCCACGCTCCCGTGAAGGGAGCGACCGCCTGCTGTCACCAGGAGGTTCATCTGCTTCTGATTTCAATCCACGCTCCCGTGAAGGGAGCGACGATCGATCTGCAGCCCGGGACCAGTGACGGTACATTTCAATCCACGCTCCCGTGAAGGGAGCGACCGACGATTTCTGGACGGAATTACCGCAAACACGAATTTCAATCCACGCTCCCGTGAAGGGAGCGACGCGTGGTCTGCTGTAGGTCGCCGTAATTATATTATTTCAATCCACGCTCCCGTGAAGGGAGCGACCCCGCAGCAGGACCCGGCAGGCAGACGACCAGGTGATTTCAATCCACGCTCCCGTGAAGGGAGCGACTTGCGCCTGGTGTCCTGCGCTTTGCGGCGCAAGGTATTTCAATCCACGCTCCCGTGAAGGGAGCGACGAGCGGGGTCTTGCGCAGCAGCTGGACCGAGTGATTTCAATCCACGCTCCCGTGAAGGGAGCGACTAATCGTACTTTCTCACCATGTCCATAAAATCTATATTTCAATCCACGCTCCCGTGAAGGGAGCGACCGCCATCATGTGCAGCTTGGCGGTCGGGTCGGGCATTTCAATCCACGCTCCCGTGAAGGGAGCGACGGTATGGAGCCGGCCGTCGATTGCAAGAGCGTCCATTTCAATCCACGCTCCCGTGAAGGGAGCGACCGAGTGTGATGCGGCTCGTGTCCAGGACCTGGTTATTTCAATCCACGCTCCCGTGAAGGGAGCGACCCGCCTCGGTCGTCCCCGTCGACAGGAGGCCCGCATTTCAATCCACGCTCCCGTGAAGGGAGCGACCACCCCGGTATCTGGCCGGCGGCTCCCAGTCCAGATTTCAATCCACGCTCCCGTGAAGGGAGCGACCCGCTCCGTGCCCGTCCTGTGCAGGACGCGCTTATTTCAATCCACGCTCCCGTGAAGGGAGCGACGGGGCGTGGACAACGACAGGACCCTGCGGTGGGTATTTCAATCCACGCTCCCGTGAAGGGAGCGACGCCTGCCCGCCCGGGAGGGCGGCACGCTGTACCGATTTCAATCCACGCTCCCGTGAAGGGAGCGACGCAGTAATCTGCTGATAGTCGTAGACGACTAACGATTTCAATCCACGCTCCCGTGAAGGGAGCGACGTTTTACAGACTTCCGAAAGACTTGAAGATCATCTATTTCAATCCACGCTCCCGTGAAGGGAGCGACTCGCACGCAATCCCACGCGGAAACCAACACGCAATTTCAATCCACGCTCCCGTGAAGGGAGCGACGAGTAGGCTATCGAGTTGGTGTTTTTGGCGCCCCGATTTCAATCCACGCTCCCGTGAAGGGAGCGACAAGCGGGGACGGCGGCCAAGGTGGCCAATGCCCTCATTTCAATCCACGCTCCCGTGAAGGGAGCGACCTTGGACGTGCTGGCACCATGCTCATGCCGCACAGATTTCAATCCACGCTCCGGTGAAGGGAGCGACGCCAGGATGAAGTACACATCCCAGGTCAGATTATGATTTCAATCCACGCTCCCGTGAAGGGAGCGACAACCTTAGATAGGAGTATGTTGTACACCGCTAAAATTTCAATCCACGCTCCCGTGAAGGGAGCGACCTGCGCCAGGGCCAGCTGCCGTGCCGCATCCATGATTTCAATCCACGCTCCCGTGAAGGGAGCGACGGGAGCGTATTCACCCACTGGCGAATCTTGCGCAATTTCAATCCACGCTCCCGTGAAGGGAGCGACAGGACTGCCAAAGCGTTCACGTCGATAGCGGCATATTTCAATCCACGCTCCCGTGAAGGGAGCGACGTGATTCGATCTCATACTTCATAAGCCGGAGGGTATTTCAATCCACGCTCCCGTGAAGGGAGCGACCCGGTGGGCCCGCTGACGGCAGGCGTCCGAGCAATTTCAATCCACGCTCCCGTGAAGGGAGCGACCGTCCAACGGCACATCCACGCCCAGGGGCGTCCAATTTCAATCCACGCTCCCGTGAAGGGAGCGACCGACTTGGGTGACAAGCACGGAGAGGGCGGGCAGATTTCAATCCACGCTCCCGTGAAGGGAGCGACTTCTGGACGGGCGAGGGCACGAGAGAGGACGTGATTTCAATCCACGCTCCCGTGAAGGGAGCGACCCGCTATCCCGTAAAGGACCGTGGTCAGGTCAGGATTTCAATCCACGCTCCCG
>NZ_JACFRA010000015.1:0-2672 GCF_016101165.1 Bifidobacterium sp. W8114 | reverse complement strand
CCGACCTATTAACAACCACCCAACACGCTTACAGCCACAAGGCCAAACCCCCAACATAAACAACGCGTTTAGTTCCTATAGCCCTATGATGGTGTAACGGTGGTGCTACTGTCACCGTTGATGTAATAACTCAAGAATGATAGTTAGGCCTATCTATCAGTGCAGTATTCCAGTTTTAGCTGGGTTGTCAGAGGTGCCATGGCTGTCACCGCTGACTTCGTTATTGGTTATCAAGGATGAATTGACTCAACAAACGGAAAGGGGCTTATGATGAAAGCTCTGAACACTATCAAAAGTAGGTTGCTCGCCAGCGTTGCTGTTCCACTTGCGCTGTCTATGGGAGTCGCCATGGTTCCCAGTCAGGCGATGGCTGCAGAGCCTGTGGATACCGCTTCGACATCTATCGTGAGTCAAGTCACCGATTCGCTGACTCCGAGGGATGTGCTGGAGATAGCGGATACCGCATGGGAAAACGGTGATTATGAAGGTGCTGGCATCCTGACCGAGTATGCATTCTCGATGCATGATGGCACTGCCGGTAATGGCTTCCAATCGAGGAATTGGGCTACGACGATCGCCAAGAAAGCTGTCATTAAGCTTCTGCGCTGGGGAGGTTCCAAGCTTCCTGCCAAGATTGCTCCGTGGGCCGGTCGGATTGCAGACTTCCTGGAAGCCACCGGCGTCTGGACTCATGCCGCTATCGTCTCAGGTTTGATGCAGCTGGGCATCCCTTACGATATTGCTGAATACACGGCGACATGGGTTGATTTGTTCCTCTGATTCATGGAGAGAGGGGTGAGCGATGAGTGACCGTGGACGATCAGACCATGTAACGGTTTCGGATGCGATTACCGGTGTTGGTTTTTTCGGAACTGTGTTGTTGGGTTTTGTCTTTCCTTTTGCGGTCGGCATTGGTGTCACTTATCGCTTGCTCCCTTTCGGTGGCGTTCGTTCCTGGGTGCATGGGTGGCGTGGGGTTTTGGGTACCATCGTTATCTTTCTGTTGTGGTTCTTTGGTACCTACATAACTGATGCGTTGGTGGATGTGTTGTTTAGCATGAGCAGTCACAAGGTCTTGAAGAAGCTTGTTAGCGAAGTTGTGAGTTTTGTGTTTCTCATGGGGTTGATGGCCTTGGCCTTCAGCAGGTGGGAAGCCATGGCGCTCTCATCTTTGATAACTGAGGTTCTCACCATTCTCATCTCCCTACTCGTCATTCATGCCGTTGATGCTGCAGACAAGCATGATTAATCTAAACAACGATCATTCCTAGGGAATGAAGCGGATTCGAGTGCCCCTTTTATGGGGCGGGAGAAACGCATCGGACGCGGAGAGGTCTCCTCCTTGGTTTGGGAGGAGACCTCTTCGGTTTGGTTGTGTGTGGTGTTAGTCGTCGGTGGGGTTGATGTTCTTACTGAGGGCCAGGGCGATGAGCGCTGCGAGGTTGTTGGTTCGGTCGAGGGTGAGGGCTTGGACCATGTATGAGCTGGCTTGGTCGGGGTCGCGGGCGGCCCAGGCCAGGTAGGCTCTGGAGGCGCTGAGGTGTGGGGTGGGGCCGACGGCGGCGGTGAGCTGGTCGAAGAGGTTGTAGGCTCTGTCGGCGCGTTCCTGGTTGACGGGGGTCCGGCCTTCGAAGCAGGTGGTGAGGCTGGTGAAGATGAGTTTGACGGCGGCGGGGTCGTGGGGTTGTTCGGTGATGGTGGTCAGGTCGTCTCGGGTGGTGTCGGGGTTGATGGCGGCGACCAGGAGCGCGTCGCGGTGCGGCAGTGAGGTTTCTATCAGCGCGGCCATGCGGGTGAGCCGGTCGTGTCCTATGGCTTCGGGCTGGTGGGTGCCGTCGAGTATGCGCATGATGCTGTCGAGGGCCTGTCGGCCTGCGGTGAGCATGAGTTGGGGGTCCTGGCTCAGTTGCTTGACGTCGTCCTGGAGGCTGGTTGTGGTGTTCATGGGTGTTCCTTTCCTTGGTGCCGGGACTGTTTGTGCCGACGCCTGGAATGGCGGCCCGGGTATAGCGGAGAGTCAAGCCCCCGCGTGGATCCGAACACTCCCCCGGAGGCCGAGGGGGCATGCTGTTCGGCCCCCTCGGCCGGAGCGGGGTGTGGGCGGAGACGCTCGGGGCTTGAGTCGCAGCGGCCCGGGCCAGAATGGAAGGGGGCGGCACAAACACCACATTCCCAACCCCTTCAGCAGCACGCCGCAGGCGTGCGACAGCGGCGGCCAGACATCAAGGCGCAGCCGCCGATGACCACAACCCCGGCCGAGCCGACCAGTTTTATGTTTGCCGATTGAAGGGTGATCTGCAGTAGCTCATGATAGAAGAAAGACCATCCGATAAGAAATGTGTTTATATTGTGAAGCTTTATCTTGATGAAGCTTTCTAACTGATATCCCGAGTATATTAAAGCTTGTTAGAAGCCGCCACTGCCTCTATCATATTTATATGATATGCACACTAGGGCGGCACTTTTTTATCTAAAGGGGTGTAACTGAGATGGACACCGCTCGTATTCCTTACCCTTCGCATCCTTATCAGAGCTCAGCCAATCTAGCCTCTATGCTGATACAGAACGGTCTCTCCGGCATCAGGGGCTATAGGAACTAAACGCGTTGTTTTAGGTTCTGTGTGTGGGTTTGGTTGTGTGTTGGTCAGAGTGTGGTGTTGGGGTATCTGACT
>NZ_JACFRA010000014.1:0-3951 GCF_016101165.1 Bifidobacterium sp. W8114 | reverse complement strand
TAGCTGAGCAAACCCCCGCCACTGTCCCCGGCAACGCATCAAATATCCCACTTTCCTCGCCATCGCCGATACAAGCCACCCCGCCATTAAGCCCAGCAACGCCAAGCCCGCACACCCCGTCACCGCCGACGGGAACACCTGAGGGCACAGGCTCCGCTCCGGCCAAGTCAGCAGAGAAGACGGCTGATCGCGCCACGCACACGGTGCGTTTCGACCCCGCCGACGGCGGCACGCCCACACAGGAGACCGTGAAGACCGGGACGCTTGCCGCTCCCCCGCAACACAACCCTCAGCGTGAGGGCTTCCGGTTCGACGGCTGGACGCTCGACGGCCAGCCCTACGACTTCCAGGCTCCGATCCTGCAGGACACGACCCTGAAAGCCCAATGGACGAAGACCACGGACTGGACGCTGAGCCCGGAGCACGGGCCCGCCACCGGCGCCAGGCTGACCATCATCCCGCCCGACAGGCAGGAGCCCTGTTACACGAGCATCCGCACGGCAGGAGACCAAACCGTCGGCGTGACCGGCGACGGCCGCATAAACACATGGACACAGGACCACACACCCGTGCAGGTTCCCTTCCCGGCCCAGGCTCCCGACGGGTTCCGCTACCTGCAGGCCGCGGCCGGCAGCCGCCGGCAGGCGGCACTCGGATCCGACCGGCACATCTACACCTGGGACAGCCGACAGCCCGCGCCCACGCTCCTGGACACCGGACGGGATGCCGGGTTCACCAGCATCAGCATGAACGATAATCGGCTCCTGGCCGTGGACCGGCAGGGACAGATCCACGCCTACCAGGCCGAACAGGCCGACAGCCAAAACCCGAACCCGAAACCCGCAGCACAGGAAACAATCAGCCTGCCCGAACCGGGGCAGGCCGTCCTTGCCGTCGCATCCGGCAGCCGGATCCTCATCGTGGACTCTGACGGGCAGGCCTGGACCCGGGAGACAAGCAACACCGGCAACGTCGAGCCCGAACGCATCAAGCAGGATCCGGGCATGCGTATCGTCCAAGCCCAATCCCTCAACCAAGGGTCTCTCCTCCTAAGCGAGGACGGGCAAATCTACTACCTGGCTGACAGCACAACAAAACCGACAACCGTCAGCCTGCCGGAGGGCATAAAAGCAAGCAGGATCAGCACCGACAAGAATCAGGCCATCATCACCGACAAGGAGGGCCACGTCTGGTTCTGGAAGATAGCCGGAACTCCCATCCGTGTGGACAACAGCAACCAGACATACACGCAGGCCGTCCTTGCAGGTGACAGGATTACCGCCGTCAGCAGGCAAGGCAGCATGTTCGCATGGAGCCTGGACGGGCAGGGCCGGCCCGGCCAGCCAGCCAGACTCAGCACCACCACAACACCCATCCTTGAAACAGCCAACATAGACGGCCAGCCGCTGACACTCAACAAGAGCAACGATGCCTGGCAGACGGATATGCCCGCCCACACGCCAGGAGAGGCCACCATTGTTATCACCGGCAAACAAGACAACCAGCCCTTCACCAGGAGCCTTACGTACACGGTCGACCAGCCTCTGACCAGAGACATCCGACAGGACTCCACATATACGGTCAGCTTCGACACAGCCGGGGGAAGCCAGGCGCCCCAACCCCAACAGGTTCCCTACCCGTACGGGCGAGTGCAGCGGCCCTACCCAGACCCGACGCGCGAAGGCTACCAGTTCGACGGATGGTTCACCGGCAACACCGCCTACGACTTCAGCAAACCCGTCACAAAAAACATCACCCTCACCGCCCGCTGGACCAGCAAAAAACCCAGGACAACATGGACCATAAACCCCGACAAGGGCAGCCAGTTCGGCAACGAAACCACCACCATCACCCCACCAGACAGCACCAGCGGCGTTAAATTCAACCAAATCAGTAATTCAATTGGATCTGTCGCCATGCAAAATAGCGTTTCCTTGGCTGTAGGCAGTGACGGTAACGCTTACGCATGGGGAGACAACAGGTCTGGCCAGCTTGGCAACGGGACGACCACCCAGCAGAACACGCCGGTCCCGGTGAAAAAGCCAGCAGGCGTGTCGGCTGACTTCACCTATGTACAGGTCAGCGCCGGATACCGGCATTCACTGGCCTTGGGCAGCGACGGATACGTATACGCCTGGGGAGACAATACATATGCCCAGCTCGGCAACAACACCAGCGACCGCTATTCAACTGTTCCCGTGCGTGTCTGTGATCCTTCTACACATTCCAACGTAAATACGGGACTGAAGGCCATACAGGTTGACGCCGGAGGCGAGCATTCACTGGCAATCGACAAGGAAGGTAATGTCTGGGCATGGGGCCGCAACGGGAACGGTCAGCTCGGCAACGGCACCAGCAGCAGCTACTCGAGTGCTCCCGTACGTGTGTGCGATCCAGAACATCCTACGGATGCAAGCAAAGGGCTGGTGGCATTAAAAGTAGCTGGCGGAGGAGCTCACTCATTAGCGATTGACAGGGACGGGGATACCTGGGCTTGGGGATTCAACAGTTACGGCCAGCTCGGCAACAATGTCACGAGCGGCTTCGATGGTGCGAATCCTGTTCCTGTGCGCGTGCGCGACCCGAACAATCCCGACGATACAAGCAAAAACTTAAAAAGCGTTCAAATCAGCGCCGGTTTTGAACATTCCATTGCTATCGATGCCCAAGGGAACACCTGGTCATGGGGATGGAATTATTGGGGCGAGCTCGGACAGAATACGACGAATCAGGATATTCTTTCCCCAGCTCGAGTATACAATCCCGACAATCCCAGTATCCCTTTCAAAGCCAGCCAAGTCAGTGCGGGATACGACACTTCCCTAGCCGTTGACACCAATGGAATTGCATGGTCGTGGGGACGAAACACTTATGGCCAACTCGGCTATACCAACTATGACGATTCTCGAGGCCACAACCAGCCAGCAAAGGTGCGAAATCCTACATCCCCAAATAACACCAATCTAAGCCTTTCCAGCACTCTCGTCAGTGCTGGAAACTGGCATTCCCTGGCTATCGGCAAGGATGGATACACATATGGATGGGGATACAACAAGTATGGTCAACTCGGCAACAACAGCAACAAAGATGCCTATGTCCCGATGTTGGTGGAGTTTAACCTGGCTCCGGTAATCAGCGCAGCCAGGTTCGACACCAGCCCTGGCACAGACCTGAACCAAATCAGCAACAGTACCAGCGTCACCGTACTCACGCCTCAACACGTGCCGGGCACGGTCATAGTCAGTGCTGACTACACGATGGGCGGCTCAGGACGCACGCTGACCGACACCTCCCTTAGATACACGTACCTTCCTGCGAGCGTTCTCCCACGGGCCGGAGGGGAGGGCCTCCTGCTCGCCCTGGCCACCGGCATGACCGGCATGAGTGCGATGCTGGCCTCACGCCGCCACCGGAGGGAACAACACAATCTATTGCACGCTTCGCACGAGTAAGAAAAGGCCGGGGGCGCATATTAATCCCCCCGCCCCAGGCCAGAACAGGGGGAGCAGGGAGGCCAGTGCCACTTAAGGCTCAATCCCCAAGAGAGCCGACACCCCTCCCGCGCCCCCACCACACTTCCGAAAGCGGAACAAGGCAGAGCAGCAGGCAATAGAGCTTACAACCCCACTCAGCCTGGCCGCTGTTCATTTTTCTTCCTCCTCCCTCCTCATAATTTTGCGAGCCGCCGCCTTTGTCCAATCATCGGGGTCATTGCCGCCGAGCGCTCGGACATGGCTTGTGTGTGTTGCTTGCTAATCCGGTGGTATGGTGAAAACGGGAATGTTGAGAAGACGGTTGGCTTCCGCCACGGTTCCTGCAATCCGATGCAGGGCTGGCGTTGACAGGCCGCACAGCTTTCCGACAGCAGAACTTTGAATAGGCAAGCGGCGTTTGCTCCGCTTGGTGTTTGGTGAAGGGGTTTTGGTTTCATGCATCTGGTTTCCCGTCTGC
>NZ_JACFRA010000013.1:0-4586 GCF_016101165.1 Bifidobacterium sp. W8114 | reverse complement strand
CCGACCTATTAACAACCACCCAACACGCTTACAGCCACAAGGCCAAACCCCCAACATAAACAACGCGTTTAGTTCCTATAGCCCAGAATCTCTGAAGTGGGTGTCACTGCTCCAGGAAATCGGTGCAGACGCAGTCGTTAATATCATTCAGAATGGAAGCCACGGGGGAGGATCAGGTAAGTATAGACGCTGGGAAAAGTTTGCTATGCAAACGGCTTGGTGTCTTGACATCATTGGATGCAGCAATTGAAGGTCCATCTCTACTCAAAGGAAAGTTGCCATCTTAAAAGGCGACGTATGGGTACTTAGCTATCAAAGGCAATGAGCAAGTTATTAATATTCAAGAAGCGAGTTAAAACAGAAGTTGACACTGAACCGGGTTCTTATAATATTACTACAAAGCATAGTCCGCAACGATGGGAGACGCAATGATTGGGGAAGCTGTATACATGCGGGCGACGCACCCAGGATCTCCTTTCTTTGTCGATAGCCGTAGTCTCATGGCACATGCCGAAGAGTCATGGGATCCTGAACCTGACTGTCCGATAGGATGGGCTTCAAATAAATCCGTAGTATGGACATATATGCAGCCGACTGCTTGCATAATGAGGACCCACGGATGGAAAATTCATGTGACGGCTTCCCTTGACAATGCACAATCAGTTTTAGAAAAAGTTTCTAAAATCTGTATTTCAGAGCATGTTATGTTCAAATATCTCAGGGATAAACAACAGTACCGATCCTCCAATACCAAATATGCAGGACGCAGCTCTAGTGGAAAATTCATAACCATATATCCCTTTTCTGATGAGCATCTTGAAAGATTAACCCTCAAACTAGAGGAAGCAATAGGCGGTGAACCAGGACCTTATATCCTCAGTGATTTAAGGTACAATAACGGACCTATCTTTTTCAGATATGGGGCGTTTGTTTCAATAGAAATGTCCGATTCAGTACTCGTTGTCGTGGGGCTTTATAATCGCATGAGGTCTGGCGATACTCTGATCTCAGTACCATGAAGGTTAATATTATGCGTGATGGTGTGGTAGTAGCTGAACAGCTAAGTAAGAATTTCGTCTCGGGTGACGGGACTCCCACTGTGGTGTTCAATGATCTTTCTTTTGTTGCTGCTGGTGGTGCCATGACCGCAATTACAGGGCCCTCTGGATGTGGTAAGAGCACCTTGCTATATTGCCTTTCTGGTCTTGAACAGCCATCTCAAGGAAATGTGTGGGTGCTGGGTGAGGAACTAACTAAGAAGAACCAGCGTAACTTGGCTTTGTTTCGCAGATCGCATATCGGGTTTGTGTTTCAGTCCTACAATCTTGTCCCGTCCATGACCGTTCGTGACAATATCCTGCTCCCCTTGACTCTCAGCCATCGCAAGGTCGATCAAGGAAGCATCGATGCCCTCATGGATAAGTTCCACTTGAGCGGGCACGACAATGACGCAGCTAGTTCGCTCTCAGGTGGTGAGCAGCAGCGGGTATCCTTGATTCGCACCTTGGTCGCGGATCCCGATGTTGTGTTCGCCGATGAGCCGACAGGTGCTCTTGACCAGAAGTCCGGACAGTTGGTTTTCTCGCAGTTGCGGGACTTCTCCCATCGACCCGGTAAATGCGTGGTCGTGGTCACACACGATCTCCGCCTGGCCCGGCAATGCGACGTCGTATACACCATGAGTGATGGCGGATTTGTCGCATCAGGGAATGTGGAAGAGCAAGCGTAGTTATTGCCCTGATTCTGTATGGCGATGCGGCGTGAAAGGTGTAAGTCATGAAGTGGGCGTTGAATGATCTGAAAGCCAATAGAGGAATCTGGGCCGGTGTGTTTCTTGTGCTTGTGGTCACGCAGACGATTCTGTGCGCCATGAGTGTATGCAAGGGAATCAATGATCTCAAACATGATTCCCCGGGGGAAGTGGGTGTGGTATCTCACCATCTCAGCACTAACGTGGACTCGGTCTACCAGATAGCAATGGTCCTGGGTTGCCTGGTCATTATGGTGACGATTCAGGCTTCCATAAGGCAGCGGCGGAAGGGACTTGCATTGTTGTCCCTGCTTGGTGCCACACCTAGGCAGGTGCTGACCCTCACCATGGTGCAGGTGTTCGTGCTGACTCTGATCTCCTCCATCGTTGGTATGGCGCTGGCGCCAATTCTTGCCCCACGGATTCTAAAGTTCCAGTTGGAGGCCGTGCTGTTACCGCCGCTTATCACTTTTACTTGGCAGGGTTTCTTAGACTTTGCTTTGAGGGGGCTTGCAGTCGGTTTCATTGTGGCTTTGTTGGGTGCTCTCTTTACTCTGCGTGCTTTGAGGAAAGTGCTTCCGGTTGAGCTGCTGAGAGGTTCAGGAACTGAGGAAGTCCACGTCACGAGAGCTGGGCGCGGTCTGAGGAGATTCCTTATTATCGGTGGTTTCATCGCCCTGCTGGCACCGGCTGTCGCTGCCGTCATCCTGGTGTTGAACGACCCCAAAACTCTGAGTAAGACCCAATTGGGCATCATCATGCAACCCATGTCATTAGGCCCGATCATCGCGATACTGCTGTTTCTGGTCGCTCTGGCCTATTCTGGAGGACCCATCATCCAATGGGCCACCAAAACATGGACGAATCTGGTTCCTGTGCAATCCGATGTCTGGAAGATCGCACGGGCACAAGCCATTGTGAGAAGTCGCGGGAAGGCATTCGGCTCCACCATCATCTCACTGACTGCTTGCCTGTTCCTGCTCGGTGGATTGTTAATCACAGGTCAAACCAGTACTGCTGCCATAAGTGGCTTTCCCCAGTTGAAAGACATGGGATCAGCCACACCGATAGAGCTTATGTCCAGCCTGTGGTCGGCCTTGCTCATTGCTGTAATCGGTGCGGTCGCCAGTTTCGCCATCTCTGCCAAGGAACGCAACCTTGATCTGGCCCTTATCTCCATCGCGGGCGCTGTGCCCGGACAGCTACTTGCCATATCGGCCTTGGATGGTTTCATCCTCGTGACCACCGGTATCCTTATCTCTGCGGGGGCCACCTTGCTCGTCGGAGTTTTCACCGCTGTGACATTCCTCCCTCTTTCCAAGAATCTCTTTGTAGTGGTCTTCCCCTGGAAGTTCTTCATTATCCTTGCTGTGCCCATTATCGCCGCGGGAACACTTTCCACATTTTTCTCTGCACGTTCTAGTTTGAAGCGATCGGCAATTGAAACCGTCCAAACAGCCATAGGCGAATAGCGGAAATCATGTCAACTATGCAAACTCAGCAACGTCAAAAAACCACAATTTTTAATGTATTCAGACTATTGAAACCGCACACAGCTATCACTGTTGTTGTGATGTCTGTGGGTATAGTGTCTTCAGGTCTGGCGTTACTACAACCTCTGTGTGTCAATTATCTTCTACACGCCATAGAACAGAGTCAGAAGTTGGTGAGACCAATTGCAGTCTTGGCGCTTTTGTTTGTAGCAGGCATCGTCCTGGATGGTTTGGGATCCAATATGGCAAACCGCCTTGCGGCGAAAATAGTTTTCGATAAACGTAGCAATCTCATTACCTGTATCCTCGGCCTGCCGGTACAAGAGTATGATAAGAGGGAGTCGGGTGACTATGTCTCAACTGTCATCTCAGATACTAATGAGTTACGCTCAGCCCTGTCATCAGACTTCTTTAAAGTGGCCGCGAATCTGTTAACAGCTTGCGGATCAGCTGTCGCTATGCTGTTCATTGATACCAGACTCTTTGCCGTGGCACTTATAACTTCGTGCACATCCATTCTGTTGATGATTGCTGCTTCTTCTCGTCTGCAGGCCTATACCGAACTGGTACAAGCTAAGACAGCAAGACTGTCTAATGCCATACTGCGATCATTAGCTGGAATTCGCACAATTAAGGCCTTTATGGCAACAGTGCCTGAAACGAAAAGAGTAGTCGGTACCGCAGAAGAAGTGTATCGGGCAACAGTAAAAGTGGCCAACAAGGAAACAATCATTCGGTCCATTGTGAACTGCGCCATACAGCTGACCTTACTAATCGTTTTTTCCTTTGGCGGCGCGGAAATAGCGAAAGGGGATCTTGATATTTCTAATTTCATCTCCTTTTCAATGTATTTGACTATGGTTGTTTCTTCGCTAAGCTCCTTTTCCTCATCTATAACCACGGCTTTCAAAGCTTTAGGACCACTCAGGAGAATAGAAGACATTGAATCTTTGCGCGATAAAAGCGAAACCGTAAGTTCGAGCAATATGCTTTCCCCAGATGGGCATTCCTCGTTTGATACAGCCAACATTACGCTGGAGTTCAAAGATGTATGCTTTTCTTACAATACAGCGGACAAAGATGATGAACGAAATACCACTCTGCAGAACATTAGTTTTAGCGCAGTCCCACACCAAAGAACCGTCATCGTGGGCTCGTCGGGTTCAGGTAAAACTACGCTGCTTTCCCTATTGGAGGCTTTTTATAGGCCGGATTCGGGGCATATCCTATACAACAATGTTGACTCAACTGATTTAAATGGGCCTATAGGAACTAAACGCGTTGTTTTAGGTTCTGTGTGTGGGTTTGGTTGTGTGTTGGTCAGAGTGTGGTGTTGGGGTATC
>NZ_JACFRA010000012.1:0-7697 GCF_016101165.1 Bifidobacterium sp. W8114 | reverse complement strand
GATACCCCAACACCACACTCTGACCAACACACAACCAAACCCACACACAGAACCTAAAACAACGCGTTTAGTTCCTATAGGCCAACCATCTATTAAATTAAAATGGCTTGATTCCATTTCTATTGAGATGGGAACCAAGCCATATCTCATGCAACAGTAAAATGCATCAGAATACATCGTTATCTAATGCGATACATTGAGAATATAATTCTTAGTTATCCTAAGGTCTTAGGATGCCGGACAGTTTGCGGTGACGTCTTGTTGGATGCCGGAGGGGTCGCCGAGTTTGGCTTTGTCGATGTTGTCTTTGAAGAATCGTCGGGTCGCGTCATCGGCTCGGTCAGGGCTCATGAATCCCATCTCGGGGACTTTCTCCAGTTCCTTGAGCGCTTCTTCGCTGCGCTCCGGTTGAGAGGAATAGGTGTTGAGCCATTCCTTCTCCCACGCGCACTGGAAGAGATTGGACGCCTGGGTGTCTCCCCATCCTTGTTGGAAGGACGTGCCGGAATCCGACGGCATGGATTCAGGCGGGGTGTAGTCCTGGGGCCAGGAGAGTTTGCCGATGGATTCCCGGTATTCCTTGTTGATCTCGTCGTAGCCGACGATTTTCCTGGAGTCGCCCGCGCTCGAGACGTCGCCGTTGGTGCAGCTGGCGAGGCTCAGGGCGAGGATGCCGGCGCATGCCGTCGCCAGCGCTTTCTTGCCTGCGTTTGTGAGGGTGGATTTCATCTTGGTTGCATCTCCTTGTTGGTGATGTGTGTGGTGTTTGGGCTACCGCAGTGCCAGTGCCGGTTGGAGCCTGGCCGCGCGTATGGCGGGGACGAGGCTCCCGATGATCGAGGTCGCCAGCGCCGCCGAGACGGCTGCGATGGCGGCGGCGAGGGGGAACGCAGGGGGTTGCAGAGGCGAGTATGACGGCAGGAACGCCGGGAGCGCGCCTACCGCGCATGCCGATATGGCGACGGCCAATAGCGACACCGAAAGACCGATGATGAGCTGGCTTCCGATCACCAGGCCTATGAGGGATGCCCGCGTGGCGCCGAGCGCGCGTCTGACGAGGAGCTCGTGTGTTCTGGATTCCAATGACGCCAGGCCGATGTTGACGATGCCGATGGCCGAGACGAAGAGCAGCAGGATGGCGCAGACGCCGAACGCGATTTGCATGACCGCGATCACCGATTCGTAGCTTTGCGCGTTGTCGATTGTCTGAACGCCGGACACGGAGCCTCCTATGGAGTCGAACAGGATGTCCTCGACAACGGTCCTGACCCGTTGCTTGCCGAGTTGCGGGAAATCCAGCCAGAGGATGGTAGCGCTTCGCGAAACGATCCTCATGTATTGGGTCAGCGCTTGGGCGTTGACATAGATGGTCGGGTCCGTGCGTCCGTCGTTGACGACGCCGGTCACGGTGAACGGGGTCGCGATCGTGGTTTGGTTTGTCTTCGCGTATGCGGTGGAGTCCTTGGGAAGGTTCTGTTCCGCGGCGAGATTGACGACGATCGATGCGGTCGATCGTTCGCCGCCGGCGTACCAGCGTCCGGATTTCATCGGAAGGTTGTAGATGCTCGAATATCCGGGAGTGGTCGCCACGACGTCTCCCTTGATTCCTCCGCTTGACTGCGTTCCGGGAGAGAACGTGATGTCGGTATCAAGGTTGAGGATGATTGCCGTCTCATGGTTCTTGGCCGCGATTGCGTCGGCGAGGCGCGAGAAATCATCCGCGTCGCTCAGCCTCGGGCTGTTCATGGAAACGGTGACCAGCGGGGTGCGCCCGTAGAGTTGTTCGTTGATCGCCACCAGGTAGTCCTTGCCGATGGTTCCCGCGAGGACGGCGAGTATGACCGCCACGATCCCTATGAGCATCGACAGACCGGTGAGTGCGGATCGCAATGGGGCGAGCCGTAGATCCTTAATCAATTGACGGAGCATGGAGCTCGCCTCCGGACATGGTGTACGTGATGTCGCAGGTGGCGGCGAGATCATCGTCATGGGTGACGAGCAGCAAGGTCGTGGCATGTTCGCGCACTGCGTCCCGCAGCACCGAAAGCACCTCGCCGCTGGTCTTGGTGTCGAGTGCTCCGGTCGGCTCGTCGCAGATGAGAAGCTCGGGCTGGTTGACCAGGGCGCGGGCGATCGCCACCCGTTGCTGTTCGCCGCCCGAGAGTCTTTTCGGCAGTTCCCCCGCCTTGTCCCTGAGACCGACCGAAGCGAGCGCGGCAAGGCACCTGCGCCTGCGGGCCGAGGCGGAAGCGCCCGTGGCGCGGGGACGGCGGGCATGCTGGCCGTACCACAATGCCAGCTCGACGTTTTCGAGCGCCGATAGATGACCGATCAACGAATAGTTCTGGAACACGAAGCCGATGTGCCCGGCCCTCATGAACGAAAGCCGCCTGTCGGACAACGCGCCGACGTCTTGGCCTTTGTACAGGTAACGGCCGCTGAACTGCGTGTTCAGCATCCCGATGATGCTTATCAGGCTGGTCTTGCCGGCTCCCGACTTGCCCACTATCGAGTATGTCATGCCGGCGAACAGCTCCAGGGAGACGTCGTTCACCGTCGTGAGCCTGTCCTTGTTGCCCAGGGTCACGACGGCCGACACTCCCTGCAGGGCCACGAGCGGCTTCGTTGATTCAGACATGCGGTGCCGCCCTACTTGGATTGCGAATCCAGATCGGGAGGAGTGGCCGACACGGCGTCTCCCGCCTTCAGTCCCGAGGTGATTTCGATGCGGGCGCCGTCCGTGGCGCCCAGGCCGACGTCGAGAACCGTGCCGTCGGGACGGCGGACCTGTCCCTTCTGCAGTCTGCCGGCCACGGCGGTGACCGGCAGCAACGCGACGTCGTTGCGTGCCTGTGCCGTCACGACCAGTATCGCCGACTGTCCCGCCCTCACCAAGGAATCGGTGGGAATGAGGCAGGCGTAGGAATCGGAGATCGAAATCGTGGAGGACTGTCCCTCCGCTCCGGAGGATGCGTCCGAGGCCAATGGCACGACGCCCGAGCAGTCCGTCGGGCCGACGCCATCCGTGACCTGGAATTTCCCGGCGAAAGGAGCGTTGCCGACGGTCGCCACGAGATTGGATAGATCCCCGGTCAGGCCGAAGCCGTCGAAACGCAGGGTCACGACCGGATAGTTGGCGGGGACGGTCGTTCGCGCAGCGATCACGCTCACGACGGTCGCGCCCACGGGAGAAACCAATTGCCGGTTTTCGACACTTCCCAACACAGTCCCTTGCTCGACCCGCTGGCCGGATTCCACCGACGGGACGAAGACGCCGACCTTGGTCGCCAGCACGGCGAAATCAACGCCAGCGCCGACCTGCGCTTTCAAAGAACGCGTGGGAACGATGTCACCGGTCTCGACCCGCACCGTTTGCGCGGTCCGATTACTTAACGCACTTGCAGGTTGCTCTCCATACTGCTTGTTTTCAGTCGAAGAGCAACCTACAAGTGCAAGAGGTATCAGCAAGATGACAATCGCCCGCTGCATACGTCGAATATTCATCTTGACCTCTATTAGTATGTGAGGTTACCACCCCAATTAGTGTCGCAGAACCAAGTGCAAGCTCCCATTCTGCCTTGGAAGGCGAAACGAGTGCCAACGAGAATATTATCCCAAGACTTAGCTCCAACGGTATTCCACTGAAGTGAGTCCGTGAATTGCGGTCCTCCTGATGCCTTCATGTTACGAAGCCCGAGGCGCAGATAGTTTGACGGCATGTTATTCACTGATAGGCTGATAGGGCCGGTGAATGTATGCGTGCGTGTGTAGTCGTACTGCACAAGGCTGCCGGACTTATTGAGTTCTCCCGACACATAGGCATTATCGGCCCATGCTGTCCCCTCGCAACCGATAGCGAGGGCAACGGCAGCCGCACTTGCCGTAAGAAGTTTGATATGACGTTTCATGATATGCTCTCTTTCTCTGGGAAGTATGTCAATATGGAGGCCAAGTCAACCGCGTCTTAGCTCTCCCGATATCAGCGGATACCCTGTTTTCTGCACAGATGTCAAGTCATAAGCCTTGACGTTTGTCAACCGTGTTTCCCTTCGTTGTTTTGGCTTCAGACAACAGCCTAGCGCTAAAAGTATCGGTCTTGCCAGTGCGAATTGTTTTCCTCATTCATGGTTGCTGTCTAAGTGGTCGAGTTCGTGTTCGATGGCGTGGCGCAGGATCTGTTGCATGGGCGTGCCGTGTTCGGCGGCGGCGATCTTGAGGCGGTTCTTCAGACGGACGGGCAGGCGCAGGGAGAACATGACCAGTGGCTCGCCGGCGTTGTTCTGCCCGGCGGATTGCTTGTCTTCGGCCTGTTGGTCGAGGACTTTGTCGAAGGGCACGGGTCTGGGCAGTGGTTGGTAGTTGCCTTTCATGCCAGTTCCTCCTTGGCGATGCGCGTTAGTTCGTCGGCTAGGTCCCGGTATTCGTACAGTTGCTTGGGGTTTATGCCGAGCGAGGTCTTGATCGGTTGTCGTTTGGCGATGAAAGTGTCGAAGCGTGCGGTGTCGGTTTGTTCCAACGCGGCCAGGGTCTGGGCCCAGGCGTTGGTGTTCGCTTCGACGCGCACCGGCAGTAGGGCCGCCCTGGTGGCGCGTCGGGCGCGGTCGAGCGTGTCCCATGCCTGCTGGAGGTCCATCGGCGAGTCCGAGGTGGGCACGATGACGAAATCGGCCACGGCCAACGTCTTGTCGAGCAGCGGGCCTTGCGGAGGGGCGTCGATGATCGACCATTCCCTTGCGGCCGGGTCGCCGCCCAGATGGGCGAGGGTGGCCATGTTGGCCGGCAGCACGTCGAAGGGCAGCGGGTCTCCCGCTTGTTCGGCGGCGGCCGCCCATAGGCTGGCGCTGGACTGCGGGTCCGCGTCGTAGACCGCCACCTCGATTCCGCGCCGGGCCAGCACGGCGGCCAGATAGATGCAGCTGGTGGTCTTGGCCACCCCGCCCTTCGCGTTCGCCAACGCTACTCGCATGATGCTTCCTCCTTGGATTCGGGACCATTCGCCGGATCGCCGGCATGGTCGGTTGTTTGATTGCTTGATTGTCGGATTGCTTGATTGTCTGTTTGCATGATGGTTTGACGGTCATGCGGCTCATTCTTGGGTTGGGCGCGGCCTGCGGCGCGCCATCGGCGTTGCCCGCGTTCCATGCTGGCCTTGCCCCGGGCCGTGTCGAAGACTTCGGGATGGGCTTGGAGCCAGTCGACGAACAGGCCCCAGCGCCGGGCCCAGGGCACCGTGCGGTCGCGGCAGGGCACGCCGTCGGCTTCCGCTAGACGGGCGATCTGGCGCCGGTCGGTGCACGAGCGGCCGCCGTACAAGCCCCATTCCAGGCCGGCGGCACCGGCGTAGGCCAGGCATTCGGCCCTCACCGGGCAGTCGTGCTCGCATACCGACGCGCCCGCCTGTCGGAACACGCGGGCCAGGGGATGCTTGTCCTCGAACTCCAGGCCCCACATCAGGTCGGCCCACGGCTGCGGGAAATCCGCGCAGCATCCCATGTTCTTCCACGCCTCCGGCGAACGGGGCGCGGCATCCGCTATGCCGGTCATGCCTTGGCCTCCTCGTGGGATTCCTTGTCTTCGGCGCGGTCGGTTTTCTCTAGGCCGATGGCGTGGCTGGCTTGGTTGCGCCGGTCGTAGGCGCACACCGGACACTCTGCCTGCTTGGTTTCGCCGTCGAGGTGCGCCTGGCACAATGCGATCGACAGGATGCCGCCGCCGTAGACCGGCACCCGCCAGGCCAAGCCCGAACTAACCGCCACCGGCCGGTCTGGATCATGGACCGGCGTGAGCTCGGCAGCAGCGGCATGGCTGCCGGAATGCTGCGGACCTCGTGCCCGCTTGGTGTGCATGTCGAGGCTGACCTGCGCGAAGTAGCGTTCGACCATCGTGCCGTCCACCAGCCATGAGATCCAGCGCGGATTGCCATACGCCCAATCAAGGATCGTCTCGACCTCCGTCAGAGAGCGTTCCATCAGCAGCTCGTGGACCTTGCGTCGGTCTCGCATCGACGCCGGCCTGGCTGCCTTCGGGTCGATGGCCGCCACACGGTCATGGATCAGCGTCAGCACGCGAACCTCCTGCAGGGCCCGGGAACGCACCCGCTCGTCCGCATCCTCCGCCCCTGGCGTCCACAGCGGATCGCGTACGCCCTTGGGAGGCAGCGCCAGACGCCAATCCGGTGCATCACGCTCGCTTCGCTCCTCCTCGGGTTGTTCCCCGGCGAGGGGAATGTCCCCGTAGGGGACAAGGGGAGCATTGGTTATCACTTGTCTATTGGGTGACATGACGTCACCTCTCTTCGGACAAGATGTCACCTCACCGGCGGGATCGCCCTGGGGTGACATTGTGTCAGGTGACACTGCGTCAGGTGACGCCATGTCACCCCGCGCGCACTCCTTGCTCCGCGATGGTTCGGCTGTACTGGGTTTCGCTGGAACGTCCTTGCCTGCGTCGGTCTCGCCGGGATCGGTGATATCCTCCGGCTCGGTCTGCGCGCCCTTCATCACCACGTCCCACACCTTGGAACGATGCCCCCTGGGGATGGGCTCGTGGCTGCGGGGATTGCGCGCGGCCAGCTCCTGGTCACCCTCGCGCAAGTAGCCCAGCTCCTGCAAACGTTTCAACGCGCGCAGCACGGAACGGCGCGTGCAATGGCAATGTGCCGCGATGGTGTTGACCGACGGCCACGCGCCGCACCCGTCGTCGTAATACGCCCTTCGCGCCAGATACACCAACACGAACTTCTCCGACAGGCTCAGCCGCTCGTCCTGCAACTGCCACGCCCACTGCTCCGCCGGCCCGCTCATCGCGCATCCTCCTCGCGACCCCCTGGCATCATGGAGCCGTTCGCCGATGCGGTCGCCCAACGCGGCCGCGCGGCACAACGCCCACACCGCCAGCAGACACACGACGATTGCGACGACGGCCACCGCCGCCACAGCTCGGCCCATCTCAGGCGCTCCGGCGACGACGGCGCGACGAGCGCGCGGGATGAAGCAACACCGCCAGCAGGTGCGCGCGGGCGATCCGCACACGCAGCGACGGGATGGTTTTCATGGCTCCCGCCGCACGCGGGGCGGAAGCGATGGTAGGATTGGTCATTGCGATAACTCTCTTTCAATGGAGGGCGAATCCCGGGACTCATGTCACTTGAATCGCTCGGAATCCCGCCCAAGGTTGTCGATCAGCCCCGCACCAAGCGCCAACACGGTGCGGAGCGCTTTCGTTTTCCATGTTTTTCCCGGCCCGGTTCGACCAGACCGAACCGGGGAGGCGGTCGTATTGCGCAACCAAGCGCGCCGCCCATAGCATGGTGCGCACAAGCCCCCAAGGGCACGCGAGCGAAAGGAACGGACATGACCGGCAACACCACGGCAAGGACACAGGCCGTCGAACTGGGAGAGCACCTGCGGGAAGTCGCCGCATGGAACGTGCGACTGCACCTGGCCAAGGAAGAACTCGAACAGCAGGCCCTGTGCGAGGCGGCCGGCGTGACCAAGGCCACCATATCGGCCAGAATGAACCTCGACGCCGCATGGGACCTCAACGCCATCGCGGCCGCGGCCGTCACCCTCGGCATGCCTCCGGCCGAACTGCTCGACGACACGCTGTACGAGGGCTATAGGAACTAAACGCGTTGTTTATGTTGGGGGTTTGGCCTTGTGGCTGTAAGCGTGTTGGGTGGTTGTTAATAGGTCGGG
>NZ_JACFRA010000011.1:0-7708 GCF_016101165.1 Bifidobacterium sp. W8114 | reverse complement strand
AGGCGCAACGGACGGCACCCTCCTATGGCGGCGGCCGAAACGGCTACACGCCCACCTACCGGCCATCCGCCAACAAAGGCGGCGGAAGCGGATCCAGTCCAGCCGCCGGTCAAGGTGGCGGAGGAGGCGGATCCGCCCCATCTACTCAAAACAGCGGCGGATTCAATCTTCAGGACTACCCCAACCTGTGGAACCAGATGCAGCAAGGCCATGAGGGTCCAGCCATCGACAACCAGGGGAACTGCGTCGCCGATTGTTATGGATGGACAGGTTCTAATTAGGCTTTTACGGAACCAGCGAGGGTCCGTTAATACAACGGAGTCGCTGTACTCAGACCCTCAACCATGGCCTGAACATAGCCATTTATAAAACGACTCCGGTCTTGATTCTGAAGCCGGAGTCAAAAAATCCCAAGTACTGCTATGAATTGATCAGCATCTGACTCGGTCTTGGCAGATGGCTAAATCAAGTACTTTCACACGTATCAGCGATAAGTGCCCAAATAACCCTCTGAGGCCCATCAACACCACCTGGGCAGACCACTCTTCAGTACTGTTATTTTAAAATTACTTATTAATCTCCATCCGTTTATCTCACTCACTCATCACTTCTACGCTCACGACGGTGTAACTCCTGGGCTGACTTCAGTCAGAATCGTATGACCTCACTAGCCTGCCGAATCGATTCTTCAGAGCTTTCAAATCCCACATGTCCGTTCGGGACTCCAGCAGGGCGCCCTGACTCTGAGACATTCGTATGTAAGTCAAGACGAAACCGGGATTTATAAGGCATTCGTCCTCGTAGCTGCACCTACGGGAGCAATCTGGACCACGTCTTGTGTTTGAAGACCTTGATAAAGACTGGTCCAATTTGGTCAATAGCTGTTCTGAGGTATATGACATCTATGACATCAGTGTCATAACGTTTCTGTAGTGATTTGTAAGGAATCAGTACTTCATTGCTCCTTGGTTAGGTTTCACATGAAAAACCAGGTTTGTTATTTTTATCATCATGTCGTCCTATCTTCTCGTCCAATCCCCGACTCAACCGCAGCAACCTTAACCCGACGTGTGCTTGGTGCACTTTAGAGAGAAGAAGATGCACATGTTGTTATCCCCCAGTGATCACCGCACAACTTCCTGCTTCTCTATTGTCGTCGTCGGCTGCTTGTTCATCGCCGTTGTTGCCGACGATCATCAAAGGAGCCGTTAGGTCATAACCCTCCTGGCATCTTGTTTCGGCAAGACCACCTTCATGAATCAGGACCTTACATTCATTCGTTGATACTTAGAGTCATTAAAAGTGGTAACAGTCTGAAAAAATGTCGATGTTGCTTTAATCCTCTCCAACAGGAAAGCAGTTGTATCTTCAGGCCTCCTGGCCATCCCCCAAAATGACACCAATCCGGCATGCAGGCTTTCATGATCGTTCTTTTCATTGTTCCCTCTAAAAACCCGGATCCTCCATCAACCAGCTCAAGGGCGGGGGCTGCCTGTGATGTGTTATTCCAAGACTGATGCCAAATCTGTCATCTGTTGAATGCCGGCAACACAAAATGCCGTCCTTAGCGTTTGATCCAACATACTAGGTGATGTTCAATGATTATAAAAATAGGGGGAAGCAACAACAACGAAGCAGAATCCAAGCACCAATTCACATGAGACAATTCCATCAGGTTCAGTCAAATAAACCGCATCTAGACTGTCAATCAGATAAAAAGCAATCCAACAATCAGAAATCGCCGTGTATAGGCATCTGCTTCGACTCCCCATAACAGAAACGGCGCAGTTCAAACAAAGCAGGTTACTCATACTGTATTTTCAATTCAAATGGCTTGGACTTTAGCCAATTACTTGGCATAAACAGAGATGCGTTCACCGACGTGTCTGCCCGACTCGGCTTCATCCACCACGGCAATTGCATAATCGGCATAGCTGATGAAACTCTCCCCCTCAGCATTCGCAGTCAATTCTTCACCTGCCAACCCGTATGAACCGTTGCGTTTTCCATCGGCCTGGAAATCAGCGGCAGGACTGATGTAGGTCCACTTGACATCGGAACGGTTGCGCAGGCCTTCAAGCGCCTTGCTATGGGCGGCCGAGACCGGCTTGTAGTCATCCGAAAAATCAGGAGTATCTTTAAGCGCCAAGGTGTGCTCCTTATTAACAAACAAGCTACCGGCACCCCCTACCACAATCAATCTGATATCGGTTCCTGACAATATGCCGGCAAGATGCTTGGCTGCATCCGGAATGACATGCAGAGTCTCCGATGTCCATGTGCCGACGGCATCCACAATTACATCGAAGCCAGCCAGATCCGCCGTAGTCAAATCAAATAGGTCCTTAAGGATGGCGTGTGGAGCTGCCGACTTGTTTTCACCTCGCACCACAGCGGTTACTTCATCTCCGCGCGACAAGGCTTCCTTGACGACAAGTCGGCCTTCTTTACCGTTTGCCGCCACTACTGCAATCTTCATAATGATTCCCTCCATATTCGTTACGGACTAATTCTGTTTTCTGCTGTCATGATGTACCTTATGGTCATACAGAACAAAAAAGAAGTAGGCATTAATATGTTCTATAGTTACTCCTTGGGAACTTTTGCTGATTTCCCTGCATTCTTCAGATTGGAGCTTAGATGGAGCGCGAGTTACCGACGTGTCCCGTGGAGACTACTTTGCTGATGATCTCCGATAAGTGGAAGGCACTGATCCTGCGCGATTTGCTGAACGGAACCATGCGATTTGGCGAACTGCGCCGTTCCGTTGGCAATGTCTCGCAGAAGGTACTGACCTCGAACCTGCGCCAAATGGAGCGTGATGGCCTTGTGCACCGCAAAGTATATGCGGAGGTACCTCCTCGGGTGGAATATTCCTTGACAGAAACAGGCAGGAGCCTGAAACCGGTCATCAACGCTATGCGAGATTGGGGCGTTAGTTATCAGGCAAGCCACGGCAATCAAGAGCATCCTGCCTCTTGAGTCGCAATAGTTCAAACCAGCAATTCAAAAAAAGCAGCTCGCAAACGGCTGACCGGCAAAGCACTCCTGACCACCAACACGAACAGCATCCGAGGTAACGCCAAAGTAGCTCATAGTCTGCAGACAGATCGTCAAAGAACTGCTTCACCTTTGCCGCTACTGGAGCTCACTCTCGATAGCATCAGCTGGGCAACCATGCTCCAGCCCAATTAGCTTTATACATACAAGGACAACCGGCCATGTATGGGCAGCATCAGAATCCTTCTTCAGCTCTCCTCAGGGCTTCTCTCCGTGACCGTTGCAACAGTCCGAAGCTACATCAAGTAAGCAGCCAGACCAATAGGATGGCTCTATAATCACTAACAACTTGAAGTCACGCATTCATCAACACGGATAGAAGAAAAAAGACGGTCATGCACCATATGATTGACGACAGTTTTCCATGTTTTATTTTCACCTTGCTTTCACATATATGGTAAAATTATATGAGTGGCCAAAGTTGTCTTCGGCGCGTGACTCGTCGGATGTTGGGGATTCTTGACAATATGGCTGCGATTCCTGGGGAAGGGGATCACACTATGCCTCGTCAGCACTCTGATATACCTATATCCGCTCGACCGGCTTTGTTGGTCAGCCTCCTGCTGGCCATCATCCTGCCCGCAAGCCTCCTGGTCTGCACCTATGCCACAGCAGACAGCGCCACAACCGAATCCAGCGCGGCCCACGCGGTCGCGCCGACTACACCTGGAATTAGCGGGGAGGAGGGGGGTCGTGAAGCTGAACAAAAGTCCAGCAATCCTCCTGACACCACCACCCAGCCAACTGAAACAGCAAACATTCCAACAGCAACCGCTCCTACTTCACCATCTCCCCTGGCCACACCCTCCCCTCTGAATCCCACACAGCCGACCCCATCCATTTCCCCCACGCCGGACAAGACCAGCACTCCCAACGAGAAAGACAGCGCCGAGCTGCAGGCGCGCGCCTCCACAACGCACACTGTCACCTTCAGCAATCCCCAAGGCATCGACAGAACACAAACCATAGCTGACGGAGAGCGTGTGAAACGTCCAGCGGATCCAACCCGAGACGGCTACCTGTTCGACGGCTGGTTCATCGGTTCAACACCCGTCGCCTACGATTTCAACCAGCCCGTCATCAACGATGTGAATCTCACCGCCCACTGGACCAAGGCAGATGCCTGGAGCATGAGCCCCGTGCAGGGGCCGGTCGCCGGCGGCACGAAAGTCACCCTGACCCCGCCCGGACCCCGAGGAATTCGCTTCAGCCAGGTCAGCGATGGAAGGGGGCACATTCTTGCAGTCGCCTCGGACGGCAACCTCTACGCCTGGGGAAGCAATGATCATGGCCAACTCGGCGACGGGACCACCACTGAACGTCATGAGCCGGTCCCGGTGAAGAAACCCCAGGGCGTATCCCAGGATTTTACCTGGGTCCAGGCCTCAGCCGGATACTTGTTCTCCGTGGGTCTGGGATCAGATGGCAAGCTCTACAGCTGGGGCGACAACACCTATGGTCAGTTGGGGAACAACACTACAACCGCGCATTACACCCCCGAACCTGTTAACTTGCCACAAAATGCCCCATCTGGGTTCACATGGAAGCAGGAAGCGGTAGGTAGCTTGCATGCTCTTGGCCTAGGATCTGACGGCAACCTCTACAGCTGGGGCAGCAACGATCATAACCAACTGGGGGACGGCACTACCACTGAACGGCATGCCCCCGTCCAGGTGAAGTTGCCAAACGGAGTACCCCCCGGATTCACATGGAAGCAGATGAGCGGATGGGGATGGCATTCTCTGGCCTTGGGATCGGATAACTGGATCTACGGCTGGGGTGCAAATACCCGTGGCGAAGTAGGTACAGGATCAATCACCGATAATAAAATTACGCCCGTCCGAATTGCCACACCGCAAGGTGTTCCCTCCAATTTCACCTGGAGACAATTCCAAATGGGGGACTACTACTCGCAAGCTATCGGATCCGATGGCAACATATATACATGGGGTTACGGCGGAAACGGCAACGTTGGCAATGGACTCACCGTCGATGTGTACGGCCCAACTCCAGCGCATAAACCCAATGGAGTGCTACCTAATTTCTCTTGGAAACAAGTAAGCCTCCTATCTGTTGCATCACTGGCCATTGGCTCAGACGGAAACCTCTACTCCTGGGGTGCCAATAACAATGGCCAGCTGGGCGACAACACCACTACCCAGCGAAACACCCCTATCCGGGTTGCTGCGCCACAGAACGCGCCAACTGGACTGACCTGGGTTCAGGCAAGCGCCGGTTGGGACAACAACTCCTTCGGCTTGGCCTCAGACGGCAACCTGTACTCCTGGGGCAAAAACGCCAACGGCCAGCTGGGTGACAACACCACCAACGAACGACACATCCCTGGACGAGTGAACATGCCCGGTACTACCACAGTCACTGCGGTCAGCTTCGGTGGAACGGCGGGCACAAACATAACCAAGAACGCTGACGGCACATGGAGCGTCACCACGCCCGCGCATGCGCGAGGAAAAGTGGACACAACCGTCTCATGGACTCTCAACGGCCAGCAGCCGGACGCCCACCTAGCCTACAGATATTTGGGCTCCTACACCGTCACTTTCACCAGCACAGACAGCTCCTACCCGACACCCTCCGGCATGCCCCAAAACCAAACCGTCACCGAAGGCAGACAGGCCAAACGCCCCTTCCCCAATCCGAAAGCGGATGGCTGCCTGTTCGACGGCTGGTTCATCAAGGACACCAGCAACGACTCCTGGATCGCCTACGACTTCAGCCAGCAGGTCACCGGCAATATCACCCTGGCAGCCCACTGGACCATAATGGACACCCACTGGGCCCTGAACCCCGACAAGGGCAACGTGCTCGGCGGCCAGCAGGTGACCATCACCCCGCCCACGATCAACCGGGGCACCCGCTTCAACCAGGCCAGCGCCGGAGGCTCCTTTTCCATAGGCGTCGCCAGCGACGGAAACGCCTACGCATGGGGCAACAACAAGTACGGGCAGCTTGCTCAGAAACCGGCTGATGCCGCCACGCAGAAAACTCCCGTCAGAATCCCCCTGCCCGACGGCGCGGATTCCAGCTTTACCTACACCCAGGTTGCAGCCGGCGACTCGCACGTCCTGGCCATCGGATCCAACGGCATCCTCTACAGCTGGGGACGCAACGATCACGGACAATTGGGCGACGGCACCACCACAGACCGGTACAAGCCCCAGCCCGTCAAGGACACCAGCGGCCAGCCATTCAAAGCCGTACAGGTCAGCGCCGGCGTCGCCGACTCAGCCGCCATCGACTCCGAAAGCCGCGTCTACACCTGGGGCAGCGAGAGCACCGGCAAGGGCCAGACGCCCGCGTACAGCACGACCAGGAAGAACCCGACTCCAGCCGCTGACCCGGACAATCCGGGACAGACCTTGCATGCGGTCCAGGCCAGCCTCAACTGGAGCTTCGTCATGGCCCTGGACGCCGATGGCAACGTGTACACCTGGGGATACAACACCAACGGCCAGCTCGGCAACGGCACCAGCGACAGCACCAATTACGCATCCAATCCGGCCCGACTGCCCAATCAGTCCTTCCAAGCCATCCAAATCAGCGCGGGGAGTTGGAACGCCCTGGCCATCGATTCGAACGGGAACACCTGGACCTGGGGATACAACGGGTACGGCCAGCTGGGGGATGGCAGCACCAGCGACAAATACAAGCCCCAAACCGTGCAGAACCCTACCAATACCAGCCAAAACCTTAAAGCCGCCCAGATCAGCGCGGGTGTGAACCACTCCCTTGTCGTCGGCCGTGACGGCAGCCTCTGGGCATGGGGATGGAACAGCAACGGGCAGCTGGGCATCGGCAGCACCGTCAATCAGAACAAGCCCGCGACCATCAAGGACCCCGCGAACAAGGCCCAAACCTTCAAAGCCGTTCGAAGCAGCGTCGGACAGCTCCATTCACTGGCCATCAGGCAGGACGGCAACCTCTGGGCCTGGGGAGACAACCAATACGGGCAGTTGGGCAGCAACCGAACGGCAGCCAAAAGCACAACCCCCCTGGCGGTTGCCTTCGATCCGAGACCTTTGGTGCTCACTGGCGTCAAGTTCGGCGGCATCGCCGGGACCAGTCTGTACCGGAACGCCGATGTCACCTGGAGCATCACCAACCCGCCCCACGATGCAGGACCCGTCGACGTGGCCGTCGACTGGACCATAGACCAGGCCGCACAGACGACCGCCCACCTGGGCTACACCTACGAGGGCATCCTGCCCAGGGCCGGCAGCGCCGGACTCCTGGTCCTGCTCGCCGCAGGACTGCTCACTGCAGCAGGCGCCACGGCAGCAGCCTCCCACCAACGAGAAAGCAGCAGCCGTCGCCACTAAACTCTTTGCACGAGTAAGCGGGGTGGCCCCGCAAACCCCAAGATTGCCGGGCCACCCATTTCCTTAGCCTGTTGCTGTGCTCTTTAGCTAAAGCTGCATAATAGCTAAGAGGCAGAGTTGCCTGAACAAAATCGTGACTGGTGGGCGAAAAGGGTGTCCGCTCATGCTTGGCAATCCCCCGGGTCTTCTTCGTTGAAGAGCAATTACCAGATTCCCAACACTGGGCCTATAGGAACTAAACGCGTTGTTTTAGGTTCTGTGTGTGGGTTTGGTTGTGTGTTGGTCAGAGTGTGGTGTTGGGGTATCTG
>NZ_JACFRA010000010.1:0-16948 GCF_016101165.1 Bifidobacterium sp. W8114 | reverse complement strand
AGAGCAGCCGGCCGGGGCCCTCAGCAGGAGCCAGGGCATCGGCGGGAAGGGATTTGACGCCCCAGATCTCGATCCTCATCCGGTTTATCTCTATAATATTGATTGCCTACTATCGATGGCACATGACAGAGTTCTCCAGCGCCGTCGGATGGCTTCTCATCGCATTAGGGACACTTATATTCGGAGCAGTTTCAATAAGCTTGTGATTTCCTCTATTACAAGACAGGCGCGTCATTCTACCAATCGCTGATTGAATACCTGAGCGGCGACTGCAAACTGCCGATAATCATAATCGGATTCGGAGCATTGATTATCGCCTCACATCAGCATTTTGTCAGTGCGGCAATCAACTATATAGCAGGAAGCACCCTCGCGGTATATCTCATACATGATTATCCCACGACAAGAACACTGCTGGCATCTGTTTTTAATATTGCTAAGTTCTATGACAGCGGTTGGGCTGTTCTCTTGTCTGTCGGCATCGCCCTTTTGATATTCCTGGCCTGCATTTGCATTGACATTCCCAGGCGCGCAATTTGGAGGGTCCGACTCGATAAACAACCGGGAAAGCTCTTTGAAGTGGCTTACACGCAGCTGGAGAAGGTCGGACGGCGCTTAAAACCTGCCTTCTCAAGGTTTATCAGGTAACACGGTCAAAGCCGTATGATGCGCGTATCCGGCGGCACTCCGAAGGTTCGCTGCGAAAGGCGACGCAAGCAATTCTCTCCATCACGACAAAGGTATAGGATTTACTCTTATGTACAGAGTCTGCTTGATCCTTCCCGGATTGCTGCCAGTACCGGCCACCCAGGGAGGGGCCGTAGAAACTCTCGTGACCACCCTCATCAAACAGAATGAGGTCTTCCGAGAACTTGACCTGTACGTCGTCACCAGTTTCGACGATGAGTCAAAACGTCTTGCCGCCTCCTTCCGCAACACGCACTTCATCTTCGTGCCGACACCCAGCCGCACCCTCTCCAAAATGTTCCATCGTGCCGAAGTGTTGGGGAAGCTGACCAATACACTCCCACAGAAGTATCAGATCAGTGATCTATTCCATATGCGCGCCTTGCGGATGATCAAAGACATAGCTTTCGATGCAGTGGTATTCGAAGGCGGGACCCCCTGGGGATATCCAGCATTACGATTCCTTTACAAGGACCGCTTGTACCTGCATGTCCATTTTTGTGCCGACCATATCATCGAAGGTTCACAATACAAGCGCATTATAGCTGTCAGCAATTACGCGGCTCAGGCTTGGAAGCACTACTCGACCCGTCACGACCAGGATGTCCGTGTGGTCCTGAACGGAATTGAGACCAAGACGCTTGACAGTTGCGAAGCACGCGATGCCGGCTCTGCCATAAGGGCGAAACTGGGTTTCGCACCAACGGATTTCGTCGTTCTCTGCAGCGGACGAATCATACCGGTCAAGGGCCTTCTGGAATTGACCCGTGCAGTTTCCTTGACCGACGACAGGAGCATCAAACTGCTGATCATCGGCAGTCCCGATTTCGGTCCTTCGTCCGACACTGAATATTCTCATCAGGTTCAGTCGGCAGTCGAACACCTGGGAAGGCGCGCAAAGTACCTGGGTTATGTCCCCCACGATAAGGTCGTAGATTATCAGTATGCCGCTGACGTACAGGTGGTTCCATCGCTTTGGGAAGATGCGGCTCCACTGTCTTGTGTTGAAGCGATGGCGGCGGGCTTGCCGCTCATCGTCACGAAATCCGGGGGCATGCAGGAATATACGCAACCTGAATGTGCAATCACGGTGGAGAAAGACGGCGACTTGCCAAAGTCCCTTGCGCACGCCATCGCTAACCTTAAGCGACACACTAAAATGCTACTTTCTATGAGTAAGGCAGGCCGGCTCGTATATAGAAGATATACACCTGAGAACTTTTATCACACCTTCGTCAAAGCCATGAAATGGCGAATTTTGCTCCCCTTGTCCTGATTATGATTGCGGCCTCCAATGAAGGATAAACAGCTTTTAATTAATCTGATTTCCAGTCTCATCAACTTCGCCGTTAACATCGGGATTGGATTTATACTCTCCAGTTATATAGTTTCACATGTAGGCACTGAAGCCTATGGTTTTATAGGTCTCGCCAACAATATGATCAACTATGCTTCTTTCTTGACCATAGCTCTGAATTCCGTTGCGGGACGGTTCATTACCGTCGCCTACCACCAGGGGCAGAGGGAGGAAGCCGACAAGTACTTTTCCTCAACATTAGCGGCCAACTTCATACTCTCGGCAATACTAAGTGCAGTTGCAATCCCTCTCATATGGAAACTGGAAGTGCTGGTGAACATTTCCCCTGCACTAGTGAAAGACGTCAAGCTGCTGTTCGGATTCATATTCTTGAATTTCATAATAACAACGATGACAACTGTATTGAACGTAGCTACATTTGTGAAGAATCAACTTTATCTTTCAAGTTTAGCCAATATTGCTTATTCTCTCATGAGAGTCATGACCTTGTTCCTGTTGTACTCACTGCTCCCGGCCAGGGTCTTCTATGTCGGAGTGGCTACCTGTCTAGGCACAGTGGTGCTATCTTGGCTGAATTATCGATACACCAAACTACTCACCCCTGATTTACGATTCCGAACCAAGGAAGTATCTGCCGAAGCGACCAGACACATGCTCAGCTCCGGGATATGGAACAGCGTCATCAAGCTGCAGCAGATACTGTCGGACGGCCTTAGCTTACTCATCGCAAACTTGATGGTCAGCGCCCATTCAATGGGTCTACTGTCTATCGCCCAAGTTATCCCAAATGCTCTTTCAGGCATCATCAGTACGATAGCCAGCTTGACCTACCCGGAACTAACCCGGTTCTTCGCCCAAAAGAACAAGAATGCGATGATATCAGAGATAAAGGTAGGGATGAGAGTCAGTGGGCTCTTCACCAACATAATCGGCGTGGTGCTGGTCACAAGCGGTTACAGGCTGATCCAGTTATGGCAACCCAATCAAGACGATAAAACCATATACATACTGATGGTGCTGACCCTGAGCGGCTTTTCTCTTTCTGGTGTCGCCGCAACGCTGCAGAACATACCCCTCATCACCAATCATTTACGCGCTTATTCCCTTTGCTGGCTGCTATGCGGTGTTGTTTCCTCCCTGGGCTCGATCGCATTGGCCGCTTGGACCTCTTTAGGCGTCTACGCAATCGCCGCTGTCCCGCAAGCAACCGGGTTCTTGATGAACCTCCTGTTTGTCCCTATATATGCATCGAAGCTGCTTGGGATAAAATGGACCGCCTTCTATCCCATATATCTGCAGTACACCGTCGCCAGCATCATAGCGTGCTGCTGTTGTTCGGGCCTTCAGATCATATTGGGAAAACACGAGATGGGGTGGGCAACATATCTTGCCGCCTGCTTCCTTTATGCGTCCATTACCGCAGGCATTGATTTTTTCGTCCTTCTGGGGAAACAGGAACGCTCAAGGATGGCGGATATCATCAAACACTACACGGCAAAACTGCTGTAGATCCATACTACGGGCGACAAGCATGAAGGAAGAGGCATGAAAGACGGAATCACTCTGGTAACCGCTTATTTCCGGTAGGCAGGGGTCTATGGGGCCAAAGCGCACGAACCAATGACCAATACATGTATTACTTCTCCTGATGGGCAAAGCTCCAAAATGACTGATTGTATTCACCACTCCGATGTTGGCCGAACGCATCTGCTCTCTTCGCCAAACCCTTTCCCCATCCAGCACAATAGTGATAGCAATCGAAGATCCGCGAGAGTTCGACCCCGACATGTTGGATTTGATGGAACGAACAGGGAAGGCCTATTTGCCTTATGCTTTCTGCCAGGAGAAGGCCGAATTCAATAATGCTTTATACGACTACATCACGTACTGCAAGTTCTCCTGCCCTGAACGAGCCGCCACTTTGGCGAGTACAGAGCGGCTCGCATGGATTGATTTCGGATTCGACCATGGCGGCACATTCTACCAGGACGAATCATTCTTCGAGTCCACATGGTCATACTCAGGTTTTAAGAAGCCGGTTTCCCTCTTCAGTCTCAGTGAGCTTGATGACAGGCCGATTTCCCAACTTCTGCAGACCTCCGACACCTATATTCAGGGAGATTGTTTTACGTGCAAAACCTCCTTCGCTTCTCAGTTGAAGCAGGATGCGACCCAGCAATATCTGCATATTCTGAACTGCGGCTACATAGATGCCGACCAAGTCGTATTGCTCATGTGCCTGTGCATTGATCCTGAGCATTATGAAGCCTTGCCAAGTGACTGGTTCTCACAATTATTGGATTATAACGATGCGCAACAACCCAGGAAGGGGACTCTATACACCGACATTCCAGCACCAGGGTTTGCCGACAGGATGAGATGGCGGAAATCCTGTATCAGATATCTGTCTCAGGAATTCAAAAGGCTATCACGCCAAGTATCGCAATAATCAATCATCTTCCGTCACAGCTTTTACGGTAGCGAAGAACGGCAACCATCCTTGCATATCTGCGAGGGGAGAAAACAAGGCAGAAAGCTCTTTTCAGCTTCTGCCTCCACCCCATGCCGCAGGTGCCGATCCTCGCCATCACCGCTTTCGCTTGGTTTGAAACCATCCGAATAACCTCGGCCTGGGGCTGCTCAAGATCTTTGTTTTCTTTCTCCAGCAAGCAGATGGCAATGAATTGACTTATCAACGAGTCAAAGGTGCCGGCAATCGCTGCATCAATGTGTTCAGAATGATAGAAATCAAGACGTTCAGATAGCGCCACGGCAGCATCTGCAGTGCTTCGAAGAGTCTTCTGCTTCATGATGCTGCCCGCTCTTTGGACATAGTGATAGAGAATATCATTAGATACAGCGACTTTTTTACATTCAGAAGCTATCGCATGAAACACAAACTCATCTTCATGGAGCCTTCCTTCCGGGTAGGCGATGCCGTCCCATTTTTCCCTCCTATACAGTTTGTTCCAGGCAACGATGTCGCCCCAGTGATCTGGCCTCGCTGCGTCAATCATCAATTGGGTTCCTGTGACGACCCCGCTGCGGGGGAAAATCGGCCCCTCCGACAGCGCGTGACCTTCATCGTCTTCCTCCAAGAAAGCGCACATCGACATATCGGCTTCACCATGCGCAAGGGCACGATAAAGACACTCTATAAACGTCGGTTCAACATAGTCATCACTATCAACAAATGCTACATAATCGGTCTCGCAAGAAGCCAGTCCACGGTTACGTGCAGCCGATAACCCCTTATTCACCTGATGAATTACCTGTATACGGGTGTCTGTGTCACCCCACTGATCGCATAATTCGCCGGAACCGTCAGTTGAACCATCATCTACCAGAATGATGCTCAACTCCCTGTATGTTTGCGTTACAAGACTCTGTACACAACGGTCTAGGTAACTGCTTACCTGGTATACGGGTACGACAATCGTAATCACCGGCCGTCCTACCGTGTGAAAAGCGCCAGACTCGCCAGCTCGTTCAATTCTCAACCGTGCCGCCTCTTGCCTCATCATTGTGCACACGCTCCGATATCCGTGCTTCCGTCGCCAGCCACATGCATAGCTTATCCAAAACGCCAAAGATGATGTACCAAGAGGTCGTAAAGACGGTATCTGATCAGTAGCAGCTGAATCTTTCGTTTCAAAGTCGGTTTTATTTTCATCTGCCCGTGTGAAAGTGAAAACAAGCTGGTACGGATATGCGCCAACAGTTTCTCCGTTTCGTCATCTGTCCCGTCTCCGGCAAGGTTGTAGACGAACAGCAGCAAATCAATTCCATGCAATCTAAATTCCTGGTACAAACCCAGCCGCTTGGCATTCTCGGAGATCCGGCAGATCGCCCGATATCCGCCCTTTGCCTTTTCCAGGTTTTTACCCTGCCCAAGAGAATCATTCTGCCTTATGTTATATACATACAACTTGGCCTGGCAATATCGAACTACATTTGCTTTCGGAAGGAGCTCATTCAAGAATACTGCGTCTTCGAGAACATTAATATTTACAGGATACTTAACCCCTGCTTGGAGAAGGAATTCTCTATTATAGAGGAACAGCATCGAGTAATTGCCTAGTCTCCCCTCATATATGTAACGCAGACACTGGATGCCGCTTGTTTCCTTGACCGTAGGGAAAGCAGCAGGGATCACAACTGTCCTACTTGATTCGCCCTTCCCCTTTCGGACAATGAAATCGTAGCAGACCAAATCCGTTTTACCGGTGTCCGCTATTGCGACCAGCCGCTCCACTGCTTTCGGCAGTAGGACATCGTCGCTGTCGACAAAAAGCAGGTAACGTCCCTTGGCCGCGACGATACCGGCATTCCTTGCATACCCGGGACCGCTGTTTTCTTCATGGATGACGGAGATTTTGTCGAATGTCCCGGCATAGTCATCACATAACTCACCCGAGCCGTCAGTCGATCCATCATCGACCATCAGAATCTCGATGTCCTGGTAAGTCTGATTCATCAGACTCCTGACACAGGCATCCAAATATCCGACTACGTTATAGACCGGCACGATAATCGAGACCGCGGGAGTATCCATAGTTCTTCTTGCCTCACAAATCCATGGGACGTCAGCAATGCGCGATGGTCAGTATATATCCCTACCGTTGAAAGCGGCGACCCAGCTGCACAGCGTCATGAGATATGCCGCAGCCAGAATCCACCCGGTAAACCGAATTTTTGCTGTGATTGCAGAGACCTTCATTCTGAACCGAATCCCGTGGCATAGTATCTGGAAGTATATAATTCTATCCTTAGACCATGAGTGCGCTCGCCGCCGGTAAAGGAAAGAGGATTCATGAACAGGCATCCGGGGAGGGATACATCGCCTGCAAACGACATCACGGTGGCGGTTGTTTCACACAAATCCTATCCCGCACCCAACAAAAGCCCCTACCTCCCGCTTCACCTGGGTGCCGCCCTTCACCCTGATATTTTGGAAGATTGGGCGCAGGACAATACTGGCGCCAACATCTCCGAAAAGAACGGCGAATACTCGGAACTAACCGGATTATACTGGCTCTGGAAGAACTGCGGCTCACAATATCAAGGACTGGTTCATTACCGTAGATACCTTGGCAGCAAGAGCCTTGCCGGCAGGATGCCCACCAATCACTGGCAATCTCGAGTCGTGCAGGAAGACGAGTTGAGGGAATTATTCCAGTCGGTCGACATCATCCTCCCTCGAAAGCGGAATTACTTCATTGAAACCATATACTCGCACTATGCTCATACTTTTCCTGCCATACAACTCGATAAAACAAGGGAGATCATCGATTCGACATGGCATGGCTACCTTCCTGCCTTCGACCACGTGATGGCTTCGACTACGGCACATATGTTCAACATCTTCATTATGGAAAAGAAGAAACTCGATGATTACTGCTCCTGGCTGTTCCCCATCCTGGCCGAACTGGAAAATCACATCGATGACACTGGATATGACGCATTCAATCTCCGGTACCCCGGCAGAATCAGCGAAATGCTGCTTGACGTCTGGCTTTACACAAATGGCTATGGGTTTACTGAACTACCGATAATAAACTCTGAGCCTGTTAATTGGGTCAAAAAGGGAAGCAGCTTTCTACGGGCAAAATTCACCGGCAAAAAGTATGCATCGAGTTTCTAGGAAATCCGGGGATAAATCATGAGTCTTACAGGGCATGAAGACAGGGGATCCAAGCGAAAGAAAATCCTATATTATTCTGAAGGTTGGGGTGTCGGTGGCATCGAACGATTCATCATGAACACAGTCACCGCCTTGGACCCGGAACAATACGGATTTGATATTTTCTGCACGCATGACTGGAGTAGGCAATTCGATCGTCAGATCCGAGAGCATGGCGGTCATCGTTATGTCGTCTTTGAAGGGGAAAAGCCGGATCTCGTGACCAGACTGCGCCGAAGCTGCCAGGATTGGGCCAAACTACTGGACCGGAATCACTATGACATTGTGCATATCAACACCATGAATGGCATGGGCTTTGCCTATGCCCACATCGCGAGGAAGGCCGGCGTACCGGTCCGCATTGTACATTCGCACAACACCTCTCTCAGCTCAGGGCACACCATCGCGAAAAGAGCCGCACACGATTTGGGTTACCGCTTGTTTTCCGACGACGCAACCACGAACCTCGCCTGTTCCGAACCCGCTGGTGCATTCCTCTTCAGAAACAAACCATTCAAAGTCATCCACAACGGAGTCGACTCGGCCACATTCCGTTATGACAGTGAAATTAGAAGTGCAGCACGCAAGCAGCTCGGCGTAAATGACGGTACGATCCTATTTGGCTCCCACGGGCGTCTAAGCGAAGCGAAGAATCCGCTTTTCCAAGTAGCAGTACTGCAAGAGCTCAAGCGCCAAGGCCGGGATGCCTGTCTACTGCTCATCGGGGACGGCGAACTCCGCGAGAAGACGTTGGAAAACCTGAACAGCCTGGGGTTACAGGATTCTGCCATCATTCGCAAGAGCACGAGCCATCCGGAAATCTATCTCAACGCTCTAGACATATTCACGATACCCAGCAAATTTGAAGGATTCCCCACCAACAGCGTGGTCGAGGCCACGGCAACAGGCCTGCCGTGCCTCATTCCTGACAGCTTCAGGAATGAAGATACGATTCCCTTCACCAATTTCAAATATCTCCCACTGGATCCTCAGACATGGGCAACCACAATTAACACGCTTACCCGCATACAGAAGAACCGCCTGGACGGAACGGAACTGATTTACCGAATTGGATACGACAGAAGTCAAATGGTCCAGGAACTGGAAAAGCTGTATCACGGTGAATGAGAGCCCAAACAACAGAACACCGGAGTGGCTGGGACAACAGCCAAGAACCGTCTCCGAACAGTCTCGATTCACCGGTTGCCGGTGTGACGTATCACTAAAATCAGCGATCTTCTGGTCAGCTTCCAGCAATTCCCTATTGGGCGCATTATCCCTCACTCGTGGTCATGCAGTACCCAGATGCCTTGGGCCATCTACTGAGTAAGATGGCACCAGATAGTCAATCAGGAGGGAGGAGGAATGATGCCTCGACTAATTAAACTGTTTGTGTCTCACGCCAAGACCTTCTCCCCAGGGTATGCGATTCTTGAAGTCCGCATATACATCGATATCCGTCTATCCGGTATGACGGGAAAAACCATCTCATCCCGCTTGCTCAGGAAAAAAACAGCCTATATCATGGCTTGGCTAGACAAGCAATTCAGTACTACCCTGAAGCGATATCAGGCCGTTAAACCCGCATCCAAAACCGCCCAGCCGAATGCTCCAATTTGGACCTGCTGGTGGCAAGGAGAAAAAAATGCACCGCCCACGGTCCAGGACTGCTGGGATAGCATAAGACGCCAAGCCCCCGACCATCCATTAATCATCCTGAATAGGCAAAATTATACGCAATATTGCACGTTTCCAGAAGAAATCCGTCACAAGTTCGATCTTGATCTGATTTCCCCACAGCTCATGAGTGATTACGTCAGGACGACCCTCCTAGCCCAACACGGTGGTCTCTGGGTGGATGCGACTATTTTTGCCGATAAACCCATTCCTGAACTCGTATTCAATCTTCCGATATTTAATGTCAAAGGAATCCGTGATGATTATCCTCTAGCCAACCGCGTAGCCGATGCCAAGGATTGGCAGGTTTATTTCATTGCCTCTCATCCACACTCAGCCACATATTCTTTCATTTCTGCTTGTCTTACACAATATTGGCTCCGATTCAGCACCCCCATAGATTATTACCTCACCTATTATCTGGCCAAACTTGCCCGGGAGAAACTGGCAGGGGCCCAAGCAGAATACAAAGAAATCCCGAATAACAACATGCAGGTGGAGATGCTCGAACCATACCTCCGGGACTGCGACTCAGAAATGAGGATAAGGTCAAGCGAATGGAGAGCAGATGACACATTCATTTACAAACTCTCTTGGAGGACAACATATCCGGCACGCAACTCCCAGGGCGCTGAATCATTATCAGCACAACTGCTAAGAGGAGAGTGTAGTTTATGCGATATCCAAGGCCAGCCATCATCCGGCAGCACGACGACTCAGCCAAGATCCAGTGACTGATCGTCCTAAAAGACATGAAACCGATCTTCCCACACAGGAATACTACATTGTTCCAACGATTCCGAGGCAAGGGCGAAAGCAAAAAAGGCGTTTCTTCCGTGACGGCTGTCTCAGCAGGCACCCTTGCAAGCGTCCTTGTGATTGTTTCCACAATGATATTTGCCTATACGAAAATATGGGCACATCGAATCGGGTTTCAATCCTCTCATGATCCTTCATTAAATATGCTTGTAGAAATCTCTTTGGGGATTGTCGCTCTCTGCTCGCTTCTGAAATTCGCCATTTCATTCCATGACATCATGGATATCGGTGTCGTCAACATAGCAATTTATGTCATGCTGCTTTGCGTGGCTTTCCTTTTCTATAAAACAAAGAGTATCGGGACAGATTTTATTTTGGCAGGATTAATAGGATTTGTCTTGCACAAGGAAAAGCCCCGTCTGATTATCGAATCAACCTTCTATAGCTGCCTTGTACTATTTTCTTTCCAGCTGCTTGGATATGCCCTCGGTTTATTCCACGATAACGGTGTATGGACAAGTGCGGCACGGCCCTCTGCTCCCAGGCTTGCCTTCGGCTTCGGCTATCCTACTTACGTCTTTGCCTACTTCTTGCCCATTCTGATGGGAATTTACTATCTTGATAAAATCAAATTCCGAAAAATCACTGCTGCTTACTGCTTGGCCCTTCTTGTTATTGTCTTTTTGAAAACAGCCAGCAAGGCCCTTCTCATCCTGACCGCCTTGATGCTCTTCAACCCGATAGTGAAAGTCGGGCTGAAGAAAAGCAGGCTGGTCCGCCAACTCATGGTCCTGGCATACCCTCTCTTTGCCCTGCTGAGCATCTGTTCTGCCATATTCATGAGCAGAATACCGCCGCCAATAAGAGATTTGTTTTCCGGACGTTTCTGGTACTGGAATCAGTACTGGAAGGGCGGAGTGCGGATTTGGGGACCAACGCCACCCAACAATGACTTATTCTTCGTCCAACGATATGCCCTCGACAACGCCATATTGCATGCTCTCTTTATCGGCGGCATCATCGTCACCATCACAATAGGCGTGATGTACACAAAACTGATATACTCAGCCATCAAGGCATCGGATTATAAGCTTGCTGTACTTGTCCTCAACACCCTGGAGTTCGGCTTTACCGAAGCGCTATTTTCCTTGGGCATCACCGTCATCATGCCCCTTCTTTACAGTGTGTTCTTGCAGAAAACGCCCGCATCACATCAGAACGGATCTACCGACATTGCTTTAACGCCAAGACATAGCACCTCTATATATAAGAGCGTCGGGAAGCCCAAGACATAGTACCTGTCGGCCACTGACATCGAGCCGCTGGAAATCCTCACTTTCACATGCAAAGCAGGGGTAGGGATGTTATACCAATGTCCGCTGAATCAGTAGTGAGGGCATTGGGGCGATAATCGTCGTTTCGCTTCTAGGACAGCCGAGGAGTCTACATGGTTGAAAGGGGCGAGCCGAAGACGGAAGGTGCGACTTCTCAGGCACGCCGCGTTTCCTATCCCTCTTCGTCCATCCCTGTGGTCAAAAGCCTCAGTGGAAGCACCCAGCGCGCTGAGACCGGTGCACCATCCATCCTTGACGGAGCGAACGCTGCTCCTCCAAAGAGGCAACACTCCAACAACAGGACCAGCAAACCCCTGACCTTCAACAATTCTCCGTTCGATGATGGCATAGGACCCCATCCCTAACTACGGTAGCTGAACCGAACACCCACATGGCAGTACCTGTACATCGCCCTGCTCCTCAGCGTTGACGTCGCTGTCATGGTTTGCTCCCTGCTCATCTGTGGGTCTTACCATCGACACGTCATGTCGGAGGGATACGGCCCTCAACACCCTCATCTTCAACGCAGCCCTGATGATGGTCATTTTCACCTCCTGCGTGGTCTGCATGCTGGATCTCCAACTGCCTCGGACATCAGTCATAGCCGCGACGTGCTCGCCTGCGTCTTCGAGGCGGGCGCCCGCTGGCTTATGAGACTGCTGCTGCATGCCTTGTTGAACGTCTGAGCGCACAGATCCTCATCGTCGCGGATGTCATCAGCAGAGAAGCCGACCTCGGGAGAACTACGAAGTTCCTGCCATTAACTCGACAGGAGCGCTTGCAAAATGGAGCCAAATAATAACAGTCTATATGCGGATGCCGCAATATAATCGCGAATGCAACCTTTCTAAGATTAAAGAAAAAGGCTATGATGCAAGACTGAACGCCGCACGAATGGCGGATTTCTACTGCAGCTTCGTAGACTACAATAGCTATTTTCCAACTTGTGGTTAATTAAACACAAGTTGCTGTAAACTAATGACGTACATATATCAGCACCCGGTATATCATTTGTCTATGTTTGGGAAGGTGTAGCGATTGAACAGCGTTGCTCAAGATCCCGGCAATGATGCGGTCCAAGCGGAATCCGACAGTAGTGTAGCTTATAGCTATGGTCATAGTCCCATATCCAAACCCGAAGTAGTTACCGATTCTTTGCCATTAGAGACAGCACCCACACAGGCACTTCGCTTCATCAACCAGCAGTTCGACTCAACAGACAATACCAATTCCATTATCCAGCAACTTCGCCGAACCCCACATTGGCGATATTGGTTCGTGGCTTTCCTCATTGCGGTAGACGTAGCTGTCATGTCAGTTTCACTTATGGTCAGTTTTCTAGTTAAGCCACTATCCTTAAAGACCATAGAAAACTATATACCTGCCTTCTACTTTGGACTAATCCAATGCCTGATATGGTTATTCAGCCTGTTGATTTGCGGAACCTACCACCGACATGTCATGTCAGAAGGTTACGGCCTTTACACCAAAATTTTTAACGCCGCTCTATTGGACATGGTAATAACCAGTTGCCTGGTATATATGCTCCATATGAATCTGCCAAGAACTACTGCGATTATCGTGCCCGTCATAGCGGGTGTTTTAGAGGTACTCGCCCGCTGGATGGCGCGCCGCGCTTTACATCAATACCGTCAGCAGGGTAAGTGCAAATATGACGCAATAATAGTGGGTTCTCAAGCTGGAATAGATAATATGCTCAACACCCTTGAAACCAGCGATGCTAGCGGATATACACCTATAGCGGTATGCCCGATCGCTCTTGATCCGAATTCACCACACGGTGACGTTATAGCTACTCCATACCACCAGCCAGACTTAGATACCAACTCTCAAGTAAAAACGATTCCTAATAAGGGCATGCAAGATTGTACACATGTGCATGTTGTCGCTTTCAACTCTCACTTTCCACGTACAGCAGAACGACTTGGTGCACAAATAGTCATTGTTACGGACGTCATTACCCGCGATAATCAAATCATGCATGCCCTATCCTTAGCCGTGGAATCATTAGGCATAGAACTGGGGGTATCCATATCGGTCGCGGATTTGAGTAGTCACCGCATTGATCTGGACTATTCAGGCATGCAACCCATCCTCATTGCCAGTCTTCCTCAATATTCATCACTCACACGCTTCGTTAAACGGACCATGGACATCATAGGGTCCTTCCTCGCTCTCATCGTTTTCACGCCCTTTATAATCCTCCCCGCTGCCATTGCCATCAAACTTGAGGATCATGGGCCGGCATTCTACAAACAAATACGCATTGGTCGCAACGGTAAGCCATTCCGTTGTTATAAACTGCGTTCCATGTTTGTTAACGCAGACAGATTTGATGCCCAGCTTGCTGAGGTAGCCGGAAAAAAATATGGTGCTCTTTTCAAAGTCGAGAATGATCCAAGGATAACCAAAGTAGGACACTTCATACGGAAGTACTCTATTGATGAATTCCCCCAGTTCTTCAACGTCCTGAAAGGTGATATGTCATTGGTCGGTCCTAGACCTCAGCGAGAGTATGAAGTGGCCGAATACGGGACACTTTACTCCACTCGACTTTTAGTACGGCCAGGGATCACCGGACCTTGGCAGGTTTCCGGTCGTTCCGACCTTTCTCAAGAAGAAGCCGAACGTCTCGATGTTTCTTACATACAGCAATGGAGCGTTACGGGTGATTTGGCAATTCTTGCTAAGACAATTATGGCCGTATTTCGTCACACTGGTTCTTACTAATCAGTCCAAATTACGCATAAGCCCAAATACCGGATTCTGCACGCACTCTTAGAAGAGTGTGGATAAAAGCACAAATCACAAAAACTACATACCTACAAACCAAATCAAATTCTATGAACTATATGATGTTAGAGGCCTGAAGAGAAACAGCAAACAGTGGCGACTAGCAGGAGTGCACATGCCTACAACAGACGTCTCGGGAAACCATTCCAGGACAAATAACAAACCACCTGAGCATATGCGCAACGAATTGAATGCTCGTAAACACAAATCTCACCGCTTGCGCAATACGTTACTCATCACTTTCATGGTGTTCGCGGCGCTTCTACTACTAGCAGCAGGCTTCGGCTTCAAATTTTATCGTGACGCCATGCAGATCAAGAACCACGAAGAAGTCGCCTTTTCCTATATTTCCGGATTGAGTGCCGACAATATAATCCAGGATCCAGACACAGCTATTAGAGTCATACCTAAAGTACAGGCCGAAACTTCGGCTGCCAATCGTCTAGCTCACAGCAGAGTTTGGGACACAGCCTCTGTGATCCCTGGAATCGGCGATGATGTAAAGAACCTTCAGGGTATGGTCGAGATTGTAAATAGCACCTCACATGATTCACTCCCTGTTTTATCAGATACCATTCGTCAGCTCGTAAATACTGCATATGACCAGGGAAATGGACAAATCAATCTGAGACCCCTTACGGCAGCAGGGGCTGGATTCGCACAGGCTGATAAAAGCATACAAACGCAATCTGAAAAGCTTAAATCACTTCCTTATCCCCGAATCAGACAAGTACAGAACGTATACACCGAGGCAAAAAAGCAATTCTCCTACTTGGCTGACACGACGAGCAACCTCAACCGGGCTGTTCACGTTCTCCCGCAGTTACTTGGAATTCAAGGCCCACGCTCCTATATTATCGTAGCTCAAACACCTTCGGAATCTCGTTCAGGTGGAGGCCTTATAGGCTCTTTGGGCTCAATGCACGCTGATAATGGGATGGTTAAAGTTAACGACTTTCACCCCAATACAGAGTTTATCCGCCTAGGAGTCATAAGTACTGACGACCCAGATGGGATTTTTTCAGCGCCTCTGCATTTTGGCTTCGATATTCGAGATTTAACAGCGTATCCTGATTTTTCACAAACCGCAAAGGCTGTTAATACTTGCTGGCAACGCTCTCCATATGCCGGACAGATTGATGGCGTCATCATGATCGACCCTGTATTCATACAAGAAGTAATCAAAATCAGCGGCAACATCAGGACTTCCAACGGTCAAATTCTCACCGGAGAAAATACTGCACAATTCTTTATGAATGACATATATAAAACAATTCCCGTGTATGAGCAGGATGCAGTATTTGCCGGTGTTGCGAAACAAGCCATGAACGGTGTCTTCGCGAAGATGAGTACGAAAAAAATCATGGCACTGTCAAAGCTATTTAAGCCAATGGCAGAGCAACGACATCTATACATGTATACGTTCCATGCGGATGAGGCCGCGTACTTCCAAGGCTCAGGATTAGCCAAGGAGGCCCCTGATAACGAAGAGAAACCGGAAATTGGAATCTACCTTAATCAGAACAATCCTTCCAAGCTGGACTGGTACCTTCACCGCAAAACCGACATCACACACACCTCAACTGCAACGGACGGAAGCAGAACTTATCATGTCAAATTCTCGATGACCAATGTCCTCACCCAGAGTGAAATGAGCGGTTTGACCAGTTACGTACTGGGCCAATCGAGCAACTTTACCTCAAGGGGCACTGCTTTGGAGAAAATGCTCTTCTATCCACCCGCAGGAGGATCCATCTCAAACATCCGGTATAAGGGTGGGGGCTGGCAGCCTAAACGTGCCGTATTCAATGGTAAACACCTTTATACCAGTCTGGCCTCCATACCTCCAGGTCAAACTGTCGTCTATGAGTACGATGTCACCACCTCACCAAAAGCCAAGACGGACCTGAACGTGGATCAGACTCCGATGGGTTGGGCCGACCCAGGTGTCACTTTCAATGATCTTACCGGCAGCAATAAGCAGTAAGAACATGGTATAATTCCACAGTTCCACAGGCCTGCAGAGCAGGAGGATTTTGAACCCTCGGATTCATCTGTTTGACTTCAAATTCACTTAAGGGCATATACATGCGGTGACCATGCACTCGTTTTTCAACGAACACAAATAACCGATCGGCCCGGCCTGGGATTTCACATCTGGATAACCGGCATTGCCCGCAACTTTCTGTACGAATCGGGGCTTTGATTGATCCTCTGCCGGGCACGGCAAAACATCAACCAATCGCAACCCTGATTCCTCGCCGCCTTCTGAATCACACACCGTGGATCTCTTCGGGGGGAGGAGGTTTAGAGTAGTTATTTTGTTTTCCCAAAGACTCATCGCCGAGGTGGCATAACCATATCAAGTTAGTGTTCGGCCACAATCCACATTTCAAAGGTGTGTGTATCAACCAAACCAGTCGAAAAACCGTTTGCGTAGGAATAGGAACCCAGCATAGCTCTTCGCCATATGTGATGACCAAGGAACTACAAAACGGAAGCTGCCATGCATTACTCAGCACATGGATGCTGCACCCACCTCGAAATCTCTGATTGTCAGACGCAGCGTCAATCAGCATAAATGAGGAGAGGATGTTTTGCTGGTTCTTGCCTGCTTTTACACTGGAGGCATGGCTGACAAGAAGGGCCCGACCAAGGGTTCGGGCGGCAAGCACC